>SVEO01000017.1 GCA_015057275.1 Lachnospiraceae bacterium | reverse complement strand
GGAGAACAAAGAACTATTACCTGATTGACACTAGGACAATTATATCATGGGCTTAACTAAGCCTATTGAACAATTATTTATTAAATTATCAAGGTGCATTTATGTATCTAAAAATATTATACGAGGATAAGTAAGTATGAAAATTGGTGTTATGACATTTCACGCATCATATAATTGCGGATCAATGTTGCAAGCATTTGCGTTACAACAAACATTAATGCGTAAATATGGTGCAGAGGTAGAAATAATTGATTACTCAAACTGGCATCAGAGAAATATGTACAATTTGTTTGATGTAAGACCAAATAAAAATGCATTAAAATATGATGTTTCCATTTTACCTCACATTCGGGTTATGCAAAAACTGCGAGGCGATTATAAGAAATTCTTAACCAACCACCTTGTATTAAGCCCGAAGAGATATACAAGATGGAGTCAACTTCCGGGGGTAGAACGGAATTATGACATGTTGATTGCCGGAGGCGATCAGGTGTGGAATATTCGTTGCCGGGATCATGATGATGCGTACTATTTGAATTTTGCAAAAAACATTCGTAAGATTGCATATTCACCAAGCTTAGGTGCGCAAAATGTGTTGGTGCATGCGCAAGATCCTGAGGTGTATCGTAAATATTTGGAAGATTTTGACATGGTATCAGTACGTGAGGGAAATGGGCAAAAATGGCTTCAAGAACTTACCGGCAGAGAAGTTCCGATTATTGCAGATCCAACATTATTACTGACTCCAGATGAATGGAGCACTTGGCTTCCGTTAGAAGATATTAAGGGCAAATACATTTTTAACTATGCATTTTATCATGACCGCCCGGAAACCAATCGAGCAATTGCTACTATTAGTAAAAAGTTAAATATGCCTGTATTTACCATTGACTATAAGTCCTGGTGTATTTATAAGCTCACGGAATACGGGATTGAAAAGTATATAAATGCAGGTCCGCTTGCAATGGTTTCTCTGATGAGAAATGCTAGTTTGGTATTGACACAGTCATTCCATGGTACACTTTTTGCGGCAATGTTTGGACGTCCATTTTGGTCTTACCATGCACCTCAAATTCAAAATCCTAATGATGACAGAGCAACGTATCTTTTGAACCAGCTCGGATTGAGTGATCGTTATGTCGTAATTGATGAATTGGCAAATCGTGAGGATATATTAGAGGGATATAATACGGAGAAAGTGAATCAGAATATCGAAAGAATGAGAGCGACAGCTTTTAGCTATATCGATTCTTTTATGAAGAAATAATGCTTTATACCTCAACATAAGTATTATTTTACTGATTGATAAGAGAGTAATGATGAATAAGAAAAAATTTCAATTAACAGGTGGTAAGCAGCTGAGCTTAATGATGGTTGTCACTTCGTTAGCTCAAGTGCTTGCAATATTTAAATCTACGATAACGGCTGCAAATTTTGGTGCCTGTGTGGAACTTGATGCATACAATTTTGCGAACAATTTATCCGGATTTTTCTTGACATTTGTATCAGCTGGTATTACGACGGTTATCATTCCGGCTTATATTAAGAAAAAGGATAAAGATGCAATCAATACTTTTATATCAGTGATATTTTCTGTTGTTGGTGCTTTATTACTGGGGATATTGCTTGCCTCTGGTTTCTTGGTCGATGTTTTGACAAATCGAGATGTTGTTTTCAAAGGCTATGTTTGTGGTCTGATGGGATTAAGTATATTAACACATCTTTTACCGGGGATTTTAGGTGTTACAACGGCATATTATCAAACGGAAGGAAAATATAATATTCCCAAAGTAATTTTGTTATTATCCAATTTATTTGTTGTTGTAGTTCTTTTTGCAATGAAGAGTTTTACAATATATGAATACCTTTGGATTTTACTTGCAGGCTCGGTGTTTCAGTTCATTTTTGATATTGCTATTGCTTATAAAATCGGTTTTAGATATCGTATTTGTTTTAAGGTAAAAAGCCCGCAATTCAAGGAACTGTTTAAAATTTTTTTGCCTACAGTTTTCAGCAATGGTGTTTATAAGATTCACACGATGATTGACTCGATGCTATCGTCGAGTATGGGAACCGGTCAATTAACATTGCTATCATATTCCAATACTATGATAGGAATGGTTAACAATATGTTTATTGGTAACCTGTCAACTTATGCGTATCCTAAAATTGTAACGGCTTTAAAAGAGGATCCTAAAAAAGGACAAACGGTGCTTTGGAAATATGCAACTGCTTTTCATTGCATCATGTGTTTATTGATTGCAGGATTCATAACGGTTGGTCGAGAATTTATTGCACTTTTATATGAACACGGTAAATTTACAGCAGAATCGACTAGAGTAGTGTACTTGTGCATGTGCATATATATTTTCGGACAGCAGAATAATGTTGTACGCGATTTAATATATCGGTATTTCTATTCACAAGGAAATACAAAAGCTACTACTGCAAATAGCCTTACAACGAGCATTGTCAATATTGTGTTGAGTGTAATATTGGCGCAATTCATGGGTATCTATGGTCTTGTTCTAGGTACTATGCTTTGCGGTGTATATTCATTGTGTTCAATAACGATACGAATGAGAAAACATTATGGCTTTTTGATTCCTATGAAATCTAATGTATTTGAAATCATTAAAGACGAAGTTGCGCTGATTGTATCAGCTGTAAGTGTATTGTGTGTTAAACAACTGTTTTCTGTCAACTATTTTGCCGATGTGTTAATTTTTGGCTGCTTAACAGTTTTGGTGTATGTGTTTGTGCTGATTGTTACTAAAACAAAAGTCTTTAAAACGAAATTATAAAAGGGGAGAAACATGGATACACGAACATCACATAAAATTATATATTTGTTACCATAATGATGCTTTTTATATTAGCTGTATTGTTTGTTGCTCTAAAAAAGTTTGCACCAAGAATGACTGCAATATTAACAGGAAGTAGGTCTTAATATGAACGAGGTTCCAGAACTCTGTAAAAATAAAAGCGAATGCTGTGGATGTGCAGTTTGTTGTGCACTATGTCCGAAAGAGGCAATCATTATGACTGCTGATGAAGAAGGGTATTTATATCCAAGAATTGATGAAGCTAAATGTGTACGTTGTAGTCTGTGTTTAAAAGTGTGCAGATTTAAGCAAGACCAGAAAGAAAGAGGACGACTTGTATAATGGGCGACACAAATGTATATGCAATTAAAGCAAAAGATATAGCTATACAAAAGAAAAGTTCATCTGGTGGAGCATTTATTGTTCTATCTGACTATGTACTAGGTATTGGTGGTGCAATAGCATGTAGTGTATATAGTTTTGAGACACATTCCATGAATTTTTATATTCTTGAAAATCAAGATGAACGAGATTCTGCTATTGGTTCGAAATATGTGCAAAGCTGTCCGGGTACAATTTATGAAGATTGTTTTTTATGGATTAAATCCCATCCGGGTAAAGTATTACTGTTTGTTGGAATGGGGTGTCAAGCAGCAGCCTTTAAAATGTATGCAGAGCAAAAAGGTATCAAGGATAGTGTGTTAATTGTTGATATCGTTTGTCACGGCGTTCCAAGCCCACAAATGTGGCGTGACTATGTTGACTATATTCAAAAGAAGTATGGCGGTACTTTGACATCTTTAACATTCAAGGACAAACGTAATGGCTGGAAAAGACCAACTGCAGCTGCGGTTGTTGGTGGAAAAGAAGTGTTTTTGAGAGATTACATAAGAGTTTTCAATAGCGGAATGGCTTTAAGACCATCATGTTATTCCTGTCCTTATACATGTATTGATCGTCAAACTGATCTCACAATAGGGGATTTTTGGGGGATTGAAAAATCACATCCGGAGTTTATGTCGCAATCTGGAGTGTCGCTAGTTCTGACCCATACTGCGATGGGAAGAGATGTTTTTGAGTGCATTAAAGCAAATTTCGATTATATTGAAACGAAGGCGGAAGAGTGTTTGCAACCTCAGCTTGAGCATCCTTCAAAGTGCTCTGAAAATAGAAGTAAATTTTGGAAAGAGTATAAAAAACGCGGTATTAACTATGTCATGCATAAGTATGGAGATGTCTCGATTATAGAAAAAATTCAGTATAAGCTCAAACACTTACTGAATCAGTGAAGGGAAAGAATAAGAAAAATGAAGAGCGTTTCTTTAAAGCAAAGAATTGAATGGGTTGATGTTGTAAAATACATTTGTATGATGTGTATCATCATGTCTCATTTAGAAGCATCAACAATGGTTATGTACAGATTTTGGAGTCCATTTTACCTTATGGGTTTCTTCTTTGTCTCGGGCTATGTGTATAAAAATAAATACAATTTTAAGCAGTTTATTGAAAATAAGGCGAAGACATTGTTATGGCCTTGGTTGTTTTTTAGTGTAGGAAATATATTAATTGCACAGGTAGTTTCCTTCAATCAACACGAACCTATCCTAAAAGAATTAATTTGGAATTTCCTTCAAATTCGTACACTCGGCGATGGTGCATGGTTTTTGGCTGCCATTTTTATTGCGTTTATTCCTTTTTATTATGTTGTTTGCAACTATGAAAATCGGAAGAGCAAACAAAGCAGGATATTTCTTGCCGGTTTGTTGATCACTCTTTCAGTAATTTCTAGTATATATGTAAGAATTATGCCTCCTGAGATGTTGCCTTGGAACAATGTTAATTTGCCTTGGCATGGTGAGTATATTTTTCAGGCAGTATTGTTCATGTATTTGGGGTATTTGTTTCGTGAGAAATATGAAGAAAAATTTGATCGAATAAATAATCCACTTGTAGCTGTGTGTTTATTAATTCTCTATATTATTATTGTGTATGCATTTCCGGAGGCTTACACAACGAAGAACTTGTTCTATTATATTTTTCATATTTATATTAGAAGAATTGTCGGTGTTATGATGATTGTTTCTATTAGCAAACTTATCAAATCTAATGCATATACACGCTTCGTTGGACAAAATACTCTTCTGTATTTTGTGTTACAAGGGAAAATATATAGTTTCATTCAGGCTCTTTTAAGAAGAACCGTTGGCGAGTGGTACAGTATGGTATTAGGGAATCTTGTTTACTCCAGCATATTTGATTTTGTTGGAGGGTTCATAATGTCGTTTGTTTTAATAATTCCTGTTTATATAATAAATACTTATTTTCCGATTCTTATTGGAAAGCAACGAAAGAAATAATTAAGAAAGACGTGAACATTATGGTTCAAAAAGAATTGATTAGTATAATTATTCCCGTATATAATGGGGAACGCTATATTCGACGCTGCTTAGATAGCGTATTAAATCAGACATATCCTAATATCGAAATAATAGTAGTAGACGATGGCTCTAAAGACGGTTCGTATTCGATTCTAAAAGAATATCAGGAACGTAGTAATAAAATTAGAGTCTTCACAAAGCCTAATGGCGGTGTTTCTAGTACACGAAATTTTGGTATTGAAAAAGCTACAGGACAATATGTAATGTTTGTTGATATCGATGATTTCGTTGATCATTCGATTTGTGACAAACTTTACAGCAAAATTTGTCAGGGCTTTGACTTTGTTGTGTGTGGTCATACTAAAATTAATAATGAAAACGCATTAAACATGTTGCCGGCAGAAGGATTTGAAAACGATGGTGTTTTTCAACATCAGTTTAGAATACTATTGGATCAGGCTGCAATCTATACTCCTTGGGGGAAGCTGTTTAAAAAGCAGCTAATCTCAAAAGGCTTTAATACAAACCGTAGCATAGGTGAAGATCTTGAGTTTAATATTGCTTATTTTAAATCGTGCAATCAATTATGTTGGTTGAATGAAGCGCTGTATTTTTATGATGCTACAGTTGAAGGATCGTTATCAAAAAAACTGGAAAGTTCTTTGAATTCTGATATTCAATTGTGCGAGATGCTTGAAGAGTTCATGAGGGAAAAAGGGGTGTTTTACCCGAATTTTAATAAGAAATATTACGAAAAATTTCGGCTTCATTTGCAACGAGCATATGAGCAAAAATATAAATATAGTGAATTTAAAGCGTTGTTTATGCACTTGTTGTCAGAAGGTGGTTATTGGGAAGTTTCAAAATCTAAAACAACGGAAGGATTTTTAAATAAAATTACAAGGTTTAGTATACGGCATAATGTCCCAAGCCTAACTTATTTGATAATATTTATAAAGAAGCGTATATTGAAAAAAAGTGATACTAAATGAAATTGAAGGAGGACATATGAAAGATATCATTTTCTTGCTATCTAAAGATTGTTTACCATGTGAGAGTCTTCCGTGTTATGGAAACAATTATTGGAAAACACCGAATATTGATGAGCTTGCGGCGAAAGGTACCGTGTTTCATCGTCATTATACCGCTGGTGGCTCAACCTCGATGGCCTTATCTGCTATGTTATCCGGACACTATTCTCATGAGTTTAGAAGTAGAAAGAGATATACGGCAGTTGAGCCGGAAGAATTTCCTAGTATGTATGCTGAATTCCAGAATAGGGGTTATGAATGTCATTTGATTTGGGATGTTAGCTGGCAAAATGAAACTTGGCCTCTTGTTCGAGAATTTGGTGATGAAGACAAAGTCATTGTCCATAGTATTGATATTGCGCAACCAGCTGGTTTTCATAAAACAAATCAAGAACGTTTGGAACGAAATGAAGAATTAATGGCACAAACTTATAAACTGATTTACGATGCGATGGATTCAATTGATTTGTCTAAGAAACAGTTTATCTGGATGCACCTTCCTCATGTGTTAAAAGGCAGGAGATCTTATGCGGATGATATCGATGTTTTTGATAATATTGTTGGTTATGCAAGGAAATTAGTTGGTGATGATAGTTTGTACATCACTACAGATCATGGACACATGAATTTACATAAGGGTATGGTTGGCTATGGTTTCCATGTATATGAGCCTGTAACCAGAATACCTTTGATTACTCCGAGAATTGGAGAAAGGAGCAATGTTAACTCTCTTACAAGTAATATTGACATTCCAGCTATTCTTTTGGAGGGGATGATACCGGAGCATGAATATGTTTTAACAGATACTGCTTATTATGCACAGCCGAATCGAAAGTTGGCGATTATAACAAAGCGGTTTAAGTATATCCTAAACAAAGAGGGTTATAAGGAAGAATTGTATGATTTGGAGTGGGATCCGGAAGAGAACTATAACATCATTGAAAAGCACTATTATGATAAAGATAGGTTGACAGATGTTATTTATGATGAACTTTATTTTTATCCCTATACAGAAGAAGCGGAAATTGCATTGGCTAAATTAAGAGAGATTAAAAACTCTTTGTGGCGAGAACCTGAGTACTGGTACGGTAAGTATGTTTGGTTCCGAAGAGAGCTCAATGCTGCAAAAAAGAAAATAAAAAGATTCTTGCATATTTAATGCGAAGAGAACAAAAAAAGGGGCTGTCGATTCAATTTTGTTTCGATGGCCTTTTTGTTTGCATTATACAAAATTTTTATAGAAGTATTGACATAAACGTAATTGTTTGCTAAAGTGTTCATAAAATGCGCAAGGAGATTGAACATGAACAAGCAAGAATGCGACATTATGAACTCGCTGCGTTCTGAGCCTTTTGTTAATCAGCGAGTTCTTTCTGCGCTTTCCAGACATTCGCTAGGTATTGTAAATAGGTCATTAAAGGCTTTATGTGCTGAAGGATATTTAGATGATAGTATGTGCTTAACGAAAAAAGCACACACGTTATTTCAGAATAATGCGCCAAAACGAGCAGTTATATTAGCTGCGGGGTATGGTATGAGAATGGTACCAATTAACACAGAGCTTCCGAAAGGGCTGATCGAGGTTAATGAAGAACCGTTGATTGAACGATTGATAAAGCAATTACATGAGGTTGGAATACACGAGATACGAATAGTGGTTGGATTTATGAAAGAACACTATGAATATTTGATAGATACTTTTGATGTAGAACTGATTGTTAACGAAGAATATGCAAATAAAAACAATCTTCATTCTATGAAGCTTGTAAAAGACTATATTGATAATGCATATATCATTCCCTGTGATATTTGGTGTGATTGTAATCCATTTAGTTCTCAGGAATTATATTCTTGGTACATGGTAAGTGATTTGATTGATAATGATAGTTCCGTTCGTGTTAACCGTAAAATGGAGCTTGTTAAGGTTCCGGGTGAAACGGGTGGAAATGCTATGATTGGTATTGCATACTTATCAGCCACAGATGCCCAGTATGTGAGAGATAATCTGGAAGCAAAAAGTAAGGACCCGAGCTATGATGGGGCTTTCTGGGAAGAAGCTTTGTACGATGGCAATCGTATGATGGTTATGGCAAAAGTAGCGCACTCGCTGGATGTGGTTGAAATCAATACCTATGAGCAGTTACGAGAACTGGATAGTAACTCTAATCAGTTGAAATCAGATGCTATTAGGGTAATTTCTTCTGCATTGAAATCTAATCCTGATGATGTTACTGACATTTCCGTGTTAAAAAAAGGCATGACAAATAGATCCTTTTTATTCAACTGCAAAAATAAAAAATATATCATGCGTATTCCGGGTGAAGGAACAGAATTTTTGATTAATCGAAGACAAGAAGCCGCAGTATATACTGCAATTGATGGTAAGCACATTTGCGATGAGATTGCGTATATCAATCCGGAGAATGGTTATAAAATCACGGAATTTCTTAGCGGATCAAGAGTATGTAATCCGGAAAGCGAAGAAGATCTGCAAAAATGTATGCGCAAACTTAGATGGTTCCATGAACTTGGTTTACAGGTAGAGCATGAGTTCAGCATTTTTGGTCAGATAGAGTTTTATGAGTCTTTATGGAAAGGCGTTAAATCTGTATATCGAGACTATGCAAAAACAAAGGCCAATGTACAGACGTTAAAAAAATATATTGAAGACCATTGTGGTAATAAGGTATTAACTCACATTGATGCAGTTCCTGATAATTTTTTATTTGTAACAAACAAGCAGGGGGAGGAAGAAATTCGCCTGATTGACTGGGAATACGCCGGAATGCAGGATCCTCACGTGGATATTGCAATGTTCTGCATCTATTCGCTATACGACAGAGCACAGGTTGATCATTTGATTGATCTTTATTTCGTGGAAGGCTGCACCGATGAAGTCAGAATCAAAATCTACTGTTATATTGCAGCCTGTGGTTTGCTTTGGAGTAACTGGTGTGAATATAAACGCCAGTTGGGGGTGGAATTTGGAGAGTATTCATTAAGACAGTACCGTTATGCGAAAGAGTATTATCGGATTGTGTGTGATGAATTAGAGAAAAGAGGAGAAACATTATAATGAATACTGTAAAAAGAGCTATTATTATGGCTGCAGGAATTGGCAATCGTATGCGTGCAGTAACATTGAAGACCCCGAAACCATTGGTGCGTGTTAATGGGGTGCGGATGATAGATACCGCAATCCAAGGTCTGCATAAAAATGGAATCCACGAGATCTATGTTGTAGTTGGATACCTGAAAGAACAGTTTCAGGTATTGGAGCAAGAGTATCCGGGTTTAAAGCTGATTGAAAATCCATATTATGATACCTGCAACAATATTTCATCTTTATATGTAGCAAGAGACCACATTTCAGATGTAATTATTTTAGATGGCGATCAGATTATCTATAATACAGATATTCTGGCGCCGGAGTTTGAACGTTCGGGTTATAACAGTGTGTGGACAGATGGTGCCACGAATGAATGGCTTCAAACAGTGGAAAATGGTGTTGTTACAGCTTGTAGTCGTACAGGCGGTGTAGGTGGTTGGCAGCTTTACAGTGTTTCCAGATGGTCTAAAGAGGACGGGAAAAAGCTGAAAAAGCATTTGGAACTGGAATTTGAGGAAAAGCAGAATCGCCAGATTTATTGGGATGATGTGGTAATGTTCTGTCATCCGGAAGATTACAAGCTTGGGATTCGCGAAATGAAGGCATCAGATATTATTGAAGTTGATAGTTTAGATGAGCTGATCGCTCTTGATAGCTCTTACCAAAAGTATAAAGGAGGCATAGGTTATGAGTTCGAATAAGTCTGAAAAGAAAATTGATTGGATGATAACGCTGGTTCCATTGACTCTTGTTATCGGTCTTTGCATTGTTTTCTTTTTCATGCCGGAACAGTCCAATGTGGTACTCAGTAAGATTCGCTTTTTCTTTGGCGATACCTTTGGTACATATTATTTGATTATCGGTCTTGGTATTTTCCTTTTGTCGTTGTTTATTGCCGGATCTAAATACGGTAATATTGTTCTTGGGGAAAAGGGTGAAAAGCCGAAATATTCTTTCTTTGCATGGGGCTCTATGATGTTTACTTGTGGCTTGGCTGCGGACATCCTTTTCTATTCCTTCGGCGAATGGATTATGTATGCTACGGATTCTCACGTTATGGAAATGGGAAGTATGCAGGAGTGGGCGGGGGTATATCCTTTGTTCCACTGGAGCTTTATTCCTTGGGGCTTTTATTTGGTGCTTGCGGTTGCTTTTGGCTTTATGCTGCATGTACGCAAACGTGATCGTCAGAAATATTCAGAGGCATGTCGCCCGGTGCTGGGAAAACATACCGATGGCTGGGTCGGGGGATTGATTGACCTATTAGCGGTGTTTGCACTATTGGCTGGCACGGCAACTACTTTTAGTGTAGCCACTCCGCTGATGGCAAGTATTATTAATAATTTGTTTGGTGTCGAAATAAGCAGAACAGTTCTCACAATTATCATTTTGTTGATTACCTGTTTCGTGTATACCTATTCCTTATTACATGGATTTAAGGGGATTAGTCTGTTAGCAAGAGCCTGCATCTATATGTTTTTTGGCTTACTGTTGTTTGTCCTGTTGTTCGGTGGAAAGACCAGATATATTATTGATACCGGTGTCGATTCTTTTGGCAGAATGATTCAGAACTTTGTAGGTTTGTCCACATATACTGATCCAATGCGTAATAATAACTTTCCACAAAACTGGACGATTTATTATTGGGCATATTGGATGGTATGGTGTGTAGCTGCGCCGTTCTTTATTGGCAGTATTTCTCGTGGTAGAACAGTCCGTCAGACTATTTTGGGTGGCTATGGTTTTGGTGTTGGCTCTACGATTGTCAGCTTCATTGTTCTCGGCAATTATTCTATGGGTATGCAGGCAAGCGGTAAAGCTGGTTTCATTGCACAGTATCTGGAAACAGGAGATTTGTATGAAGTGATCATCGAGATGATTCGTACGATTCCTTGTGCACCATTGGTTCTGGCATTGATTCTTGTAACCATGGTGGCTTTTTATGCTACTTCTTTCGATTCAATTGCATTGACAGCGTCCTGCTATAGTTATCATCGTTTAGGAGAGGGAGAGCAACCGCACAAGGGAATCCAATTGTTGTGGTGCATTTTGCTGATACTGCTTCCAATCGCATTGGTGTTTGCAGAAAGTTCTATGAATAATCTGCAGTCTGTTAGCATTGTTGCGGCATTCCCAATTGCAGCGGTTATTGTTTTGATTGTAGTGAGTTTCATGAAAGATGCTAAAAAGTTTATGAATGGGGATAAGCAATAAACCTTTCTATACTAGTCACTCCAGAGAAACTGTACTCTCTGGAGTGATTTGTTCTTAATGTAATGAATTAGGAAAAATCGGAATTGGAATAATTAAAATAAAATATCAAAGTAGGTATATAGATTTATTGAAATAAAATACATGAAAATCCCTCACTCTGCACATACTATTCCCAAATAGTATGCAAAGTGAGGGATTTTATATGAGCATTGAACCAGATACTATCCGCCTCTTACGCGAGTGCGATGCGGGCATTAAGATGGGCGTTTCCGCCATTGATGAGGTTTTAGACTACGTGCACGATGACGAGTTGCGTCGGCAGTTGCAGAGTAACAAAAAGGACCATGAAGTCTTAAAGGTCGAGCTGCAGGCCGCCTTAGACCGCTTCGGCGATGACGGCAAGGAACCCAATATAATGGCCAAGGGCATGTCGTGGATGAAGACTAACATGAAGCTTGTCATGGACGAATCCGATGAAATGGTGGCGGATTTGATTACTGACGGCTGCAATATGGGTGTGAAATCTTTGACTAAGTATTTAAATCAATACAAGGCCGCAGATGAGGATTCTAAGCGCATCGCTAAGAAGTTAATTCAGCTGGAGGAGCAGTTGGCTTTGGAGATGAGAAAGTTCTTATAAAACGGCATCGTAGCCGAGCACGATTCTATAATCGAAATGTGCCCGGCAGTAATTCACTCATTGTAAAAATTTTATAATTTGTTGCATTTTTCGCGACAACAATTTCAAAGTCGTCCGGGACAAACTCTGCGATTACCTGCCGGCAAGAGCCGCAAGGGTAGCAGTAGTCCTCGGGCGACTGATTCATTTTACCTCCGACGATGGCAAGACTGCGGAAATTCCTTTGTCCGTTTGCTATTGCCTGAAAAAACGCCGTGCGTTCGGCACACATTGTATCGCCATAAGCAACATTTTCCACATTGCATCCGTGAAATACTGCACCGTCATCGCAAAGCAAGGCGGCACCGACCGCAAAGCCGGAATATGGCGCGTATGCCTGTTCTCTGGCAAGCAGAGCCTCTTTAATCAACTGTTCTACCGTCATTTAAAATCCCCCATTTCAAAATAAATTAACACCATTATAACCTTTTTTAAAGCTGAACGCAAGAAGTCGGAAATCTTTACAAATATTTTAGAAAGAAACACTCGCATTTTGGGGATTTTCTGTTACAATGTCTTCGGAAGAAGTGAATTCCAACAGGAAACGCTTCAGAATGGAGATAAGAGTGAAAAATGATTTTGCAAAAGGTGCGGTTTGGAGGCACATATTGCTGCAGGCGGGGCCGTTGACAGTGGCACAGCTTGTGCAGATTCTTTACAATGTGATTGACCGCATTTACATAGGACATTTACCTGATACAAATGGAGCAGCCTTGACCGGCCTTGGCATTGTGTTCCCGATTATTACCATTGTGGCGGCATTTACAAATCTGTTTGGCATGGGAGGCGCACCGTTATTTTCGATTGTACGTGGCAAGCAGGACAAGGAGACTGCTGGCAAAATTATGGGGAACACATTTGCGCTTTTGTGCATCAGCTCGGTGTTTATCATGATTTTCTGCTACATATTCCAGAAGCCGATTTTGTATACATTTGGTGCCAGCGATGTGACGTATAAGTATGCGAAAGATTACCTTTCTATCTACCTTCTTGGCACAATATTTTCGATGGTTGGCACGGGCATGAATTCATTCATAAGCGCGCAGGGTTTCCCGAAAATAGCGATGTGCACGACGGTGATTGGTGCAATTTTGAATATGATTCTTGACCCGTTTTTTATTTTCGGTCTTGATATGGGTGTAAAAGGTGCGGCCTTGGCAACGGTAATTGCACAGATGTGCTCGGCAATCTGGGTGGTACGCTTCCTGACCGGAAAGTACACCCTCATTCGTTTGCGACTGGCATTGCTACGGCTTGAACCGGCGCTTGTAAAAAGCATCTCCGCTTTGGGGCTTTCCGGATTTATTATGTCGGCGACGAACTGCGCGGTGCAGATTGCCTGCAACCGTATGTTAAGCATCTACGGCGGTGATTTGTACATCGGTATTATGACGATTCTCAATTCGGTGCGCGAAATTGTCAGTTTGCCGGTTATGGGCCTAACAAGCGGTTCACAGCCGGTGCTTGGCTTTAATTACGGTGCGAAACAGTACGAGCGTGTGCGGTCGGGGATTCGCTTTACAGCCTTACTCGGTGCGGCCTATACACTGCTTGTGTGGATTGTAATTATGCTTGTGCCGGAGTTTTTCTTAAGAATGTTTGGGGACAACGCAGATACGATTACATACGGTGTGCCGGCACTAAAACTGTATTTCTTTGGCTTTTTCCTAATGTCGTTTCAATTTGCGGGACAAAGTACATTTACAGCACTCGGACGCGCCAAGTATGCGGTATTTTTCTCATTACTGCGAAAAGCCGTCATTGTTGTGCCGCTGACTATCATTTTACCGCAAATCGCCAGCCTGGGTGTGGACGGTGTATTTCTGGCGGAACCGATTTCTAACGCTATCGGCGGCAGCGCTTGCCTGATTACAATGTTGCACACAGTGTATCGCGAGCTTGGAAGAAATTCCAAGGCGTGTATAACTTCTGAAAATTTGTAAATAATTCCTTTGAGCACAGCAAATGTGCGATGACAGAAAGGAATGATTTTGACATGGGAAAAGTAAATCAACAACAAAAATTAGAAAAAGAGAGAGAAAAAGTAGCTAATTGGCGGGAGCTTCCGGATGAGGAACGCTTAAAATACGAAATCGCCGACGAGCTGGGGTTACTCGCACAGGTCGAGAAACACGGCTGGCGCGGATTATCTGCACAAGAAACCGGACGCATCGGCGGACTGATGACGAAAAGAAAAAAGTTGCTAAATTAATTAAAATTTGCTATATTAAAAGTTGAATGTTTTAGAGTACACGAATCAGCAAGATGATTGCGGAATGGAGGATAAAGATGCTTGAGTTAAAAAATGTTTCTTTTGAAGTCGAAGAAAACTCGAAGCAGAAAGATATAATCAAGGATATCAGTCTTACGATTGATGACAATAAATTTGTAGCGATTACCGGTCCGAACGGCGGCGGTAAATCAACGATGGCCAAACTCATTGCCGGCATCGAGAAGCCGACGTCCGGTCAGATTTTATGGAACGGAGTCGACATCACAAATATGAGCATTACTGAACGTGCTAAGATGGGCATCAGCTTTGCGTTCCAACAGCCGGTACGTTTTAAGGGGATTAAGGTAAAGGATTTGATTCGCTTAGCAGCCGGCAATCAGTTGACTGTTTCCGGGGCCTGCGATTATCTGTCTGAGGTTGGGCTATGTGCACGCGACTATATTAACCGAGACGTGGACGGCAGCCTTTCCGGAGGAGAATTAAAGCGTATCGAGATTGCTACCGTGCTCGCCAGAGATACCGAACTTACTGTGTTCGATGAACCGGAGGCCGGTATCGACCTTTGGAGCTTCAAGAACCTGATTAACGTATTCGAAAAAATGCACAAGGAGCAGAATAAGACGATTATCATCATTTCGCATCAAGAGCGCATTTTAAATACAGCAGATGAAATCATCGTATTAGAAAACGGACGTGTGCGCGAGATGGGCAAGAAAGATGAAATTTTACCACGACTGATGAACGGCTACGAAGTCTGCAAGAAGTTCGTATAATACGGAGGATGAGAATGGATCAAATACAGTTAAACTTATTAGAAGAGGTTGCCGGACTCCATGCGATTCCGAAGGGAGCCTACAACATTCGTGCAAACGGCGCGACCGCCGGTAGAAGCACGACGGAGAATATTGATATTGTAACAAGAGAAGACAATAAAGGCATCGAGATTTACATTAAGCCGGGAACGAAAAAGGAAAGTCTGCACATGCCGGTCATTATCAGCGAAGCAGGTATTTCTGAGGTTGTTTACAACGATTTCCACATCGGAGAAGACTGCGACGTAACCATTATCGCCGGTTGCGGTATCCATAACGGCGGTGATAAGAAGAGCCAGCATGATGGCATTCACACCTTTTATCTCGGCAAGAATGCGAAGCTTAAGTATGTCGAGAAGCATGTCGGCAAGGGGGAAGGCACCGGCGAACGCGTGATGAATCCGCAGACGATTGTTTATATGGAAGAGAACAGCTACATGGAGATGGACACCGCACAGATTCGCGGTGTGGATTCCACCGACCGCGTGACAAAAGCAGAATTGGCGGCAGGCGCGAAACTGATGATTTCTGAGAAACTGATGACGCACGGCAACCAGTATGCAAAGACCGATTTCGTGGTAAATTTAAACGGTGAAGGTTCCAGCACAAATGTTGTCAGCCGTGCGGTGGCTAAGGGTAATTCCAGACAGTTATTCTTATCGAAAATTAACGGTAACAATAAGTGTGCCGGTCATACCGAGTGCGATGCAATTATTATGGACGATGCGAAGATTGCTGCGGTACCGGAAATTACCGCGAACCATCTCGACGCAGAGTTGATTCACGAAGCTGCCATCGGCAAGATTGCCGGTGAGCAGATTATTAAGCTTATGACCTTAGGTTTGACAGAAGAGGAAGCAGAGGAACAGATCGTCAATGGTTTTCTGCGTTAGATACGGATGGGAGGACTTATATGAAACTGATTTTTATTCGACACGGTGACCCGGATTATGTAAGAGATTCCCTAACGGAAAAGGGATGGCGCGAGGCAAAATTGTTGGCAAAGCGCATGGCGAAGGTAAAGATGGATTATGTTTACGTTTCTCCGCTCGGCCGCGCACAGGATACATGCAATGAGACCTTAAAGCTGACTGGTGGTAGTGCGACCACACTCGACTGGCTGGCAGAATTTTATGTTCCGATTGACGACCCGGTAACCGGCAACAAAAGAATCCCATGGGATTTTTACCCAGGCTACTGGACAAAGCATCCGGAGCTTTACGACAAGGACAACTGGGTGGACAGTGAAATTATGGCGACTGGTCCGGTAAAGGAACAATATGAGAAAGTAATTAACGGCATGGATGCGCTCTTAAAAGAGCATGGTTATGAGAGAGAAGGCAACTATTACAAGGTCTTAAAGGGCAACGAAGATACCCTTGTATTTTACTGTCACCTTGGTTTAGAATTCTTAATTCTTTCCCACCTGCTCGGACTGGCTGCACCGGTATTGTGGCAGCAATTTTTCGTGGCACCGACATCCGTGACAATCGTCTGCACGGAAGAACGCGTGCAAGGTGAGGCCTGCTTCCGGGTAAAGCAGCTCGGCGACACCTCTCACCTGTACATAGGCGGCGAAGAAGCATCAAATTCCGGATTTTTCATGGAAACGTATAGAGATTAAGAAAGGAAAATAAAATGACAAAGATTGATATTATTTCCGGCTTTTTAGGCGCCGGTAAGACAACATTGATTAAGAAGCTCTTGCAGGAAGCGCTGGTTGGGCAGAAGACGATGCTGATTGAGAACGAATTCGGTGAAATCGGTATTGATGGCGGTTTCTTAAAGGAGTCCGGCATTGAGATTACGGAGATGAATTCCGGTTGTATCTGCTGCTCTTTGGTTGGCGATTTTGAAACTTCTCTGAAGGAAGCGATTAGCACTTATCATCCGGAGCGTATCATCATTGAACCGAGTGGTGTCGGTAAATTATCCGATGTCATCCGTGCGGTAAAAGTTGTAGAAACGGAACCGGATGTTATGTTAAACAGTGCAGCAGTTGTGGTTGATGCAATGAAGGTTAAGATGTACATGAAAAACTTCGGCGAATTTTACAGCAACCAGATTGAACATGCCGGCACAATTATTTTAAGCAGAACCGACAAATTAAATGATAGTAAGTTAGAGGCAGTGATTGCAATGTTGCGAGAAGTAAACAACGATGCGGCGATTATCACAACGCCTTGGGATGAGCTTGACTGTGCAAAAATTTTGGAATCCATCGAGGGTAGCAGCAAAATGGAGGAAGAACTGATGAAGGAAGTGCATGAGCATCATCACCATCATCACGATGGCGAAGAGTGTTGCTGCGGCCATCATCACGGCCACGGACATGAACACCACCATCACGATGGCGAAGAGTGTTGCTGCGGTCATCATCACGGCCATGAGCATGAACATCATCACCATCATGCAGATGAAGTTTTTGTAAGCTGGGGCTTAGAGACGGCAGTCGCATATACCATGGCGGAAATCGAGAATAAATTAGCGGCTTTGGCGAACGAAGAAAAGTATGGTATCATTCTCCGTGCAAAGGGTATGGTGCGCTGTGCAGAATGCTCAAACTGGATTCATTTTGACTATGTGCCGGGCGAAAGCAATGTGCGATCAGGTTCTGCTGAGGTTATCGGAAAAATATGTGTCATCGGCTCGAAGATGAAGGAAGATGCGATTGCAGAGCTGTTTTCCAAGTAGAAAGAAAATTTCGAGATATCGAAGTTTAAGAAAGGCTGTGGATGAGTATGGTACAGAAGAAAGAAATTCCGGTTTATTTTATTAACGGATTTTTAGAAGCAGGTAAAACCAATTTTATTCAGTTTACAATCAATGAGGATTATTTTCAAATTGACGGCAAGACACTTTTGATTCTCTGCGAAGAGGGTATGGAGGAGTACGACGAAGAAATCTTAAAGAAAAGCAATACCGTGGTAGAAGTTTTCGAGAATCAGGACGAGTTTACGGCAGAGGCCTTAAAGGCGCTGGAAGCGAAGCATGACCCGGAGCGAATCATTATCGAATTCAACGGCATGTGGGATTTAAAAAAGGTAATTTTTCCGGGCAACTGGGTGCGCGAGCAACAGATTACAATTGTTGATGGAAGTACTTTTGCCGGCTATTTTGCAAATATGAAGTCGATGTTCCTTGATATGGTGCGCTACTCTGACCTTGTGTTATTTAACCGCGCTGTGGCAACAGACGATTTACTATCCTATCGTCGCATGATTTTGGCGGTAAATAACCGCGCGCAGATTGTTTTCGAGGATGAGGAAGGCGAACTTGACGTAGTAGGTGAGGAAGATTTGCCATACGATGTGAATGCACCGGTTATTGAGCTTGCGGAAGAAGCTTACCCAATCTGGTATCTCGATGCGATGGAGCAGGAAGAACGCTACAATGGCAAAACGGTCGAATTCCTGGCAATGGTATACAAACCACGTAACTTCCCGGTAAATCAATTTGTGCCGGGCAGATTTGTGATGACCTGCTGTGCAGATGACGTATCTTTTTTAGGCTTTATCTGCCGTTATGCCGGTGCACCGCGTCTTAAAACAAGACAGTGGATTAAGGTAACGGCGGAAATCCGTTATGAAACAATGAGAGACTATAACGGGAAAGGTCCCGTGCTGTACGCAACCAAGGTTGAGCCGGCAAGCAAACCGGCCCAGGAAGTACTTGGCTTGCAGTAAGTAAATTTAATGTGTAACTGGTGAGATAAATGCCGGCAGAGCTAACGGTGACAGCGAAAAGAGCATAAACAGTACCGCGATGATAATCAGTATGTAAATAGCACATTGGCTGTATTCGGCGGCGCGTTTGCTTTTGGTAATGAGAACACCGTGATATTGACCGAGAACCAAACTGAAAAAGTAGAGCAACAGGTCGGTCGGCAGACTCTCTATAGCAAACCCGTAGCGTAAGCCGTAGTAACCGAAAAAAGTAATAAGCATGCTGATTACGGCAGAAATTGTCATGCCGTTAATCCGTTGCTCTTTGCTCCATGTTAGTGATGCGAAAAATGGAATTTTGTGTTGTGGCAAAAGCCATAACAGGATAACTGGGTAAAAACATAGCTTCATGTGTTCCCAGATACTTTCGTTAATCGGGAAAAGTACCTGAAAAATGAGACTAGGGAACCATTGATAAAGAAAATGGAAAAGCGTCCCAAACAGGAAACAAAGCACGGACGAATAGAGAATCCATAAAAGAAGTGGATGTTTTTTCATAGTATCTCGCTGGAATCGTTTTAGTTTAGTATATGTAAGGAAGAATCCGTGTATGAATAGGAACTGGTGGTATCATTTAAAAACAATCAATCATCATAAAATGCTTGTCATGAAGCATTGTTTTAAAATTGGTCTTTACAAGCAGGGGCTGCTTCATGATTTATCAAAATACACACCAGCGGAATTCCTTACCGGTGTGAAGTATTATCAGGATGGGAAACGCAGTCCGAACAATGCGGAGCGTGAAGCGACAGGTTGCAGTACAGCATGGCTACATCACAAAGGGCGCAACAAGCATCATCTGGAGTATTGGATTGACTACGGTTTATCCAAAGATGATACGATGGTCGGTTGTAGGATGCCGATTAAGTATGTGCTTGAGATGTTTTGTGACCGTGTGGCTGCGAGCAAAAATTACAATAAAGGCACATACACAGACGCAGACCCGTACCTTTATTATGCAAAAAGTCGCGAGCATTACTTGATTCATGAGGAAACGAGAGAATTGCTCGAACGGTTGCTGATTATGTTAAAAGACCGCGGTGAAGAAGAGACCTTCCGCTACATTCGAATGGAAATTTTAAACAAGAAAAAGTAAACAAAGTAGCAAAAAACGCTTGCAAAATAAAAACCTTTGCTTTATAATGTTATCGATGAATATGTTGTATAGAAGGAGTGGACCGAAAAAGTCCACTCTTTGTTATTGTATTAGCGCAAAGGAGATAGAAAATTGGCTAAGAGAGAAGATTACGAAAAGAAAGCAGAGGAATTTTTGATTCCGATTGTCAAGGAACACAACTTTGAACTGGTTGATGTGGAATATGTCAAGGAAGGTAGCAATTACTACCTTCGTGCATATATAGACAAGACGGGCGGTATCACGATTGATGACTGTGAGCTTGTCAGCCGTGCTTTGGAGATTAAGTTGGACGAATCTGATTTCATCAAGGAAGCATACATTCTGGAAGTGAGTTCGCCGGGACTCGGCCGCCCACTGAAGAAAGAAAAAGATTTTGCCAGAAGCATCGGAGAAGAGGTGGAGGTTCACCTTTACAAGCCGATTCAGAAGCAGAAAGAATTCGTAGGGTTGTTAGAAGATTATGATGCAGAGAACTTTACCATTCGTCTGAATGAGACGGACACGATGGAATTTGCGCGCAAGGATGTAGCGCTCGTGCGACTCACATTTGACTTTTAAGAGCTTTAAAGAAAACATTTATATATCAAAGGAGGTAATGACTACAAATGAACAAGGAATTAATTGAGGCGTTGAATATTTTAGAAAAGGAAAAGGACATCCGCAAAGAGGTAATGCTTGAGGCAATCGAAAATTCTCTCATCACAGCTTATAAGCAGAATTTCGACAAGGCTGAGAATGTAAGAGTAAGCGTTGACCGCGAGACCGGCGACATCGGGGTATTCGCGATTAAGGAAGTGGTTGAGCAGGTTGAGGATATGAGAACTCAGATTAGCTTGGCAGACGCTGCAAAGTACAAGAAGCTTCCGGAAATTGGCGAAGAAGTAGAAGTGGAAATCAAGTCCAAGGACTTTGGCCGTATCGCAGCTCAAAGAGCAAAGAGTGTAATTCTACAGACCATCCGCGAAGAAGAAAGAAGAGTGATTTACGATCAGTTCTATGCAAAGGAACGTGATATTGTTACAGGTATCGTTCAGAGAATTAACGGCAAAAATATCAGTATCAACCTTGGCAAGGCAGATGCAGTTTTAACTGCAAATGAGCAGGTCCCGGGAGAAGAATTCCAGCCGACCCAGCGGATTAAGCTCTACATCGTGGAAGTTAAGGATACGACAAAGGGACCAAAGATTGTTGTTTCCAGAACCCATCCGGAACTTGTAAAGCGTCTGTTTGAAGCAGAAGTTGCAGAAGTAAAGGATGGCACTGTGGAAATCAAGGCAATCTCCAGAGAAGCAGGTTCCAGAACAAAGATTGCAGTTTGGTCCAACAATCCGAACGTAGACCCGGTTGGCGCATGTGTCGGTGTGAACGGTGCACGTGTAAATACAGTGGTAGACGAGCTTCGTGGCGAAAAGATTGACATTATCAATTGGAGTGACAATCCGGCCATTCTCATTGAGAATGCATTAAGCCCGGCAAAGGTGATTTCCGTTATGGCAGACGACGAGGCAAAAACCGCAGAAGTTGTTGTTCCGGATTACCAGTTATCCCTTGCTATCGGCAAGGAAGGCCAGAACGCTAGACTGGCTGCCAGATTAACCGGCTTTAAGATTGACATAAAGAGCGAGTCTCAGGCACAGTTATATTACGGCGAAGAGTACGAAGAGCATTATGAAGAGTACAACGACGAATATGATGAGTATGCAGACGAGTATTACGAAGAAGGCGAAGAATCTTACGATGAGTATGATTCCTACGATGAGGAGAACTAAGCAGCAAATTCGAAAGCAAATTGGAGGAATCGGATGGCGACAGTACGTAAAGTGCCGATGAGGCAGTGTACCGGATGTACGGAAATGAAAGAAAAACGTTCCATGATCAGAGTATTAAAGACGACCGATGATCAGATTGTGCTTGATATGACCGGCAAACAGAACGGCCGCGGTGCATATCTGTGCAAAGATGCGGAGTGTCTGGTAAAGGCGAAGAAAAACCGAGGTTTGGAACGTTCTTTAAAAGTAAAGATTCCGGATGAAGTATATGAGCAGCTTATGAAGGAGCTGGAGAAATAAATGAACACAGACAGAGTATTATCATTATTAGGATTAGCAAAGAAAGCAGGAAAGGTTGTCAGCGGCGAATTTTCGGTGGAAGAAGCAGTGAAAAAAGGAACGGCAAAGCTTGTGCTTACCGCGGAAGATGCTAGTGGCAACACGAAAAAATTGTTTACAAACAAGTGTGCATTTTACAAAGTACCGTATATGACTTGCGGTACAAAAGAAACACTTGGCAGAGCGATTGGGAATCAGTTCCGGGCTTCTGTTGCTGTAACCGATGAAGGATTTAGAGATGCAATCGTAAAGTTGTTAAATCAGGGAGGAAGCTTGCATGGCCAAAAAGAGAATTTATGAAATTGCAAAAGAGCATAATATATCAAACACAAAAGTAATTGAAATTTTAAAGGAAAAAGGCATCGAGGTAGCCAGTCACATGTCCGGCGTAGATGATGATGCAGTAAGCTATGTAAAAGCAAAGCTTGCACCAAAGCCACAGCCGGCACCGGCTCCCAAGAAGGAAGAAAAGCCGGTAACCAATGAAGCAAAAGAAAACAGCGGCGAACCGAAAAAGTCCCGCATTACACGCGTATTTAATCCGCAGAATAGCTCCAACCGTCAGGTGCAGAGTCAGGGACAGCGACGGGACGGCGGATTTCATCGCGACAACCGTGATAGAAGACCGCAGGGCCAAAATCAGGGGCCAAGACGCGAAGGTGGCGTAGGTCGCGAAAACCGTGAGGGAGGTTTTTATCGTGAAAATCGCGAAGGCGGTGTAGGTCGTGAAAATCGTGGATTCAACCGTGAGAATCGCGAAGGCAGACCACAGGGTCAGGGACCAAGACGCGAAGGCTTCAATAGAGAAGGCGGATTCAATCGTGACAACCACGAAGGCAGACCGCAGAGTCAAAATCAGGGACCAAGACGCGACGGCAGTTTTCATCGTGAGAACCGCGAAGGTTTCAATAGAGAAGGTGGATTCAATCGCGACAACCGTGAAGGCAGACCACAAGGACCAAGACGTGAAGGTGGTGTAGGCCGTGAGAACCGTGATGGCAGACCACAGGGTATGGGTCAAAGACGTGACGGTGGATTCAACAAAGAGTTTAATAAGGACGGCGGATTTGGGAAAGACGGCGGATTTAACAAGGATAAGGATGGCGGTTTTAATAAAGACAACCGCAGAGAGTCCGGACGCCGCACTTCTCGCGATGAGGCGATGAAGAATGAAAGCTTCAAGGAAGATGCAGCATTCCGTCAGGAAAAGAACGACCGCAAAAACCGTCAGGAAAGAAATAAGCAGGAAAAAGAACGTACGAACAAGCAGGAAAAGAACATGAAGAATCCGATGCTGACAAAACCTGTAAAGCAGGTAAAGGAAGCACCGGAAGAAGAAATCAAGCTGTTAGTCCTTCCGGAAGTAATTACAATCAAGGAATTGGCAGAAAAGATGGCAATGCAGCCGGCTGCATTAATCAAAAAGCTGTTCCTGCAGGGTAAAATTGTAACTTTAAATCAGGAAATCGACTTTGAAACTGCAGAAGAAATCGCGATGGAATACGATATCATTTGCGAAAAAGAAGAAAAGGTTGACCGCATTGAAGAATTGCTTAAGGAAGATGAGGAGGACGAATCCTTGATGGTAAAGCGTCCACCGGTTGTCTGTGTTATGGGTCATGTTGACCACGGTAAGACATCCCTTCTTGACGCAATTCGTGAGACAAACGTGATTTCCAGAGAAGCAGGCGGTATTACACAGCATATCGGTGCTTACATGGTAGAAATTAACGACCAGAAGATTACATTCCTCGACACACCGGGTCACGAGGCGTTTACAGCCATGCGTATGCGTGGTGCGCAGGCGACCGATATCGCTATCTTAGTTGTTGCTGCCGATGACGGTGTTATGCCGCAGACCATTGAAGCAATCAACCATGCAAAGGCTGCCGGTATCAGCATTATCGTAGCAATTAACAAAATTGATAAGCCAAGCGCAAACATTGAAAGAGTAAAGCAGGAGCTGACCGAGCATGAACTTGTGGCAGAAAGCTGGGGCGGCAGTACGATTATGGTGCCGGTTTCTGCACATTCTAAGGAAGGTATCGAGGAACTGTTAGAGATGGTTCTTTTGGATGCAGATATCCATGAATTAAAGGCAAATCCGAACCGTAAGGCAAGAGGTATCGTCATCGAAGCGAAGCTTGATAAGGGGAAAGGTTCCGTGGCAACCATCCTCGTACAGAAAGGTACGCTGCATGTCGGAGACACCATTGCTGTAGGCGCAAACTACGGTAAAGTCCGTGCGATGATTGACGATAAGGGCAGAAGAGTAACCGAAGCGGGCCCATCCACTCCGGTTGAGATTTTAGGTTTAAATGGTGTGCCGAATGCCGGTGAGGTATTTGTCGGCACGGAAAATGAAAAAGAAGCAAGAGCATTTGCGGAAACATTCATCGAAGACAGCAAGGAAAAGCTGCTCGAAGGAACAAAGGCGAAGATGTCGCTTGATGACTTGTTCACACAGATTAAGGCTGGCGATGTGAAGGAATTAAATATCATCGTCAAGGCTGACGTACAGGGCTCTGTGGAAGCTGTACGCCAGAGCTTAATGAAGCTGTCAAACGATGAAGTTGTTGTTAAGGTAATTCACGGTGGCGTTGGTGCCATTAACGAATCTGATGTTTCCCTGGCAAGTGCATCCAACGCAATTATTATCGGTTTCAACGTGAAGCCGGATAATCAGGCAAAGGATATTGCGGATAGTGAAAAGGTAGACTTGCGTCTGTACCGTGTCATTTATGATGCGATTGCTGACGTAGAAGCTGCAATGAAGGGCATGCTTGATCCGATTTTCGAAGAAAAAGTACTCGGTCATGCAGAAATCCGTCAGCTCTTCAAGGCATCTGGTGTCGGTACGATTGCCGGTTCCTATGTGCTTGACGGTACCTTCCAAAGAGGCTGTAGCTGCCGTATCACAAGAGAGGGTGAGCAGATTTTCGACGGTCCGCTTGCTTCTCTGAAGAGATTTAAGGATGATGTAAAGGAAGTAAGAGCAGGCTACGAGTGCGGTCTTGTATTCGAAAAGTTCAACGACTTGCAGGAGCTTGACCAGATCGAAGCCTATATGATGGTAGAGGTAAAAAGATAATAAATGAGAAAGAATAGTATTAAAAATACACGTATTAACGGTGAAGTGCAGCGTGAATTAAGCAAGATTATTTCCCAGGAAATCAAAGACCCGCGCATCCACCCACTGACCAGCGTGATAGAAGTTATTGTTGCCCCGGATTTAAAGACTTGCAGAGCATACATCAGCGTGCTTGGTGATGAAGAAGCAAGAAAAAATACACTTCTCGGCTTAAAAAATGCCGAAGGTTATATCCGCAAGCAATTAGCAGCCTCCATCAATCTCAGAAACACGCCGGAAATTCGTTTCATTATGGATAATTCTATCGAATACGGCATCAACATGACGAAAAAGATTGATGAGGAGATGAAAAAAATAAATGATGCAAATTAGTCAAATTATTGATAATGCGAAGAGTATCGCTATTTCCGGGCATTTACGCCCGGATGGCGACTGCATTGGTTCTTGCATGGCAGTTTATAATTATTTGAAAGATGTATATGGTGATACCCTGAATGTCAAGGTATACTTTGAAGTCATTCCGGAGCAGTTTGCATTTATTAATCGCATGAAGGAAGCTATTTTGTGGAAGGATGCAGTTGCAGGCGATATTCCGGCGGTGGATTTATTTATCATTCTTGATTCGAGTGATTCGGACCGTTTAGGAATTTTGGAGCCGATGTTCCGAAAGGCCAAGCGCACATTTTGTATCGATCATCATATCAGTAACACGGATTATGCGGATGACAGTGTAGTGCTTGCGGATGCAAGTTCCGCCAGCGAAATTGTCTATCAGCTTTTGGACGAAAGCAAGATTTCTCTTGCTTGTGCGGAGGCGATTTATCTCGGAATCGTGCATGATTCCGGTGCATTCAAATATTCAAATACATCGGAAAAGACGATGCAGATTGCAGGCAAGCTTTTAACAAAGGGTGTTGAGGGCAGCCGTATTATTGATGAAACATTTTACGAAAAAACATATATACAGAATCAGATTCTCGGCCGAGCATTGTTAGAAAGCGTCTTATTTATGGATAAGAAGTGCATTTTCTCGGTGATTAAGCGCTCACAGATGGATTTTTACGGTGTGACCGGCGTGGACCTCGGCGGTATTGTTGAGCAGTTGCGTTTAACGGCCGGTGTGGAATGTGCGGTGTTTCTTTATGAAATTGCTGATATGGAGTATAAAATCAGCATGCGCTCCAAGAGAGTTGTTGATGTCAGTAAAATCGCCACCTATTTTGGCGGTGGTGGTCACGTGCGTGCGGCTGGCTTCCAGATGAAAGGCACCGTACACGATGTATTAAATAATATTTCGAAGCATATAGAAGAACAGTTGTATCCGAAGGAAGAAGCGTAGCAGTATTTTCGACGAGATATCAACCAAAAGGAATCGCCTATGTTTGATGGAATGATAAATGTTTATAAGGAAAAAGGCTATACATCACACGATGTTGTCGCAAAGTTGCGAGGTATCTTAAAACAGAAAAAAATCGGACATACCGGAACTCTCGATCCGGATGCGGTAGGTGTGTTGCCGGTTTGTCTCGGTACCGGAACTAAGCTTTGCGACATGCTGACGGACAAGGATAAAGTGTACGAAGCAGTGTTGCTGCTCGGAAAGCAGACGGACACGCTCGATATCAGCGGTGAAGTAATAGGGGAAGTCGATTTTGATAGGTTTTCCACAGAACATGCGCTGACCGAGGAGATAGTCCGTGAAGTGATTTTGAGCTTTGTCGGCAAACAGATGCAGATACCGCCGATGTACTCTGCGCTAAAGGTAAACGGCAAGAAGCTTTATGAACTAGCACGTGCCGGTGTAGAAGTGGAGCGAAAAGCGCGTGAAATCGAAGTGTTTTCGATTTCTATTTTGAAAATGGAGCTTCCACGCATCACATTATCCATTCATTGCAGTAAGGGTACCTATATCCGAAGTCTGTGTGATGACATTGGTACAGCGATTGGCTGCGGTGGTTGCATGGAAAGTCTAATTCGTACAAAAGTCGGTATCTTTACGTTAGAAAACGCGAAAACGCTGGCAGAAATCGAGCAGTACCGTGATAATGGGCAGCTCGAAAACATTATTCGCAAGCCGGATGAGATGTTTGACGCACCAAAACACACGATGCGCACAGAATTTGAGCGTTACACCGAAAATGGAAATTGCATTACAAAAGCTATGCTTTCGGATGCCGGTGAGAAAGAAAAGCAGATTTTAGTATATCATGCAGATGGTACTTTTGTCGGTGTTTATGAGTGGGACAGTAAGAAAAAGCAGTACCGTCCAGAGAAAATCTTTTTCCGCAAATAATTTTCGGAAAAGGAAAGGAGTATACGTTACCGATGAGGCTCATTACAAATACGACGGAATTTGAATTCAGAAATACCGCAGTAACTTTAGGGAAATTTGACGGAATTCATTTAGGGCATAAAAAAATACTACGTGAGATTGGCAAGGCAAAGACAGAAGGCCTGACAACAGTTGTGTTTACATTCAGCAGTCAACCGGCGCATGTAATGTTCGGAGAAAAAGAATCCTTTCTTTTGACCACAGAGGAAAAACTTAATTTGTACGAGCAATGCGGTGTTGATGTGTTGATTGTTTATCCGGTGACGAAAGAATTCTTTGCGATGGAAGCGGAAGATTTTATTGCGGACATTCTCGTAAAGAAGCTTGGGATGAAGCTATTAATCGGTGGCAGTGACTTAAGTTTTGGCAGAAATCGCCGCGGTACGGCACAGCTTGCGGATGAACTCGGTAAAATCTACGGCTATGAGCTGCGGATCATCGAAAAAGAACCGTTATCAGAAACAATTGTCAGCAGCACAGAAATAAGGAAAAACATTCTGGAAGGAAAGATGGAGCGAGCAAATCAATTGCTTGGCTATCCATATTTCTTTTCCGGTAAAATATGTCACGGAAAGGCGCTCGGCAGAACTATCGGTATTCCGACCATTAATCAGGAACTCGATGAGCACAAGCTTGTGCCGCCGCACGGTGTCTACGCTTCCGAGACAGTCATAGAGGAAAAGACATATATAAGTATTACCAACATTGGATGCAAACCGACGGTGGGCGATAACTTCGCGCCGGCCATCGAAACGCATCTGCTCGATTTTGATGGTGATGTGTACGGAAAGCGGGCACTTGTCCGGTTATTCCGTTTTATGAGGCCGGAAATTAAATTTTCGGGCATTGAAGGATTAAAAGAACAGATGCAGCGGGATATCGCTGCCAGAAGAAAGATGGAGGGAACGAATGGCAAAACAGACATATGATGCCAGCAGCATTTCCATATTAGAGGGATTAGAAGCGGTTAGAAAACGTCCGGGTATGTACATCGGCAGCGTTTCGACAAAAGGCTTAAATCACTTGATTTATGAAATTGTGGACAACTCGGTGGACGAGCATCTAGCTGGATATTGTACCGAAATTACTGTCACGCTGGAGAAGGATGGCACCGCAACGATTCAGGATAACGGTCGTGGTATTCCGGTTGGAATTCAGGAGAAAGCCGGTATTCCGGCTGTGCAGGTTGTGTTTACGATTCTTCATGCCGGAGGTAAGTTTGGTGACGGTGGATATAAAATTTCCGGTGGTCTGCACGGTGTAGGTGCATCCGTAGTAAATGCGCTTTCGCGTTGGCTGGAAGTCGTTGTGAAAGTGGACGGAAAGATTTATAAGCAGAGATACGAGCGCGGCAAGGTTATGTATGATCTTCAGGAAATCGGTACATGTAGAAAAAATGATACCGGTACGTTCGTGCAGTTCCTTCCGGACGATGAAATTTTTGAAAAAACATATTTTAAGGCGGATGCCATTAAAAGCCGTCTGCATGAGACTGCGTACTTAAATCCGGGGTTGACCATTCATTTTATCAACAAACGTTTGACCGAAGAAGAAGATATCGTTTTTCACGAGCCGGACGGTATTGCAGCTTATGTTAAGGATTTGAACGAAGGCAAGCCGACGCTTCACGATGTGATTTATTTCACAAAGAAGGTAGACGGAATTGAGCTGGAAGGTGCAGTGCAGTTTACCGATGAGTTCCAGGAAAATATTCTTGGCTTCTGTAACAACATCTATACGCAGGAGGGCGGTACTCATATTACCGGCTTTAAATCGAAGTATACGATGATTATCAACCAGTATGCGCGTGAACTGGGAATTTTAAAAGAGAAAGATACGAATTTTACCGGCTCCGATGTGCGAAACGGTATGACAGCCATTATTGCCATTAAGCACCCGGAACCGCGCTTTGAAGGTCAGACAAAAACGAAGCTGGACAACCCGGATGCCGGCAAAGTGGCGGCTGAGATTACCGGCGAGGCACTGACACTTTATTTTGATAAAAACCTAGAGACTTTAAAGACAGTTATTTCCTGCGCAGAAAAATCGGCGAAAATCCGCAGAGCAGAGGAAAAGGCGAAGACAAATCTTTTGACAAAGCCAAAGTTCTCCATTGACTCCAATGGCAAGCTGGCAAACTGTGAAAGCAGAAAGCCAGAGGAATGCGAAGTGTTTATCGTAGAGGGTGACTCGGCGGGCGGTTCGGCAAAAACGGCCAGAAACCGCAGAACACAGGCGATTCTGCCAATCCGCGGTAAGATATTGAACGTTGAAAAAGCGACGGTCGATAAGGTGCTTGCCAACGCAGAAATTAAGACGATGATTAATACTTTTGGTTGTGGATTTTCGGAAGGTTACGGAAATGATTTTGATATCAATAAGCTGCGTTATCATAAGATTATCATTATGACCGATGCCGATGTCGACGGTGCACATATCGCAACCTTGTTATTGACATTTTTCTATCGCTTTATGCCGGAACTGATTACACACGGACATGTGTATCTTGCCACACCGCCGCTTTACAAGGCGGTGCCGAAGAAGGGCGAGGGCGAGTATTTGTACGATGATAAGGCGCTCGAGAAGTACCGCAAGACGCATTCCGGTTTTACGTTGCAACGTTACAAAGGTCTCGGTGAGATGGATGCGGAGCAGCTTTGGGAAACAACTTTAAATCCGGAAACACGAGTGCTCAAGCTTGTGGAAATTGAGGATGCAAAGATGGCAAGTCAGGTAACAAGCATGCTGATGGGCAGCGATGTGCCGCCGCGAAGAGCGTTTATTTATGAACATGCGACAGACGCAGAATTAGACGTATAGTCACATATTACAGAAAGAGGAAAATAAATGGCAGAACAGATTATCAGAACAGAATATTCTGAAGTGATGCAAAAATCCTATATCGATTATGCAATGAGCGTTATTTGTGCCAGAGCATTGCCGGATGTGCGTGATGGTTTAAAGCCGGTTCAACGCCGCGTACTGTACGCAATGGATCAGCTCGGTTTAAATCATGATAAGCCGCACCGTAAATCAGCGCGTATTGTCGGCGATACTATGGGTAAATTCCACCCGCACGGTGATTCTTCAATTTACGAAGCACTCGTTGTGTTAGAACAGGATTTTAAAAAGGGTATGGCATTGATTGACGGTCACGGTAACTTTGGCTCGATTGAGGGCGATGGTGCCGCAGCGATGCGATATACGGAAGCAAAATTAAAGAAATTTACGCAGGAAGTATACCTTGCAGATTTGGATAAAGATGTCGTTGATTTTATACCGAACTTCGATGAGACGGAGAAAGAGCCGGAAGTATTGCCGGTACGTGTGCCGAACGTGCTGATTAACGGCGCGGAAGGTATCGCGGTTGGTATGACGACGAGCATCCCGACACATAATCTCGGCGAAGTGATAGATGCAGTCATTGCCTACATGGATAATGAAAAGATTACCACCGCAGAATTAATGGAATATGTCAAAGGCCCGGATTTTCCGACCGGAGGGCTGGTAGTAAACAAGGACGACTTGTTAGATATTTACGAAACCGGCGCCGGAAAGATTAAGCTGCGCGGTAAGGTTGATTTCGAGCCGGGCAAGCGCAAAGCTGACAAGGACAAACTTGTCATCAGCGAAATTCCATACACGATGATTGGTGCGGGCATCGGCAAATTCATCTCCGACGTCTGCGATTTGATTGAAACGAAGAAAACGCAGGACATTACCGATATTTCCAACGAATCTTCTAAGGACGGTATTCGAATTGTTCTTGAATTAAAGAAAAATTGTGATATAGAGAAGTTAAAAAACATGCTCTATAAAAAAACAAAACTGGAAGATACGTTCGGTGTGAATATGTTGGCGATTGCTGATGGCAGACCGGAAGTACTCGGATTAAAGGAAATCATTCGCCATCACGTAAATTTTCAGTATGAGCTGGCAAGAAGAAAGTATACTACACTTTTAAATAAGGCACTTGACCAGAAAGAAATCAAAGAGGGTCTCATTCGTGCCTGCAATATTATTGATTTGATTATCGAGATTATCCGCGGCAGCCAGAATTTAAAGCAGGCTAAAAACTGCCTTATGACCGGTGAAACTGAAGGAATCAAATTCCGCCATAAGGAATCGAAGATTTTAGCCGGTAACTTGAATTTCTCAGAGCGTCAGGCACAGGCAATATTAGAATTACGCCTGTACAAATTAATTGGGCTGGAAATTCTTGCACTGGAAAAGGAATATAACGACTTAGTGGAGCAGATTGCAATTTATGAGGACATTCTGCATAACCGCAAAGCCATGGCGAAGGCAATCAAGAAAGATTTGGTAAAGATTAAGACGGATTACAGTGTGGAGCGTAAGACTGTCATCGAAAACGGCAAAGAAGCGGTGTTCGAAGAAGAAAAGCCGGTAGCACAGGAAGTTGTATTTGTCATGGACCGTTTCGGTTACGGCAAAGTGCTTGATTATTCTGTATTTGAGAAAAACAGCGATACATGCTACAGCGAATTTAAATATGTTGTACCATGTATGAGCGATGACAAGTTGGCCATATTTACAAACATCGGTACGTTACACCAGTTAAAAGCAGCGGATTTGCCATTGCGTAAATTAAAAGAAAAGGGTACGCCGATTGACAACCTGTGCAACTATAACAGTACGCAGGAAAGCGTCATTGCGATTCATCCGCTCAGCCGTTTGATTGAGAAGAAGTTACTGTTTGTGACTAAGAACGGTATGGTTAAGCTTGTTGACGGTAAAGAATTTGACGTGGTGAAGCGTACGATTGCAGCAACAAAGCTTAGCACAGGGGATGAATTAGTCAATGTAGCAATGACAAATGCGATGGAAAAGCTGGTAACCGAAAAGGTAGCAGAAGAACCGCAGGATGATTTCTTTGAAGATGATTTAGACAGCGGCTTTACCTATGACCCGGATTTAGAAGATATTCAGCTTTCACTTGATTTAGGCACGGAGGAAGTTCAGCCGGAAGAAGCGGCAGAATCTGCCGAGCCGGTTAAGGTATTGTACTCTAAGGAAATTCTTGTTCTGCAGTCACAGGACGGTTATTTCTTGCGCTTCCCGCTCTCCGAAGTTCCGGAGAAGAAGAAAACAGCGCTCGGCGTACGCGGTATTCGTCTTGGCAAAGAAGATGCGTTGACAAACGCATACGTGTTAGATGCGGGCGACAACCTGACAATTACATTTAAAGAAAAAGAAATTTCATTAAGAAAGTTAAAGACGGGCAGACGTGATACGAAAGGCACAAAAGCACGCAAGTAATTCTTCAAAGGACAACCGAAAGATATAACAATTTGGTTGTCCTTTTTTCACATGAAATTCACATCTTTGCGTCATACTGAGTGCAAAGAAATACGATCGGAGATTAGGATGAAAAAGAAGTATTATGCGGTGTTTCAGGGGAAAACACCGGGCGTATATTTGACATGGGATGATTGTAAGGCGCAGGTGCACGGAGTGACCGGTGCCTGCTTTAAGAGTTTTGCAACACCGGAGGAGGCGCTTTATTTCGCGCAGCACGGCAAGTCGCTGAACACGGATGCGACTAAAACTGCAATGAGTGATGCAACACAGTCGATAGAAGCCGCGACATGTGCAGTTGATACGGAAGCGATTGCTTACGTGGACGGCAGCTACAATGCAGAAACATGCGAATTCTCCTACGGTATGGTGTTCCTATGGAACGGGCAGGAACTGCATTTTTCAGAAAAACCGGAAAATCAGGAGCTACGCGATATGCGTAATGTGGCGGGGGAGATTTGCGGCTCGATGGCGGCGATGCATTACGCAATCGAAAATGGAATTAGTAGTATTACCATTTATCATGATTATGAAGGAATCGCCAAGTGGTGCACCGGTGTGTGGGAGGCAAAAAAGCCGGGAACCATCGAATACCGGAAGTATTACGAAGCAATCAAAGAGGAATTGGAAGTCAAGTTTATCAAGGTAAAAGGCCATTCCGGCGATAAATACAACGACATGGCGGACGAACTTGCAAAAAAAGCTGTATTTTCTACTTGACCAATGAAAACACATCATGTAGGATGATTATGTAAGGAAGCAGAAGCTTGCATCAGCTTTACATGGAGGAGTACTATGATTAAATTAATCGTAAGTGACATTGACGGCACGCTGTTGCAGAATGGTGATAGAACTATCAGCAGAAAGTGTCTTAATATGATAGAAGATTTATGCGATAAAGGGGTTATTTTTGCGGCAGCCAGTGGCAGAGAATATTCTAACCTTTATCGCTTATTTGGCAAAGTTCAGGACCGGATTATGTATATTTGCTTAAACGGTGCATTAATTATATATAAAGGACAGGTCATTTGCCGTACACCGATTGACCGGGAGCTCGGCCTTGAAATTATTGAGGATATTTCCAAGCACAGAGATTGCGACGTTTTACTTTCCGGTGTCGAGACGTGTTATATTAAAAATACAAACAGAGCGTATGCCGACCACATTGTGAATGTATTAAAGAACGATACAACCTTTGTCCGTAAGTTTGAGGAGGTCGAGGATGAATTTTTAAAGATTTCCGTGCATACTGCGGCCGGTATTGATAAATACAGCGATTATTTCATTTCCAAGTGGGGTGGAAAGCTGCCGACCGTTGTTTCCGGCAAGTGCTGGCTCGATTTTAATGGACCGCTTGTGAACAAAGGCAATGCGCTGATGGTTGTGCAGAAGTTGTTCGATATTAACTACGACGAGACGATGACATTTGGCGACAACTACAACGATTTGGAAATGTTTGACAAATCTTATTTTAGCTATGCCATGTCAGACGCTACGGCAGAGATTCGCTCAAAGGCACGTTACTTAACGCCGACAGTTGATGCAATTCTATTTGACGTTTTAAGAATGAGATAAACAAGTTAACATAGAGGGAGGTTTATAAGCAAGATGAGCACATTTCAGAAGGAACATTTAGTTTACTTTCTCGAACATCAGGATCAGTTATTTGATGAACCTGTTGCAGAAACAATCGCAGAGGCAGAGGAATTCTTAGAAGAATGCTATGCAGAGATTTTTGATTCTGCGGATGATGTGGTCGAATACTTAGAGGAGAACGGCATGGATGCCTATGACATTGATGAACTTGACTCCGTAGCAGAAGTATTCAAGTTGCCGAGAGGCAAATATCTTGTTGTATTAGCGTAAGAAAAACAGAGTACCGATTGTATAATAAGCAAAAAGTAAGGCATTTCTTGTGTGAACTCACACAAGAAATGCCTTGTTTTGTATCGATTATGCCTCAGTTTCTGCGTCCATCAGTGCAGACACTTCTTCCATTTGTTCTTTATGTGCTATCTTTTCTTTACGTTTCCTAATCAGCACGCCAACAATCAATGAAAGAATCAGCAGAAGCACCGATGCAACAGAAATTGCAATACCGGCAGCAAATCCTTTTGGGAAGAATTTGATTTCGATAGTGTGTGTTCCGGCATCGACCGGGAAAGTAAGGAATGCACCCTGAAATGCTTCCGTCACAACCTCAACACCGTCCACGGTTACTGTCCAGCCTTCTTCATAAGGAATTGATGTGTACATATACCCATCGGATAAAGCGGTAACCTCGCCCTTAATGTACGTATCTTCAAATTCTTGAACTACGAGGCCCTCGTTGCACAAATCTTCGTACATCGCTAAGTAAACATCTTCATTAAAACGCATCGCTGTTAAAACGATGGTAGAATTATCAGCATCTGCAGAAGTGATGCGGGCATAGCCGCCGGCAGGAATTGTACCGGTACGGCAAATCATGTTATCGTCCAAGCCGGAAATGGTCTTGGATGAAAGAAATGCGCTGTTTTCATCGTAAATACTAACAGTGACTGATTCGCAACCGCTGGTCACATAGAAATATGCATCGACTGCTTCATCCTCTGCGTAAATACTCACAGCTGTTCCGGAATTTTCGAGCACCAGCGGCTCGAAAAGATTGTAATTTCCGGTTGCAATACCGCAGAATTCTGTCTGAATCGAAAATGGATTTGTATAGTCCTGCATCCAATCACCTAACAGTTCATCCGACACCATAAAACCAAGCGGAAGTGTGTAGAGATTTTCATATAAATAATAGTCGTTGTCGGAGGCGGCCATTTTTTGTAAGTTTGTTTCCTCGAGAACCTCATTGCTCAAAATATATTTAACGCTTAGAATGGAAGATGTTAATGGGGTATTCCCGTAGAAGGAATATGCATTGTAAGATTCCTCCATGCCAAGTTTAGCAAGCAAGTCGGTAATAGCGCAGTTTGCAGTAGAGGAGAAGATAGAAACGCCATGATAGTCGTTCCAGGCCGCATCATTCTTGGTGCGTCGGCTCTCCTTCTCCGTGCGGAAAAAGAGTGTGTCACTTGTTTCACTTGCATACTTCATAAGCTCCGTAATATTATCATTGTCGGAAAGATAATATTCACGAGTGGTCGTGCTTGGCAGAGCAGTCTCTTCTGTGTTAATCATCGCCTCGCAAGCAGCAACAATCAATAGCAACGTCATCAGCGAAGAGGTAATATATCGAGGATTGCGTATAAGCATACACAGGATGTAGTAAATCAAAATAAAAGCAGCGCTCAAATATACAATCATAAAGTTGTAGCTGTCTGAGACAAAGAGGTACTCAATGATTAACGTAAGAGCCATAGCGCCGAAAAAGCAACCGGTAATCTGCTTTGTGTTAAATTCTTTAATGTGATGAAATGCTTCAAAACACATCGTAAGAAGCAGGAAAATGTAAATGAACGCTTCTCTGGCAGGCAGACTGTTCGGATAATGGAAACCGTGCCAAATATAGTTCGGAATATTTAAATTAAAACTAAGCAGGAATAATACCGCTAAAGCCAGCTTTAAAACACGTTCCTTTTTGGGTATTTTTTGGCATAATGCATAGAGCGGAATGAATAGGAAAATAGCAACCGTGCAGTAAATGTTTGGCTCATATGCAGAAAAAACCGATGTTTCCACATTCATTAATGATCGGGAAAGCATATCAAATACCGAGAAATAACGCGACAGGCTATCCGGAAATGTTGTTTCAGCGGAAGCGGACAGCAAAAGCGTAAAATATTCCGGTAAAATGAGGAAGGCACCCATACCTCCGGCTAACAGTGAGTAAAAGCCGAATCTTACAATGTCTCCGACATATTTTTTCAGCTTAAAGGAACCTTCATTCTTCAATAAGAGAACCAAGAAATATAATACACAGAAGATGCAGAGCATAATACCGATATAGTAGTTGGATACAATGGCAAGGCCGAGTGTCACGCAATAGAGGGCTCCCTTCTTTTTGTCTACGAGGCGTTCCAAACCGTAAACAATCAGTGGCAGCAGCCACAGGCAGTCGAGCCACATAATGTTCCAGTTAAATGCAGACACGTATGCGCTTAATGCATAAAAAACGGCAAAAGCAGTCGTAGCAGGCGATACCGTCTTGAAGCGCTTGCCAAGATAATAGGAAGTCGTCAAACCGCACAAACCAATCTTACCAATAATAAAAACACCGACAAGCTCGGTCAACATGCTTGCCGGCACGAATAACAAAACAAAGTTAAACGGGGAAGCCAAATAATACGCAATGGTAGAAATAAAATTCACACCCATACCGATATCCCAAGAGTAAAGCAGACTTTCACCAGTCTGTAGTTTGTCCAAAAGCTCCATGTGGAACGGGGCGTACTGATGATAGCAGTCGCTTCTTAAATAAATCTGGTCGCCGAACGGATAGACCTCGCGAATGCAGTAAACAATCAGCATGATTGCGACCGGAATGACAAACGCTAAAATGTGGTAGCAATTATTCTTAATTGCTGTTTTTAACTTACGAATAAATCCCATAATGAATAGCCTTTCCTCTCATTATTTTAGTAATATGTATGAAAAATATTCTAACAAAAAAAGCAGGACCTGTCAAATGAGGTGACCCCAAAAAGTTAGACTTTTTAAGCGTAGCAGTTTAATGGCTGCTACGCTATTTTTATGCAGCCATAGCGGATAGTCTGTATTCGACAGGACTCATCCAGCCAAGTTTCTCTTTAATTC
>SVEO01000016.1 GCA_015057275.1 Lachnospiraceae bacterium | reverse complement strand
AGAATAACAGGACCACCTTTTCCTGCTAAATATTCAAGAACTACCTTCTTCTTAAATTCGTAGCTATATTTAGACATAAAAAACCGACCTCCCAATCGTTAGATTTTTGGTCTAACTTTTGGGGGTCAGTTCAACGGATTCGGTCCTTTTTCTATACATTAGTCTATTGCATCTAACTGCTTCTGTGCAGTGGCAAGCATCAATTTGATACGATTTAATTGATTTACCTCGCTGGCTCCCGGGTCATAGTCAACTGCGACGATGTTGGCATCCGGATGCTGGCGGCGAAGCTCTTTAATAACGCCCTTGCCGACGATGTGGTTCGGCAGACAGGCAAACGGTTGCGTACAGACGATATTCGGCACACCGTTATGGATGAGCTCAAGCATTTCGCCGGTCAAGAACCAGCCTTCGCCGGTCTGGTTACCACCGGAAACAATGGCGCTTGCCATTTCACCCAAATCCTGAATATTTGCCGGAGGATCGAAGTGACGGCTTAACGAGAGTGCTTTGTGTGCTTCCTTACGCATGAATTCCAATGCGGAAATACCGATGTTACTCATAGTGGCAGAAGATTTCTTCGAACCAAGATTCTCTGCTTTAAAATTCGTGTTGTAGAAGCTGTAGAGCAGGAAGTCAAGTAAATCAGGAACAACCGCCTCTGCACCTTCTTTTTCCAAAAGTTCCACAAGATAGTTGTTAGCGGCCGGCAGGAACTTAACTAAAATCTCGCCGACAATACCAACACGTGGTTTTTTCTCATTTTTAATTGCTAAATTATCGAAATCCCGCACAATTCCATGAATATTTTTTCTAAACTCATTCATGCTAAAGCCCTTCTTGGTCAGAGACTCAACACAAATAGATTCCCATTTTTTATGTATCGCATTGGCAGAACCGGCAATGATTTCGTATGGACGCATGCGATAGAGACAACGCATGAAGACGTCGCCGTAAATCACGCCCTGGATTGCCTTCACAAGCAACGATGGGGTAAATTTAAAGCCAGAGTTTTTTTCAAGACCCTGCACGCTCAGTGAAATTACCGGAATCTGAGCCATGTCCGCACGTTCAAGAGCACGGCGGATAAAACCAATATAGTTGGAAGCACGGCAGCCGCCGCCGGTCTGCGTGATAATGAGCGCAACCTTGTCAAGGTCATAACGACCGGAGAGCAGTGCGTCCATAATCTGACCGACAACCATTAAGGATGGATAACATGCATCGTTATTTACATATTTTAAGCCGACATCTACGGCATCGTGTCCGTCATTTTGCAACACTTCGATATTGTAGCCACAGGAACGCATTGCCGGTTCGAGCAGGGAGAAGTGAATCGGTGACATCTGCGGACAAAGAATCGTGTATCCGCTTTCTTTCATTTCCTTTGTGAATTCTACTCGGTTGATGTTTGATGGAACGAGCGTGCGTTTTGCTTTGCGGTTTTCACGTACTCGAATTGCCGACAACAGCGAACGGATACGGATGCGGGCCGCACCGAGGTTATTTACCTCGTCGATCTTTAATACGGTGTAAATCTTGTCGGATTTTGTCAAAATATCACTGACGCAGTCGGTAGTAACAGCATCGAGGCCGCAACCGAAGGAATTTAGCTGAATCAAATCCAAATCATTGCGCGTTTTTACAAACGCAGCAGCGGCGTACAAACGGGAATGATACATCCATTGGTCCATAACGATAAGCGGGCGCTCTACCTTACCTAGGTGCGAAACAGAATCCTCTGTCAGCACGGCAATGCCGTAGGAATTAATTAATTCCGGGATACCGTGGTTAATTTCCGGATCCACATGATATGGACGACCGGCTAACACAATACCGCGCTTTCCTTCGCGCTCCATGTAAGCGAGTGTTTCCTCGCCCTTTAACTGCATGTCGCGGCGGACAGCCATCAGCTCAGCCCAGGCGAGAGTTGCTGCCTGTTTCACTTCCAAACGAGGGATTTCCGGGTATTCTTCCGCAAAAATCGCAATCAGACGATTCGTCAAAATTTCTTCATTGGTAAATGCCATAAACGGATTTAAGAAGCGAATATTCTCTGTTTCCAATTCTTCGACATTGTTTTTTATATTTTCTGCGTACGATGTAACAATCGGACAATTGTAGTGATTGTTCGCTTCCGGTGTCTCGTTGCGCTCATAAGGAATGCAAGGGTAAAAGATGGTTTTAACGCCATTGCGAATCAGCCAGCTAATATGTCCGTGTGCCAGTTTTGCCGGGTAACATTCGGATTCACTCGGAATTGACTCAATGCCGAGCTCGTAAATCTTGCGTGTGGATTCCGGGGAAAGCTTTACGGAGAAACCAAGCGCTTTAAAGAATGTCGCCCAGTATGGAAAATTCTCGTAAAGATTTAACACACGAGGAATACCGATTTCGCCGCGCGGCGCCTCTTCCAGCGGAAGCGGCTCGTAAGCGAATATGCGCTTGTTTTTATAATCAAATAAATTTGGAATCTGTTCTTTATTTTTCAGCTCACCGATACCGCGCTCGCAACGGTTGCCGGAAATATAGCGGCGTCCGGCGGAGAACTTGTTAATTGTCAGCATACATGCGTTGGTACAGCCGCGACAGCGCGCCATCGACGTCTCATATTCTAAATTAAGAATCTTGTCAATGGAGAGCATCGACGTCTGCTTTCCTTCATGGCGCTCGCGCGCAATCAGTGCCGCACCAAACGCGCCCATGATACCTGCAATGTCCGGACGTACAGCCTCACATCCGGAAATCGTCTCAAAGCTGCGTAAAACTGCGTCATTGTAGAAGGTACCGCCCTGCACGACAACCTTTGTGCCGAGGTCAGAAGGGTCAGTTATCTTAATTACTTTATATAATGCATTTTTTATTACAGAGTAAGCAAGCCCGGCAGAAATGTCGGCAACGGACGCGCCTTCTTTCTGTGCCTGCTTTACATTTGAATTCATAAATACGGTACATCTTGTACCGAGATCAACCGGATTTTTCGCAAAAAGCGCTTCCTTTGCAAAATCGTTAATTGAATAATTCAATGATTTTGCAAATGTTTCGATAAAGGAGCCACAGCCGGATGAGCAGGCCTCGTTTAACTGCACGCTGTCAACTGTCTGATTCTTAATCTTGATACATTTCATGTCTTGACCGCCGATGTCGAGAATGCAATCAACTTCCGGCTCGAAGAATGCGGCTGCATAATAGTGAGAAATGGTCTCTACCTCGCCTTCATCGAGCATCAGAGCTGCTTTTAAAAGCGCCTCGCCGTAACCGGTAGAACAGGAATAAGCAATGCGCGAGCACGGAGGCATCTGTTGATGAATTTCCTTCATCGCGCGGATGGTCGTAGCCAGCGGGCTGCCGTTATTGTTGCTATAGAAAGAGTAGAGCAGGGAACCATCTTCACCGACCAAAGCAATCTTTGTTGTTGTGGAACCTGCGTCAATACCCAGATAACAGTCGCCGGAATAGGTAGATAAATCGCCCTTCTTTATCGCATGCAGATTATGGCGGGCGGTAAATTCTTCGTATGCAGCCTCGCTTTCAAAGAGCGGGTCAATGCGTTTGATTTCAAAATCCATTTCGATACCGCGCGACAAACGGTCGGCAAGATCCGTCAGTACAATCGCGCAGTCTCTCTTGGAAGTCATTACCGAGCCAAGCGCCGCAAACAAATGCGAATGTTCCGGTGCAATTACCTGTTCATCTGCCAAATTTAAGGTACGGATAAATGCCGCTTTCAGTTCCGGCAGGAAGTGTAGCGGACCACCGAGAAACGCCACGTTGCCACGAATCGGCTTGCCGCAGGCCAAACCGCTGATGGTCTGATTGACTACCGCCTGAAAAATCGAAGCGGACAAATCTTCGCGTGTTGCCCCTTCGTTGATTAACGGCTGAATATCGGTCTTTGCAAACACGCCGCAACGTGCAGCAATCGGATAAATCATGTGATAATTTTTTGCGTATTCATTCAGACCGGAAGCATCCGTCTGCAAAAGAGATGCCATTTGGTCGATAAATGAACCTGTACCGCCGGCACAGATGCCGTTCATACGCTGCTCGATACCATTCGTAAAATAAATAATTTTTGCATCCTCACCGCCAAGTTCAATCGCAACATCGCAGTGTGGTGCGTAGTCCTGAAGTGAAGTGGCTACAGCCACAACCTCCTGTACAAAAGGTACTTCTAAGTGTTTTGCCAGTGTCAAACCGCCGGAACCGGTAATAACCGGTGAAAGCGTAATGTCACCAAGCAAATCTTTGGCTTTCAAAATTAAGGATGCCAAAGTATCCTGAATATTCGCGTAATGTCTCGCATAATCTGAGAAGAGAATCTCATTTTTCTCATTTATAATTGCAATTTTTACTGTTGTCGAACCGATGTCAATACCCAAAGGGTAAATGAGGTCTCTTATTGTTGCCATTTTCACCGCTCCTTCTCATCCAAAATTCTTGACATAACTAATTCAATAATCCCACAAACTAGCATTATAATACAAAATTTGACAAAAAACAACTGTAGGAAAAAAATTGTGCAGTACGAAAAAGAGAGTAAAACGCACGTTTCGTGGTACATCACATATGATGTAATAAAAGTTTTTGTGAGGTTATGTATGTACTGGAATCAAAATTTACTTTGGTCGCAGGAGCCGGAATTTGGTATGCCGGAACGCGTGTGCCAATGTTTTGAGTGCAGAGGAATTGTGCACCGTGTGACAAAAGGTGAGACACTTTATGCCATCAGTCGCAGATATCAGGTGGCATTAGAGGATATTATGGATGCAAATCCGAATATTAATGTTTATAATTTGCGCGAAGGTGACCGTGTTTGTGTGCCGGTTATGAGACCGATGCAGCCGACGCAACCGATGCAGCCAATGCAACCGACGACAAGGCCAATGCCGACAACACCGAGAATGTTCCCGCAAATGCCGCAGATGCCGATGCAGCCGGAATTTGACGATGACGATAACGAAATGATGGATTTTTAAGTTGATTTTATGACACAGAGGTTTCATATATTCATACTGTCCGTATCTTCGATGCATCTGTATTGGATATACCGGATGTTACATCCAATAGAGACGCACAGATCAAAGGAGAAGTAAGCAGGCTTATGGATATAGAAACCGAATGTGTCTTAATTATTATCAATTTATAAACTTACATGAATTCATTGACAAAGGTTTTGCACATAATTTATAATACTTGTGTTAAAAAAGTACATTTTTGATGGCCGCTTGGCGGCGGATTGGAGCTTTTGATGGGGAAATTTTTGAATAAGATGGAGCGTAAATTCGGCAGGTATGCAATTCGTGATTTGACTAAGTATTTGATTGCAGGTTATGTAATCGGACTGATTGTACAGTATGTTGCATCGGATATGATGGAGTATCTGACGCTTGACCCATACATGATTTTACATGGGCAAGTTTGGCGTTTGTTTACATGGATTTTATATCCATCGTCTTCGAACTTGTTTTTTTATATCATTATGCTGTTCTTTTATTATTCGATTGGTACGACGCTCGAACATACATGGGGTGCATTCCGATACAATGTATTTATGATAGGTGGATTTTTGTTCTCCATTATCGGAGCGTTTGTACTTTATATTGTTTGTATGCTTGCTCAGCCACAGGGATTGGACGGCTATTGGTTTGCGAATTCGGCGGCATACGGGTACTATATCAGCTATTTCTTTAGTGCATATTACATCAATTTGTCCCTTTTTCTGGCATTTGCAATTTCTTATCCGGATATGAGGGTAATGCTTTATTTTGTGATTCCGATTAAGGTAAAGTGGCTGGCGTATGTAGATGTTGCTTTGCTCTCGGTTGATTTGCTGTTCGGCTCGTGGGTATCTCGCGTGGCTATTATTGCATCTTTGTTAAATGTACTGATTTTCTGGCTGGCGACGAGAAATTATTACCGCATTAGCCCAGGGGAAATCAAACGAAAGCGTGAGTTTCGCCGACAAGTAAACAGTGCACCGGCATACGGTGGAGGGATGCACGGGATGACCAGACATAAATGTGCGATTTGCGGAAGAACCGAGGCAGACAATCCGAACCTGACTTTCCGATATTGTACAAAATGTGCCGGTAATTACGAATATTGCGAAGACCATTTATTCACACACGAGCATAAATAACAGAAATGAAACGAATTATTACAAAAGCGAACTACAATATGAGACCCGAAGTGGAGGCTTATTGGCAAGAACTCGGTGTAAAAAAAGAAGAAGTACTGTTTGTTGATATCGAAACGACCGGTTTATCGGCACGGAGTGCAGCAATTTACCAGATTGGTATTGCCTATACAGATGCGGATGGCGAATGGAAAATCATGCAGTGGATGTGCGAACATCGGCGCGAAGAAAAGGACATGTTAAAAGAATTTTTCACGATGGTGGAGAAGTATCGTCTGTTAATACATTTTAATGGAACGACGTTTGATTTGCCGTTTATCAAGCAACGTGCGGACAGGTTTGGCAAGATTGGCATAAAGTTCTCATCGGAAACTGCCCAGATGGGAAGTGTACTGGATGAGCGTGTGTCGGTCGATCTGTTACGACTGTTTTCGCCGCTTGCGCCGTTACTGCGTCTGCCGAATAAAAAGCAGAAGTCATTTGAGAACTTTCTGGGAATTGGCCGTGAGGACACGATGGATGGCGGCACGTTGATTCCGGTATTCTGCGAGTACGAGCAGAGTGGCGATGTGCGGTTGGAGCATTTCCTGTTGATTCACAATTTGGAAGACATGTTAGGCATGTTGAAGCTGACGGAGTTGTTTGCCTATCTTACATTAGCGAAAGGCGGGTTTGATGTCACGAAGCAGTGTCTTCACATGGATAAAAACTTCATGGGAGAGGAAATCTGTGAGTTGGAACTGTCCCTTCATATGGATGTTCCATTGCCGAAGAAGATTACTTGTGTAGAAGATGGATTTTATTTCACAGCAGAGGGACAGAAAGGAAAGGCGGTACTGCTGTTGTATCAGGGAACGCTCAAGCATTTTTACGACAATTACCGCGACTACTATTATTTGCCGAAAGAGGATATGGCGGTGTACAAATCAATCGGTGAATTGGTGGACAAATGTTTCCGGCAGAAAGCAACACCAGCAACCTGTTATGTAAAAAAAGAAGGCCTTTTTTTACAGATATCAAAGACGGATGCCTGTCCGTGTTTCTACAAAGATTACAAGGACAAACAATGTTATACATTGTATGAGGACAAATTACCGCCAGACATACTAAAAGCGGCAATTCTCGACAAATTCCCGAAGAAAATTTAGCCAAACTAGGTCTTTCTATAAAAATTGCATTGTTTTTTCGAGAAAAATATTTTATAATTTAATTTAGTGAGATTTTGGATAGTGTGCCCTTGGCTGATTAGTTAAGGGCATATTTCATATCGTGACGCCAGGGTGCAAAAGTCATGCGCTTCATGCTCGCATGAAAAAGCATGACCTTTGCACCCGAAAAACATGAGAAAGGAGCCATTTTTTGCAGAAAAATGTGCGGATTTCGAATGTTTTTAGGATTTTGGGAGTGCGAAAGCACGGAGAAATCCGTAGGCGTCAAGGATGTAGAGGATTTCGAATGTTTTTAGGATTTTGGGAGTGCGAAAGCACGAAGAAATCCGTAGGCGTTAAGGATTCGATATTATTAATCCTAAAATCATATCATTATGACATCAAAAGTCTGGATGGGAGGATATATGGCAAAATTAACATTTCTTGGAGGAGTTCATCCGCGAGACGGAAAGGAACTTTCTAAAGACGCACAGGTAATCGAAGTGTTGCCGCAGGGCGATTTGGTTTATCCGCTGTCTCAGCATATCGGTGCACCGGCGAATCCGATTGTAAAGAAAGGCGACCGGGTACTGGTCGGACAGTTGATTGGTGAAGCAGAAGGCTTCGTGTCCGCGAATATTCATGCGTCCGTATCCGGTACAGTCAAAGCAATTGAGCCGCGTACCGTAGCAAACGGTAGCAAGATTATGTCTGTAATCGTGGAAAACGATGGATTGTACGAAGAAGCTCCATTATTAGAAACGACAGAGACTGAGGAAAAAGAGCAGATTCTCGACCTGATTCGCCAAGCTGGCATCGTTGGTATGGGTGGTGCAGGATTCCCGACCCACGTCAAATTGGCACCGAAGGATGCTTCGGCGATTGAATATATCATTGTCAACGGTGCGGAATGTGAACCATATCTAACTAGCGACTATCGCCGCATGCTCGACACACCGGAGCTGATTGTTGAGGGGTTGGAGCTGGTGCTTAAGCTGTTTATAAATGCCAAAGGAATTATTGCTGTTGAGGATAACAAAAAAGACTGCATAAAGAAGTTAACCGCAGCGGCGGCAGAGAATTCTCGTATTGAAGTGGTAACTGTAAAGACAAAGTACCCGCAGGGCGGCGAGCGCGCATTGATTTTTGCCACGACTGGCAGAAAGATTAACAGTGATATGCTTCCGTCGGATGTCGGATGTATTGTTAACAATCTGGATACTATTTATGAAATTCGTCGCGCAGTGGTGGAAAGAAAGCCGTTAATCAGCCGACTTGTGACTGTAACTGGTGATGCAGTAGTAAATCCGGCAAATTTCCTGGTCAGACTGGGCACGAATCATCAGGAAGTGGCGGAGGCAGCAGGGGGATTTCATTGCGAACCGGAGAAAATTATTTCCGGTGGTCCGATGATGGGCGTCGCGATGTATACGCTCGATGTGCCGGTAACCAAAGGTTCCAGCGCGATTTTGGCGATGAAGGAAGATGAGGTTGCGAAAGCACAGCAGCAGGAGACCAATTGTATCAACTGCGGTCGCTGCGTGAGTGGCTGCCCGGGTAGAGTCATCCCATCGAGATTGGCAGATTTTGCCAAGCAGCGCAACCGCGAAATGTTTGAAAAATATCAGGGTATGGAATGTTGCGAATGTGGATGCTGTTCTTACATATGTCCGGCGAAGAGAAACTTGACGCAGGCGATTAAGACGTATCGTCGTGAGATACTTGCTTTAAGAAAGATGAAGAAATAGGAAAGGAGAGGAAAAACAAAATGAGTGAATTATTACATGTTTCTTCCAATCCGCATGTGAGAGAAGAAAATACCACGTCAAATATTATGTTTGATGTTCTGCTTGCTTTAATGCCGGCGGCGGTGTTCGGTGTATGGCATTTTGGGTGGCATGCAGCCCTTTTAATTGCAGTGACGATGTTTACCTGTGTATTAACCGAGTATATTTACGAAAAGGCTATGCACAGAACTGTTACGATTAAAGATATGAGCGCAGCCTTAACCGGCTTGCTTTTGGCATTAAACCTTCCACCGGAATTGCCGGTTTGGATGGCCGTGCTCGGCGGTGTGTTTGCGATTTTAGTAGTAAAGCAGTTGTTCGGCGGCCTCGGTCAAAATTTTATGAATCCGGCACTCGGTGCACGCTGCTTTTTGCTGATTTCCTTTACGCAGGCAATGACGACCTTTACCCACGTTGATGCAATTACCGGTGCAACACCGCTTGCTACTTTAAAAGCTGGCGGCGAAGTGGATGTGATGAACATGTTTGTAGGTAATATCGGCGGTACCATCGGTGAAACGAGTGCAGTAGCGCTGATTCTCGGTGCGCTCTACCTGTTAGCGAAGCAGATTATTGACTGGCGCATTCCGACATTTTATATCGGAACCTTTGCCGTATTTATTCTGATACAGCAGTTTGCCATTGGTAATGGTTTAAATCTTGAATTTTTAGCAGCACAAATTTGTGGCGGAGGTTTATTGCTTGGAGCTTTCTTTATGGCGACTGACTATGTAACAAGCCCGATTACGCCGAAGGGGAAAATTATATTCGGTGTTGCGCTCGGTATTCTGACTGCGCTGTTCCGTTTGTATGGAGGTTCGGCAGAGGGCGTTTCCTATGCGATTATCATTTGTAACCTTGTTGTTCCTTTGATTGAAAAGGTAACCCTTCCGAAGGCATTTGGAAGATAAGCTTAGGCGGAAAGGGAAAGTATATGAATACAAAAAGTATTATCAAAGATGCGCTGATTCTGTTTGCCATTACTCTGGTAGCAGGGTTGTTGCTCGGTACGGTGTATACCGTGACACTCGATGCCAGAAATGAGCAGGCAAAGAAGCGTGAGTTAGCTGCATATGAAGAAGTATTAACCGGCGGCGAGCATTTCACAGAAATTGAGTTTTCGCAGGATGATGCGGTAAAGGTATTGGAAGCCAAGAATATCACTTCAGACCAGGCGGTGATTGATAAGGTAACACTTATTCAGGATAAAAATGGTTCTGAAGTCGGTTATGCGATTACTGTGACCGATAAGGAAGGATACGGTGGTAATATCACGATGATCGTCGGCGTCAAAGCAGACGGTACCTGTGGCGGTGTTTCTATCACATCTATCAGCGAGACGGCAGGTCTCGGTATGAAGGCAAATACTGAGGAATTTAAGGCGCAGTTCAAAGACGTAAGAACCGAAGCATTCGTAGTGGAAAAGAATTCCCAGAGCGGCAACGGCGACAACGTGATTGATGCCTTAAGCGGTGCGACGGTTACTACGAATGCAGTAACGAACGGTGTCAATGCCGCGATTGCAATGTATGAATCTTTGACGGAGGTGGAGTAAGCGATGAATGCATATTTAGAACGTATTTATAACGGTATTATAAAAGAAAATCCAACCTTCGTATCGATGCTCGGAATGTGTCCGACATTGGCGGTAACGACCTCATTAATCAACGGCGCCGGCATGGGGCTGACTACCACAGTTGTATTGATTATGAGCAACTTAATGATTTCTCTGCTGCGAAAGATTATTCCAGACCGTGTGCGTGTGCCGGCGTTTATCGTAGTTGTAGCAAGTTTTGTAACGATAGTACAATTCATTTTGGAAGCATATTTGCCGTCCTTAAATGATTCTTTGGGAATTTACATTCCGCTGATTGTAGTTAACTGTATTATTCTCGGTCGCGCGGAATCTTATGCATCGAAAAATCCGGTTGGACTGTCTGCTTGCGACGGTATTGGTATGGGCCTTGGATTTACAATTGCTCTTAGTATTTTGGGCGCGTTCCGTGAAATTCTCGGTGCGGGTTCGATTGCGGGGATTGTGATTTACGGTGAAGGCTCTGTGCTTGGCGGTATATTTGAAAGCGGCACCCCGATTAGCATTATGATTTTAGCGCCGGGCGCGTTCTTTGTGCTGGCGATGTTAGTAGCGATTCAGAATAAAGTACGCTTAAGACAGGGCAAACAGCGGATGGAAGTGAAGTGCTGTGGTAACTGTGGCGCTTGCGGAGGCTGCAATGACGAAGCTCTGAAGGCGGAAGTAGCAAAGAAAGAGGAGGAATAAGCGATGAATCTATTATTACTTGCATTGAGTGCAGCATTAGTAAACAACGTAGTGCTTAGCCAGTTCCTCGGTTTATGTCCATTCCTCGGTGTTTCGAAAAAAGTTGGCACGGCAGCCGGCATGGGTGCGGCGGTAACGTTCGTATTAACGCTGGCCTCCATGATTACTTACGGCATTCAGGTCGGTATTTTGAATGAAGGAGCACCGCTTTGTAGGGCTGATTTGACGTTTTTACAGACGATTGTCTTCATTTTAGTCATTGCGGCACTTGTACAGTTCGTAGAAATGGTTTTGAAAAAATTAATGCCGGCTCTTTATCAGGCACTTGGCGTATATCTGCCGTTGATCACCACCAACTGTGCGGTGCTCGGTGTGGCGATTTTGAACATCCAGAAGTCGTACAGCTTTTTAGAAAGCATTATCAACAGTGTTGGCACGGCGCTCGGCTTTACGATTGCCATCGTAGTGTTGGCTGGCCTGAGAGAAAAGATGGAACACAATGATATTCCGGAAGCATTCAAGGGAATGCCGATTGTACTTATTACATCCGGTTTGATGGCAATTGCTTTCTTCGGATTCTCGGGATTAATTTAAGTAAGGAGGAGAAGTAAAATGACAGGAATTTTATGGGCGACAGCGATTGTCGGCGGTGCTGGTCTTTTTATCGGAATCCTTCTTGGCATCGCGGGAGAAAAGTTTAAGGTAGAAGTTGACGAGAAAGAAGCGGAAGTCAGAGAAGCGCTTCCGGGCGCAAATTGTGGCGGCTGCGGTTATGTTGGCTGTGATGCATTAGCGGCGGCGATTGCAGCGGGCGAGGCAGAAGTGAATGCCTGTCCGGTAGGTGGTGCTGCAGCAGCAGAAAAAATCGGTGCCATCATGGGCAAGAACGCAGAAATTGTGCGCAAGGTTGCTTTTGTAAAATGTGGTGGCGACTGCAATGCAGCAAAAGAAAAATATCAATATACCGGTAATATGAACTGCATGGAAGCAGCAAATACGACCGGTGGTGGAAAAAAAACATGTACCTACGGCTGCCTGGGGCTTGGCTCCTGTGTGGCAGTCTGTTCGTTTAATGCTCTGCGCATTGAGGATGGCATCGCAAAGGTAGACAGGGAAGCCTGCGTCGCATGCGGAAAATGTGTAGACATATGTCCAAAGCATCTGATTGAACTCATACCGTATGAAGCAAAACATTTTGTCATGTGTAACTCCGCGGATAAGGGGAAAGATGTAATGGCAGCATGTTCTGCCGGCTGCATCGGATGTAAGATTTGCGAAAAGAACTGTCCGGAAGGTGCGATTACGGTCACAAATAACGTGGCGAAGATTGACTACGAAAAGTGTACCGGCTGCGGCATCTGTGTGAGCAAATGTCCGAAAAAAACAATTCACTAAAGAGGTATTAAGACGTGAGTTTTAATGATATTGTAATGTTTGTTGTCGCCGGGGGAGTGCTCCTCGGCGGCATTGATAAAATTATCGGCAACCGTTTTGGTTTCGGCGAAAAATTCGACGAGGGATTTAAGAATCTCGGTCCGGTCGGATTAAATATTGTAGGAATTATCTGTCTGGCTCCGGTCATTGCAAATGTCCTGGGCCCTTTTGTCATTCCGGTCTTCAAAATGTTTGGCATCGACCCGTGTATGTTTGCGACAATTTTGGCGAACGATATGGGCGGTTACGCGCTGGCGACGGAGCTTGCCCAGAATGATCTGCTCGGTGTGTATGCAGGTACCACCATTGCCTCGATGATTGGCTGCACAATTGTATTTGCGGTGCCGGTCGGTATTACGCTGTGTGGCAAAGAAAATTACGGCGTGTTTTTCAAAGGCGTGACGATAGGCATTATTTCGATGCCGATCGGCAGTATTTTGGGCGGCCTTTATTGCGGACTGTCGTTTACATTGCTGTTAGTAAACTGTATTCCGCTGATTATACTGGCGATGCTGTTAGGACTAGGCTTGAAATTCTTCCCAAATGTACTGGTAAAAGCGTTTACTGTGTTTGGTAAATTTATTACCTGCGTGGCAACATTTGGACTTGGCGTGGCAGCATTCCAGTATCTTACCGGTGTGACAATTATTTCGGGCATGTATGAGCTGTCCGCAGGTACGGACGTGTTAATCGATATTGGTGTTGTACTCATGGGTAGTTATCCTGTCATCCTGCTGATTCAAAAAATTGTCGAGAAGCCGTTTCGCGTATTTGGCCGCAAAATCGGCTTAAACACCGTCAGCATGATGGGACTTTTGATTGCCCTCGTGAACTCTGTGCCGGTATTTTCTATGATAAAAGAGATGGATGAGCGCGGTAAAATTATCAACTCTGCATGGGTTGTCTGCGCGGCAGCAGCGGTGGGAGCGCATCTTGGATTTACCGCAGGTATCCAACCTGAGATGATAACCCCAATGATAATCGGCAAAATTACAACCGGACTTACGGCTGTTATCATCGCGTATGTTGCAACGAGAAAGAAGAAAGTGTAATCCTTAGGGGTTGACAAAGCTCGTTATAAAAACGTATAATAAAAGGTGGTTTAAAATACAGTTGAACAACTGCGCCTTTTTGCGCGGTTGAATCCATAGATTTTAGGAGGAAAAAGAAATGGCAACTTACAATCATAAAGAGATTGAAAAGAAGTGGCGTCAGAACTGGGAAAAGAAGCCGATAAATGTTGATGATGGCACGAAGCCAAAATATTATTGTTTGGACATGTTCCCATATCCATCCGGAAGTGGCTTACATGTAGGACACTGGAGAGGTTATGTAATCAGCGATGTTTGGAGTCGTTATAAGCTGATGCACGGCAATTATATCATTCACCCGATGGGGTGGGATGCATTCGGTCTGCCGGCAGAAAACTATGCGATTAAGATGGGCGTTCATCCAAAGATTTCCACCGCACAGAATGTTGCCAACATTAAGAGACAGATGAATGAAATCGCAGCCATTTATGACTGGGATTTAGAAGTAAACACCACTGACCCAGCCTATTATAAGTGGACACAGTGGATTTTTGTTAAAATGTTCAAGGAAGGTCTTGCTTACGAGAAGCAGATGCCGATTAACTGGTGTCCGTCGTGTAAAACAGGGCTTGCCAACGAAGAAGTAGTGAACGGCTGCTGCGAACGTTGTGGTGAATCGGTAACCAAGAAGAACTTAAAGCAGTGGATGTTAAAGATTACAAAGTATGCGGACCGTCTATTGGCTGATTTGGACAAGCTTGACTGGCCGGAAAAGGTTAAGAAGATGCAGGCTGACTGGATCGGTAAATCTTACGGTGCGGAAGTTGAATTCCCGGTTTCTGGCAGAGACGAAAAGATTACCGTTTATACGACCAGACCTGACACATTGCACGGAGCGACCTTTATGGTACTTGCTCCGGAGCATGCGATGGCGAAATCTCTCGCTACCGACGAGACAAGAGCCGCGGTAGAAGATTACATCTTTAAGGCGTCCATGAAGTCCAGTGTTGACCGGTTGCAGGATAAGGAAAAGACCGGCGTATTTACCGGCACCTATGCCATCAATCCGTTAAACGGCGCCAAGGTGCCAATCTGGTTATCAGATTATGTACTTGCGGACTACGGTACCGGTGCCATCATGTGCGTACCGGCGCATGATGACCGCGACTTTGAATTTGCGAAGAAGTTTGATATTCCAATCATTCAGGTAATTGCCAAGGATGGTCAGGAAATTCAAAATATGACCGAGGCTTACACGGATGCTGTCGGCACGATGATTAATTCCGGTGAGTGGAACGGTATGGAGTCTGCTGTATTAAAGCAGGAAGCTCCGCTCATGATTGAAGAGATGGGTATTGGCCGCAAGACGGTAAATTACAAGCTTCGTGACTGGGTATTCTCCAGACAGCGTTACTGGGGGGAACCGATTCCAATCGTACATTGCCCGACTTGCGGCGCTGTCCCGGTTCCGGAAGAAGAATTACCATTATTATTACCGGAGGTAGATTCCTACCAGCCGACTGGCACAGGCGAATCCCCGCTTGCTGACATCGAAGAATGGGTAAACACAACTTGTCCATGCTGCGGTGCACCGGCGAAGCGTGAAACCAACACTATGCCGCAGTGGGCCGGTTCTTCCTGGTACTTCCTGCGCTACGTAGATAACAAGAATGACAAAGAATTAGTTTCCAAGGAAAGAGCTGACAAGTATCTGCCGGTAGATATGTACATCGGCGGTGTAGAGCATGCCGTGCTGCACTTGTTATACGCTCGTTTCTATACAAAATTCTTACACGATATCGGTGTTGTCAGCTTTGATGAACCATTCACAAAGCTGTTTAATCAGGGTATGATTACCGGTAAGAATGGCATTAAGATGAGTAAGTCTAAGGGGAACGTAGTATCGCCGGATGATTTGGTACGCGATTACGGCTGTGACTCCTTAAGAATGTACGAATTGTTTGTAGGCCCACCGGAACTCGACTCCGAATGGGACGAGAGAGGTATTGATGGCGTATATCGCTTCATAAACCGTTTCTATAACCTTGTCATGGATAATAAGGATAAGAATGTGGCCGCAACAAAAGAGATGATTAAGTTAAGAAATCGCATGGTTTACGATATTACCACCCGTCTTGAGAACTTCAGCTTAAATACGGTTATTTCCGGCTTCATGGAATACAACAACAAGCTGATTGATCTCGTGAAGAAAGAAGGCGGTATCGACCGTGAAACACTAGAGAACGCCGTGCGTCTGCTGGCACCGTTTGCTCCGCATATCAGCGAAGAACTGTGGGAAAACCTCGGTCATACAGAGAGCGTATTTGACAAAAATGTTGGTTGGCCGACTTATGATGAATCGAAGATGGCCGACGATGAAATCGAAATCGCGGTTCAGATTAACGGTAAGACAAAAACTGTAATTAAAGTGGCTGCTGATATTACCAAGGATGAGGCCATTGCTGCCGGTAAGGAAGCTCTTGGCGACAAGCTTTCCGGTAACATTATCAAGGAAATTTATGTTCCGGGACGTATCATTAATATCGTAGCGAGATAATCTTGGTATAGAAAATGATTTAATATTGCGATAATTACCGGATGAAAGTTTACCGGTTCATTGTTTGCGCATCATAAAGGGTAGTGTGCATGCACTGCCCTTTATTTTCATTCATGGAGAGTGCATGAGAATTTTAACGAAGATAAAAAGGAAAATTAACGAGGGATCTTTAACAGAAATATTGCACGAAATGTTCTGGATTTACCGATATGGTAAGCTCTATAAAGCGGAAATCGTCTGGTACATATTTTTAGGCTTATTTGCAACAAGTATGAGCCTTGCAGGCAGCGTGCTCAGCAAATATATTATAGATGTTGTTACCGGACATGATACCGGAGAAATCGTACAAATTGCGATATTCTATGTACTGATGCAGTTGTTCCGTATTGGAAGCAATGCGTTATCCGGTCGTGTCTCTGCAAAAATAGAAATCAAAGTAGATCAGGAAATACGTGCGGATGTTTATGATAAGATTATGGATGCAGACTGGCAGGCAATGTCATTATATCATTCAGGAGATTTGCTAAATCGCCTGAATAATGATGTTAGTAGTGTGTCACGAAGTGTACTGGGATGGGTTCCGACTCTTGTAACAAGTCTTTTCCAGTTTGTAGGAACATTAGCTGTCATTTTGTATTATGATATTACCCTTGCGTTTCTCGCACTTTTAAGTGCACCAGCGACACTGATCGTTTCGAGAATGCTCATGAAAAAAATGAGAGAGCATAATAAGAAGATGCGTGAAGTTAGCTCGGAAGTTATGACATTTAATGAAGAGTCTTTCCAAAACATCCAAGTAATTAAGGCTTTTGGACTTACGGAATTATATCGTACAAAATTACGTGATGTACAAAAGGGTTATAAGGATGTACGACTTTCTTATAATATGTTTTCCATTATAACATCAGCTTTTATGGCACTGATGGGATTGCTGATTTCGATTTCATGTTATGGCTGGGGAATTTATCGGCTGTGGTCAGGATTTATTACCTATGGTACGATGACACTGTTTTTGCAACTGTCCGCATCCCTGACAACTTCGTTTTCTTCGCTCGTTGCATTGGTTCCGAATATGATTTCTGCAGCAACTGCTGCCGGGCGAATTATGTCCGTGACAGAATTGCCGGCAGAATGCCATGAGGATGATCAGGCGGCAGAATTGTTTTGTGAGGAATATAAAGACTTGGGTATTACCATACGAATGCGAGACATTTCTTTTCATTACTCCGATGGTAAAGAAGTGTTGGAATCTATGGACTTTACAGCAAAACCGGGTGAGATTGTTGCGTTTGTCGGTCCATCCGGCGGCGGAAAAACGACAATTTTCCGCTTGCTGTTAGGGCTTGTTTATCCACAGCGGGGTACAATAAGGCTTTTCGGAGGAATGACAGATAACTATATGAATGTATCTGCTTCTACAAGACAGATGTTTTCCTATGTTCCACAGGGGAATACCATGTTTGCGGGAACAGTAGCAGAAAACTTGCGTATTATGAAGCCGGATGCAACGGATGAAGAATTATGGGAAGTTCTACGCTATGCCTGCGCTGATGGATTTGTCGGCAAGCATCCTGAGGGTTTAAATTGTCCGATTCGTGAGCGCGGTGTCGGTCTTTCGGAAGGGCAGCTACAACGTCTTTCCATTGCGAGAGCGTTGCTTGCGGAAGCGCCGATTTTACTTTTTGACGAGGCAACCAGTGCGTTGGATGAAGTAACTGAACAGACCGTGCTTAATAACATTATGAATTATCACAATAGTACGAAAACATGTATTATAACAACGCATAGAAAAAGTGTATTAAAAATATGCAACCGGGTGTATCGCATCACGGAAAAAAAGGCGAAGGGAGAAAACATATGAGACACATCATAAATGGTATCATTGCTCTGTTTGTTTTGTCGTTGATTATTTATGCGGCAGTTGAATTGAAACTTAATATTGAGAAGGATGAAACTATGCCGGTTATCAGTGCGGATACTGAGAGTATCTGGGTATCTGTAAATGCTACAGATGAGGAATTGATGGTTGGATTAACGGCAAAAGATGAGAAAGATGGAGATTTGACGTCAGAAATTGTTGTGGGAAATAAATCAAAATTTATAAAAAAAGGGACAATTAATGTTACATATGTTGTGTTTGACCAAGACAATAATCTCGCTCAGTTGACGAGAAAAGTAAATTATTTAGACTATGAATCACCAAAGTTTTCGTTGGCAGACTCCTTAGATTTTTATGTCGGGGAAGTAGTAAGCGTTCTTCAAGTGTTAAAAGCAACCGATTCTATTGATGGTGACATTACAGATAAAATAAGAATCATATCCAGTGATGTTAACAATCGGGAGGTTGGAACCTATTCGGTCAAAGTCCAAGTGTCAAGTGATTATGGCGATACATGTGAGATTATGCTTCCGGTAAATATTCATGCGAATGCAATAAATTGTCCGACAATTACACTGACATCCTATATGGTATATTTAAAAGTAGGAGAAAAAATTTCTCCGGAAAAATATATTAGTAATGTTGTTGATGCCTATGGAAGTGCGATTGATAAAGACTCTGTACAGATTGAAAATAATGTCGATACTGCATGTCCTGGTGTTTATCAGATTTCATATACAGTAGTTGATGAAAAGGGAAAAACCGGGGTATGCAATATGGTTGTTGTCGTAGAAGAAACACTGCAAGAAGAAAAATAGTGCAAGGGTAAAAAGGTAAGGAAAAGGATGAAAGAAAAAAATAAGATTCGCTTAGATGAACTGGATTTCATAGGGATAGCAAAAGATTTAATTCAAAATATGTGGATGATTTTAATGGCGGCTGCAGCTTGTACAATTCTGTTGACCTCGTTTATGAAATTAACACATGAGGAGCAATTCAGCTCCAGTGTTACTTTTGCTGTCATGGCGAAAGGAACCAATGGAAATGCGTATGCATCATTAAGTACAACAACCGCAATGGCAGATGTATTCGGTAAAGTATTTCAAAGTGATATTATGCGAAGAAAAGTAGCTGATGAATTAGAAATCGCATCTTTTGACGGAAAGATTACAACAAATATTGTCAACGAAACAAATCTGCTTCAACTGACAGTGACAACAAAAGATCCAAAAGAAGCATACTTCGGAGTGCAGGCCATTATGAATAATTACACAGATGTGGCAGATTATTTGTTTGGTAATGCAGTCTTGGAAGTATTAAAAGCCCCGCAAATATCCATGGCTCCATCGAATCCTTTGAATTTGTATGATACGCAGAAAATGGTATTCCTTGGCGGTTCGGGATTGATGATGCTTCTTATTGTATTTTTCTCAATCACGCGAAATACAGTAAAGAACAAAAAGAATGCGATGAGACGTTTGGATGGTAAATACTTGGGAACAGCACCGCATGAAATGAAAAATCGTACGATAAAATCTATGATTCATAAGTATAATAAGGCAGTTCTTGTATCGAATCCGATTTGCGGATTCCGCTTTGCGCAGGCACTCCAAAAACTGACAATTCGCATAGAATATCACTTGAAAAAGAAAAAGAAAAATATGTTGATGGTAACAAGTTATGCGGAAAACGAAGGAAAGACAACAATGACCGCAAATATTGCAATCAATTTGGCGGCAAAAGGATATCGAGTACTTGTTATGGAGCTTGATTTGAAGCGCTCAGCAATATATAAGGTGTTTGAACAGAAAATAGGAAAAGAAAGTGGCGTATTGCAGGCAATGGACGATATAGAAAATTTAGAAAAGTATATTGTCTATGATGAAAAAGAAAAACTCTATTTGTTAATGAATCATTCTTATGTAAAAGAGTCACAAGATATACTGACATCTGAAAAAATGATACGTTTATTGGAAAAGTTGCGTGAAGTGATGGATTATGTCATCATTGATACACCGCCAATGCAAGTATCATCAGATGCAGAAATAATCAGCTCACTTGTAGATGCATCGGTACTGGTTGTACGTCAGGATTGGGTTGATGTGCGAGATATTAATGACGGTATTGATTTGTTGAAGCAGGGGAAAAGCGACTTTATTGGCTATATTCTGAATAATGCATATGAGAAAAGAGGAAAAGAGCATGATTTCGGCTATAGCTATAGCAGTAAAAGTGAGTTAGACTACGAGAGAAGTTAAGGAGAGGCAAGATGAGTGAATTTCATGAAAAAAATACCAAACAGGAATCCTTTGTCGATGTAGTTGATCTAACAGTACTGATAGTCGATATCTGGAAAGGAATAAAAAAATATTGGTGGCTTTGTGTTATTTGTATGGCAGTCGGTGCAGCCGGATTTTTTGTACAGGCAGTGACAAGCTATGTTCCGATTTATCGCGCGGAATCTACGCTTACTGTAACCGTAAGTCAGGGAAGTGAATACGATGAATCAAATTCGACCTATGGTTTTTATTATAACATAGCGACAGCAGACCAGATGACGAAAACTTTTCCATATATACTGCAGAGCGAAATTTTAACAGATATGATTAAGGAAGATTTGGGAGTTTCGTATATTAATGGTTCGATTTCAGCTTCCGGTGTGGAAAGTTCTAACTTATTTACATTAAGTGTAACAGGGCGTGACCCACAGGCAGCGAAGGACATTTTGGAATCGGTAATACGTAATTACCCTGCAGTATCAAAATATGTTATTGGTAATACAAAAATTAATATAATTGAACCGGTTATATTGCCGGAAAAACCAATCAATGAACCAAATTACACAAACAGCGTAACGATGGGTATTATGCTCGGAGCGGCAGTAGGATTTATTGTTATTGTTTTCTATGCATTAGCCAGAAGAACCATACGCAAAGCAGATGATTTGAAAGAAAGATTAAATATAGTGTCTCTTGGAGAAATTCCATATGTGCATTTTAAAAAGAGAAAAGGAACGTTTGACCAATCAATTTCTATACAAAATGAAAAAACGGGATACGCATTTAAAGAAGCAATTCGCACATTAGGAGTACGTGTGGAGAAAGATTTAGATGAGAATCAGGATAAGGTGCTGCTTGTTTCTAGTACACTCCCGCAAGAAGGGAAATCGGTTATTGCATTAAATCTGGCATATCGATTGGCGAAAAAAGGAAAAAGTATTATATTAATTGATGCGAATCTGCGTAAGCCGGAAATTAGAGAGCTGGCGGGTGTAGCGACAGACAAAGGTGAAATGACGGATTATTTGCTTAACGGAGAGCAGCTTCGCTTGTTTGAAGTTAAGAAAATGAACAAAAAATTATATGTTGTTGGTAATACCCAGCCAATAAAGAATCCAACAAAGATTTTGAGTTCTGAACGAATGAAGAAAATGGTAAAAAAATTATCGGAACACTGTGATTATATCATTATCGACACACCGCCGGTAAGCGTTTCTGCAGATGCCGGTATTGTGGCGGAAATATCGGATGCTGCACTTTATGTTATTCAGCAGGACTATGCAAAGATGTGGGATGTCCTGGATGGTATCTCTGTACTGGGAATTAGTGACACACGTATGTGCGGATATGTAATGAACAAAGTAGAAAGTGGTCTGGAAGGCTATGGCTATGCATACGGATATGGTATTTATGGATATGGACGTTATGGTAAATATGCATATAAGAGCTATGGAAAATATGGAAAGTATGGAAAGCATGTCTATGAAAACAGTGAAGAGGATGAATAGTACGACAGTTTATGTTAGGAAGTAGGAGCGATGGAATGAAAAAAAACAATAAAATGATAATAAGTGTTCTGCTAATATTTTCGCTTATAATCCTTGCTATACTCGTACTAATGCCGGAGAAGCTTGCAAATATCCTGACAAAAGATGTTTTTGTAGAACCAACTGCGCAAAACAAAACAACGGAATCTCTTGCCGGTATTGTGGCAAACACATCGGAAATTGTTTATAATGGTAGTACACCGTTTTATGTGATGAACGGTGTGAAAGCTACCGATGTAGACGGAACTGATATGACAGATAAAATCTCAGCAACGATTACCAGCGGGGAAATACGGACAGAAAAAACAATTAAATATTCCGTATATGATTGTGAGGGTGTGCTTCATAAATTGGAGCGAAAATTACAACTGATTGATTATGAAGGCCCGTCTATTACTGTGCCGGAAAGCATAAAGCTTAAGAAGGATGAGTTGGATGAGATATTGGCACTTTTAATAGAGAGCAATCAGATTACAGCAGAAAATGGTTATGGTATTTCGACTGTTGAACAGGTAGTTTATCAAGTGATACCATTGGAAGAAGAAGGATATTATCGCATTATCTTTTCTACTTACAATGAATTTATGGATGCTGCAACGGCAGAAATGGTAGCGTATGTAGAAGATGATGAACGTGAGGAAGAACTCATATAAAAGTAAGGCAGGAACAAAGGAGTAAACAGTATGGTAGACATTCATTCACATATTCTACCCTTTGTTGATGATGGCGCAGAGGATTTTGATGATTTCATACAAATGGCAGATGTTGCTGTAAGAAGTGGGGTGGAGATTATTGTATCGACACCTCATAGCAATCAAAAGGGTAGATTTGAAAATTATGAATCGCATGCATTGAAAAATGTATATGAGGAAGCGGAAAGAATATTGGATTTTTATGACATACCACTGACGATATTAAGAGGAATGGAAATCTATTTACAAGATAGCCGGTGGATGGATAAAATTGTTGATGGAAAATTAATACCTCTAAATAATACGAAAAATTATCTTGTGGAATTTCCGTTTCACGAGTATCCGGATCGAATGGAAAAACAGATTGTACGGATGCTTTCATTAAAAAAAGTTCCGGTCATTGCTCATCCGGAGCGATATTTCTGCATACAGGATGACCCTGAAATTATCCGCTATTTCATGGATATGGGGTGTTATATCCAAATTAATAAGGGCAGTGTATTTGATTCTTTCGGAAGAAATGCCGGAAGGACAGCAAGATATTTGCTGGATGCTAATCTTGTTTCTTGTATTGGAAGTGATGCTCATTCTCCACATGTGAGAACAACCAAAATGTCTCATATACGGGAGTATTTAGAAACTACATACTCTCACGAGAAGATGCGCGCATTATTAGATGAAAACCCGAGAAAAATTTTGGGGTTGTAAAGAATAAAATATGATACATTGAACAAAGAATTACGCAAAGTAGTAATTGATTATTGAAGTTGTTGTGTGAGATAATATGGGCACTAACTTGACAAATAAAGAAAGTATGATAAGATATACTTTATGAAAATAAAGTGGACTGCCACTTAACAGAAAGGGTGTACATATATGAGAAAGATGGTATTATCTATTCTGGTAGATAACACAAGCGGTGTTTTGAACAGAATTGCCAGCTTGTTCACCAGACGTGCTTATAATATTGACAGTTTGACCGTAGGTGAAACGGAAGATCCGAAGCTCTCCCGTATGACAATTGCAGTACGCGGCGATGATTTGGTTTTGGATCAGATCGTTAAGCAGATTAATAAGCTTGTCGATGTTCGGGAAATCGTTGAGTTAAAGCCTTCGGATTCCGTTATCCGTGAACTTGTACTTGTAAAGGTAAAAGTTGGCAAAGAAGAGCGCCAACAGGTTAAAACCATTACTGAGATTTTCCGTTGTAAGATCGTTGACTTCACAAGCGAATCTTTGATGATTGAGCTTGCCGGAGCACCGACAAAGATTGATGCGTTCCTTGAGATGTTAAAGGATTATAAGATTGACGAAATTGTCCGTACCGGTATGACAGGTTTGCTTCGCGGCAGCGCAGACAAGGTCGTTCTTGAAACAATCGACGTAGAAGGACGCTAAATTTAATAATAACTACGCAAGTAGTATTAATAATTGCAGTTACATACTGTAGAAAAAACATTTTTGGAGGCATTATAATGGCTAATAAGATTTATTATCAGGAAGATTGTGACTTATCCGCATTGGAAGGTAAGACAATCGCTGTCATCGGCTATGGCAGTCAGGGACATGCTCATGCATTGAACGCTAAGGAATCCGGATGCAAGGTTATCATCGGTTTATACGAGGGCAGCAAATCTTGGGCAAAGGCAGTAGCACAGGGCTTTGAAGTATATACAGCAGCAGAAGCAGCTAAGATGGCTGACGTAATCATGATTTTGATTAACGATGAAAAGCAGGCTGCTATGTACAAAAAGGATATCGAGCCGAACCTTGAGCCAGGTAACATGTTAATGTTTGCTCACGGTTTCGCAATTCACTTCGGACAGATTGTTCCTCCGGCAGACGTTGACGTAACCATGATCGCTCCTAAGGGACCGGGTCATACCGTTCGTAGCGAATACCAGGTAGGTAAGGGTGTTCCTTGCTTAGTTGCTGTACATCAGGATGCTACAGGTAAGGCTTTAGAAAAGGCATTGGCTTACGCATTAGCAATCGGCGGTGCAAGAGCAGGTGTGTTGGAAACAAACTTCAGAACAGAAACAGAAACAGACCTTTTTGGTGAACAGGCAGTGCTTTGCGGCGGTGTTTGCGCATTAATGCAGGCTGGTTTCGAAACATTAGTAGAAGCCGGTTACGACCCAAGAAACGCATACTTCGAGTGTATCCATGAGATGAAGTTAATCGTTGACTTAATTTACCAGTCTGGTTTCGCTGGCATGAGATACTCCATCTCCAACACAGCAGAATATGGTGACTACATCACAGGTCCGAAGATCATCACAGAAGAAACAAAGAAGACCATGAAGAAGATCTTAAAGGACATCCAGGATGGTACATTCGCAAAAGACTTCTTACTTGACATGTCTGCAGCAGGTGGTCAGGCTCACTTCCGTGCAATGAGAAAGTTAGCATCCGAACATCCGGCAGAAAAAGTTGGTGAAGAAGTTCGTGCATTGTACAGCTGGAACGGCGAAGAGAAGTTTATCGACAATTAAACTTGCTGCGAGCTGTCACATGGCTTAAGCATAAATTTATGAGGTGGAACCTATGTTAAAAAGACGTGTGAGATTAGCGCTCGAACCATTAGAGTTCGAATTGCAGTTGAATCTGGAAAATAATTATAAGGATTTGGCAAAAGAGGCATTTCTTGCTTACGTGGCAGAAGTGAAGCGTTTTTATGATGCTGGCGAAATCAAAGAAAAAGATTTCCTGAAGCTGCAGGATAAAATCAGCGACCTTGCAGTCATGTTTGAGACATACCATCACTAAATAACAGAAGTAAAATTGAGGAGGCAGTCCGTTTACGGATTGGCCTCCTTTTTACATTGCGAATTACGCCTTGTGAATGGCGTTATTCAGCTGATTTAGCACATGTTTTTTGTTGGCACTCCAAAGAGGGGCAACGAGCAGTTTTTTTGGTCCGTCACCGGTCAGGCGATGCACGACCATATCGGGTGGTAACAGACGCAGACAATCAATAATGATAGCAATATATTCGTCAAAAGTTAGCGTTTCAAACTTGCCGGCTTCGTAATCTTTTGCAAGGTCGGTGCCGGAAAGAACATGCAAGAGTTGTAATTTGATGCCTTTCGCACCAGAATTTATCACATGCCGTACGGTATCTAACATCATTTCTTTACTTTCCCCCGGAAGACCTAAAATCACATGCGTGACAACTTCAATGCCGCGGGAAAGAAGTTCTTTTACGGCTGAATCATACACTGTAAGCGGATAGCCGCGGCGAATGTAATCTGCAGTTGCGTCATGTATTGTTTGTAAGCCGAGTTCCACCCAAACAGGCTTGATGGCGTTACATTCCGCAAGCAAGGTAAGTACATCCTGCGGCAGACAATCTGGACGGGTTGCCACCGAGATGCCGACAATATCCGGATGCCGGATGGCCTCCATGTAGCATGTACGTAAATAATCCGTCGACGCGTAGGTGTTGGTATATGCCTGAAAATAGGCAATATATTTCGGTGATGATCCCGTTATTTTCTTTTCGACACGTTTCTTTGCGTCCTCAATCTGCTCGAAAATCGAAAGTGTTGAGGAGGCAGCGAAATCTCCGGAACCGCCGGCACTGCAAAAGATGCAGCCGCCGGTGCCGATGGTGCCGTCACGGTTCGGACAGCTCATGCCGGCATTCAGAGAAAGCTTGTATATTTTCTGACCGAAACGGTCGCGGTAGTATTGGTTCAAAGAGTAATAGGTGATCATAATTCTTCTTTCCGTATAAGGGGTAATTTTCTAATATTATAGTAGTTACTATGCAAAAAAGCAATCGTAATTGAATCTGAAAAATATGGGGCCAGATTGGAAAAAGAGGGAAAGTCTGAAATAGGAGGGGAACATTGACGAAAAATGAATTGTATGTTATCATATTCCTAGCGAAATGATTTTATAGAAATACGCTGAACATTGAAGGGTAGAGTCAGATGATGCCGATGATGGGATTACGACTAGTACTCATATTTTTTGTGTTTATGAAGTTGAAAAACGTCAAAAAATGATGGCAGGAATGGATATATTTATGAAAAATAAAGTGACACAATTGAAAATTGCAATGCTTGGGCATAAGCGGATTCCGTCCCGAGAAGGTGGAATAGAAATTGTTGTCGAAGAACTAAGTACCAGAATGGTAAAAAGGGAACATCATGTCACTTGCTACAATCGTAAAGGGCATCATGTAAGCGGAAAGGCATATGACGGTCAGGTACTTCAGGCGTATAAAGATGTTGAGCTGAAAAACGTTATCACGATAGATAAAAAAGGTTTGGCGGCAATGTCATCGTCCTTCTTTGCGGCAATAAAAGCAGCAGTTGGGAAATATGATGTAGTTCACTTTCATGCGGAAGGACCGGCATTCATGTGTTGGTTACCCAAACTGTTTGGCAAGAAAATTATTGTTACGGTGCATGGTCTCGACTGGCAGAGAGCAAAGTGGGGCAAATTTGCCAGCGCATATATTATGGGTGGCGAAAAATGTGCAGTAAAATTTGCAGATGAAATCATTGTACTTAGCGAAGGTGTTCAGAAGTATTTTAAAGATACATATGGCAGAGAGACGAACTTTATTCCGAATGGAGTAAACAGACCCGTTATTAGAGAGGCTAGACAGATCAAAGAAAAATTTGGATTAGATAAAGATGACTATATTCTTTTCCTTGGCAGATTGGTGCCAGAAAAGGGAATTCGTTATTTAATCAAGGCTTTTGCCCAGGTTGATACCAGCAAAAAATTGGTAATCGCCGGTGGAACGTCTGACACAGATTCTTTTTATGAAGAACTGAAAACAATGGCGCAGAGTGACAAACGTATTATTTTTACCGACTTTGTTCAAGGGCAAACTCTTGATGAATTGTATAGCAATGCGTATGTGTACACACTTCCGAGTGATTTAGAAGGAATGCCGCTTAGCCTGTTGGAAGCGATGAGCTATGGAAACTGTTGTGTTGTTTCTGATATTGAAGAATGTGCATCGGTGGTAGAAGATAAAGCGATCGTATTTAAAAAATCCGATGTTGCTGATTTGAAAGAAAAGCTTCAGACGATTTGCGATAATCCTGAGATGGTAGCCGGATATAAAGCTGGGGCAGCGGATTTTATCTGTAAAAAGTACAACTGGGATGATGTTACTAACGAAACATTGAAACTGTATGTAAAGTAAGAGGAAAGAACAAATGAAAGTTTTAATGATAAATAAATTTTTGTATCCCAACGGTGGATCAGAAACCTACATATTCAAGCTGGGCGATTACCTGAAATCCCAGGGGCATGAGGTTGAATATTTTGGTATGGAGCACAAAGGTCGCAGTGTAGGCAACCGGGTAAATGCTTATACCTCTGATATGGATTTTCACGGTGGTAGTAAGTTGGCAAAATTGTCTTATCCACTAAAAACCATTTATTCTCCGGAAGCTCGTACACAGCTTCGTAAAGTATTAGATGACTTTCAACCAGATGTTTGTCATCTGAATAACTTCAACTATCAGCTGACTCCGAGCATGATTTTGGAAATTGTGAAGTGGCGGAAACAGACTGGTAAACAGTGTAAGATTATATTTACTGCACATGATTATCAGCTTGTCTGTCCAAACCACATGATGAATAACCCGAACACGCACCAGAACTGTGAAAAGTGCTTGGGGGGCAAGTTTACTAACTGCATGAAGGGCAAATGTATCCACGGTTCCACCGCAAAGTCTGCCATTGGCATGCTGGAGGCATATTTCTGGAAGATGAACGGTGCATACAAGTATATCGATAAGATGATTTGTTGCTCTGAATTTTTGAAAACCAAAATGGACAGCAATCCTCTGTTTCGAAAGAAAACGGTTGCTCTACATAACTTTGTAGATCATGTAGAGTGGAAGGAAACAGATAAGAAGGACTATGTTCTTTATTTTGGTCGTTTTTCAGAGGAGAAAGGTATTGGCACCCTGATTGATGTTTGCAAATCTCTGCCGGAAGTGCAATTTGTTTTTGCTGGTGCTGGGCCGCTGGAAGAGACTATCAACGGCATTGCAAACATAAAGAATGTTGGATTCCAGACGGGTGCTGCATTGGAGCAGTTAATTCGTGAAGCACAGTTCAGCATCTATCCTTCTGAATGGTATGAAAACTGTCCATTTTCTGTGATGGAATCTCAGATGTATGGAACGCCGGTGCTCGCTGCAAAAATTGGCGGCATTCCTGAACTGATTGATGAAAATAAAACCGGCGAGCTGTTTGAAAGTGGAAACGCTGATGACTTGAAAGCAAAGGTCAAAGAGCTGTGGGAGAACCGTGAAAAGATTGCTTCCTATAGTGCGAATTGCAAGAGCATCGCTTTCGACACCATTGAGGAATATGTCGAGAAGTTGATGAAGTTTTATAAGTAATGATTTATTGAATAGAGGAGATTATTATCATGGCTGAAAAGAAATTGAATGGTACTGTTATCGTTACCTATCGCTGTAATGCTCGTTGCTCCATGTGCAACCGTTATAAAGCTCCGTCCAAGCCGGAAGAAGAAATTTCTATTGAAACTATCCGCAAGTTGCCTAAGATGTATTTCACTAACATTACTGGTGGTGAGCCTTTCATTCGTACTGACCTGCCAGAGATCATTCGTGAACTTTATAAAAAGAGTGACCGTATCGTTATCTCAACCAACGGCTTCTTTACCGATCGTATTGTAGCTTTGTGCAAGGAGTTTCCGAACATCGGTATCCGTATTTCAATCGAAGGTCTGGAGCAGACCAACAACGAGATTCGTGGTTTGCAGGATGGATACAACCGTGGCTACACTACTCTTAAGAAGTTGCGTGAGATGGGAATGAAGGATGTTGGTTTCGGCATGACTGTTCAGGATAAGAATGCTCCTGATCTAGTTCCTCTGTATGAAATCTCCAACGAAATGGGTATGGAATTTGCCACGGCATCTCTTCACAACAGCTTCTACTTTGTTGAGGCAAAGAACATCATCAAGGATCGTCCTATGGTTGCTCAAAACTTCGAGGATCTGATCAACAAACTTTTGAAATCCAACAGCCCGAAGAAGTGGATGCGTGCATATTTCAACCATGGTCTGATCAACTACATCTACGGTCAGAAGCGCCTGCTGCCTTGCGACATGAGCTTTGATACCTTTTTCATTGATCCTTACGGCGATGTTATGCCTTGTAACGGTACTAAGGATAAAGAGGTCATGGGTAATCTGAACCGTCAGACTTGGGACGAGCTGTGGAACAGCCCGGAAGCTGAGAGCGTTCGTAAGAAAGTTCGTTGCTGTGATCGTGATTGCTGGATGATTGGTTCTGTTTCTCCTGCAATGCACAAGTACATCTGGGTACCTGGTATGTGGGTTGTATGGCACAAGTTCAAGGCTCTGTTTATGAAGAAGCCTTACTCTATGTATGAGAGCAAGATTGTCCGTGACTACCGTGATGGTAAGGTTACCAAGGAAGAACTGGATAAGTGCAGTACCTGCGATATGTGTGCGGTTATCAATGATGGACTAAGTGAAGCAAGTAAGGCGCAGCTGGTTGGTAAGACCGGTGAGGAAATTGTCGATGCTGATATTGCAGCGCAGATGAAGAAGCAAGATAAATAATGGCTCCCAATCCTTATAGTAGCAGGAGCCTCAAATAAGGAGCGGAATTATGATCCTTTTATCGGATTGCCTAACTGAAAAAATTGATGAGGGTTGTTTGAAAGTAGCAAATAGCCTAACTAAGCGGATTAAGCGGGTAGCAAAAGATACAACAATAATCTCATACGACAGAAAACCTGATTATTCAGATATTCATCTATCTTTGAATAAGCTATTTCTTAACAAAGAGTTGCTGAAATTACTGTGTAAAAAGAAAGAGCCGGTGCTGTATATTCCTTTTGCGTCTAATACCACGGCTAGCTGTTTGCGAACTCTCATCCTATCGTTTTTCTGTAACCGGAAAGTTAATGTCTTATTTGTTCTTCGTTTTCCAATGAAGTCGATGGCAAAAATACTCCTGAAATTAAGTGGCGCAAAGGTAATTGCATTGTCTGAAGTATCTTTTTTGTTTTATAAAGAGGTTGTAGGTAACCGTGCAATTTATCTAAAAACTGGCATAGATACAGAAAAATTTGTACCTGTCAGTAAAGAACAGAAGCAGGAACTTCGAGAAAAATATCACATTCCGAAAGATAAGAAGGTATTACTGCATGTAGGACACCTGAAAGGTGGTCGTAATGTAGATAAGCTGGTAGGTGTAGACACGCAGTATTATATCGTGCTTGTGGTAAGTTCTGTCACGGAAGCAGAAAAAGATGCGTCCATCAGAGTAATGCTGGAAATGCGTGGCAACGTCACAATTATCGATTCTTATCTGGAAAATGTGCAGGAAGTTTACCAGATGGCAGATGTTTATTTGTTTCCTGTACAGGAAGTAGAAAACTGTATTGATATTCCATTGTCTGTTCTGGAAGCAGCATCTTGCAATCTAGCAATTGTTACGACAGAATATGGCGAGTTATCTGCTTTTAAAAACCAAGAAGGATTCCATTTCATAAATGATTTAAGTCCGACGGCTTTGAATAAAGCACTTGAGAAAATGACATCTAAAAAACAAATCAATAATCGTCAGGCTGTTATGGAGTATGATTGGAACTGTTCTATCGATATTTTGCAGAAGATATAAGTAGGAGAAAGAGTTTATGAGTAAAAGAATTGCACTGATTGGGTTGGATGGTTCAGGCAAATCAGCCAATATCGACAAGATGAAACTTGACTCAGACTATTCTGATTATAAGTTTGTTTGGGTTCGTTGGAAGCCGACCCTTCTGAAACCAGCATATTTGCTAATGGAAAAAAAGGTTTCCAATAAAAATAAAAATATTGATACAAGTATTCAGGTTGATGGAAAAAGCGGTAAGAAACAGGCGGAATTGAATGCTGATTATAATGCAAAATCTGGATTGAAGGGTAAGATCTTTGGTAATCCTGCAATCCGTGGTGTGTGGATGTTCTTAGCGTTGGTGGACTATTTCTTTCAGTTCCATATCAAGGTTCTTCCTCTTATATTGACTGGAAAGAGTATTATCTTTGATAGATTCTTTCTTGATTTGTTTGTTGATCAGGGAATCAACTTTGGGTACTCTCCTGAAAAGATTCGCGAAGAGATTCGCAAGCATAGATTCTTGTTCCCAAAGATGGACAGTTATGTATATATCCGAGTCTCTCCTGAGACTTGTTATCAGAGAAAAAACGATATCCCTAATATGGACTATCTGAACAGACGCTATGATATTTATGAATGTTTGTCTGAAGAAATCGCTTGGATTGCAGTTGATGGCGAACTCCCTTTTGAGGAAGTAAATATCCAGATTAAAAAACTGATTCTAGGCTAACTGACAAAATGCTTTGCAAGTTTGGAGGAATATTAGTTTGAATACAAAAAAGAAAACTATCATGGTGATACTTGATGGTCTTGACTATGAATTTATTGAAAAGAATCTGGAGAGCTTTCAGCTGTTCAGAAAGTTGCACAAAGACAAGAAACTGTGCCCTCTGGAATCGGTAGTACCCGCAGACTCTATTCCTTCTTGGACTACAATTTATACTGGTAAGAATCCTGCAGAGCATGGTGTATTGGAATCTATTGACTATTTGGATTTCAAAAATAAGGTAAAAGGTGACTACTCCGTGATTCAGGGCAACTCCTTCTGGGATGTTCTGTGCAAGCAGGGAAAGCGTGTGTTTGTCTTTAATCCTTTTATGGCTTATCCTGCATGGGATGTAAACGGTCTGATGATCTGCGGACCTGTGTTTGAAGGTGGTGAAGTCAGCACAAATCATCCGGAACAGGTTGATCTGACGACTATGCCGGATATTGGTGGCATGGTGGAACAGCCGACAAATAAGGAAATGTACGATTTCTATAAAAATACAATGGAATTGTCTCAGAAGCAGTTCGATACATTCCATAAGTATTTTACAAAGGAAAGTTATGATTTTGCTTTTCTTGGGATTACCACCCCAGATAGAATGCAGCATTTCTTATGGCGTTATAACGATCCCGCTGATCGGACTCACCCTAAGAAAAATAATCGATTGATGGGTTCTATTCTGGAGATGTACCGGTTAATGGAGCGGAATGTTCAAAAAATCATGGATGACTATGGCGAGAGTTATAATATTGTTGTTATCTCTGACCATGGTCATGGGCGTCGCTGTGAAAAAACCTTTTACGTAAATCAGTGGCTGATTGATCAAGGAATCACTAAGGATAAGAGCAAAAAAAAGCGTACAGTTGAGTACGCAAAAAATACTTTGTTTAAGATTATGGCTACTATGGGATGCGTTCGTTCCGGTACCCAGTTCTTTAAGCAGTTTAAGTTTGCTCATAAAGTTAAGAATGCAGATTATGTATTCTCCAGTGATAAGGGTAAGGTGTATGCACCGAAGTTTGACGGAACCAACCCGTTTGGTGGTATCATGGTAAATCGTGAAAAATTCAGCTCTGATGAAGAGTATGAGGCAATGCGTCAGAAAATTATCGACGGTCTGCTGCAGGTAAAGGATCACGGAAAACCTATCATGATATGGGTCAAACGTCGCGAAGAAATTTATGCAGGAGAAAAGGTTGCCAACTATCCGGATATTGTTTACAGAATGTTATCTGAATACGGTGTAGATCGTGGCCTGTATGGGAAACGTTGGTTCGGTATCAATGCCATGCATGAGATTGTATCCGGAGGACATCAGTTCCTTGGTGTTATTATGGGTAATCGTGAGGATATTAAAGATGTTAATAGTGTGTTGAATATGCATCGATACATTGTTGAGATAAGCGGAGGAGAGACGAAGTAATGCCTAAGGTCAGTGTAATCGTTCCAATTTATAATGTAGAAAGATTCTTAGATCGCTGCGTGCAGTCTCTTCGTAGCCAGACCTTGCAGGATATTGAGATCATTCTTGTGGATGATCAGTCTCCGGATCATTGTCCTCAGATGTGTGATGCCTATGCACAGCAGGATGCACGTATAAAAGTTGTGCATAAAAAGAATGGCGGCCTTGGATATGCACGCAATTCTGGCATGGAAGTTGCGTCAGGCGAATATGTTGCATTTGTAGATTCGGATGATTATGTCGACCTTGATATGTTCGAAAAAATGTACAATGCAGCGATTGATTGTAACGCAGATTTTGTACGAGTGGATAATTATAAAGAACGCATGGACGGTACGATAATAAATCTGGATTATGTTCCGCCAATGCGTGAAGGCGTATATGATCAAGCTGACCTGAGAGAAATGTTGCTGTATCCTCAACTTGGAATGCTACCATCTGATGATGGCTCACAATATGTGTCTTGTAGTGTTTGGAGAAACATTTATCGTAAAAAAATAATTGATTGTTTCGGGTTAAGGTTTGTATCCGAACGCGATCTGATTTCTGAAGATATTCCATTTAATATAGACTTCATGATGAAATCAAATAGAGCAGTAGTGATCAATCAAAAATTTTATCACTATATTATTAATGATAACTCATTGACTCAAACGTATCGTGCAGATCGCTTTGAAAAAGAGTTAATACTTTACAATGAATTGATTGCACGAACTCAAAAATACGATATTTATACTAAGTGCAAGACGCGATTGTCTCGCCACTTACTTGCTAGGACACGTATGTGTATAAAGAACGAATTAATGGGAAATCCGGACAAGAAAAAAGCATATTGTTCTGTTCGGAAGATTATAGATTCGAAAGAAATGAAAGAAATATTTAGTTCTTATCAGTGTAAAGCATTACCCCTAAAATATAGAGTGGTTTACTATTTGATGAAATGGAAATGGGTCAATGTATTAAATGTTATAAAAACTAAGTTATGAGGATAGAAAATGGAACTAAGAATTAACATTACAAAATTAACGCATATTATATTGTTTGGAGCTTTGTTTCTGTTATATTCTTGCGGATTCTCCTTCCTTCAGTCATACCAGTTGCAGGCATTGATGATAGCAACAGCGGTTCTCATTTTTATGTTCTTTTCTTGTAAAGAGATGACAATAAAAAAGAAGCAGGTTTTGTTACTGATTTTTGCGCTCTATGTTGTAATGGGAATGTTTGTTTGGGGAGTAGAAAAAGAAAGAATCTCGTTAATAATTTATATTACGGCGTTATTGATAGGGGTGTTGTACGTACTAAACAATGTGCAGGTAAGTAAAACGGAAGCGTTTTTTAAAGTTATACAGTATGTTGCGATATTTGAGGCGGTTACTATCTTTTTAAGTGTTGCAATACCTGGATTAATGCCTCAAAAACTCGGTTTTTTATACAGACCACTTGTTATAGATACAATGAATAAAGAACTTGGGCGAGGAATTTATTCTGGATTTATTGGTGAAAAAGCTGCTGCGGCGTATTTGCTTAATTTGGGCTTAGCGTATACCCTGTCCCGAGTCAATATAGGAAGAAAATTAGATAAAAGAAATCTTTTGATTACAGCAGCGCTCTTTATAGCAATTTTATTCACAGGTAAAAGAGTACTCCTTTTGACTGCGGCATTAATGTTTTTGGCAAGCTTGTTGGCAGGGCAGCCAATAAAGAAAAAAATAAAAGCAGTTGCGATTATCTTATTGGGTGTTATTGGCCTAATTGTTTTTGTCAAATTTGTTCCGGCGGCTAATATTACATTTGAACGTTTTATGATGACGGATTCATACGAAACAATGAATGGTCGTGAAGATATGTGGGCAAGCGCGATAGAAATATTTCATAATAACCCAATTTTGGGCTGTGGATATGGATCGTACCAGAAAATATCAGGAAGTCTATATAATGGACACAATAGCTATTTACAGCTTTTGGCGGAGATTGGTATTGTAGGATGTGCCATGCTTGCGATTATCTCGATTGGAGCGATTATTAGGGCGATGATAAATTTGCATTCCAAAAAAAGTGCTGAAAATTATTTGGCATTGAACTTGTTGATTATTACATTTTTATATGCCTATACCGGAAATGTGTTTCATACACCAACTCAGCTTATTACTTTTTTTATGGCAATTTCTATAATATATTCGTATAAAAAATCTTTAGATTAATGAAAGAAGGTGGAAATAGTGAAAATAGGAATCATCACCTTTCATAGAGTTATAAATTATGGTGGTGTGCTTCAAGCTTATGCATTACAACAAGCAATGCAAAGTTTGACGAATAACGATGAAATTGAAATCGTCGATTATATTAATCCTCATTTTGAACAACAGTATGCACCTTTTTCAGTAAGTATGCTTCGGCACCCGAAATCACTTTTGATGAAATTGTCATTAGCAAAGTATAAAAAACAAAGAAATCAAAAGTTTTCTTATTTTGTGTGCAATAATCTTAAGTTGGGGGGCAATCGGATTAGTAGAAAAGAACTTCCTGCTGCATGTGCCAAATATTCCAAATTGGTTACTGGCAGTGATCAGGTATGGAATCCTCAGTGTACAGGAGAAGATTTTACGTATTTCCTTGATATAGATTGCGCTGCTGAAAAGTTCAGTTATGCAGCGAGTTTTGCTGTTGAAAAGCTTGATACAAAGTATGATAAGCGAGTGAAGAAATGTTTGGAACAATTTGTAAAAATTAGTGTTCGGGAACATTCCGGAGCTGAAATAGTTCGAGAATTGGTAGATAAACAAGCTGTCATTCTACCAGATCCGACCTTATTATTGGAAGCTACTGATTGGGAAAAACTTGAGATAAAGCCGGGGAATATACCAGACAAATATATATTAATTGTACAAATGGGTGGAGAAATAGATGATTTATATAGGCAAGCAAGAAAAGTTCATGCTAATTTGCCGATAGTTTATATAAATTTAGCCCAGAAACCGGTAGAAGGTCTTGTTAATATATGTGTGGCATCTCCAGAAGAATGGCTTTATCTGTTGCATCATGCAGAATGTGTCGTTACGAACTCATTTCATGGGTGTGTTTTCTCAGTGTTGTTTCATAAGAATTTCTACTATGAACTTACAAAGGGGAAAAATTCTAATTCTAGATTAGTCACACTAGCGAAAACATTGGGATTAGAAGATCGTAATGTTACCGTTCTATCTGAGAATAATGTTCAAAAAGCCATCGATTACGTAAAAGTAGAGGAAGAACTTAATAAATTGCGTCAAAGTGGCTATCAGTATTTAAAAGATATTATTGGAGAGTCATAATGAAGCAAGCATATTTAATAATGGCACATACGAATATCAGTCAATTATGTAGACTGGTTTCGGTATTGGATCACCCAAATAATGACATATTTATTCATGCAGATAAAAAATGGCTGTCTTTTTCGGAAAAAGATATTCGAGCAATTTGTAAGAATTCTGATATAGAGTTTGTAAAACGTATAGATGTTGTATGGGGGGATTATTCGCAAATTGAATGCGAAATGAATTTGTTTAGGGCAGCTGTTTCCAAAGCAGATTACAAGTATCTTCATCTTATTTCAGGATTTGATTTTCCGCTAAAACCAATCGAAATAATAAACGCTTTTTTTGAGAGGCATTACCCTGCCCAATTTGTTTATTATGACCGTGAAAATGATGCGGAATTAGCTGCTACAAGATGTAGAGAATACCATGTATTACAAAGATATACCGGAAAACGTAAGAATACCTCTGGTTTAATCAAAAAGATTGAGGATTTGTCTTTAGGGCTGCAAAGACGGATAGGGATAAATCGATTAAGAAATACGGATATAAAGTTGCTTGGAAAAGGTGCAAACTGGGTTTCAATCACAGGAGAATTTGCTACATATTTAGTTGGAAAAACAAAAGAAATAGAGAAACAATTTAAATTCACAGTTTGCTGTGATGAAGTTTTTTTGCATACTGTCTTAAAACAATCTTGTTATGTGAAAGATTTGTATAAAAGCGATATCAAAGATAAAAACGACCATCTATATACCAATCTGGTGTATACAGATTGGATGAGAGGGCGTCCGTATACTTTTAGAATAGACGATTATGATGAGCTGATTGAATCTCCGTATATGTTCGCTAGAAAATTTGATGAGACCGTTGATAAAGATATTCTTGATAAGATTGAGAGATACGTGAGAAAGTCCAGCGGTAAGATGTCAAGTGAAATAAAATAAAAATTCTTTTTATTTTTGATATATTTCACGAAAACAAAAAACATCCACCTAAGCCCTGTCGACCAAATTTTCAAAAAATGA
>SVEO01000028.1 GCA_015057275.1 Lachnospiraceae bacterium | reverse complement strand
CGGGGTAGAGCAGTTGGTAGCTCGTCGGGCTCATAACCCGGAGGCCGCAGGTTCAAGTCCTGCCTCCGCAACCATGGAAATAACAACCGTATCGCAAGATACGGTTTTTTATTTCCATAGATTACGTCAGATGGACTTGAACCTGCGAGCAGGCGAAAAGTGCATTTGCATGATATAATAATTTCGACAAATTGAGATTTGTAGGGGTGTTGGTTAAGTTTACATGGAACCGAACACTATGTAGAAGGATTAAGCTTAAAAAGGTGGTATGTTTTTCATATAAACTCTGTCTATGACACTATATATGAAAAAGACAGTAAAAGGGTGGCAGATTAGTGTAGGTAGTTACCCCTCAAATTAGCAAGGATTCTGTGGATAGTGCAATTTGTCTATTTTTTATAATTATCCTACCACTCTATTAAGGTAAATAATATTATATGGTGCCACAAGTTCGCATGAAATCATGTTACCCCTACAAATCCAAATTTGTTGGTTAGTTTCAATCTGATATCTTTTTCGAGAGGAAGATGACTTTTTTCCCTAGAACCGCAGAATAATATGTACAAAATTGCCAATATAGAGTATGATTTATAGTAACAGTTTGATATGGCGCAATTAAAAATATAGAAACTATTGAAGGAGATAAAGAAATGAAGAATCTGGTGTTCAAAGCATCCATGTTATTATGGCTGTTAAGTGCAATTGTGTTTGTTGTCGATGTGTTTGCAGAAATTGCAATTTTAGGTGAAATCAAAATTTGGGTATTTGCTGTGACTCTGTGTGTTTACTTCCTGTATCGTTCTATGACCAGCGAGACTAATAAAGCAAGAATCCTTTTTGGATTTGTGTGCGCAGCTTTCCTGACAGCAATTTTATTGAGACTTGTTAACTTATAAGATTAAATAAAAAATATTAAAAAGTTCTTGACTTTTTGTCTAGATATGCGTATAATTATCAATGTTGTCGCTAATAATAACGACATCATGTTCCGAGGTAGCTCAATGGTGGAGCAACCGGCTGTTAACCGGTAGGCTGTGGGTTCGAGCCCCACCCTCGGAGCCATTTATTTTCGATAAATTTGATGTGCCGGAGTGGCGGAATTGGCAGACGCACAGGACTTAAAATCCTGCGATCCTTACCGATCGTACCGGTTCGACCCCGGTCTCCGGCACCAATTTTATCAAATAACTTAATATCGCGGGGTAGAGCAGTTGGTAGCTCGTCGGGCTCATAACCCGGAGGCCGCAGGTTCAAGTCCTGCCTCCGCAACCAAGCATTAAACAGTCGTCCTTCAGGGCGACTTTTTTAATGCTTAGATAACGTCGGACGGACTTGAACCTTAAGAAGGCTTACGCCGTGAAGAATGAATCTCCAGTGAAGATTCATTTAGGCGGAAGGTGCGTAGTCGACCGAAGGGGGAGACAAGCACGACAGACGCAAGCGAAGCGTTGCGGCTGTGTCCTGCCTCCGCAACCATGGAAATAACAACCGTATCGCAAGATACGGTTTTTTATTTCCATAGATTACGTTGGACGGACTTGAACCTGCGAGCAGGTGAAAAGTACTGTGGATTTTCCAAAAGAATACCAGCAGTCTGAATGAGCCTGCTGGTTGTAGGTAGAGGATTTTATTGGATGAATTTTGCCAAAACTTCTTTAATCTTTTCATCGCTGAGAGCGCCAGATAGTTCTACCTGTCGGTCGATGATAAAATGAGGAACAAGGTTGATTCCTCGGTTTTGAGCCTGACTTTGTTCGATATAGACCACATTACGGTAGTCCATGGTGGTGAGTACGGCCTGGATATCGCTGTCGGTAATTCCTGTGGATTTTGCTGTTTCTGAGAGAAATGCTTTGTCTGATAAATCCAGATTATCTGTAAAGTAAGCTTTGTAAAATTTCTCCACAAGATCATTGGCAATGGTCTGGCTATATTTTTCTTGCGCCATTTTCACAAGTCTATGGGCATCCATGGTGCTGGAGAAAATCGGATTCTCGTAATGGATGTTCAGGCCTTCTGCCTTTCCTGCCTGGTGGATTTTGTCAATCTGCTCCTTGGCGATTTTCTCCGGCATGCGATATTTGTTCATAAATAATGTTACTGTGTTCAGCCGTTGGCTTTCTGTTCGATAAGGTTCCAACTGGAATGCTTTCATGACGATTTCTACATGATCAATGCCTAGTTCGGCGAGAACTCGCTTCATTCTGGTGATGCCAATATAACAAAAAGGACAACTGAAATCGGACCAATATTCAATCTTCATTTTTCCTACCTCTGTATGTTTTTATAAATGCATTATATGATGGTTGGTCAAGTTTGTCCACAAAGGTTTTATTACTAATTTGATATAATGATCATATACAAATTCAGGACTTGAACCTGCGAGCATTATGAACCAACTATTCACTTTCTGCATATCTTTTGCTATAATAGTAGTATCAATTTGTCAGGGAGGTAAAAGGATGAAGGTTTTAATGATCAACGGAAGCCCGCATACTGATGGCAATACCATGATCGCCCTGAAGGAAATGGAGGGCGTATTCGCAAAAGAGGGCATAGAAACAGAAATCATTCACATAGGAAGTCAGGATGTTCGCGGCTGCATTGCTTGTTACAAGTGTGCTGAAACGGGAAAATGTGTCTTCGATGATATTGTCAATGAAATCGCACCGAAATTCGAGGCCTGCGATGGTCTGGTAGTGGGAAGCCCTGTATATTATGCAGGAGCAAATGCAACACTAACCGCATTTCTGACTCGACTGTTTTACAGTTCCCCTATAGATAAACGGATGAAAGTCGGGGCGGCAGTGGTAGCGGCACGTCGTGGTGGTTTGTCTTCTACCTTCGATGAACTGAATAAGTTCTTTACCATTTCCGGGATGCCGGTTGCTTCCAGCCATTATTGGAACAGCATTCACGGAAGAAATCCGGGAGAGGCAAATCAGGATGCGGAGGGACTGCAGACTATGCGAAGCCTGGCCTCCAATATGACTTTTTTAATGAAAAGCATTGCACTGGGAAAAGAACGCTACGGCCTGCCTGAACAGGAAGAACGGGTAGCGACCAATTTTATTCGATAAGTTACATCACAAGGAGATTCAACATGTTAGACAAAGAAACATTAATCAAAGATTTACTCAAGGAGATCAAAGGGGAATTCGCTATTGGCGGTGAGTCTGAAGCTCAGGCACGTCAGGCCTATGAAATGGGAGAAGCTTACGCAAAGACGAAGCGCTTCGATAATTCCCGCTTTTACCGTAACTATCAGTTCCAGTTGGATGACGGCTCACGAATTTCTTCTACTTCATTTTATAACCAGTTTATGTCCAGAAATCAGACTCGCGCATACATGGCTGCAGAGAAAGCAGTATGCCAGTTCATCAACGATGACAACCAGGCTGTATTCCGCATGGTGAGAGACAAGCGTAACGGCATCAACGGTGTGTTCAAGGCGGTAATGTCTCCGGGAGAACCCCAGCAGCTGAACTATATCGATTTTGTTCTCGTTATCGCATGCTTCTGCGCGGGCGTCGTGAATCAGTAGTAAAAGAAAAAGGAAAGTCCAAAGTGACTTTCCTTTTAAAATGCATCCATATGTTCTCGGATATAAGGGATGAGTGCATCCTCCAGCGTGCCGTATTCGTAGAATTTTTCATCAAAGGCATCAAATGGATATCTTTCGCATTGTGCGGCAAATTCATCTACATCGTAAATGATAAATGAAGTTAAATCGCAGACGTCAATATCGTTATCCGCAATAAAATCATCAAAAAGTTCCTTATGCATCACTGCAGTAACGATGCCGAGAGATTCGCTGACAAACGGTGCAGTGTTACGACTGGAGTTGACAAAGAACTGACATAATCCGCCATTATTAACTTCCCGCTCCAGATAATCCAAAACATAGACTACACGTTGAGGCTCGGACAATGAGGCCAGGCCGCGCTGCATATCTTCGTCTTCATCACCAAAGTTTTCCACGAGAGCAGAAATTTTTTCTGAAACAGCCATACACAACTCATCGTCAGGAAGAGTTGCCAGTTCCTCAGCCGTCATCGTGCGATACATCAAAAGCTTTTTTTCAAAATCCTTTCTCAGTTGTTTCATTTCTTTGTGAAAGGTAATCGTTTCTTTGATTGTACTGAATAGACCCATGATTCACACCTCCATATATTTAGTATAAAGTAGAAAACGATAAAAGTAAAATAGTTTCATTTTATGGAAAGTTATGATTTAATTTATCTAATTGGGGGTATTTAATAGTAAATATGCGATAGTTTTAGCTTACATTGTAGAAAGGCGCATGAATGATGGAAAGAAATACACTAAAGAAAGACACGAAACTTAACCTGTTGGAAAAACTGCTGATTTACTTTATCCTATACTCCTGTATCGGATGGATTTATGAGGTATTTCTGGAAGTTGTGGTATATCAATGGGGATTCTCCAATAGAGGATTCTTATTTGGACCGTACTGCATTATTTACGGATTTGGCGCATTGCTGCTGGTGTTCAGTCTGCGTCAGCTTCAGCATCAAAAGATCAGACTGGGGAAAATCTCTATTACACCAGTTCTTGTTTTCCTTGCTATTGTTGCCATTACGACCGTCGTCGAATTAATCGGCAGCTATATCATGGAGTTTTTTACCGGTGGATGGATGTGGGACTATACACGGTTTGCATTCGATTTTGAAGGCAGAATCGCACCGAATCCTAGCATTCGATTCGGCCTGGGCGGAATGGTGTTCCTCTATGTTTTCCAGCCACTATTTGAGAAAATGACCCATAAGATGACAGGAAAAACACTGCATATGGTCAGTGGAGTGGTTGCGGGCATCTTAGCTTGTGATTTAGTTTACACTCTGTTGATTAAATAGAGAAAAAACGGACAAAAACTTTTAATTTTTTATTGACAAACATACCCATGATATGTATAATGGTTACTGTTGTGATTGATATGAAATCATGCGGTATTCCGAGGTAGCTCAATGGTGGAGCAACCGGCTGTTAACCGGTAGGCTGTGGGTTCGAGCCC
>SVEO01000027.1 GCA_015057275.1 Lachnospiraceae bacterium | reverse complement strand
GTTTAGGCATAAAGGCCTCCTTCCTAATCAGGCAGATGACTAACTAATTATATACCTTTGCAAAAGTAACTGCTAGTTTGCAAGGGCAAATGTAGAGAAAAACTTGCAATTAAAAATGCAATTAACGGAAGTGCCAACATGCAGGCAAGTCCGTAAAATTGGACATGCGGCATGCTACAATTCACACATAACAAAAAACAAAAAACAAAGGAGTGTGTGATTTATGGCAATGTATCATAGAAACAATTACAAAAGAAATAGAAGCAGAAGGAGTCAAGTGGCAAAGCGTGGCGGCATGTCCGTTTTCGGAGCTGTTTTGTGCGCGGCAGCAGCGCTGGTGTGTGCAGTCTTTGTGCTGGTAATTTTTCACATGAGCGCAAATCCGGTTCCGGCCATTTTGCCGGTCATCCTGATTGTGGCCATCGGCGGCGCCATTGGTGCAATGTGCGACGAAATGGGCTGGTAAAAAATTGTGTTTTATTAAAATAACGGAAAATGGATAGCTTTTTTTCAGCTTATATGTTATAAGTATAAAAGGTATAAGTTGAGCAAACCCTCAATCTATGCGATGGGGACGACACTTATTGCTCAGATAAGGAAGAAGTGTGAACACTTCGGAATGGAGGCAAACATGATATTTTTACAACTAGTACTGTTGGCAGCAGGCTTTGTGATGCTGATTAATGGAGCTGATTGGTTCGTGGACGGCGCAGCCGGCATCGCCAGAAAGATGGGCATTCCGCAGTTGGTTGTAGGGCTAACCATCGTAGCGATGGGCACAAGCGCACCGGAAGCGGCTGTAAGTGTAACAGCATCGTTAAAGGGCAGTGCAGATATTGCCATCGGGAATGTATGGGGTAGTAATATTATAAATATTCTCGTTATTTTGGGATTGACTGCGGTAATTACATCCGTAGCCATTCAGAAATCGACACTAAAGATAGAAATTCCGTTTATGCTGGGCATCAGTGTTGTACTCATATGGCTGGGTTCTACTGGTGAAGTAGTCAGCCGTCTTGAAGGCGTGATTCTCTGGAGTCTGTTCATTGTTTATCTGGTGTATTTATATTTCCTTGCTAAGAAAGGCCATGAGGAAGAGGAAGAAGTGACGATGAGCACATGGAAGCTCATTTTGCTCACTATCATCGGTGGCGTTATCATCGTTTGGGGCAGTGATGTAACCGTCGATGCCGCGACCGCCATCGCCAAGATTCTCGGGATGAGCGACCGGTTCATCGGACTGACCATTGTTGCGCTCGGCACTTCGTTGCCGGAGTTGGTAACGTCCGTGACCGCCGCCAGAAAGGGCAATGCCGACATCGCTATCGGCAACATCGTCGGCAGCAATATTTTCAATGTTCTGTTCGTAATCGGAACATCCGCACTTATCACGCCGGTTCCGTATGTATCGAGCTTCATCGTGGATGGCATCATCGCGGTAGCAGCAGGCGTTCTGCTGTGGATTGCCGTATTCCGCAAAATGGAATTAAGAAGACCTTGGGGTATCGTGATGCTGCTTGGCTATGCAGCGTACTTTGTGTATTTGCTGAAGTAGATGGGTGAGTTGAGGCTGAAAAGTAAATAAAGTTTAGAAACGCGCCCAATAAAAGGCAAAAAATAAACGCTCTCACGAGTAAACTCGCGGAGCGTTATTTTTTACCTTTTGCTCGGCTTACTATCGATTCAAAATTAACTTCGTTAACTCAACCGGTTCAACGATCTGGTCGCCCTTGTAAACTCTCATGTTACCGGATGCGATTTCGTCGATGAGGATGACTTCGTCGTTGTTGTAGCCGAATTCGAACTTGATATCCCACAGATCCAAACCGATGGACTTCAAATCGTCAGCAACAATCTTTGTAATCTTTAATGTCTGTTCCTTCATGCTTTCGAACATAGCCGGTGTCATGATGCCGAGTGCGGCAAGACCTTCGCCTGTTACGAGCGGATCGCCTAAAGCATCGTTTTTAAATGTACATTCAACGTAGCCGCCTTCTAAAGCAGTGCCGTTTTCGATGTATTCGCCGTATCTGCGGATAAAGCTGCCGGTAGCAACCAAACGGCAGATAACTTCTAAGCCGTGACCGAATACTGTTGCCGGAAGAACTTCCATAGTAGCATTTTCAACATCAGCGCCTACATAGTGAGTCTTGATGCCGGCTTCCTTTAAAAGCTCGAAGTAGTGAATCGATGTTTCAAGGTTAGCCTTACCAATACCTTCGATTGTTAATCCGACGCTGTTCTCGCCCGGATCAAATACACCGTCTTTGCCGGTGCAATCATCCTTGAACTTGAGCATTACATTGCCATTGTCAAGGCTGTACACGTCTTTTGTCTTACCTTCGTAAATCTTTTTCATCGTTTGAATCTCCTTATGCACAAGATGATTTTTAAATTTACCCACATTTGGTAAATGAACGTAATTACTTTATCACAAAATCTTCATATGGGAAATATTTTTTTTCAAATTTCAAAAAATTTTTTTTGGAAAAATTTTTTTATTGCAAGATGAATATAATAGTGCTAAAATAATTTCGTCAAAAATTACCACACTCTTAGCTGAAGGAGGAGTAAAGATGGGAAAGTATTTTGGAACAGATGGCTTTCGTGGGGAAGCAAATATTGATTTGACATATGATCATGCAGTTCGAATCGGACGTTTCCTGGGCTGGTACTACGGAAAAAATAATGGAAAGAAGTGTCGTGTTGTTATTGGTAAGGATACGAGACGTTCTTCCTATATGTTTGAGTATGCGTTGGTTTCCGGTCTGACTGCATCCGGTGCAGACGTGTATTTGATGCATGTTACGACGACACCGAGCGTATCTTATGTAACGAGGATTGATGAGTTTGATTGCGGCATTATGATTTCCGCAAGCCATAACCCGTTTTATGACAATGGTATCAAGCTGTTGAATGCACAGGGCGAAAAAATGGATGAGGAAACGATTCTCAAAATAGAAGCTTACCTTGATGGTGAAATCGGTGAAGTGCCGGTTGCTACAAAGGAAGAAATCGGTCGTACGGTTGACTATGTAGCAGGAAGAAACCGCTATGTCGGTTATCTTATTTCTCTGGCGATGCATTCCTTTAGAGACGTTAAAGTAGGTCTCGACTGCTCCAACGGTAGTGCTTGGCAGATTGCGAAAAATGTATTTGATGCACTCGGCGCACAGACTTATGTAATCAATGCGAATCCGGATGGATTAAATATTAATACAAACTGCGGCTCGACTCATATTGAAGTTTTACAGAAATATGTAGTGGAGAATGGCTTAGATGTTGGTTTTGCTTATGATGGCGATGCAGACAGATGTATGGCTGTATCCGGCGACGGCAAGATTATTGATGGTGATTTGACGCTTTACATATATGGAACGTATATGAAGGAGCGAGGAAAACTGATAAATAATACAGTTGTTACAACGGTAATGTCAAATTTTGGTTTATATAAGGCATTTGACGAAGCGGGAATTGCTTACGAAAAAACAGCCGTTGGTGACAAATATGTTTATGAAAATATGGTTGCGAACGGACACCGTATCGGCGGCGAACAGTCAGGGCATATTATTTTCAGTAAATATGCGACCACCGGTGATGGCATTTTGACATCACTTAAGCTGATGGAGGCAATGCTTGCAAAGGAAAAGACATTGTCACAGCTTGCGGAACCGGTGCAGATTTTCCCACAGGTACTTAAGAATATTAGGGTTAAGAGTAAAGCAGAAGCACGCGGAGATGCAGCTGTGATTGCTGCAGTTGATGCAGTTGCCGCAAAGCTCGGTGATGACGGTAGAATCCTTGTCCGCGAAAGTGGTACAGAGCCGGTTATTCGTGTAATGGTTGAGGCTGCTACATTGGAAGAATGTGAAGCTTATGTAGACGAAGTAATTGAGGTAATTAAAAAGCAAGGTCATACAGCATAAAATTTTTCAGGAGGTAGTAACATGATTATTATCAAAACAAAGAACTATGAGGAACTTAGCAAAAAAGCGGCGGATATTATCGGCGCATTGGTTGTTTTAAAGCCTGACGCAGTATTAGGTTTGGCAACAGGTTCAACACCGGTTGGCACATATCAGGGTTTAATCAAAGGTTATGAAGAAGGAACACTTGATTTTTCTAAAATTAAAACGGTGAACTTAGATGAATACAAGGGACTTACCGGCGACCATGACCAGAGCTACAGATATTTTATGAATACAAATCTGTTTGACCATGTAAATATTGACAAAGCAAACACAAATGTACCGAAGGGTATTGTGGACGATGGCGAAGCTGAGTGCGAAAGATACAATCAGTTGATTAAAGAGTTGGGCGGTATTGATTTACAGCTTCTCGGTATCGGTGGAAACGCGCACATTGGTTTCAACGAACCATGTGATGAGTTTGTTAAGGGAACGCATCTTGTGACATTAGAAGAAGATACAAGACAGGCGAATGCAAGATTTTTTGCGTCGCTCGACGAGGTTCCAACACAGGCATATACGATGGGTATTCAGAATATTATGTCGGCGAAGAAGGTTCTTTTGCTTGCAAATGGCAAGGCAAAGGCGCAGGCTGTTTATGACACATGTTTTGGTCCGGTGAAGCCACAGGTTCCGGCATCCATTTTACAGTTGCATGAGGACTGCATCGTGATTGCGGATGAAGATGCATTAAGCCTCTGCGTAGAAAAGGGTGTGTTATAAGCATGGAAAACGCAAAAATCTGTAATTTATATACATTGGAAGAGTCCATCGCAGGCGATTATCTGGCAGGGTTTACTTATCCATGGGAAGCGCTTAAGGGAATCAGCGATTATATAAAAAAGCTGGGACCGACGCTTGATCCGGAAAAGTTTGAGCAGCGTGGAGAAAATATCTGGGTTGCAAAAAGCGCAAAGGTGGCTCCGACCGCATGTTTGAATGCGCCGCTTATTATTGATGAGGATGCAGAAGTTCGTCATTGTGCGTTTATTCGAGGTAGCGCAATTGTTGGCAAAGGCTCTGTTGTGGGAAATTCCACGGAATTAAAGAATGTTATCATTTTCAACAGCGTACAGGTGCCGCATTACAATTATGTCGGCGACTCCATTCTTGGTTATAAGTCGCATATGGGTGCGGGTTCCATTACATCGAATGTGAAGTCTGACAAGACTTTGGTTGTTGTAAAGGATGTTTATGACACAAAGGAAGAGATTGCAACCGGTTTGAAAAAGTTTGGTGCAATGCTCGGTGATTTTGTTGAGGTTGGTTGCAATTCCGTGCTGAATCCGGGTACGGTTATCGGACGAAACAGCAACATTTACCCGCTCTCCTGTGTTCGTGGCGTTGTTCCAAGCGAAAGCATATTTAAAAATAAAGATAATGTAATTAAGAAAGCATAACGCTAAGAGAGCATGTCACATGACATGCTCTCTTTTGCAATTTTTTTAACAAAATGTTGGTATAATTGAAGCGGTTTTACGGGTAAATAATTGACAAAATCGTTAATTGCATTTTTAATTGCAAGTTTTTCTCTACATTTGCCCTTGCAAACTAGCAGTTACTTTTGCAAAGGTATATAATTAGTTAGTCATCTGCCTGATTAGGAAGGAGGCCTTTATGCCTAAA
>SVEO01000015.1 GCA_015057275.1 Lachnospiraceae bacterium | reverse complement strand
TAAGCAACGCGTCAAGTGCAATAGTGACTTGAACGAAGAGAAAGTCTGGGCGCCTTGAGACGCTGTCCGGTGTCAAGGGGTTATACCCAGCGAGTCGAGCCACCCCTTTGAGGGGTGGCGGCGACTAATAATAAAGTGCTGGGTAAATAGTGGAAATATTCACATTTTTGTGATATACTTTTCCAAATGGATTTGGGAGATAAATTAGGAGTTGCGGAGGTGATAAATTTGAAATCTCATCGAAGTAAAATGATTGCGCCGATTGTAGTATCAATCATCATAATACTTTATTGTGTTGTTTACTTTGGCTTTTTCATTGCATTGCTAGATAATCTATGGAGATATGCGTTCGGTTTTATCCTACTAGTATTATCATCAATAATGGTCAAGGTTTGCATAGAAAGAATAAATGAAATAAGGAAGGGTGAAGAAGATGATATTAGTAAATACTGATTACATCAGCGGAAAAGAACTGGAAATGTTAAGTCTTGTCAAGGGTAGCACAATTCAATCAAAGCATATCGGGAAAGACATTTCGCAGAGTTTTAAAACATTAGTGGGAGGAGAATTAAAATCCTACAATGAAATGATGAACGAAGCAAGAGCTCTTGCCACAAAAAGAATGGTTTCCGAAGCCGAAGCACTTGGTGCAGATGCTGTTGTGAATATTCGATATGCATCTGCGGCTGTCATGCAGGGAGCGGCAGAGGTTATTGTATACGGTACCGCTGTTAAATTTGTTAATAAGTAAGCAGATTATTATTTGCATCCTCCGTAGGATCTTAACTATACGGAGGATGCAATTTTTTTGACATCACTCTATTGTCGGAGCTTTTGAATATTGGATATAATTATCGATTATCCACTTTTTCCGGATACAAATCATGGTTTGCAAGACGGTTCCAGGCAACTTCTTCCCAGCGGGTGCCCGGTCTGCCGTAGTTGCAGTATGGGTCGATGGAAATGCCGCCGCGAGGGGTGAATTTGCCCCAAACCTCGATGTATTTCGGATCCATCAGGTGAATCAAATCTTTCATTATGATGTTCATGCAATCCTCGTGGAAATCACCATGATTGCGGAAGCTGAAAAGATAAAGCTTTAAGGACTTACTTTCCACCATGCGTTCGCCCGGAACGTAGGAAATGTAGATGGTTGCGAAGTCCGGCTGCCCGGTAATCGGGCAGAGACTTGTGAATTCCGGACAGTTGAATTTTACAAAATAGTCGTTGTCCGGGTGCTTATTTGGGAATGTTTCTAAAACTTCCGGCGCATAGTCGTTTAAATATTTGGTGTTTTGGTTGCCGAGCTGGGTGATTTCGCCCAGTTCTTCTTTATTTCTACTCATATAAAACCTCCATTCATTCATCGATCAAAATGAAAATATAAATCAGGCAAGTGCCGGGTCAGTAACGCCGTTGATTTCAAAGGCGCGCTGTCGGTCGATGCAAGTGCCGCACGTTCCACACGGGACATCGCCACCGCTGTAACAACTCCAAGTCAGCTCGTAAGGTACCTTTAATGTAAGGCCGAGTTTCACGATTTCAGATTTCGGCATGCCAACAAACGGAGCGATGATAGAAAGCTGTTTGCCGCTGCCTTCGTAAATAGCAGTGTTCATCGCAGTATTAAATTCCGGGCTGCAATCCGGATAGGCGCTGCCAGCAGCATCATCTGCATGGGCGCCATAATAAATGTATGAACATTCTTTGGAAAGTGCAATGCTTGCTGCGGCTGACAGGAACAAGCCGTTGCGGAATGGTACGTAAGTGCTGACCGGCGTGCCATTCGTTTTCTTAAGCTGCTCATCGTAAGATTCCATCGGAATATCATCATCCGAATGTACCAGCAACGAGCTGTTGCTGAATGCGAACATCTCTGTTAAATCAAGCGTAATTCCTTCTATATGATAATGTTGCAATACTGCTCGCGCAGCGTCAACCTCTTTTGTATGCTTCTGACCGTAGTAAATGGAGAGCGGAATGACATTTTCCCTGCCAAAGCGGTCGATGGCAAGTCCGAGGCAAGTCGTACTATCTACGCCGCCGCTAAATAATACAAGAGCTTTTTTTTGTTCGCTCATGCGGGCCACATCCTTTCGATTTTTAACTAAGATGAGTTGATTTTAGCTTATTACTGCGGAAAAAGCAATATTGTTTTCAAGAAAAAAGATTGCAATACTGAACAGATGACTATATAATAAGAGACGGGAAAAGGATGGATGAAAACATTCTTTTGTGACATTGATGATGAAATATAATAATAGGAGGAAATAAAATGATTCAGTTGAATAAAAATGGAGTATATCTGTTGAATGGTACTGAAATCGTAGAAGATACAAGAGATTGTGAAGCGATTCTTGCCGGAAAATTGGGTACTGCAATTTCCAAGGAAGAAGCAAAAAAGCAAACGATTGCATATGGAATTTTAGAATCCCATAACACGTCGGGCAACATGGAAAAATTACAAATTAAGTTTGATACCTTAACATCACATGATATTACTTTCGTTGGCATTATTCAGACTGCAAGAGCATCGGGCTTGCAGAAGTTCCCGGTTCCTTACGTGCTGACAAACTGCCACAACAGTTTGTGTGCGGTTGGTGGAACCATTAACGAAGATGACCATATGTTTGGTCTTTCTTGCGCAAAGAAGTATGGCGGTGTTTATGTTCCGCCTCACCAGGCAGTTATCCACCAGTATGCAAGAGAAATGTTAGCCGGCGGCGGCAAGATGATTCTCGGTTCTGATAGTCACACAAGATATGGTGCGTTAGGTACGATGGCGATGGGTGAAGGCGGTCCTGAGTTAGTGAAGCAGTTGCTAAACCAGACTTACGATATCAACATGCCGGGCGTAATCGCGATTTACATGACCGGTGCACCGCAGAAGGGCGTTGGTCCGCAGGACGTTGCACTGGCAATTATCGGTGCGGTATTTGCAAATGGATTTGTAAACAATAAGGTGATGGAATTTGTAGGTCCTGGTATCTCTAATATGAGTCCTGATTTCCGTATCGGTGTGGATGTTATGACAACCGAAACCACATGTCTGTCTTCTATTTGGAGAACGGACGACCAAGTGAAGGAATTCTACGATATTCACGGCAGAGTGGATGCGTATAAAGAATTGAATCCGGGTCCGGTGGCTTACTACGATGGTTTGGTTACGGTTGATTTGAGCAAGATTAAGCCGATGATTGCGATGCCGTTCCACCCAAGCAACACTTACACGATTGAAGAATTAAAGGCAAATCTGATGGATATCCTTGAGGATTGCGAAAAGAAAGCACTCGTAAGCCTTGATGGTAAGGTTGATTTCACATTAAAAAATAAGGTTCGCAACGGCGAATTGTACGTGGATCAGGGTATCATCGCAGGTTGTGCCGGCGGTGGTTTTGAAAATATTTGTGCAGCAGCAGATATTTTACAGGGCAAATACATCGGTGCAGATGAATTTACATTAAGTGTATATCCGGCAAGTACCCCGATTTATATGGAACTTATTAAGAATGGAGCGGCTGCTGACATTTTACAGTCCGGTGCGATTTTAAAGACTGCATTCTGCGGTCCTTGCTTCGGTGCAGGCGACACACCGGGACACAATGCGTTCAGTATTCGTCATTCGACAAGAAACTTTCCGAACCGTGAAGGTTCTAAGCTGCAGAATGGACAGATTTCCTCTGTTGCACTTATGGATGCTCGTTCGATTGCGGCGACTGCAGCAAACAAGGGTTATTTGACCGCAGCGACCGACATTGACGTTGAATACAAGAACAAGAAGTATGTATTTGATAAGAGTATTTACGCAAATCGCGTATTTGATTCCAAGGGTGTGGCTGATCCGGCAACGGAAATCAAGCTCGGTCCGAACATCAAGGACTGGCCGGCAATGGTTGAATTGACTGACAACTTATTGTTGAAGGTTGTTTCCGAGATTCATGACCCGGTTACGACAACGGACGAATTAATTCCGTCCGGTGAGACATCTTCTTACCGCTCCAATCCGCTCGGCCTTGCGGAGTTTGCTTTATCCAGAAAGGATCCGGCTTACGTTGGCAGAGCCAAAGAAGTGCAGAAGGCAGAAAAGGCAAGAGAAGCTGGTGAGTGTCCATGCGAAACATTGCCTGAGATGGAACCGATTATGGAAAAGATTAAGGCAAGCTTCGAAGGCGTTTCCTGCAAGAACACAGGTATCGGCTCCACCATTTACGCAGTAAAGCCGGGCGACGGTTCCGCAAGAGAACAGGCTGCTTCCTGTCAGAAAGTGCTTGGCGGCTGGGCAAACATTGCGCAGAGCTACGCCACAAAGAGATACCGTTCCAACCTGATTAACTGGGGTATGTTGCCATTCCTCTTTGCGGATGAGCAGCTTCCGTTCGCTAACGGTGACTACATCTTCGTACCGAACATTGCAGAAGCAGTGAAGAACAAGGATGAAGTGATTAAGGCGTATGTGGTAAAGGATGAATTGGTTGAAATCGAGCTTCGTCTCGGCGAGCTGACTGATGATGAGAGAGAAATCATTTTAAAGGGTTGTCTCATCAATTACAACCGCGTGTAAAGTGAATATTTGAAGTTCGGGATATTGATTGCAATTGCCTTTCTGGCACTTTTATTGCTGATTTATGGCTGTGTAAGTGATATTTTCGACAAGATGTAATAATATGCGACGCAAAATGAAAAAAAATTAAAAAAATTTTACTCTAATTTTGCATTGTCACATAAAATAGAAAAAGAGTCTTCTTTTGTACAAAAATGTAGAAAGGAAGGCTCTTTTTTGATGCAAAAAATTGATGAATGCTTTGAGAAATGCGGTGTGACATATGGAAGGGAATAAGGAGATTTTAAAGCAATATGTAACATTGCACAAATAAAAAGGACTAGACAAAGAAAAAGTCAGGTGCTATAATCCACAACACGAGCAAGACAGAGGAGGAAAACGGAATGGTAAATGAAGGAAAACTGATTTTCTATGACAGAGACGATTGTTATCGGGGACGTATGGCGGAATATATTCGCAAGCGTAAACGGCTACCATTTCAGCTGGTAGTATTTTCAAAAGAAGAACTACTCCTTAATGAACTGGAGAAAGATATGCAATATTTATGCCTTATTCCGGCAGCAGATTTGTCGGACGCTATTAGGCAGAAAGCCGTAGGCAAGTTGGTTGTTTTGCAGGATGGAACATTTTTCACACCAGAGGCATCAATGTTGTGGATAAACAAGTATCAGTCTGCAAAGGAAATTTTAAGTGAGGTAATAAAATGTTATGAGGAACGATATCCGCCGATTCAGGTGTTGATGGGTGGCGGACGCAGGGCAAGTCTCATTGGTATATATTCTCCTGTGTCGAGGTGTGGAAAAACGACATTCGCCATGCTTTATGCTATGAATGTGGCGAAAAAAGCAAAGACATTGTTTCTGTGCACAGATGAATATTCGGGACTCAGTGAGTTGCTCGAAGAGAGAAATGGGCGTAATGTGGGGGATTTAATCTGCATGTACAAGGAAAAACCGGAAGGACTGACAAGTTTTTTGCGCGAAATTAGGCAAAGGGTGGGAGAACTTGATTTTATTTTGCCGATTGCAGATGCGAGAGAATTGTGTTGTATTTCGGGAAAAGAATGGGAAAAATTCTTCTTGCAATTGGTAAATTGCGGCGAATATGAGTATGTTGTTCTAGACATCGGGAATGTAGTAGCAGAAATTTTTGGCGTTTTGGAGCAATGTGAAAAGATTTATCAGCCGATGTTGCGAGAAAAATATGCGGAAATTAAATTGCGGGAATGGGAAACCTTTGTTTATAAGACCGGCAAAGAGGAACTCTTGGAGAACCGGGAGCTCGTTTACATGCCGATTTGGCGCGTACCGGTTTCGCACAACTATTTTCAGACGTTACTCGCCAGCGAAGTCGGTGATTATGTAAGAAATGTGATGCGAGGCGGTTGATATGGCGGATATTGATGGAAATGAGTTAGATTATTTAAGAAATCAGGTGTTAGAAAAACTCGATATGTCCATAGAGCCGGAGGATGAAGTCATCAAGGAAAAAATTGCAGATGTATTGAAAAAATATCAGCAGACATCGTATTTAACGATTGAAAAACGTATGAAGCTGCAACAGCGGATTTTTTCGAGTATACGAGGATTAGATATTTTGCAAAGTTTGCTGGAGGACGAAGCAATTACAGAAATTATGGTGAATGGAGCCAAAGACATTTTTATAGAGAAAAACGGCAAGATTTACCGTCACGATGAATGTTTTCCGTCTGAAGAAAGGTTGCAGCAGGTAATCCAAAAGATTGTTTCCAAGGTAAACCGAAGAGTGAATGATGCCAGTCCAATTGCGGATGCACGGTTAGAGGATGGTTCACGTGTGAATGTTGTATTGCCGCCGGTTTCGCTCGGCGGAGCTATTTTGACGATTCGAAAATTTCCAAAGTCACGTCTGGATTTAAACGCACTAGTTGCGCTTGGCAGTATAACGGAGGAAGCAGCCGAATTTTTGAAAAAGCTTGTATGTGCAAAATATAATATTTTTATCAGCGGAGGTACCGGTTCAGGAAAAACTACGTTTTTAAATGCACTTTCTGCGCATATTCCGGCAGCAGAACGAATTATTACAATTGAAGATTCAGCGGAATTGCAACTGCAGAATATTGAAAATCTAGTACGAATGGAAGTACGTCAGGCGAACACAGAGGGCGAGAACGAAGTTTCAATGAGGCAGTTGATAAAAGCGTCACTTCGTATGCGTCCAGATCGGATTGTTGTCGGAGAGGTACGTGGCGAGGAGACGATTGAGATGTTAATGGCTATGTCGACTGGACATGATGGGTCGCTTTCCACCGGCCACGGTAATTCGGCGAAAGATATGCTGATGCGCATGGAAACGATGGTACTAATGGGAATCGAGTTGCCATTGGCTGCGATTCGAAATCAAATCGCTACGGCAATTGATATTTTAATCCACCTTGGAAGATTGCAGGATGGTTCAAGAAAAGTGCTGGAAATTTCAGAGATTCAGGGGATTCGGGAGGGGGAAATTGTGGTAACACCGTTATACCGGTTTGTGGAAGAAGAAAGGAAGAAAGGTAAAGTTACCGGAAGGTTGCAAAAAACAGACAATGCGTTTCAAAATCGTGGAAAGTGGAAGGAGGCAGGACTATAAAGCATAAAATTCAGGATATTGCGATGGGAGTACTTTTGATGTTGGCATTGGCGTGGCTGTTTTATCACAGTGTGTTTGCAATTCCGTTTTTAATACCGGTCTGTTGCGTGTTTTATCGGTGGCGAAAGACAAAACGCCGCGAGCAAGAAAGAAGAAAATTGCGCAAAGAATTCAAAGAGTTTTTAGTGTATTTATCGTCTTCAGTTATGGCAGGAAAGTCTGTGGAAAATAGCATTAAGGAAATACATCAGGAATTCTTAAGCCTGTACGGAGAAGAAAGTGCGGTAACAACGGAACTGGCGCTCATGCAGAAGAAACTGCAGTATGACCGGCAGATGGATGAGCTATTTTATCAATGGGGCGAAAGGACACAGATTCAAGAGATTGCATTGTTTGCAGAAATTTTTCAGACTGCGAAGATGAACGGAGGGAATTTGGTTCGTATTATAAAAATTACGGCTGACAGTATACAGGAAATGATGGAGCTGCGCGAAGAGACCGAAACGTATATTCACGGGAAACGTGTAGAGCAGAATATAATGCAAATTATGCCGCTTGCTATGTTGTTGTATTTGAATGTATCATCCCCGGGATTCTTTGACGGAATTTACGGAAGTTTGTTCGGCGTGATTTTTATGAGTATATGTCTGACAGTTTATTTGGCGGCAGTGTACTTGGCAGACCGTATGATTACTTCGGCGTTGGAGCAATAAGGAGGTTAGATGACAATTTTATTTTTTGCATATGTAGCAGTTCTTTTATTGTTTCTTCCATATAAGTTTATATGGAAAAAAGGGCTCGAACGAAAGGAGCATCCGATGCGGATGTTTTATGGAGCGGCGTGTTTTTTTATAGATAAGCTTGGGAGAAGGAAATTGTATGCAAAAGGAAGATTGATGGATAGTCTCGGAAAGCTAAACGGAAAAGAAGATGTGCGTAGTGAGTGTTATTTGTTCTATGTAAAGCGGATTACGAATGGTATGCTTTGCATACTGTTCACACTGTTTTTTAGCATGGTAGTGGAATGGCAGCAAGGAGATTCTGTGCTTAAAAGTCTTATGCGCCCACAAGCCGGGAAGCGGAGTTCCGAGGTAACGGCAGTGATTGTAACAGAAAATGAAACACAGGAAATTACGATTACACTTAATCCACAGAAGCTCACGGAACAAGAAGTTGAGAAAATTTTAGATAACGCTTACGAGCAGGCACAAAAACTAGTGCTGGCAGAGAATGAGACATTTGAACATATTTCGAAGAAATTAAACTTCGTGGATGAGATTATCGTTGGTGAAGTCACGGTACAGGCGAGTTGGGCATCCTCGTGTAGAGAATATATCAACTATGATGGAACATTGGAAGGTGTGGAAACACCGGTAGAGGGAACGCTGTATCTTACACTCAGTTGTGAGGACTATGAAAAGATAGCATCCTTTGAAATCACACTTATGCCACCAGAGAAATCAGATAAAGAAATTTTGGCAGAGAAGATACAAGCGTACATAGATGATGACAAGCGTGTATATGAAGCGAATGTTGATCTGCCGAACGAACTGGGTGGAGAAAAATTAAAATTTCTCCGAGAAAGCAACAATACTGAACTGATTATTATGCTGATTGGGACAGTGATTGCTGTACTCATTTGGTTTAAACAAAAAGAAGATTTAGCAGAACAGATGAAAAAGCGTAATGAGGAGTTGCAGCGGGACTACAGTGAGATTGTATTGCGAATTGCACTTTTACAGGAGGCTGGCATAAGTATATATAACGCGTGGGAGAAGCTTGTACAAAGCTATGAAAAGCGTGGAGATAAAAAACGATACATATTTTCGGAAATGAAGCTTGCGTTAAGAAAAGTAAGAAATGGTATGTCAGAGATAACTGCGTTCATTGAATTCGGAAAGCGATGCGGCGGCACAAATTTTGCCCGACTGACTGGGTTACTTGAACAAAATATTAAGCGAGGAAGCCGCGGATTTTCTGAAATGCTATATCACGAGGCGTCAGAAGCAATGCAGCAGCAACGGAACAGTATTAGAAAAAAAGGCGAAGAATTGAATTCAAAATTGCTTTTTCCAATGGGGATGTTGCTTGTATTGCTCTTAATAATGGTACTGGTGCCAGCATTTATGAAGATGAATTTATAAAAGAGGAGGAAAAACAGATGAACTATTTAAAGAAATTTTGGCAAAACGAAGATGGAATGGGTGTGATTGAGGTTGTATTGATTATCGTAGTACTTGTAGGGTTGGTTTTGATTTTTAAATCGCAAATTACCGGCATTTTAAGTGATATATTTGATGACATTGAAACTGCAATCAGTAAATTTTAATGAGCGGAGGAAGCATGGGAAAAGGGAAAAAAGGAAGTATCTCCATTTTCTTTGCGATGGCCTTCTTTGTAATGTTATCATTGATTTTTGGCATGCTGGAATTATCCCGCGTACATGCGTTGCGAGCGAATGCATATCAGAAAAGTGAATTGGCGGTTTTATCAGCATATTCAAAGTACGCAAAAGAATTGGCAGAAACGTTTGGTGTGCTTTACTACTGGGAGAATGATACATTGATGGAATCCGAACTTCTTACCTATGGAAAGGAGCAGGTAACGAATGAATCATGCATTTTGCGCATGGAACTGTCAGGCGTGTCTATCGAGGATAAAACCTATGCGACAGATGAAGGTGGCTTGAATTTCCTGAAACAAGTCAGAGATATAGTTCCATATAGAATCGGAGGGGAGGTGTTAAATGATATATGGAACTTAAAAAATATAGAAGCACAAACTTCGGCGGTGCGTGAGTTTTCAGAGAAAATGCAGGAAGGGCAGGAGCTGTTTGAAACGGTTGGAGGTATTTTAAGTAATATCAAAGATGGAGTAAATCAAGTTAAAGGTTTTCAGTCGACAATTCATAGTGCGTATATGGAGTGGGACAATACGTTGAAAAGTATTTTTGAAAAAATCGGACAGGCAGAAGAATTAACAAGCAAACAATGGGAGGCATTTGAAAAGGAAATCGACGGTAAAAGAAGCAGTATGTTGCAACAATTAAATAAGATTGTACAGCAAATAAGTACCGTTCGAGTAACCCTTAAACAATTTGAGGAAAAGCAAAAAGAAGTACAAGAGTTGACCGCATCTTTGAGTGAATTTTTAAAAGGCTGGGAAGATACGTTGCCGATGACAATGTATGAGTCATTAGTAAGCCAGCTTGAAGAAATTAACGAAAATTTTACCATTACAGAGAGCGATTTTTATGGCAGAAAAGAGCTAATTACTGCACTCGTGACGCTGGAAAACGAATTGACGTTAATAATTGAAAAAATTAGAATAATACAATTTCCATCACTCGACAGTATTTTGGAGGAAACAAAAGAAAAGGTATGGGATGAGGTGCAAAGTTACGTAAAGGAACAGCTTAAGGAAATCTATCAGGATGTGCTTGAAGAATGTAAAGAGCTGGCTGTAAGTGTTGCCGGATTGGTTTTTAAGGAAAAGGAATATGCACAGAATGGCAGTGGTAATCTTACACAGGGAATGTTGGAAGAATTAACAGAATTGATGAATCATGGGGTACTTGCTCTTGTGATTGAAGATGCAGAGGATGTCTCTGATGCAGTCATCGACACATCTGCATTGCCGAGTACTACTTCCGTGACAGTCAGTAAGGAGCAGGAAGCTTTTTTGAATAATGAATGGAATCGCGTATTAATGGCCTGTTACAATATAATGTATTTTGAGAGTTTTCTCGATGCAAGCAAGGAAGGCGGGCTTCAATATGAACTGGAATATATTTTAGAAGGACAGGCGAGTGACAAAGATAATTTGAGTAAAGTCATGCAGGAAATCTTTTTGATGAGAGAAGGAATTAATTTTGCGTATTTGCTTACGGATACAGTCAAAATGGAAGAGGCATCTGCTACGGCACTGGCAATTGCGGGAGCAATCGGCTTACCGGTGCTGCAAATTCCAATTCAAATTTTATTACTGGCAACATGGGCCGGCGGAGAAGCTATTTGTGATTTGCAAAAAATATATGCTGGTGAGAGTGTAGCGTTGATTAAAACAAGTGATACTTGGAAGTTATCATTAAGTGGCTTAGGAAATCTTCATAAAGAAACTTTTGGAGAGGTTGATGATGGAAATAGAGAAACGGGAGAGGATTTTCTCACATTTAAATATGATACATATTTGCTAATTTTGCTATTACTAAAAGATGGAAATACACAAACTTATCGCATGATGGATATGATTCAAGAGAGAATACAGGAAGAGGTAAATGCAGAGTTTCATATGAACCAATGCGTGTCAGCTACTACAGGATTTTTTGAATATAACACACCGACTTTATTTTCTGGGACATGGATTACGAATCAACTTGTAAGTTCTGCGGGAGAACATTCTTTTAAAACGTTATTTTCATATGGGTACACCAATTAAGAGCAGAAGGGAGGATTTTGGAAAATGCTCTATTTATCAAATCATTTTGAGTTTCAATTACATAGTGAACGAAAAAGAGCTGCGTACCTCTCCAAGTACATTAGCAACACCCCCATTATACGATTTCCCTTACCGATATTTAGAGCATTTTCCCGAGTCCTCTCAGCGAAAGGTAGTTTAACTGTGGAAGCGGCACTTATCATGCCATTTGTTATACTCATTTTTGCCGGTTTTTTGTATTATTTTCAGTTGATTCGCTTTGAGATGGCAGTACAGAATGCTTTTACAGAAACGGGGAAATCATGGTCGGTTGTAATGGGTGTGGCGGAGAAAAGTGTGGCTGAGTGGGAAGAATTTTATAGTGGCGAAATTCCGGATGCAGTAGCTGATATTATTTCAGGAGCAGCACTTTCGACTTATATATATGGGAGATACAAAGATGAACTTATCACATATACACAGCAAGATGAGATTGAAAATGGAATTTCAGGTTTTGAGCTTTATCAATCAACCTATTCATCTGAAAACGGAGAAGGTAGTATGATTGCGGAATATACAGGAGAAATTCCGTATCTGTTGGGCTTATTTTCGGGTAGCAGACGAATGCAGACAGGAACGTTTCGCAGTTGGATTGGCAGAGCGATTCGAAAAGAAGAAAGATATGTCTACATGACGCCATCGGGCGGTGTGTATCATCTATCGATGGAGTGCACATATTTAACAAAGATAATTAAATCATACCCGGCATCTGCGGTTGTGGCATTACGAAACAGTATAGGAGGAAAGTATTCGGAATGCTCGATTTGTGCGGATTCAATACTTGCAAACAGAGCAAACATATATGTCACGGAGTATGGGAGTAGGTATCATTACGATACAAATTGCAGCAGTCTTTCACATGCAATAAAAAAGCTGACGATTGAGGAAGCCGAATCTTATCCGATATGTTCAAAATGTAAGAAGTCTTCGGAATAAGAAACAAAGGAGGAAAAATGATTGAAAAGATTAATTTAGTTATACAAATGGTTCTTTGGGCGTACATTGCATGGAAAGATTTAAAAACGAAGGAAATATCTCTTAAATATTGTATTTTTCTTGCTGTAATCGGATGTGTGACCGCAATTTATAGCAAAACATCTGTTTTAGAACTTCTTAGCGGTGCCAGCATCGGAATCCTGTTTTTGGTAGTCGCGTATTTAAGTGGCGAGAGGATTGGATACGGTGATGGTATGTGTATCACTGCCATGGGCCTGTGGCAGGGAGGCACAAGACTTGTTTTTATTCTTTGTTTGACTATGCTTGCAATTGTAATTGTGGGAGGCGCTTTGTTAGTGTTAAAAAAAGTAACGAAAAAGAGTCGATTACCAATGATGCCTTTTGTATATGGAGCATTATGTGTTTTGGTGATTAGTGGGTAGACAATTTCTAAAAAGAAAGGCGAAGAGGATGAAAGGAAGTGTGACAATTGAAACAAGCGTAATCATGATGTTGTTTATTTTTATTTTTGTTGGAACTGTTTCACTGACAGTGAGTGCAACTGAAAAAATCAGAGAAACAAGCGAACTCTATATAAAAAATTGTCAGGAAGACTTGCGAGAAAGAGAAGCTGCGCAGTGGATGAGAAAATTTCATTCGTTGATTTCAGGAATGGAAGGTGAGGAGGAAAATAGAGAATGAAACGTGCAGATGGACAAGAAATAATTCATTTTGAAATGAAAATGATAGAGAATAATCAGATTCGCGGATTAGTTCCTGCAATACGGGTGCAGGAAGATACGGATGTAAATATTTACTATGATACATCCGGGCTGCAAAGCTTAGAGGAATTGTATGTAAGCGAAAAGCTGGGAAAGGGCACGGTCGAGAGGTTAATTGCGAATATTGTGCAAACGGCAAGAAATATCGAAGAGTATCTGTTGGATTATAATCATCTGTGTCTGCAACCGAGTAGAATATACCGTGCGCTGGCGGCGGAGGAGGCTTGCTTTTGCTATGAACCATGGGACGGGGAGTGTTTTGCAAAACAGCTAGACGGGTTCGTACAATGGATTCTCGACCACGTGAACTATAAAGAGCGTCAGGATGTAGTGTTTGTATATGAGTTACAGCGATTTTGCAGTGATATGGAAGTAACAATTGATTTGCTCGAGCAATTTCTGGAAATGAAAGAACGAGGAATTTCAATCCGTGCAGAAAAGGATGAAGTGCTACAGACAGCGGAAAGATATTTTCCGGAGGAACAAATTTCATATAATGCGATACCGATAGAGGAACAAGAAAAAGAAGAAAGGACGGAAAATCGCAGGAATTTCTTTCAAAAGATATTTCACTTAAAATGGAATGCAGAAAAATGGGATGATTACAATGAACCAAACTTACGATTGGCGGAAGAAGAGGTGCCGTATGTAAGTGATAATTCTGTTGGGAAACTTATTCCATTGCGAAGTGGCAAGCGAACGATTTATATTGGAAGATATCCGTGTGTTTTAGGGAAAGATGAAAGCACGGTTGATTGTGTTGTCGCCGAGGAAGGAATAAGCCGGACACATTTGAAATTATCGATGACCGAAGGGAAAGTTTGGGTAGAGGATTTAAATTCTTCGAACGGCACCTTTGTAAATGATGAACAATTGATGCCGTTTGAACCATGGGAATTGCATGAAGGAGATGAAATTCGCCTGGCACTTACTGCATATATATTTCAAAGCTGAAAAGCACTCCAGTGACCAAATTCGAAAAATCAGTTGAGAAAAAATGTCAGCTATGTTACTATTAAATCATATAGAAAGTTGATAGTAGTAATAAGAAATACATATGGAGGGCATGCATATGGAGTTTCAGGTTGGCGATATTATCCGCTTAAAAAAGCAACATCCATGCGGAAATCACGAGTGGGAGATTCTGCGTGTGGGGGCAGACTTTCGATTGAAATGCTGCGGATGTGGGCATCAAGTAATGCTTGCAAGAAAAATAGTAGAAAAAAGTGTAAAAAAATAAGAAGTAAGGCAAATTAACGGTTGCAAAAATAAAATATCTGTGTTAAAATCCTCAATTGTGAAAAAATAACATTCCTTGCTTTCTCGTAAGGGAGAAAGCCAGAGACCAAAAGGAGGTAAAGACATGAACAAGTACGAAATGACAGTTGTTGTGAATGTTAAGCTCGAAGAGGAAGAAAGAACAGCCACAGTTGAAAAGGTAAAGAACTACATTACACGTTTCGGTGGCGTGGTAGGCGAAGTTGAGGAGACAGGTAAGAGAAAGTTAGCTTACGAAATCCAGAAGACAAAAGAAGCTTATTACTACTTCATCCAGTTCGAAGCTGGCGCAGATGCTCCTGCTGAAATCGAGCAGAAGGTTCGCATCATGGACAACGTTATCAGATATTTGATTGTTGCTAAGGAAGCGTAACTAGAATTAGCAGGTAGGTTTGGCAATCGGGAAAAGACCGATGTCAGAGAGGTTTTCTGCATCGTTGATCATTGCCTGAAGCACTAAATTGTTACAAATCAGATGAAGGTTTTAGCTTGATAAGGGCAGATAGGAGCAGAACATGAATAAAGTAATCCTTATGGGAAGATTGACAAGAGATCCTGAAGTGCGTTACAGCAACCAGGGGGATAATCAGATGGCCATTGCAAGATTTACACTGGCAGTTGACCGTAGAGCAGCAAGACGTGATGGCAACGAGCAGACAGCCGATTTTATTGGTTGTGTAGCGTTCGGCAGACAGGGCGAATTTGCTGAGAGATATCTTCATCAGGGAACTAAGGTAGTATTGGAAGGTAGAATTCAGACTGGCAGTTACACAAACAAGGACGGTCAGAGAATCTACACAACAGATATCGTTGCTGAGAATATTGAGTTTGCAGAGAGTAAAGCTGCTGCAGGCGGCAACACAAGCGGCGGATATCAGGGCGGTTACCAGTCATCCAGACCGGACCCATCCAGAGCCGTTGGCGATGGATTTGTAAATATCCCGGATGGTGTAGAAGACGAGGAATTGCCATTTAACTAAAATATTTGAATAGGAGGTCACTGGACATGCCATACAATAAGAGTGAAAAAGCAGATTCTCCAATGAAGAGAAGAAGCGGCGCTGTTCGCAGAAGAAAGAAAGTTTGCGTATTCTGCGGTGATAAGAACGGCGAAATCGATTACAAGGACGTAAACAAGTTAAAGAGATATGTATCTGAAAGAGGTAAGATTCTTCCTAGAAGAATTACAGGTAACTGCGCGAAGCATCAGAGAGCTTTAACAGTAGCTGTAAAGCGTGCTAGACATATCGCTTTAATGCCATATAGCTTAGACTAATCAAAAAATAATGCGGGAAGTTCCATATTTTGGAACTTCCCGATTTTTTTGTTCACAATTAGATAAAAGCGTGTTATAATGTATTCTGATATTTTATATGATTTCGTAAAAACACTATTTGTATTAAGAAAGGTCATTATAATGAAACAAAGAATTAAGATAAAAGGCGCGATTAAAAGAGCATTGGTAATTCCGTTTATCGCCTGCGTCGTGCTGTTTGTTTTTAGCTTTCTATGCTATGCCGTGAATAAGCAAATGGGATGGATTCTTTTTGCGATTTCGGTAGCATTTCTTATGACGGCGATTTTGCTCTATCGCACGAATCGACCGGCACTCCTGAAGGAGATGGTAAATTTTGCGACTGAGTATGCACAGGTACAGCGTAAGATTTTAGAAAATCTGGCGATTCCGTACGGTTTGCTTGACCGTGACGGAAAAATTATGTGGATGAACAGTGCATTGGCAGAGCTGCTTCCGAAAGCATCAAAGAACAAAAGCACTATTACAAACTTTTTGCCGGAAATAACTCAGGATGTGCTTTCTATGGAGAAAAGTGAGCGTAATGTTATGGTGTCATATGGTGACGAAACATTTCGTGCAGTGCTAAAGAAAGTGGATGTTACCGAACTTTTGCAGGACAATGTGTTTGTAAGTATTGATGATAACAGCGAGTGGCTGGTGGCAATTAGTTTCTTTGATGAGACACGCATCCATTATTTGCAACAGGAAGTAGATGATCGTCATTTGATGACCGGTCTTGTATATATTGATAATTACGATGAGGCATTAGAGAGCATTGAGTCGGTGAGACGTTCCTTGCTCGTAGCGCTGATTGACCGTAAAGTTACCAAGTATTTTACCAATTTCAATGGTATTGTGCGCAAGCTTGAGAAGGACAAGTACTTTGTACTGATTGAAAAGCGCTATTTGAATGCGTTGACGGAAGATAAATTTGAGCTATTGGAAGAAGTTAAGACGGTTAATATCGGTAATTCGATGGGGGTTACCATTAGTATCGCCATGGGGCTGGACGGAGAAAATTATTTGGAAAACTGCGAGTATTCCCGCGTGGCGATGGATTTGGCGCTGGGACGCGGCGGTGACCAGGCGGTAATAAAGTCCGGAAACAATGTGAAGTATTACGGCGGCAATACCGAATCCATGGAGAAGAGCACACGAGTGAAAGCCCGTGTAAAGGCGCAGGCATTGCGCGAAATTATGCAGAATAAAGATTCGGTGCTGATTATGGGACATCAGTTGAGTGATATGGACTGCCTCGGCGCGGCAATCGGCGTTTACCGCATTTCCAAACTGATGGGAAAGCAGGCACATATTGTATTGGAAGAGGTTAACCGCAGTATGAAGGCAATGGTGGACCGTTTCCAACCGGAATATGGTTATGATAGCGATGTTTTCGTGGGCGGACAGCGGGCATTGGAATTGCTTGATGAGAATACGCTGGTTGTGGTAGTAGACGTAAATCGTCCGAGCTATACCGAATGCCCGGAATTGCTTAAGAGAACAAAATCGGTGGTTGTTATTGACCATCACCGCCAGAGCAGCGAAATTATTGAAAATGCGTTGCTGAAATATATTGAGCCATATGCATCTTCGGCATCTGAGTTGGTAGCGGAGATTATCCAGTATATGTTTGCGGATATCCGTTTGAAGCAGCAGGAGGCGGATGCTTTGTATGGCGGTATTACGATTGACACAAACAATTTCCTGAATAAGACCGGTGTGCGTACGTTTGAGGCGGCGGCATTCCTGCGCAGAAAGGGCGCCGATGTGGTGCGTGTGAGAAAATTGTTCCGAGATAACATGGAAGAGTACAAGGCCAGAGCGGAAGCGGTGCGCAATGCGGAAGTGTTCGCCGGATGTTTTGCGATTTCTATTTGTCCGGTGGATGGAGTGGAAAGTCCGACGATTGTCGGCGCGCAGGCAGCCAACGAACTACTGAACATCAACGGTATTCGCGCATCCTTTGTGGCAACCGAATTCAATGACCAGATCTATCTAAGTGCGCGTTCGATGGATGATGTCAATGTCCAGGTAATTATGGAGCGTCTGGGTGGCGGCGGACATTTGAACGTGGCAGGTGCACAGCTTGCCGGCTGTTCGGCGCAGCAGGCAATTGATTTGCTGAAAGAAACATTAAAAGGGATGATTCAGGACGGCGATTTAAAATAATTGTGCGAATGAAAATGATGCACATAGTATGTGAGATGCAATGAGTGGAGGTAACATATGGAAGTAATTTTATTGGAAGATGTGAAAACATTGGGGAAGAAAGGGCAGATTGTCAAGGTGAACGACGGGTATGCAAGAAACTTCATTCTGCCGAAAAAGCTTGGCATCGAGGCAACCAATGAGAATAGAAACAATTTGAAGTTGCAAAAAGCAAATGCGGAAAAGGTAGCAAAGCAACAGCTTGATGATGCGAAGCAGATGGCAGAAAAATTAAAGGAACTCTCGGTGGAAGTGAAGATTCGCGCGGGGGAAGGCGGCCGTACGTTTGGGTCGGTTTCTACAAAGGAAATTTCTACGGCAGCAAAGGCGCAGCTTGGATTGGATTTAGATAAGAAGAAGATTCAGCTTGATGAGCCAATTCGTACGATGGGTACACATATTGTCAACATCAAGCTACACAAAGATGTTGTCGGAAAGTTAAGCGTAAAGGTAACACAGCAGTAAGATTAAAAGCTTTAGTAACATAGCGATAAACGTGTAAACACGAAAAGTGACGTTGCAGTAAGAAAGAGAGAAACGAATGGAAGAAGCAGTTATTAAGCGGATTTTACCGCATAATATCGAAGCGGAGCAGTCAGTTATCGGTTCGATGCTAATGGACGCGGATGCGATTTCGGCCGCGGCGGAAATTCTGACAGCAGATGACTTCTATGGCAGACAATATGGGATGTTGTTCGAAGCAATGACTGAATTGTATAATGATGGGAAGCCGGTTGATTTCATCACGGTGCAGGAGCGCTTGCAGGAAAAGGGCGCACCGCCGGAAATTAGCAGTATTGAAGTGATTCGAGAAATTGTCAATACGGTTCCGACATCGGCGAATATCAAATACTATGCAGAAATTGTGGCGGAAAAAGCAGTGCTTCGCCGCATTATCAAAAATAACGATGAAATTAGCAAAATGTGCTATGACGGCAAGGATTCGGTGGAAAATATTCTCGATATTACCGAGAAAAATGTCTTTAAACTTGTGCAGACGAAATCGTTGCAGGATTATGTGCCGATTCAGCAGGTGGTGCTGAATGTAATTGACAAAATCGAAGCTGCGGCACGAAACGGCGGCAGCGTTACCGGATTGCCAACCGGATTTATTGATTTAGATTATAAGACATCGGGCTTCCAGCCGTCTGATTTTATTCTTGTGGCGGCAAGACCGTCCATGGGTAAGACTGCATTTATTTTGAATGTGCTGGAGTATATGGCGATTAAGAAAAAGATTCCGGCTGCCGTATTCAGCCTGGAAATGTCAAAGGAACAGCTTGTCAACCGTCTCTTCTCACAGGAGTCGAAGGTGGATGCGCAGGCCATCCGAACCGGTAACTTGCAGGATGATGACTGGGAGCGCCTCGCAGAGAGCGCCGACATCATCGGCAATTCAGAAATTATCATCGACGACACACCGGGCATTTCCATCAGTGAGCTGCGTTCTAAATGTCGCAAATATAAGATGGAAAAGGATATCGGCATCATCTTTATCGACTATTTGCAGTTGATGACTGGTGGCAGCAAGAAAAATGAAAGCCGCCAGCAGGAAATTTCGGATATTTCCCGCTCGCTCAAGGGTCTCGCACGTGAACTCAACGTGCCGGTGGTTGCACTGTCGCAGCTCAGCCGTGCGGTAGAAAGCAGACCGGATCATCGTCCGATGCTGTCCGACTTGCGTGAATCCGGAGCAATCGAGCAGGACGCCGACGTGGTAATGTTCTTATACCGTGACGATTATTATAATCATGATACTGAGGAGAAAAATGTCGCGGAGGTAATCATTGCCAAGCAACGTAACGGCCCGGTCGGCACAGTAAAGCTGACATGGCTGCCGCAGTTTACGAAGTTTGCTAATGCAACCAAGCAATAATGTATATATATTATGCCAAGAAAAAATGCCTTCCGGCCACATTGTGCGACCGAAAGGCATTTTTACTATTCAGCTATGTCAGCGACACTTACGCTTCTACGATAGCGCCTGCAGGACATGTACCAGCGCAAGCACCACATTCGATACAAGTATCAGCATCAATCACGAACTTGTCATCGCCTTCGGAAATAGCTCCAACTGGGCAATCTGCTGCACAAGCGCCGCAGCTAAGACATTCATCAGTAATTACGTATGCCATAATAATATCCTCCTTTTATATACGAGCACAGATGGCTCAACCTATAGCCATATCATAATATAAAAGGGGAAATAATACAAGTGGAAAATCTGTGAAAGATGTCGAAAAGAATCGAAAAAATTTTGAAAAAAAACTAAAAAAAGGACTTGCCAAATAGAAAAGAATCGTATATAATACACTCTGTCGTTGACATTGGGCTATCGCCAAACGGTAAGGCACTGGACTCTGACTCCAGCATCTCAAGGTTCGAATCCTTGTAGCCCAGTTGTAACCCTGAGGAAATTCCCTCAGGGTTTTCTGTTTTTCGCAAAGTATTTTACAAAGCTCATCAAGTGAAATGGAGGAAAGAGATGTACGTATTTACAAGTAAAGTTCGATATTCGGAAGTGGACGCACATGGCAGACTCAATGAGGCCGGTATAATTAATTATTTTCAGGATTGCAGTGATTTTCAGTCGGAATCGTTGGGCGTCGGTGTGGAATATTTGATGAGCATAAAGCATGCCTGGGTGCTTAGTTCCTGGCACGTGATTTATGAAAAGGGAATTAAGGCTGGTGATGAAATTACAATTGCCACCTGGCCGACGAGTTTCCGTGGATTGATTGGCACCCGAAATTTTGCCATCTACGATGCTACCGGTGAAATTTGTGCAAAGGCAGCGACTATTTGGGCGTATGTGGATATTACGACAGGCAAACCGGCGAAGATTACCGAAGAGGTGGCGAGCCGCTATACATTGGAATCGCCGCTTGAGATGCCGAAGGTGGAACGCAAGATTAAGCTGCCGGAGCAGATGGAAGCTATGACTGCGTTTGCAGTTTGCAAGAGTCATTTGGATACAAACAATCACGTAAACAACGGCAAATATATCACGATGGCGCTCGAGTATCTGCCGGAAGCGTTTGAAACATATGAGTTGCGTGCGGAATATAAAAAGTCGGCAGTTTACGGCGATATGATTTATCCGCAGGTAAAATTGGACGGCGATACATTTTATGTGGCACTCTGCGACGAAGAAGGGAATATTTACGCCGGTGTGGCATTTCGAAAAATGTGATAAATTGTGAGGAAACTGCTTGAAAAAAGCAGCAAGGAATGGTATAGATAATACGTAAAAACAATTGCCCGGATATACAAAGGAAGGGCAAAATCAAAAAAGAATAAGAGGACGAAAAACGTATGATTATGTTGGGAAAAGTTCAGGTACTGACCGTAGTAAAGGAAACAGATTTTGGCATTTATGTCGGAACAAATGAAGAAAAAGTATTGCTCCCGAAAAAACAGGTGCCGGATGGAACGAAAGTGGGCGATGAAATCGAAGTGTTTATTTATCGCGATTCGAAAGATCGCCTGATTGCGACGACAGGGAAACCGCTATTGGCGATTGGCGAGACCGGTGTGCTGCGTGTGAAAGAAATCAGCCGCATCGGCGCATTCCTTGACTGGGGCTTGGAAAAAGACCTGTTTCTTCCATTTAAAGAGCAGATTACCAAAATTCAGCCGGAAGATGAGATTCTCGTGGCTGTTTACGCAGATAAAAGTAACCGCCTTTGTGCGACGATGAAGGTGTATCCGTACCTGAGTGTGGAAGCAACTTTTGAAAAGGACCAGGCGGTCGAAGCGATTGTATATCAGATACATGAGGAATTCGGTGTATTTGCGGCAATTGACGGCAAATATCAGGGCATGATTCCGAAAAAGGAAGTGCACACACAGATGGCGATTGGTGAGCGAATCAAGGCGCGCGTGGTCGGTATTCGCGAGGACGGCAAGGTGTATCTTAGCACCCGCCAGCAGGCGTATCGTCAGATGGACGAGGACGCAGAGAAGATTCTTGCGGTCATCGAACAGTACGGTGGAGAGCTTCCGTACACAGACAAATCAGCTCCGGAAGTGATTGAGAAAGATTTTGCGATGAGTAAGGCGGCGTTCAAACGCGGTATTGGGCGTCTGTTAAAGTCCGGCAAGGTAACCATTACCGAGACAACCATCCGCATCGAAGAAAACCCGCAGCCGATAAAACGCGGTTTTAAGAAAGACTACAAGCTGAACGGAAGGAGATATAATAATGAAAAAAGTAATCGCAACCGATAAGGCTCCGGCAGCCATCGGACCATACTCTCAGGCAATAGAAGTGAATGGTATGATTTTCACATCCGGTGTAATCCCGGTAAACCCGGCTACCGGTGAGATTCCGGCAGGTATCGAGGCGCAGGCAGAACAGGCCATCGGTAATCTGGCTGCATTGCTTAAGGCGGCCGGCTCCGGTACGGATCGCGTTGTCAAAACGACGGTATTTATCAAAGAAATGGAGCATTTTGCGACCGTAAACGGCATCTACGCGAAGTATTTTACCGGTGAATATCCGGCGCGTTCCTGCGTGGAAGTGGCACGTTTGCCGAAAGATGTGCTTATTGAGATTGAAGCCATTGCTTTACAGGCTTAGATATACAACTGTCCGCTATCTTCAAAGCAGAAACGCAAAGATACGGGCAGTTTTTATATTATAAGGCCAGAAACCCCAAATTTTCGTCAATTTTGATAAACAAAATGGTTAAAATTTTCCGTATTGCACAAAAAAAAACCGCATTTTTTTTCGAATATACAAAATAGACAAAATAATTTTTTTAATTTTGTTGATTTACTCAATAGCAATTTCAGGGAAAAACAATTAAAATGTAACTGTGCCTAAGGAGAGGCACGATTATTTTTAGGAGGAAATTGTAATGGCTAGTTTATCATTAAGAAACATTTGTAAAGTTTATCCTAACGGCTTCGTAGCAGTTAAGGATTTTAACCTTGAGATCGCAGACAAGGAATTCATCATCTTCGTAGGTCCATCCGGTTGCGGTAAGTCCACAACATTACGTATGGTTGCAGGTTTGGAAGAAATCTCTTCCGGTGAATTATACATCGGCGACAAGCTTGTAAACGACGTTGAACCAAAGGACAGAGATATCGCGATGGTATTCCAGAACTACGCTCTGTACCCACATATGTCTGTATACGACAACATGGCATTCGGTCTTAAGTTAAGAAAGACTCCGAAGGATCAGATTGATATTAAAGTTAAGGAAGCAGCTAGAATCCTTGACCTTGAAAAGTTATTAGACCGTAAGCCGAAGGCTTTATCCGGTGGTCAGAGACAGCGTGTAGCTATGGGACGTGCTATCGTTCGTAATCCTAAGGTATTCCTTATGGACGAACCTCTTTCCAACTTGGATGCTAAGTTAAGAGTACAGATGAGAGTTGAGATTGCTAAGTTACATAAGAGCTTAGGCACAACAATCATTTACGTAACACATGACCAGACAGAAGCTATGACACTTGGTACAAGAATCGTAGTTATGAAAGATGGTCTCATTCAGCAGGTTGACTCTCCGAAGAACTTATACAACAACCCGGTTAACTTATTCGTAGCAGGCTTCATGGGTTCTCCACAGATGAACTTCATCGACGCTACTGTAGTTAATGAAAACGGCTCGGTTGGCTTAGTATTCGGTAAGGCTAAGATTAAGGTTCCAGAGGCACAGGGTAAGGAACTTATGGACAAGGGTTACGAAGGCAAGACAGTTGTTATGGGTATCCGTCCGGAAGATATTCACGACGAAGAATCCTTTATCGCTAACTCTCCGGATAGCAAGTTCGATGTAACAATTAAGATTTACGAATTATTAGGTGCTGAAGTTTACTTATACTTTGATGTTGTTGGCTTCGCATGTACCGCAAGAGTAAATCCTCGTACAACAGCTAGACCTGGCGATACAATCTCCGTTGCTATGGACTTAACAAAGTTACATATCTTCGACAAGGAAACAGAAAAGGTTATCACAAACTAGTCATTACTTAAAAGATTTTAAGAGGAAATGCAAAAAAAGAGCATTTCCTCTTTTCTTTTTCGTCAAAATGTTTTATGATAAATAAGTGAAGCTATCTTTGTGGATAAGGTTAAAAAGTAGCAGAAAGGTTATGGGGTATTTTTATGATTTCAAATCAAATTTTACAAAGCACCATCGATGGATTAAAAGGAATCGCAAGAATTAATCTTTGCGTTTTGGACACGGATGGTAAAGTGTTAGCATCAACATTCCAGATGGAAAGTGAATTCGAAAAGGCAGCTTTGGAATTTGTGAATTCTTCGGCAGACAGTCAGGTCGTGCAAGGACATCAGTTTTTCAAGGTAAGCGATGATAATCAGCTGGAATACGTGCTCGTGGCGCAGGGGTCCAGCGATGATGTTTATATGGTAGGTAAGATTGCAGCGTTCCAGATTCAAAATTTGCTGGTGGCATATAAGGAGCGCTTTGATAAAGACAACTTTATCAAGAACCTGCTGTTAGACAACTTATTGTTGGTCGATATTTTCAATCGTGCGAAAAAGTTGCATATTGACACGAACACAAGAAGATGCGTATTCCTGATTGAGACGAAGCAGGAGAAGGATATGAACGCTTTGGAGACAGTTCGTATTCTGTTTGGCGCGCGAGGCAAGGATTTCGTGACCGCGGTGGACGAGAAGAACATCATTCTTGTCAAGGAACTGGCGGAAAATGAGACGTACGAAGATATGGAAAAGACTGCGCACATTGTGCTTGACATGCTGAATATGGAAGCAATGAGCAAGGTAAAAGTTGCTTATGGTACGATTGTCAGTGAATTAAAAGATGTATCACGTTCTTATAAGGAAGCAACGATGGCGTTAGATGTGGGGAAAATTTTCTATAGCGACAAAAACATTGTGGCTTATGGCAATCTCGGCATTGGCCGTTTGATTTATCAGTTGCCGATTCCGTTGTGCAAAATGTTCATAAAGGAAATTTTTGACGGCAAGTCTCCGGACGATTATGATGAGGAAACGTTGACAACAATTAATAAATTTTTTGAGAACAGCTTAAACGTTTCCGAGACATCCAGACAGCTTTACATTCATAGAAACACACTGGTATACCGTTTGGACAAGCTGCAAAAGAGCACAGGGCTTGATTTACGTGTGTTTGAGGACGCCATTACATTCCAAATTGCGTTGATGGTAGTCAAGTACATGAAATATATGGAAAGTGAAGAATTTTAACATATTAAAAGGGTGAGAGTATGATTGAACTGATTGATGTTACCAAGTCGTATTCCCAGGGAGTACCGGCGGTAAATAAAATTAATTTAAAAATCGATAAGGGTGAATTTGTTTTCATCGTAGGTAAGAGCGGCTCTGGCAAATCGACGCTGATTAAGCTGCTTTTAAAGGAATTGGAGCCTACGGAAGGTGATATTGTTGTAAATAACGAATCTCTTGGTATGATGAAGCGCCGCCACATTCCGAAGTACCGCAGACAAATCGGGTTCGTGTTCCAGGACTTCCGTCTGTTAAAGGACCGCAATGTGTACGACAATATTGCGTTTGCACAGAAGGTTATTGCTGCGCCGAACCGCTCGATTAAGAGAAAGGTATCTTCCGTATTAAAGCTTGTGGGTTTGAGCGAAAAATACCGCTCCTTCCCGAAGGAATTATCCGGTGGTGAGCAGCAGCGAGTTGCGCTTGCAAGAGCACTTGTCAACAATCCGGATGTGCTTTTGGCGGACGAGCCGACCGGTAATTTGGACCCGAAGAATTCCTGGGAAATTATGAAGCTTCTGGAGGAAGTTAACCGCATGGGTACGACAGTCATTGTAGTTACCCACAATACAGAAATTGTAGACGCGATGCAAAAACGTGTTATTACGATGAAAAAAGGTATGGTTGTCAGCGATACCGGAAAGACGGAGGTGTAAATTATGAGATTCCATTCTTTTCTTTATGCCTTTAGCCAAGGATTAAAAAATATCAGAAGAAATAAACTGTTTTCGTTCGCTTCGGTGGCGACGATTGCGGCTTGTATTTTCCTGTTTGGTATGTTTTATGCCATTGTAGTAAACTTCCAGAATGTTATTCAGAATGTGGAAGATCAGATTGGCATTACAACCTTTTTTGATGAGGGAATTTCGGACGAACAGGTGCAAAATTTAAAGCAGGCGATTGAGGCAAATGATATTGTTGAGTCTGTGCGTTACATATCCGCAGAAGAAGCATGGGAGTCCTTCAAAAAAGAATATTTTGCGGAGCATCCGGAGCTTGCGGAAGGATATGCAGATGATAATCCGTTAGCAAATTCTGCATCGTTTGAGATTTTCATTAATGATATTGACCTGCAGGCAGAGTTTGTAGCCTATCTTGAAAGTCTGGATGGCATTCGTCAGGTCAATGCATCCGATGCATCGGCAGACCTGCTTTCAGAGTTCGGTCGTTTAGTCGGGTATATTTCCGTGGCGATTATTGCCATTCTTTTAGGAGTCGGCATTTTCTTAATCAGTAATACGGTTATGATTGGTATTGCCGTTCGTCGTGAGGAAATCAGTATTATGAAATTAATCGGGGCGGCCGATTCGTTTGTGAGGGCGCCGTTCCTGTTTGAAGGTGTGATGATTGGTATTATGGGAGCAGTACCGTCATTGTTGATTATTTATCTGTTGTATGGCAGAGTGACTGGTTATATTTTAGCGCAGTTCCAAGGCGTGACAACCTTGCTGGAGCTGCTGCCGGCTGGGGAGATTTTTAAGGCATTGATTCCGATGGCGTTGCTAATCGGTGCGGGCATCGGTTACATTGGTAGCTGCATTACACTTAGAAAGCACTTGCGCGTGTAATAGAATGCGTGTAAATGGAGGAGAATATGAGAGTACATAATAAGTTTGGGAAAAAAGTTGTCAAAAAGGTGTGTCTGCTGATGGCGCTGGTGGTTGGTATCGGTTGTGTGGTGCCGGCCTATGCGACGACAAAGCAGGACGCAGAAGATAAAATTGACAAATTAGAAGATGACAAGAAGGAATTGGAAGAGTATGTAGATTCGCTGGAATCGTTGAAATCGGATACGGAGGCATATATTGCCGAGCTGGATACAAAGATGAACGATTATACGTTGGAGTTGATAGATTTGCAGACAACGCAGGCGACGTTAGAAAGTGAAATTGCAGATACACAAGAACAGCTTGTGCAGGCAGAGGAGGACATCGCAATCCAGTATGATGCGATGAAGCTGCGCATTAAGAACATGTATGAAAACGGGAATAAGCAGTTTCTTGAGCTGATGCTGGAGTCGGAGAATATTACCGATTTCTTAAACAGAGCGGAATATATTACGCAGATTTCCGAGTATGACCGCGGCATGCTGACAAAAATGCAGGAAACAAAAGATTTAATTGAGCAGTCGAAAGCAACGCTGGAGGCACAGAAGGCGGAACAGGAAGTGTTGATTGCGAGCTTGGAAACGAAGCAGGCAGAACTGCAGATTTTGGTCGATGCGAAAGAGGAGCAGATGCATACATATCAGACGAGCATTGAAGGTGCGGAGTCTGAAATTGGAGAAATCGAAGCGCAGATTGCAGTAGAAGAGGCAGTGATTGCAGAAATCGAGCGAATCGAGCAACAACGCAAAGAAGAAGAAGAAAAGAAAAATAACGCAAATAACAACAATGTGTCGAACGAAAAACCGGTAGTTTCCTCCAAGGGATTTATCTGGCCGTGTCCGGGGTATCACCGTATTACGTCAGCATATGGTTACCGCACACATCCGGTTACCGGAGAAAGATATAAGATGCATAACGGTGTTGATGTTGGCGCGCCAACCGGTGCGACACTGGTAGCAGTGGCGGATGGTGAAGTTGCCTGGGCAAATTATTCTTCATCGGCAGGCAACTGGATTGGTATAGATCACGGAAATGGTGTATATAGTGTATATATGCATTGTTCGAAATTGTATGTGTCAGCGGGACAGAAGGTGTCTCAGGGAGATACGGTTGGTTTGGTAGGTGCTACCGGACGTGTAACCGGCCCGCACTTGCATTTTGCAATTCGTGTGAACGGTTCTTACGTGAACCCGCATCCGTATATTGGATATTAAATTGAAAGAGGCATAATTTTGATGGAAGAATTAGAAAAGACGGAGCCGACCGGGGAGATACAGGAAGTACTGCATGAGAAAGTCAGTGAAGAGACGCGCGACGCGATTTGGCAGGAAGCATTGGCGAGTCGGGAGGCAAAACTTTTATATTCAAAATATGAAAGAAGCGAGAAGCGATTCTGGTTCTTTATTTTAGGTATGATAGTTGCGCTGGTAATTATGCTGGTTGCGCTGTTTATTATGCAGAAGGTTCAGGAAAATAAATACGACCCGTCTAAAACGGATAAGACCACCTCTGGGCAGATTTTGGAGACTAATTCTGAAGAAATCATGCAAAAGTTGCAGATGATTCAGTCGCTGATAGATACGTACTTTTTGTATGACGTAGATGCAGAGACAGTCGTAAACAGTTTGTATTCGGCGCTTTTGGATTCGCTTGGCGACCCGTATTCGGTGTATTACACACCGAAGGAATATGCCGAGCTGATGGAGAGCGGTGCCGGCATCTATTATGGCATTGGGGTCAGCGTCATGCAGGATGTGGAAACGATGGCCATCAGTGTGATTACGGTATTTGAAGATACACCGGCCGAGGAGGCAGGATTGCTTCCGGGTGATGTGCTTGTACGTGTAGGCGACAAGAGCGTGGCAGATGTGGATATTAATACAGTCGTAACATGGATTAAGGGTGAAGAAAACTCTACGGTTGATATTACCATTGCGCGTGACGGCGAAGAACACACCTTTATGGTTGCTCGCAAGAAGATTGATATTCCGTCGGTAGAGAGTACAATGTTAGAAGATAGCATCGGCTATCTGGCAATCAGCGAGTTTAATGAGACGACAACAGCGCAGTTTATTTCAGAGTTAGAGGAATTAGACGGTGACGGCATGGAGTCGCTGATTATCGACTTGCGTGGCAATCCGGGCGGCTATCTCGATACGACGGTCGATATGCTTGATTATCTTTTGCCGGAAGGCATGCTTGTTTACATGGAGGATAAATACGGCAACCGTACAGAATATAAGTCCGATAAGGCTGCCGAGTACAAGGATGTGCCGATTGTGATTTTGGTGGATGGCAATAGTGCAAGTGCATCGGAAGTTTTCAGCGGTGCGATGCAGGATTACGAGCGCGCGACGATTGTCGGCGCGCAGACATATGGTAAGGGTATTGTGCAGAGCGTGCTGGAACTTGGCGATGGCAGTGGCATCAAGCTTACTGTGTCGGATTATTACACGCCAAATGGCAACAACATCCACGGTGTAGGAATCACGCCGGACGTCGTGGTGGAGCTTGATGAGGAGCTGCTGAATCAGGTGACAATCACATTTGAGGAAGACAATCAGTTGCAAAAGGCAATTGAAGTGCTTCAGACGCAGAAGGAACTGAAACGATAATCTTTTTGAAAATAAAGAAGAAAAATTAAGACCTTCGACGGGGAATCCCTGCCGAAGGTCTTTTCGTTGCATTTATTTTGTTTTCTTTTTCTTTAAAGGTTTTACATAGCCGATGAACTTGTTGTCGTACAAAATCTGAAAGTATTTTACAAGACGCGGAATCAATGGCTCCGCATCCTCGCCGAAACGTTCGCCGACAAGCTTTGAAATTTCAAACACGGTACGTTTGGAGTCCATCTGTTGCCAGACATAACTACCGTAAATGTCGAGTTTGATGTGGCTGATGCGCGGACGTTTAAAAAATTTCTGCGCCAGCAGGTTGTAAAAACCTTTGTTCACAACATGAACCGTTACAATGCCTTTCTCGTCTGCATCCCATGTATAAAGTGGGTTGCAGGTCGGGATGTAATCCATATAATTTTCTTTCATGAATTATTTCGCCTTCTTTATGCCACGGTGGCAGAAACACCACAAGGAAAATGTTAAAAATGCAAATGCAACTAAACCGATAATATTGCCAACGTTTACATTACCGAGAGCAGGAATCAGATTTGGTAAGAAAGCAGCAATTCTGTCCGCTAATGTAACAGCAACTGTTTCTCCGTCCACAAGCATTGAGCCTGCCGGAACAATCGCAAGTACCGCCAGAAGGATACCTACGAGACCTTCGCCGGCAATTAAACCGGAGCTGTAAAGGATACCGTTTGCTTCGATGTCCTTCTTTTCTGCGTCGGAAGCTTTCTTCTTGTCAACCGCCCATTTCACAAGACCGCCGATCATCATCGGAGTACTCAAGTGGATTGGCAGATATAAACCAATGGCAAACGGAAGTACCGGAATGCCGAGCACTTCAACGATAATAGCGATAAATGCACCGATGCCGATTAAGCTCCAAGGCAGGTTACCGCCCATAACACCTTCCACAATCATCTTCATCAATGTTGCCTGCGGAGCCGGAAGTTCCGGAGAACCGTAACCCCAAGCCGCATCTAACAGGTAAAGTACAGCACCGATTGCAATCGAGGCAGCCAGTACACCAACTAATTCACCAATCTGCTGCTTTCTTGGTGTAGAGCCAAGAATGTAACCGGTCTTTAAATCCTGAGAGGTATCACCTGCGATAGCAGCTATGATACAAATTACACCGCCGATAGCGATAGCTGCGGTCATACCGGCCTGTCCAACCGTGCCGGTAGCCTTTAATGCTAAAGTAGCAATCAAAAGAGTAGCAATCGTCATACCGGAAACCGGATTGTTGCTGCTTCCTACGAGACCAACCATGCGGGAGGAAACGGTAGCGAAGAAGAAACCGAATACTACGATGATGAATGCACCGAACAAGTTAATCGGAATTACAGGCACAATCCAAATTGCCAAAGTAAGAAGTGCAATCGTGACTAAAATAAAGCGGATGTCGAGGTCCTGATTTGTTCTCTCGTTCGAAGAAATACCTTTGCCAAAGCCCTTTAAGGCATCGCGGAAAGTCGTGATAATCAGCGGCAGAGATTTAATTAAGCTCAGCACACCGCCGCATGCAACCGCACCGGCACCGATGTACTTGATATAACTGCCCCAGATTTCAAAAGAACCGCCCGCCGCGTAAAGCTCAGCGACACTTACATCAGCAGGGAATAACACGATGTTTGCACCAAATAAAACAATCATTGGCATCAATACGAACCAACCGAGCACACCACCTGCGAACAGGTAAGAGGAAATCTTTGGACCGCAGATGTAACCAACACCGAGAAGTGCAGGTAATACGTCGATACCGATACCTGAACCTTTATAAGCCGGGATTTCATAGTGAACCTCACTCGGGAATGCCTTTAAACCATCCGCGATAAACTTATAAGCAGCAGCAATGCCGAGACCGGCAAAAACGGTGGAAGCTTTAGCACCACCCTGCTCACCTGCCATTAATACTTCCGCACAAGCTTTTCCTTCCGGATATGGCAATGTGCCGTGTTCTTGCACAATCAAAGCTTTCCGGAGAGGTACCATGAACAGAACGCCCAGAGCACCGCCGATGAATGCGATAATGGCAATTTCAATTAAAGATGGTGCAGCGGTTCCCCACTCCTTCGCCCACAAGAACAAGGCAGGAAGTGTGAAAATAGCACCGGCGGCAACAGATTCACCGGCAGAACCGATTGTCTGTACCATGTTATTTTCCAAAATAGAGTCTTTACGCAAAATCATGCGGATGACACCCATAGAAATAACTGCAGCAGGAATGGAAGCAGATACGGTCATACCTACTCGCAAACCCAGATATGCATTTGCCGCGCCGAATAAGACTGCCAGTAAAATACCAAGAAGAATTGAAGTTCCGGTAAATTCAGGCATCGACTTATCTGCAGGGACAAATGGCTTGAATTCTTTGTTGTTATCCATTTTTTTCTCCTTTCGTATTATTATTGTGATAAACAAAAACATTATACCATAACCTACGTTGTTTTAACAACAGATTTGTGAAGATTAATTTATATTAATTTTAGGCTTTTTTGTGGGGAAAATATTGAGAAAAAAAATGTATTTCATATAAAATAAAAGGAAATGATTCATTGTGCAAGGCAGGAGTAAACTTCTGCCTTGCTTTTTGTTTGTTTTCGGAAAAATTGGTAAAATAATACTTGACAGAAACAACTTTCGGTGGTAGTCTCACAAATGAGTTAGTTATGACTAAGGACTACATTTGTAGTTAAGACTACGCACGTAGTTATGGAGGTTGGTATGAATTTAAGAAATGCTCAGGTAGGAAAAGAGTATATTATTAAAGAAATTCTGACAGATGATGAAGAATTGGACGCATTTCTCTTTACCCTTGGCTGTTATAGCGGGGAACCGATTACGGTAATTTCTCGTTTGAAAGGCGGATGTGTTGTTTCAATTAAGGACGGAAGATACACCATCGACAATCAGTTGGCGGAAGCAATTATAATATAATGTATAGTGGTGCGTTGCACCACATATATTTTACCGAACGGTTAGTCTAAGCTATCTATAGTTAGTTGATTATAATTTATTGAAAAAGAAATGATTAGGAGGAAATTAAAATGAGAATTGCTTTAGCAGGCAATCCGAATAGCGGTAAGACCACCATGTACAACGCGCTCACCGGCAGAAATGAACGTGTTGGTAACTGGGCAGGTGTCACTGTAGATAAAAAAGAAAGTTCGATTAAAAAGAATTTTTACGATGGCGAAGAATTAATCGCTGTTGATCTTCCGGGCGCATACTCGATGTCCCCATTCACATCCGAGGAAAGTATCACCAGCGGTTATGTAAAAAATGAAAACCCGGACGTAATTATTAACATTGTGGATGCGACCAACTTAAGCCGTAGCTTATTCTTTACAACACAGTTGCTGGAATTAGGCATTCCGGTTGTGATAGCGTTAAACAAGAGTGACATCAATGAAAAGAAAAAAACAAAGATTGACGTAGAGAAGTTATCCATAAAGTTAAGCTGTCCTGTGATAGAAACGGTATCCACGTCGGCAGACGGTTTGACCGAAGTAATTAAGCAGGTTGTTGCAGTTTGTGGCAAAGCACAGTCTGCGCCGTATAGACAGGGCTATGTCAATTTAAACGATAAAGCAGAAGTTGTAGCGGCTGACAGAAAGCGTTTCGCATTCGTAAACAAGATTGTTGCTGAAGTTGAAACTCGTAAAGTGTTCACAAAGGATAAGAATTTCCAGGATAAGATTGACGCAGTTCTCACCAACAAGTGGCTCGGCATCCCAATCTTTGCGGTGGTTATGTTCTTAGTATTTGACATTTCCCAGTCCACCTTCGGCCCATGGCTGGCAGATATTTTAGTTGGTTGGATTGAAACATTCCAGAAATGGGTTGCAGGTTTGGTGGTAAATGCAAATCCATTTTTACAATCGCTCTTAGTTGATGGTATTATCGGGGGTGTAGGTGCCGTAGTCGGATTCCTGCCACTCGTAATGGTAATGTACTTCTTGATTGCATTGTTGGAAGATTGCGGGTATATGGCGCGTGTAAGTGTAGTTTTAGACCCGATTTTCAAGCACGTTGGTCTTTCTGGTAAATCTGTCATCCCAATGGTAATCGGTACCGGTTGTGCAATCCCTGGCATCATGGCTTGCCGTACCATCCGCAACGAAAGAGAACGCAGAGCAACCGCAATGCTGACTCCGTTTATGCCGTGCGGAGCAAAGCTTCCGGTTATCGCATTATTTTCAGGCGTATTCTTTGCAGATGCGGCTTGGGTTGGTACTTTGATGTACTTTGTTGGGATTGTACTCATTTTCTTTGGTGCATTGTTAGTCAATAAAATTGCAGGACACAAGGTAAGAAAATCCTTTTTCATCATGGAGCTTCCGGAATACAAGATTCCAAGTTTATGGCGAGCATTCACTTCCATGATGTCCCGCGGTAAGGCTTACATCATCAAGGCTGGTACAATCATTCTTGTATGTAACGCAGTGATACAGATTATGCAGACTTTCAACTGGCAGCTGCAGGTAGTGGAAGAAGGCATGGAGAACACATCTATCCTTGCGACCATCGCATCTCCAATTGCGGTTGTATTAGTACCAATCGTTGGTATCACAGCATGGCAGTTGGCAGCGGCAGCAGTTACCGGTTTCATCGCTAAGGAAAACGTGGTCGGTACTTTGGCAGTTTGCTACGGCTTAACAAATTTCATCGACACCGAAGAATTAGCATTAGTTGGCGGCGCAAACGAAGTAGCGCTCGCTATGGGCTTAACAAAGGTAGCAGCACTTGCATACTTAATGTTCAATCTCTTTTCGCCACCTTGCTTCGCAGCCATCGGTGCCATGAACTCCGAAATCAAATCCAAAAAGTGGTTATTCGGCGGTATCGGACTTCAGTTAGCTACCGGTTATGTAGTAGCGTTCCTTGTTTACCAGCTTGGTACATTAATCACATTAGGCAAGTTTGGTGCAGGATTTTTACCTGGTTTAGCTGCAGTATTTGCAATTGCAACGGTTATCGTTTCCTTAATCGAGAAGGCTGACAAGAACCTGGCAGCCGAATACGCATTAAAAAACGTAGCAAAATAATTGCTCATAAGGAGTAATCAGTATGGAAAATTTTGTAATTATAGCAATCCTCGCTGTTATCCTCGGCGCAGCGATTATCTACATAGTAAAAGCAAAAAAAAGAGGAGTGAAATGTATCGGATGTTCTGCAGGCGGCGCATGTCACTGCGCAAGCAAGCCAAAGACAGAACATGATGCCTGCTGTGATGGCGGTTGCGGTTGCGGCTGTCATGCTGATACAAAGTAAAGTAAATTACATATGTCAAGAAAGGAGGATCGTTCACAGGAACGGTCCTTTTTATACCATAAAAAAGAACAGACGTTCTAATATTTCTCTGTACAATTTAAAATGGGTGTGGTATACTAATGGCAATTGGGGTACTTGGAAAGTCTGCGCGCAGTGTGAGACTAAGATAAGAGAGTAGAGAATCTGCGGGGAGAGGTTTAACGAGAGGAATTTTCTCGGAATTTCAGCGAGAAGGCGTAAGAAATGTTTTGCGTATAACAAGACTAAAAATAGCTAAAAAAAGTCAATAATATATTGCAGAGTATATTTGAGAAACTGGAGTTAGAATTTGGCAAAGGTTTTGAGATAACGAATCATAGAGATATGAGACAATGGTTAAAGATCCATATGTGCTTGAGTTTTGGATCTTCCTGCAAATGAACATTTTTATGAAAGTAATTTGGAACAATTTAGATAATTTTAAAAAATCGTAAAATTTACAAATATAGATTTCATGAAGAAAGGAAGAAATTATGAAATTAGCACCTAATGAATCTATTCTTTGTCAAGCACTGGCAATTACTTCATTGCTTGGAGAGTTAAATAATAGTAATTTTTTGCAAAGCAAGTATTATCAGAATCTTCGATTTTCTGGTAATAGTGAAAATTTTAGAAAAATATTAAATGCATCAGGACTTGGGAATCCTGCAACTATGCAAATGTTTTTATATGTGCTATTAGTAATGCCTAAGGAAATCCTTAAAGATTATGCCGGTTCTTATGGGAAACAATCGGAAATGGAAATAAACCAATTATTTTTAAAATTAGTTACTAATGTGAATACGACTTACAATAATGAATCTAATAGTGATTTGACCACAATAAATTTTTATAGACATACGAGGAATGCGGTTTCACATTCGAGATGTTTTTATGAAATGGTTAATAATGTCTGTTATATAACTTTTAAAGATGAAAATCCAAAAGATATAAGTAAACATTGTGAGTTTACAATAAAAACGGCTGATGTTGGATGTATACTTGAAAGACTTCAAATACAAATTATGAATTTTCTTAATTCGTAGATGGCAAAGTGATAAATTTGGAAATTATAGGTTCAGTTAAATTTAGAACTGTATTTTGCAAGTTCGTTTTGCTGGGTTATCCACCTAAATACTTCGCGCGTACTATTATAAATTTGTGGATGACAATAATTGGAACAAATGAGTGAAAAGGAGCGACGCATGGACAAATTCATACTACATTCTGAATATTCTCCGACCGGCGACCAGCCGCAGGCGATTGAGGCGTTGGTGAAGGGCTTTCAAGAGGGCAACCAGTTTCAGACGTTGCTCGGTGTGACAGGTTCCGGTAAAACATTTACGATGGCGAACGTGATTGCGCAGTTAAATAAACCAACCCTAATTATTGCCCACAACAAGACGTTGGCGGCACAGTTATACGGCGAGTTTAAAGAATTTTTCCCTGAGAATGCAGTGGAATATTTTGTAAGTTATTATGATTATTACCAGCCGGAGGCCTACGTACCTTCGACGGATACTTATATCGAAAAGGACTCGGCGATTAACGACGAGATTGATAAGCTGCGTCACTCAGCGACGGCAGCACTTTCGGAGCGCCGGGACGTGATTATCGTCTCAAGCGTGTCATGTATTTACGGATTGGGCAGCCCGATTGACTATCAGAACATGGTCGTGTCGCTGCGCCCGGGTATGGAAAAGGACCGTGATGAGGTCATTCGCAAGCTGATTGATATACAATATGACCGAAATGATATGGATTTCAAGCGAGGCACATTCCGTGTGCGCGGCGATGTGGTTGAGGTGTTTCCGGCGTCTTCGGGCGAGCGGGCGGTGCGCATCGAATTTTTTGGCGATGAGATTGACCGCATCACGGAGATTGACGTGCTGACCGGTGAGGTCAAGGCACGGTTGGAGCATATCGCGATATTTCCGGCATCTCATTATGTAGTGGCACCGGATAAGATGAAACAGGCGACGCTTGATATCGAGGATGAACTAAAGGAGCGTGTGGCCTTCTTCCGTAAGGAAGACAAGCTGCTGGAGGCGCAGCGAATTGCTGAGCGCACAAATTTTGATATCGAGATGATGCGTGAGACCGGTTTTTGCTCGGGCATTGAAAACTACTCCCGACATCTGGCGGGATTACCGGCGGGGGCAACACCGCATACGTTAATTGATTATTTCGGTGACGATTTTTTGATTATTGTGGATGAATCACATATCACGGTACCGCAGGTGCGAGGCATGTATTCCGGGGACCGCTCGCGAAAGACGACGCTCGTGAATTACGGCTTTCGGCTACCGTCGGCGCTCGACAATCGACCGCTGAATTTTGGAGAATTTGAATCCAAGATTGATCAGATGCTTTTCGTTTCGGCTACGCCGAATGTGTATGAGGCAGAGCATGAACTGATGCGTGTGGAACAGATTATTCGACCGACTGGTTTGTTGGACCCGCGCGTGGATGTGAGACCGGTAGCAGGGCAGGTGGATGACCTGCTGGCAGAAATTCGTAAGGAAACGAAGCAACATAATAAAGTGCTTGTGACGACGCTGACAAAGCGCATGGCGGAGGATTTGACCGATTATCTGCGTGAAGCGGATGTGCGCGTGAAATATTTACACTCAGATATTGACACGCTGGAGCGAACAGAAATCATTCGTGACATGCGTTTAGATGTGTTTGATGTGCTTGTCGGCATCAATTTGCTGCGTGAAGGTCTGGACATTCCGGAAATCACGTTAGTGGCAATTTTGGATGCAGACAAGGAAGGATTCCTGCGTTCGGAAACATCGCTGATTCAGACGATTGGACGTGCGGCACGTAATTCCGATGGACATGTTATCATGTACGCCGATAAGATTACGGAATCTATGGATGTGGCGATTCGGGAGACAAATCGCCGCCGTGAAATTCAAGAAGCCTACAATAAGGAACATGGTATTGTGCCAACGACGATAAAAAAGGCAGTGCGCGAGCTGATTGCCATTACGAAGGCTGCGGACGAAGGCTTGTACCGTATCCAGAAAGATCCGGAATCTATGAGCCGTAAGGAACTTGAAAAGCTGATTACCGACCTGACGAAAAAGATGAAGCAGGCAGCGATTGAGCTGAACTTTGAATCAGCCGCTGAATTGCGAGATAAGATTAAGGAATTAAAGTTAGAATTAGAGAAATTAAAATAGAAGGAACAGAGTATGGCAGAGAAAATGCAGCCGCGCCAGTACATCAAAATTCGTGGCGCAGCAGAACACAATTTGAAAAATATTGATATTGATATCCCAAGAAATGAGTTTGTTGTGCTCACAGGGCTTTCCGGCTCCGGTAAATCGTCGCTGGCGTTTGACACGATTTACGCGGAGGGACAGCGCCGCTACATGGAATCACTGTCGTCCTATGCGCGTCAGTTTCTCGGGCAGATGGAGAAGCCGAATGTCGAGAGCATTGAGGGCTTATCACCGGCCATTTCCATCGACCAAAAGTCGACGAATCGTAATCCGCGTTCGACGGTTGGTACAGTGACTGAGATTTACGACTATTTGCGCTTACTTTACGCGCGTATCGGGGTGCCACACTGTCCGAAGTGTGGAAGAGAAATTCGCAAACAGACGGTTGACCAGATGTCGGACCAGATTTTGTCGTTGCCGGAGCGCACTCGAATCCAGTTGCTTGCCCCGGTAGTGCGCGGGCGCAAGGGCGAGCATCAGAAGGTTCTTGAACAGGCAAAGCGCAGCGGTTATGTGCGCGTACGCATTGACGGAAACATGTATGAGCTGTCGGAGCCGATTAAGCTTGAAAAAAATATCAAGCACAATATTGAAATTGTAGTCGACCGAATTTCGGTGCGTCCGGGCATTGAAAAGCGTTTAACTGACTCGATTGAGACGACGTTACACCTTGGAGAGGGCTTAATGATGGTTGACGTGATTGACGGTGAAACATTAAATTTCAGTCAGGATTTCGCTTGCCCGGACTGTGGTATCAGTATCAGTGAGGTGCAGCCGAGAAGTTTTTCATTTAATAATCCGTTCGGTGCCTGCCCGGATTGTTTTGGCCTTGGTTATAAGATGGAATTTGATCCGCAACTGATGATTCCGGATGGAAGTCTGTCGTTTCACGAGGGCGCGATTCAGGTAATGGGTTGGCAGAACAGCCACGATAAGAGTAGTTTCGGGCACGCTATTTTGGAGGCACTCGCCAAAGAATACGGGTTCGATTTGGATACGCCGTACGACGAGCTGACAGATGAGCAGAAGAAAGTGATTATTCATGGGACAAATGGCCGTGAAGTCAAGGTTTATTATAAAGGACAGCGCGGCGAAGGCATTTATGATGTAGCATTTGAAGGCTTGATTCGTAACACGCAGCGCCGTTACCGTGAAACGGGGTCCGATACGATGAAGCAGGAATATGAGACATTCATGCAGATCACACCGTGTGATGCCTGCAAGGGACAGCGCTTGAAAAAGGAATCGTTGGCCGTGACAGTGGGTGATATCAACATTCATGAAATGACGTCGATGTCGATTCGTGTAATGCAGGATTTTTTGGCGAACATGAAGCTGACGTCGATGCAGGAGAGCATCGGCGAACAGATTTTGAAAGAAATTAAGGCAAGATTACAGTTTTTGATTGACGTGGGCTTGGAATATTTGACACTCTCGCGTGCAACAGGTACGCTATCCGGTGGCGAAGCACAAAGAATCCGTCTGGCGACGCAGATTGGCTCCGGCCTCGTAGGCGTGGCCTACATTCTCGATGAACCAAGTATCGGTCTGCACCAGCGTGATAATGACAAGTTACTGTCGACGCTCATACATTTGCGTGATTTGGGCAACACGTTGGTGGTTGTCGAGCACGATGAGGACACTATGCGCGCAGCAGATTATATCGTTGATATCGGGCCGGGGGCAGGCGAGCACGGCGGTCAGGTGGTAGCTGCGGGAACAGCCGAGGACATCATGAATCATCCGGATTCGCTGACAGGCGCATATTTAAGCGGTAAGATTCAGATTCCGGTACCGCAGGAGCGCAGAACGCCAAGTGGTTGGCTGACGGTGCGTGGTGCGGCGCAAAATAATTTGAAAAATATCGACGTGGACATTCCACTTGGCATTATGACTTGCGTAACCGGTGTTTCCGGTTCCGGCAAAAGTTCGCTCGTCAATGAGATTCTATATAAGGCGTTGGCAAAGAAGCTGAATCGCGCGAGAACTGTGCCGGGCAAGCATAAAATGATCGAAGGCGTGGAACAACTTGACAAGATTATCGCCATCGACCAGTCTCCGATTGGCCGAACACCGCGTTCCAACCCAGCGACGTACACAGGTGTGTTTGACATGATTCGCGACCTGTTTGCGGCTACGGCGGACGCGAAGGAGCGCGGTTACAAGAAGGGACGCTTTAGCTTCAATGTGAAGGGCGGACGATGCGAAGCCTGCAGCGGCGACGGTATTTTGAAGATTGAGATGCACTTTCTTCCGGACGTTTACGTGCCGTGCGAGGTCTGCGGCGGTAAGCGCTACAACCGCGAGACACTGGAAGTTAAGTATAAGGGTAAGAGCATTTTTGATGTGCTTGACATGACCGTCGAGGAGGCGCTCAAATTCTTCGAAAACGTGCCGACGATTTATCGCAAAATTGAGACACTAAACGACGTGGGCCTTTCTTATATTAAACTCGGACAGCCGTCGACGACACTCTCGGGCGGCGAGGCACAACGCATTAAGCTGGCAACCGAGCTGAGCAAACGCAGCACCGGAAAAACAATTTACATTCTTGACGAACCGACGACCGGTCTGCATTTTGCCGATGTTCACAAATTGGTGGATATTTTGCGTAAGCTTTCCGATGGCGGCAATACGGTGGTGGTTATCGAGCATAATCTTGATGTCATCAAGGTGGCTGACTATCTGATTGACATCGGACCGGAGGGTGGCGATGCCGGCGGTACGGTCATTGCCAGGGGCACACCGGAAGAGGTGGCGGCGATGCCACAGTCGTACACCGGACAATATGTGAAGAAATATTTGGAGCAATAACGCTTCGGAATGGAGGGAATATGGCACAGGAAATGATTGTTGTGCTGGACTTTGGAGGTCAGTACAATCAGTTGATTGCCAGAAGAGTCCGCGAGTGTAACGTATATTGTGAAGTGATACCTTACACCACGAGCCTTAAGACGATGAAAGAAATGAACCCCAAGGGGATTATTTTTACCGGCGGACCGAACAGCGTCTATGACGAGGCATCTCCGCATTATGATAAGGGAATTTTTGAGTTGGGTATCCCTATTCTCGGGATTTGTTACGGCGCGCAGTTTACAGCCTGGGCGCTCGGCGGCGAAGTAAAGACCGCGCCGGTCAGCGAGTACGGGCACACGGTAGTGGAAGTTGACACGAACTCCATGCTTTTCAAAGGGGTATCGCCGCGAACGGTCACTTGGATGAGCCATACCGATTATATTTCACAGGCACCGGAAGGTTTTACAGTGACCGGCACGACACCGGTTTGCCCGGTAGCTGCTATGGAAAATGTAGAAAAAGGCTGGTACGCCGTGCAGTTCCACCCGGAGGTAATGCACACGAACGAGGGCATAAAGATGCTTTCCAACTTTGTTTACGGTGTGTGTCACTGCGCGGGGGATTGGAAGATGGCTTCTTTTGTAGAGACAACGATTCAGCAGTTGCGCGAGAAAATCGGTAACGGCAAGGTGCTGTGTGCTTTGTCCGGCGGCGTGGATTCTTCGGTAGCAGCTGTGCTTCTCTCAAAGGCAGTCGGCAAGCAATTGACCTGCGTATTTGTAGACCACGGCTTGCTGCGTAAAAACGAAGGTGACGAAGTGGAAGCAGTATTCGGTCCGAATGGACCGTACGAACTGAACTTCATCCGCGTCAATGCACAGGAGCGTTATTATCAAAACTTAGCCGGCGTAACCGAGCCGGAAGAAAAGAGAAAAATCATCGGTGCCGAATTCATCCGCGTATTCGAAGAAGAAGCAAAGAAAATAGGCGCGGTTGACTACCTTGTGCAGGGCACGATTTATCCGGACGTGATAGAGAGTGGTCTTGGCAAATCTGCGGTCATCAAATCGCATCATAATGTGGGTGGACTCCCGAGTGTTGTCGATTTCAAAGAAATTATTGAGCCATTACGCATGCTTTTCAAGGATGAAGTGCGCCGTGCCGGCCTTGAACTCGGCATTCCGGAATATCTAGTGTTCCGCCAGCCATTCCCGGGCCCAGGCCTCGGCATCCGCATCATCGGCGAAGTAACCGCCGAAAAAGTGCGCATCGTTCAGGAAGCCGACTACATCTACCGCGAAGAAGTAGCCAAGGCCGGCCTCGACAAATACATGGGCCAGTATTTTGCAGCCCTTACCAACATGCGTTCCGTCGGTGTCATGGGCGACTTTCGCACTTACGACTACGCTATCGCCCTGCGCGCAGTCAACACCTCGGACTTTATGACCGCCGAGGCGACCGAAATTCCGTGGAGCGTGTTGATGAAGGTAACCAACCGAATCATAAACGAGGTCAAAGGGGTAAATAGAGTGCTGTATGACTGTACTGGAAAACCGCCGGGAACGATAGAGTTTGAATAAATGCAAAAACCTCCGATTTCCTTTATTTTAAGGGATTTTCGGAGGTTTTAATTCGTCCTGTGATGTTAATATGATGTTACCACGAGATTTTTAACATCATTCGCGCTTCATATCGTTTATCCGTGATGCTAATTTGATATCCTTGTCCGGGTACAGGTGCCCGTATGTATCCGAGGTGGTCTTCACGGATTCGTGACCAAGGCGCCGGGAGATTTCGATAATTTCCTCTCCCATGTTAATCAACATACTGGCATGACTGTGTCTGAGGTCATGCACACGGATAGGTTCGAGTTCTGCTTGTGCAGCTATTCTTTTGAATTCACGCCCCAAGGTCGATTTAGTAAATAGGAATATTCGTTCATTATTGCCAATGCCTCCGAGCTTGCTGATATAGTGGAGTATATCATCATACAGGAATTTGGGTATGGCTACCTTCC
>SVEO01000014.1 GCA_015057275.1 Lachnospiraceae bacterium | reverse complement strand
AATGAAAGGACAAATGGATGGTGTCAGCGATGTTTTTGCCTCTATGGGTTCTTTTACCGAAGCATTTGGAATGGATCGGCTGAATTTTGGTACCCTTGTGGGCTTCTATGCTATTGAGTGCGGCAACGTCTTGGGCCTTGGCGGCGCATTCTATGCGGCTCTTTGTGCTGTCGGTGTTCTCAGTAAAGAGGAAAAGGACAAAACGGCTGAGTTCCTACTTGCTCACCCTGTCAGCCGCACAAGAATCATTACCGAAAAATTGATTGCCGTTTTCATTCAGATAATCGTACTGAATCTTATTATATACGCATTTTCCATCGGTTCTATGGCTATAATTGGTGAGTCTATTCCTTGGAAAGAGGTCAGTCTTTTGCATCTTGCCTATTATCTGCTGCAGTTGGAGCTGGCAGGCATTTGTTTTGGCGTTTCCGCTTTTCTACGAAAAGGAAGTGCAGGCATCGGACTCGGCATTGCAGCAATGATGTATATTTTGAACCTGATCGCCAATATTGCAGAGGTGGCGGAATTTTTGAAATACATAACCCCCTTCAGTTATTGCGATGGTGCTGATATTGTGACAAGCGGAAGTCTGAATGGTGTTATGCTCGCAATCGGTATGGCAATAAGTATCACAGGAATTGCCGCTGCTTATCTGAAATACGCTCGGAAGGATATCCATTAAAACTGAATCAAGAACAAATGGAGTTGTTGTAAAAGGCACCGCTTCGGCGGTGCCTTCAGACTGTAGACAAAGAGGTCTTGGCGCGCCAGCTCCAAGACCTCTTTGTCTACAGTCTGACCGGAAGGCATTATGCCTTCCGGTTACATACCGCACCATTTACTCCGTTAAGAACAACGGGCAAATCCCGGGCTTATTTTGTTGATTTGTCAACCAATAATAGAAAAAAGCGTTGCAGCTAAGCAACGCTTTTTTCATGCAACGGGATTCGCTTTTGCACCGAAAAGCTATGCAGCAAGGTCTGTAAAATCGTACTGAAAAGCAATCCCCACAAATATCCCTGCATGCCAAAGCGTGGCACGAGGAAAAGTACTGACAGAATGCGCAGAGAAAGACAAATGGAATTTTGCACGAACAAGAGCGTGGTAAGGCCGAGACCGTTCATCGTGCTTCCAAGCGTCGAATTCATGTAAAGGAAAGGGCAAATCCATGACAAAATCAACAGATAGTCACCGGCCGTAGCATTGTCAAAGACGAGGAGTCCAATCCCTTTTCCAAACAATAAAAAGATGATAAAGAAAAAAACGCCAATCCCACCTGATAAGAACAATGCTTTGCGAACTGTCTTTTGTAAACGTTTTTTTTGATGAGCTGCATTTGCATCAGCGACGAACGGAAGCAGCATGGCGGAGATGGAATTTGTGATGGCCGATGGGAACATCAAAAAAGGTAGTGCCATGCCGGAAAATACGCCGTAGACACCGAGTGCTTCTGCGGAAGAAAGTCCAGAAGATTGCAGCATCAACGGTAAAAGCACAGCCTCGCCGCTCTGCAAAAGTCCAAGCAACACACGGTTAAACATCAGCGGACAGGCCATGGAAGAAAGTTCCTGAAAGCAAAGTTTATATTCCGGCAGCGAGCCGCGAAAAGATAAATTAGGCATACAGGATTTTAATTTATATAGCGTGACAATAAGGGCGCCACCGCCGAAAACAAACGAGGCAATTTCACCGGCAGTCATGCCGATAATCGGAAGCATAGCGTCTGCGGGACGACTGTTTTCGAGAAAGTAGCATAGCGCAAGGTATGTGCAAAGAATGCGGAAACATTGTTCAATTAATTGCGAAGCAGCAGAAATCGCGGCATTTTTACACCCGAGATAGTAACCGCCAATGCAGGCGTGTACCGCTCCAAGCGGCAGCATGACAGCTATATAAGGCAGCAAATGTGCGCATTCCGGTGCATTCAAAATATGAGTTGCCAGAAAATCAGCCTTTCGATAAATAAAAATACCACATAAGAGGGAAAGAAGGAGTGAGCATGCCAGTCCTGTCTGCAAAATGAGCAGACAGCGATGATGATTTTTCTGGGACATCGCCTCCGCAGTAAAGCGGGAAATTGATGTCTGAATCGCTGTTGCACATAGAGCAAATGCCACACCGAACACCGGAAAAACAAGCTGATAAATTCCCATACCGACTTCGCCAATCACACCAGCCAGCCAGATGCGGTAAAAAAAACCAAGCACACGCGTCAGCAAGCCGCCGGCCGTCAGCAACAATGTTCCGAAAAGAAACGGATTTTTTATGGAAAGTATAGCATCATGAAATCTCTTTTTCACAGACAGACAAACTCCATTCCCATTTATCTACATATATTGTATTGAGAAAATGGAAAATTATGATAAAGCATATTTCGTAATAAATACGAATGAGTTTGGAAAGGCAGGAAAATGAAAGATGTAAAAGAATCGATGATTTATCTGGATCATAGTGCAACTACCAGACTGTCAGATACCGCGAAAAAAGCGATGGAGCCATATTTGCAGGAATATTTCGGCAATCCGGCAGGCGGATATCGTTTTGCAGCCGTCAGTCGTGACGCGGTCGAACAGGCAAGAAAACAGATGGCTTATTTGTTGCGAGCCAGGCCGGAAGAAATATACTTTACGTCGGGAGGAACCGAGAGTGATAACTGGGCGCTCCGTCAGGCGGCTGAGCTGATGCGGGAAAAGGGAAATCATATTATTACAACGGCAATTGAGCACCACGCTGTGCTTCACACATGTCATGAGCTGGAACGGCAGGGCTTCCGTGTGACTTATTTGCCGGTGGACAAATTTGGCTGCATATCCACAGAGAATCTATTTTCTGCAATATGTGATGATACGATTTTAATTTCTGTCATGTATGCGAACAATGAAGTCGGTACGATTCAGCCGATTCAGGCCATTGGCAAAATTACCTCGGAAATGGGCATTCTCTTTCACGTTGATGCCGTACAGGCATTTGGTCAGATTCCGATTTATCCGGAGCAGCTAGGCATAGATTTGATGAGTGTCAGCGCGCATAAATTTAACGGGCCAAAGGGTGTTGGACTTCTTTATGTGAGCCGTAATGTACCGCTGACAGCATTTATGCATGGCGGCAGTCAGGAAAGTGGTATGCGTGCCGGCACATCTAACGTGTCGGGCATTGTCGGTATGACGGCGGCAGCTGTTGAATGGAGCAAAAACCGAAGAAAATGGACTGCCTGGGAGCAGAGACTGCGTAATTATTTTGTGATGCGCGTGCTGCGCGAAATTCCGGATGTGACGTTAACAGGGCATCCGAAGCAGCGGTTATATGGCAACGCACATTTTGTATTCCGGGATATCAACGGCCTGGATTTTGTGAAATATCTTGACCAAAACGGCATCATGGCAGCGACCGGTTCAGCATGTTCGACCGGACAGAAGAAAGCTTCTCATGTATTAGTGGCAATGGGCTATCCGGATGATGGCAGCTATGGTGCACTGCGTTTTACGATTGGTTACGAGAACACGAAGGAAGAAATTGACCGCACCATACAAGTGTTAAAAGAAGGCGCGGCACATTTAAGAAGCATTGCACAAAAATAAAATGTGTGCTATGATGGATGAAACTCGGTTATTATGCTCGGAAATAGAAAAAGCCGGTAATGCCGGGTTTCATCAAATAGGATGCGGATGAAGTAGATATGAGTACATTACAGGAAATTACAGCAAATAAGCCACAGCAGATAAAAACAAAGACCATTCTTGCAGGTAAGGAGAACGGTCGTCCGACAAAAGATAAAGTAAATTGCCGATTTACATGGCAGTTAGAAAATAAAAAAAGACAGCCAGTGCTTTATTTATATGAGCATATTACGGAAGCAGATTTGCTACTCACAGCATCCTTATTCGAAACAAAGAAAATGGTTCTATGTATTTCTATGCCGGAATGGTTAAACTATCCGGAGAGTGTGCAGAAAGAACTCAAAAATTTTGAAAAAATATGGAAACATCCATATCAAAAATCACAGGTGTTTCTAAGAAAGGTACTGGCAGCAGCAAAAGACGGTAAGAATATTATTATGGCCGTTTCTGATGGGTTACGGGAACCGGGGCAGATGCTGAGAGGAAAAACGGCAATGATTAAGCTGTTTCGTATGTTGCAGATGCCAGTCTGTGCTGTGACCTTTGCAGGTACATACCGCCGCAAGCCGTTTTGGGGCACGCAGAGCGAGGAAGCCACTCTTTCCGGTATAGTCAAACCGATTTTTGCACAGGACGAGCTACAAAACCTGCCGATGCATCAATTAGAGAATCTTTTGGAGCAAGCATTTGTGAAGGAGAGGAAAGAATTTTACACCGCGCGCAAGCGCTGTCAGGGCTTGGAATCTTATTTGTATCATTGCCCGGTATGCAAGGAGAATGGGTTGATTGGCACGGCTGCGGACGGAATTTTTTGCGGCAAATGTGGTAAAATATTTCAGCTGGGGGCGGATGGAGCAATCTATAAGTTTCATGGCGATAAGTTTATGGATTCTGTGTACGAGTGGATGGATTTGCAGAGCCGACAGATGATGCGTCTGGTTTTGAAATCAGAATTGAGTCGAAAGATGAATGCGGAAGTTTACGAATTTCAGGCAGACAAGCAGATGTTGCTACGTCTGGGCAAAGGAGAAATTCACATCGATTTATCGGGCATTACGCTGACAGTGGGGCAGATAAAAGAGTACCACCGTGGCGGTGCGTTGCCATCCGTCGGTGTATATCCGTTTTTTAAGGACGGCAGAACATGCGTTACCTTGCCGTTCGGCAAAAAGGTATATTATGTGATGCTTGGCAATGCCGGGGAAGCGGGTATGATAAAAGATGCAGTGGAAACATTATATCATATGGCAGAAGAGATGAATTAAATTGTATGAATAAAAAAGTTGTAGTCGGTATGTCCGGCGGCGTGGACTCTTCCGTGGCCGCATACCTATTGAAAAAGCAGGGATACGATGTCATTGGTGTGACGATGCAGATTTGGCAAAAAGATATGCCGGCAGAGGACGGCGGATGCTGCGGCCTGCAGGCGGTCGAAGATGCGCGTGCGGTGGCAGAACGAATCGGAATTCCGCATTATGTAATGAATTTCAGAGAAGAGTTTGAGGAAAAAGTAATACAGTATTTTGTTGACGAATATTTACATGGACGTACACCGAATCCGTGCATTGCCTGCAATCGCTATGTGAAGTGGGAGTCACTTCTAAATAAAAGTCTGGCATTAGGCGCGGATTACATCGCGACCGGACACTATGCCAAGCGTGTGCAGATGCCAAACGGTCGCTATGCGTTAGAGGTTGCAAACGGCGGCGTGAAGGATCAGACCTATGCGTTATATAATCTTACCCAGGAGCAGCTTGCCCGGACGTTGATGCCGGTCGGCGCGTATACAAAGGATGAGATTCGCAAGATGGCACAGGAAATCGGTCTTGCGGTGGCGGATAAGCCGGACAGTCAGGATATCTGTTTTGTAGATGATGGCGACTATGCGGGCTTTATCGAGCAGTATGCAGATAAGCAGTTGCCACCTGGCAATTTTGTTGATGCGCAGGGCAATGTACTCGGGCAACATAAAGGCATCACACATTATACTATTGGTCAGAGAAAAGGGCTGGGACTTGCAATGGGAGAACCGGTATTTGTCACAGAGCTGCGACCGGAAACAAATGAAGTTGTTATTGGCAAAGGTGACGAAGTGTTTGGACATGTCCTTTATGCGACCGGACTGAATTTTATGGGCATGGAACCGCTTGCTATCGGTGAGTCTGTAACTGTGCAGGCCAAAATTCGATACAATCATGGTGGCAGTTTATGCACTGTAACAAGAATCGAAGAAGATAAAGTTCTTTGCGAATTTCCGCAGGCAGTTCGCGCGATTACGCCGGGGCAGGCCGTTGTTTTCTATCGGGACAATATATTACTCGGCGGCGGAACGATTCAGGGAAAAGCAGAGTAGGGGGAAGGGAGAATAAATATGAAAGAGATGATTTTGAAATGGATGAGAAAGCAGTTCATAATCACAAGTATACTGTTTATTGTTTTGGCGGCGATTGTCATTTTAGCATATGCGAATTTCTATGATAAAGTGGAAGCAAAGCAGGCGCAGAACACGGAAAATTACCTGAAAAATATCGCTAATGCCGAGGAAGAACGTCTGAATTTAAAATTTGGTGGCTATTTAAGCGAGCTTGAAATGTTAGCGTCTTTTGTGGCGAGTTGCGAAAGTGCGTACAGCAGTGATGTTGTGAAAATACTGAAAGATTATCAGGACGACCATGAGCCGGTCAAGGTGGATATTGTGTTCCAAAATGGCAACGGCATCATGGAAGAACCTCTGCTTGAGGATGTTACAGAATATGAATTTTATTATGATGTTTTTGAAGGGAAAAGCGGAATTTACGGTGGAATTGATAGTGCTGCCGGTAAAAACAGCATTCTGTTTGCGTACCCAATCAACTCCGGAAAAAACGAAATCGAGGCCTGCATTTTAGCCGCTTATCCCGAAGAGGAGTTTGAGGATTTCTCCGCGGGCTCTATTTTCGCGGACCAGACGACTACTTTTATCTCCGAAAAGGACGGAACGCTTCTTTCCAAAACAGCGGCCGTAGGAAATAAAACAAATTTGTTTGAAATCTTAGGGCAGGAAGGGGCCGATGTGTTCGACACATTGAAAAGCCAGATTCAAAAAGGTAAATCCGGACTGCTTACATACGGCAGCGACAAATCGCTGCGCTACATTATCTATGAACAGTTAACTTACGGTGATTTGTATATGGTAACAATCTTATCGGCAAGTGTGATTGAACCATCCAGTAACTATATTGCGGATAGCGGTTTGCAACTGAGTGCAGTTATTGTAGCATGTTTCATGCTGTATATCGTGTATTTGATGCTTGTATACATTGTGCGAGGTAAAAAAATGGCGGTATATTTCGATATTAAGAGACGTGCCGGCAAAGGTAAAATTCTGTTCTTTAAAAAGAAGAAAGAGGATGTGGACACGAACGGCAATGGAAATGAAAAATAATTTGAAATAATTTTTATATGAGAATACCTCATAAGTCGGAAGGCTTGTGGGGTATTTTTGCAATTTTAACATGAGGGATTGTTTTTTGCTTGTTTTATGTTGACAGAATATGTTGTTGATATGTATTTGTCGTTGTGGTATTATACAAGTAGTATTTGAAGAAAAGTTAAATAAATTGTTGAATAGAGCACCATACGAAAAGGAGGAAGTAGTTATGAAAATTAAAGGGAAGAGATTTTTAATTTTATTATCATTGGTAAGTGTTTTTGTTACGGCAGCTTATGCTTCTGCGGCAGATTTGTTGGTAGCCAATAAGACAGAATATCGATGTTCTGCTTTAGGTGTTACAAAGACATCAAAAGATAATTCTGCAACCGTGAATATGACAAAAGGACCAGTATCGGGAACGACTACTGTCTATGCGTATGTTGGTGGAAAAGGAAATGATGTAAGCTATAAGACACAAACAGCTGGTTTTACTTCTCCGATGCAAAAAAAACTATACTATAATCCATTTGACTATAACGAATTTAGGGGAAAAACATATTATCTTTACGCAATGATTGATAAATATGCATATCTTTCGACAACAACAGTAGCAGGTAGTTTTACTCCATAAGTGACAATACTATGAATGCATGATATAATATCAGTATGGTGCTCTTTTGTTAAATCCAGGAGGAAAATGTATGCATAAAGGCAAGGTTTTATGGAGTATTAGTATGTGTATCATGATAGTCCTATTATGTGGCTGCAAGGATATTAATGAGCCGGCGACTGATTTAAATTCGCAGGACAAAGCAGATGAAAATTCTGAGTTTGTGAGCTTTAGCGAAATCGAATGGGAAACAGATTATATTGAAACCGATATCAGTGATACCTTTAAAATAAAAGCCAATGTTGTGCCGGAATCAGTGTATGGGCAGACTTTTGGCTTGTACCGCTATAGCAGTAGAGAACGTACGGAGCTTGACCAAGATATATTTGCTCAGATTGTGGATGCATATTATGGTAAGGATGTCTCTGTCACTGCAGACGAGATAAAAGATGTTATATCTGGGGAAATTACTGTTACTGTGAATTCAAACGGCATGTTATATTCAGGAAGAATAGATTCGTTAGACATATTTAATATACCGATTTATGATACGTTTTTCCCAATCAAAACGAATGATTATGATACAGAAAAAATGAACATGACAGTAGATGATTTTGTGCAGACATTTGCAGATTATATAAATTTTTCTACTGACGGATATCGTTGTATTTATTATGGAGAAGAGTATCGGGAAAAAATCAAAGCGTCGGGGGTAGAGTTGGAGCCTTGTTCGCCACAAGAAGGTTGCTTCGATGTGGAGATACACAATGTTTTAGAACACGGAATATATTTTAGAGGCCTGCAATACCGATATAAATTGCAGGAAGGGGAAATTATAAATCCGCTGACTTCATATGAGGAAATGAATGATGCAATTATAGCATGGGGTAATAATAAAATTGAGTTATTTCTGGATTCTGATTACAATATAAAGGCTTTTCAGTCGGAGGTTACGATAGATATCGAGGAAGAACCATTTGCAGAAATGGAAATTATATCATTGAAACAAATTTTGGAAGACGTTTACAAAAGAAACCAGTATAAAATGGTAACCGTGACAAATGCAGAATTATGCTACAGCTGTTATATGGAAGAAGAATTGGGTAAGGGAAATATGCGAGATGTCTACATTGCACCGTTTTGGGTAATTACATATCTTGCGTCAGGTGCAGACGCTCAGTATCAGTATATCTATTCTGCGGTAACCGGTTCAATGCTCGATTCATCGGTATAAGAGAAAGTAGGTGCGAAGCGTGAAAATTACAAAAGTAATCGGAATATTCGCAAAAAGAATTATAATCAGCAAGAGATTTTTCATGGCAACTATCCTGCTTACGGTATTGCTGATTCTCGACCTGCTTCCGACATTTGTTTCAGGAATTTCGGAACACGAAGGAAAAATCTATTTTAGTTATGATGTTTTGAGTTTGTTTATGCTACATGGATTTACTTTCCTGATGGGCTTCTCGCTTATAGCTGCGGTAATCCCAGGTGGTGGGATTTATTGTGATGACAATAACAGTCGTTTCATTGTACCGATTTTACAGCGTATCAACAGTTTAGAATACGCAGTTGGTGTTGTGGCAGCGACATTTGTCGGTACATTTGCGGGCACATTTATCAGCTACTGTCTGTGCCTGTTGTTTTACCGTTTTTTTCTTCCTCTGTCAAACGGTCAGAATGGTTTGGGAACGTATTCACTTGTTGCCGAAGAGAAAAATTTGATGTTCGTTGGAGCACTAATTACAGTTTATGCGTTGCGAGGCGTGTTTTTTGCATTGATTACGTTGGTACTCTCGACGTTTATTAAGAATAAATACATTGTTTTTTCGACCCCATTTTTACTGTTTTATTTTTTAATGATATTCGGGTATGGAATTCTGAAGATGCCGACGTATTTGAATGTGCGTGGGATATACTTTGGGTTTGTACACGGAATGGAGCATGAAATTAGAAGTGTTGCATATGCTTTTTTTGTTACTGTAATTGTGGCTGTGCTTGCAACTTGTGTGCTGAATAGGAGATTAAGGAGCATTCCTGTAATTCAGAAATAACGCCAATTGAATAAAAAGAAACCTCGATGTAAGATTAAGGTGTTCATCTTGGCCGGATGAAATAACACTTTAACCAACAGGAGGTTTCACTATGAATTTAACACAGAATGACAGATTAAATCAAGTAACAGCAGACACTTTAGTTGTGGGAGTTGATATTGGTTCTCAGGAACACTTTGCCAGAGCCTTTGACTGGAGAGGTTTTGAGTTCAGTAAAAGAGCTTTTAAGTTTGGCAATACAAATGTTGGTTTCCTTTCTTTTCTTCGCTGGCTTGAAGAAACACTTAATAAAACCGGCATGAAGAAAATCATTGTGGGATGTGAACCTACGGGCTGTTACTGGCTTGGTTTTCAGAAGTTTCTGCAGGACCATGATGTGTTGTTGGTAACAGTAAATCCTTACAGCGTAAAGAAATGCAAGGAACTTGATGATAACAGTCCTGAAAAGAGTGATTTGAAAGATCCTAAGACGATTGCCGGACTGGTAAAAGACGGACGGTTTTCAACATCCTATCTTCCGACTGGTGTCTATGCTGAAATCCGTGAGGCTTTCGTATGCAGGGAGCAGATCATGAAACAGCATGTAAGGCTGTCAAATCAGATACAGGGATGGCTTCAGAAGTATTTTCCGGAATACTTTGAATGTTACAAAGACTGGGATTCTACCAGTGGACTAATGGTACTGGAACACGCACCATTGCCACAGGATATCATAAGAATCGGTGCTGGAGGCATCAATGAGATATGGCGAAATGCCAAGGTGCGTGCAGCGGGAATAAAGAGGGCAATGACCCTGGTGGAAGCTGCACAGAACAGTGTAGGACTAGAAGGAGGAGAAGCCGCAAGGCTTGAAATCTGGATACTGGTAAATGACTACATTGCCAAGGCAGAACAGCTGAAACGACTGGATGAATATCTGGCACAGAAAGTAATGGAAGTACCAAATGTGGAGAAACTGCTCGCCATAAAAGGAGTAGGGCTGAGTACCGTGATAGGCTTTGTCGCGGAGGTGGGTGAAATCGGACGTTTCACAGACCCGAGACAGATTCAGAAGCTGGCTGGTTTGGAGATAACCAAAATCAGTTCCGGCAAGAGAAAAGGTCAGCCGGGAATCAGTAAGAGGGGCAGGTGTAAGCTGCGCAGGGTAATGTATGAGTCGGCAAGGTCGCTCATCACATGGAATCCGGCATTTCAGGATGTGTTCCTGTATTACAGGCATCGTGAACGGAGACCATTGGGAGGAATGCAAAGCAAGATAGCTGTTGCATGCAAGGCTATCAGAGTGTTCTTTGTGATTTTGCAGACAGGATGTGACTTTGATGAAGAACGATTCAGAAAAGATATCATCCGCCCACAGGTAGCATAAAGAAAAATAAAGCACACTGTAACAGTATACGTCCGCCAAGGTTCAATTGGTGCTGGATTACAGGAGTGCTCTCTAGCAATGACAAAGCAGAGCGAAGCCGCTAAAACATAAGTCGTAGGGCAGGCAAGACCCTGATAAGGAGCAGGAGCGGCACCCCACTATGGGTAGGCTGGACGAAGGAATTTAGGACTCTGTACAAAGGTATCAGATGATCCTGTTAGACATGAGAGGTTAGCAGCCATAGGAAGAATGGGACATGGGATTCGCCTTCATAAAAAGGATGACGTTTTGTTTTGTGTACCTTTCTGACTGGAAAATGAGTACTTTGAACCAGAAAAGATACAGTTTTCGCCCATAAAACAGAGCTGAGTCATTGTTGTAACTTTTAACTCAATTGCATAAAGTGCCAAAAATAAAGGATTCTTTGTGCAAAATAAATAAGAAAGTATAGAGAGGGACGTATGAGAGCGGTTATGGTATCAGTACGGGCAGATGTCAAAAAGTTACTGATGTCTCCGAAGTTTATGCTAATTTTGCTGCTGGCGCTGTTCTTCGTATTTGATTTTGCAAGAAGTTTTCGGGAAATGGCAGCAAGTAGTTTTTTGGGAATCCCGCCATATTTATATGCATTGTTTGTGACCGATTTTATGGGTGAGTTTTATACGTTGATGCTGATTGTCATAATGATGAGTGATGCACCGTTTTACAATCAAAGCGAAGTTTTTATCGGGTTGCGAATTTCGAGAATAAAATGGCTATGGGGAAAAGCAGTGTATATTTTTTTCGTTTCTGTTTTGCTGCAGAGTATATTGGTAATTTTATCTGCCGCTGTCTGCTTACCACATTTGGGATTCGGTGAAGGATGGGGCGTAATCTTTATGAATTATCTGCAATCGACAGAGGAAAGCATCAGTTATACATTAGAGAATACGAGCAGCTCGTTGTTAGCGTATGAACCTATGGTAGCGATGCTTCTTTTGTTGGGTATAACAATCTTACTTAGTACCCTACTCGGCATACTGATTTTTACGTTAAATATGTTATGTCATAATTATACCGGTACAATTTTGGTCGGTGTGTTATCTTGCATACACACATACATAAAAGATTTCAATTTTTATCATCATTTGCAGAAAGTAACAAGTAAAATTCCGATGTCGTGGATGAACATCACAAATTATCAGGATGGAATGACGCCGGGAATGGCGATGCTTTTTCTGAGTATAATGATTGTCGGCTTATTTGTGATAAATGCAGTCTTGCTAAAAACAGGAAAAACCGAGATGATTAAGTAAGGGAGGCTGATTCGTGTGTCAGAATATATCATTCAAGTAAAAAATGCCCGCAAATATTTCCACGAGACAAAAGCGTTAGATGATGTTACTCTGGATTTCGAAAAGAATAAAATTCACGGGCTGGTGGGGAGAAATGGCTCAGGAAAGACGGTTCTGTTAAAAGCAATTTGCGGGTTGCTAAAGCTTACCGGTGGAGAGATTGTGGTCGATGGAAAGGTAATTGGTAAAGATATCGAAATTCCGTCGAATGTTGGCGCAATTATTGAAACACCTGGTTTTATCAATGAATTTTCTGGATATGAGAATCTAAGATTTCTTGCCGGACTACAGGGAAAAATCGGAAAAAAAAGAATTGTAGAGGTGCTGGAAGTTGTTGGTTTGGATGCGGCTTCCAAGAAAAAAGTAGGGAAATATTCACTGGGAATGAAACAACGTCTTGGTATCGCACAGGCAATCATGGAAAATCCGGATATTTTGATTTTGGATGAACCGACAAACGGTTTGGATAAACAGGGTGTGAAAGATTTTTATCAGATGATATTGGATGAAAAGAGGCAAGGAAAAACAATTATTTTAGCTAGTCATAATGCGGTAGATATCGAGTTGCTGTGTGATTATGTTTATGAGTTGGATGCTGGGAAATTACAACGTATATAAGCAGTGTATTTTGAAAGAAAACTGAGAAATTGAATGACAGAAGGGAAGAAAGGCTCCGAGTTTTGATAAAATCAAGATTTGGGAGCCTTTTCCATATGATTAATTCACCGGTAAAAACACCGGTTTTCTCTCTTTAAAGATACAATAATATCGAAATCCTGCATCCAGCAGAATTTCCCTTGCCTCTGTAAAGTGATGGCCGATTTTTACGGCATCATGCGCGTCGGAGCCTACGGTAATGATTTCTCCGCCGAGCTCGCGATAACGCTTAATAATCTCCGGACACGGATTCGGCATGCCGAGGCCGGATGTAAATCCGCCGGTGTTTAGTTCGATGCCTTTGCCAAGAGAAATCAGTATTCTCAAAATCTCATCTATAATCTCACGGTATGCCTCGTAAGAATAAAACTTATTTTTGTTCGGGCCGTAGCGGACAATGTAATCAATATGACCGTACACGTCGAAATCGTGGCAGACCTTTAAATTTTCGAGAATCGATTCGAAATACTCACGGTAGACAGCCGCTTCCTCGCGTCCTGCAAAATACTCCGGATAATAGGGGTCCTGACGGTGTACCAAATGTGAGGAACCGATAATAAAGTCATACGGATACTTATGAACCGCTGCCTTAAGTCGTTCCGAAAGATAAGGCTCAAGCCCGGTCTCCATGCCGATGCAAACGTCAAGCCCATCTTTTTTCGCCAGCGCCTGCATATCTTTCCAATACGTAAAATGCGCGTTTTGGTCGAGGTCAAAATTCAAATCGCCCGGAAAATCCATATCCAGATGATCGGTAATGCAAAATGCCTTCATATTTAGTTTTACTGCCTGCCTCACAATAGCTTCCGGTGCAGCCTCACAGTCACCGGAAAAACGCGAATGAAGATGAAAATCACAAAGCATACATGCGCCGCCTTTCCAAATTTCCTGCCACAAATATAGCGGATGGCACATAAATTGTCAAGAAAATAGGATAATATAGGAAAATTTGCATGAATTTTGAAAAGGGGGTTGAAATTTCTAAGCGAATTATGTAAAATGGTTTAAGGTTGAGTCATCAACAAAATAAAAAGTTTCCAGGAGGAATTTTAATCATGGCAGTAAAAGTTGCAATTAATGGTTTTGGACGTATCGGTCGTCTTGCTTTCAGACAGATGTTCGGAGCAGAAGGATATGAAGTAGTAGCTATCAATGACTTAACAAGTCCTAAGATGTTAGCTCACTTATTAAAGTATGACTCTGCACAGGGCAGATATGAGAAGGCAGAAACAGTTGTAGCCGGCGAAGATTCCATTACAGTTGACGGTAAGGAAATCAAGATCTATGCAAAGGCTAACGCTGCAGAACTTCCATGGGGAGAAATCGGTGTTGACGTTGTATTAGAATGTACAGGTTTCTATGTGTCCAAGGCTAAGTCCCAGGCTCACATTGATGCAGGTGCTAAGAAGGTAGTTATTTCCGCACCGGCTGGTAACGATCTTCCAACCATCGTTTACAATGTAAACCATGATACATTAACAGCAGAAGATACAATCATCTCCGCTGCTTCTTGTACAACAAACTGCTTAGCTCCTATGGCTAAGGCATTAAACGACTATGCTCCAATCCAGAGCGGTATCATGAGCACAATTCACGCTTACACAGGTGACCAGATGATTCTTGACGGTCCTCAGAGAAAGGGTGACTTGAGAAGAGCTCGTGCAGGTGCTGTAAACATCGTTCCTAACTCCACAGGTGCAGCTAAGGCAATCGGCTTAGTTATCCCAGAGTTAAACGGTAAGTTAATCGGTTCCGCACAGAGAGTTCCTGTTCCAACCGGTTCTACAACAATCTTAGTTGCAGTTGTTAAGGGCAAGGATATCACGAAAGAAGGTATCAACGCAGCTATGAAGGCAGCTTCTACAGAGTCCTTCGGCTACACAGAAGAAGAATTAGTTTCTTCCGATATCATCGGTATCCGTTACGGTTCCTTATTCGATGCTACTCAGACAATGGTTAGCAAGATTGATGAGGACACATATCAGGTACAGGTTGTTTCTTGGTACGACAACGAGAACTCTTACACATCTCAGATGGTAAGAACCATTAAGTATTTTGCTGAATTAGCATAACTCAACTGAACCAGGCGGGTCCGGGCTTAGCACTGGGCCCGCTTTTTCCAATGACTATCCCCGCAAATCTATGCGGATTTAAGAAAGGAGCATAACAATATGCTGAATAAAAAGTCTGTTGATGATATCAACGTAAAAGGAAAAAGAGTATTAGTTCGTTGTGATTTTAACGTTCCTTTACAGGATGGAAAGATTACAGACGAGAACCGTTTGGTTGCTGCGCTTCCAACCATCAAGAAGTTAATTGCTGACGGCGGCAAGGTAATTCTCTGTTCTCACCTCGGTAAGCCGAAGGGAGAACCGAAGCCGGAGTTATCTTTAGCACCGGTTGCTGCAAGATTATCTGAATTATTAGGTCAGGAAGTAAAGTTTGCTGCTGATGCTGAAGTAGTAGGCGCAAATGCAAAGGCTGCAGTAGAAGCTATGGCGGAAGGCGATGTAGTATTATTAGAAAATACACGTTACAGAAAAGAAGAAACAAAGAATGGCGAAGAATTCTCCAAGGATTTAGCTTCTCTTTGTGATGTATTCGTAAACGATGCATTCGGTACTGCTCACAGAGCACACTGCTCTAACGTAGGTGTAACACAGTATGTTGACACTGCAGTAGTAGGTTACTTAATGCAGAAGGAAATCGATTTCTTAGGAAATGCAGTAAACAATCCGGCGAGACCGTTCATAGCAATCTTAGGCGGTTCTAAGGTTTCCTCCAAGATTTCCGTTATCAACAACTTACTTGATAAGGTTGACACATTAATCATCGGCGGCGGTATGGCTTACACCTTCATGAAGGCTCAGGGCGGTACCATCGGTACATCTTTAGTAGAAGATGATTATCTTGACTATGCAAACGAAATGATTGCAAAGGCAAAGGATAAGGGCGTTAACTTATTAATCCCTGTTGATACTGTAACAGCAAAGGAATTCAACAACGACGCTGAACAGACCATCGTTAAGGCTGGATGCATTGCAGATGACGCTATGGGTCTTGATATCGGACCAAACACACGTGAATTATTCGCAGATGCTGTTAAGAGTGCTAAGACTGTTGTTTGGAACGGACCGATGGGTGTATTCGAAATGCCGAACTTTGCGCATGGTACGATTGCGGTGGCTAAGGCTTTAGCTGAAATCGACGCTACCACCATCATCGGCGGCGGCGACTCTGCAGCAGCTGTTAACAACTTAGGCTTCGGTGATAAGATGACTCACATCTCCACCGGCGGCGGCGCATCCTTAGAGTTCTTAGAAGGTAAGGAATTACCGGGTGTTGCAGCAGCAAACGATCGTTAGTTTGAAAGGAAACTTATATTATGCGTAAGAAAATTATTGCAGGCAACTGGAAGATGAATATGACTCCAAGCAAGACAGTTGCTTTCTTAAATGAAATCAAACCTCTCGTTGCAAACGAGGACGTTGATGTAGTATTTTGTGTTCCTGCCATCGACATTATCCCGGCGGTAGAAGCGGTAAAGGGCAGCAACATCGAAATCGGTGCTGAAAATATGTACTACAAGGACAATGGCGCTTACACAGGCGAAATCGCTCCGGATATGTTAGTTGATGCCGGCGTGAAGTATGTCATCATCGGCCACTCCGAGAGAAGAGAATACTTCGCTGAGACAGATGAGACTGTAAAGTTAAAGGTATTAAAGGCCTTCGAATACGGCTTAACTCCAATTATCTGCTGTGGTGAGTCTTTAACTCAGAGAGAACAGGGCGTTACCATCGACTGGATCCGTATGCAGATCAAGATTGCATTCCAGAATGTAACCGCAGAACAGGCAAAGAAGGCGGTAATCGCTTACGAGCCAATCTGGGCAATCGGCACAGGTAAGGTTGCGACCACTGAGCAGGCACAGGAAGTTTGTGCAGCTATCCGTGAATGCATCGCTGAAATTTATGATGAGCAGACAGCAGCTGAAATTCGTATTCAGTACGGCGGCAGTGTTTCTGCAGCGAGCGCACCGGAATTATTTGCTCAGGCAGATATCGACGGTGGTCTTGTTGGCGGAGCATCCTTAAAGCTTGACTTCTCAAAAATCGTAAATTATAACAAGTAAGATTTTATAAACTGAATCTGTAAGGAAACGAAACCACTTCTGATTTATTGTCAGAAGTGGTTTTTATAATCCTGCATTTCTTGACATAAACATGCGGAGGCCTTATAATAAAATTGTAAATTGTAAATTGTAAATATAAAATTGCAATTTGATAAGGAGGAAAAAAATGAAATTTAGAAGATTATTTGCAGTACTGATGGCGGTGATGATGATTGCTACATTATTTGCCGGCTGTAGAAAGCAGGACGCAGACAATGATGTGAAGAATGAACCGAAGACCGAAAAAGATATCGTCTATGATGCATTTTTGAATACATTCGGTGTCGAATCCAAACTTGCATCTGAATTAAACATTCTTGCTCGTCAGGAAGCGATGGCAAATGGCGCAGCGGAAGCAGGCGCGACGATTACGCTTGATATGTTATCCGGCCTGGAAGATTTAGAAGGCTTGGCTGTATCCATGGAAGTGGAAGCTGACGAAGAAGCGTCGGAGAGCTATGTGAAGCTTGGTACCGCTTACGGCGATGACGAATTAGCTGCTGAAATTTATTTTGACGGTGAAAAGCTGTATGCAGGTTCTGATGATTTGTTGGGTGACAATGTACTTACATTGAATCTTGCAGAAGACTTGTTGACGCAGATGCAGAATTCTCCATTATTCAGTTCCATGCTTGAAGATATCACAACGGATGCAGAAGATATCTTTGAAAGTCTGCCGGATTACATGGAGCAGTCGAAAGAAATTTCCGCGCAGATGAAAACTTTGTTCGTTGGTTTCGCAGACAGTGAAGCAGTGAAAGAGTTCAATGAGGACCTTACCATAGCAAAAGGCGAGAAGGAATCTTTTGCGTTTGGTGATGAAGATGTAGACTGCCAAGGGTATGAAGTAAAAATTGCGGCAAATGATTTAGCGAAGTTTATCTGTGCAGCAGGTGATTATTTTGTAGAAAGCGATGCACTAGAAGCATACGCGGACTATATGTACGATATGACCGGTGAGGACATGGGCTTGGAAGATATACGTGAAGAGTGGGCACTTGCAAGCGCAGCATTGGAAGAAGAGCTGGAAGATGCTCTTAAGGAATACTCTATCGTGATTTATATTTATGATGAAACGGTTGTCGCTATTGATGTGGCTGTTACTGTTGGTGCAGATGATATGGAGGAAACCATCACCATTACTTACAAGAACAACGGCGGTTCGAACGGTTTTGCAAATGCAGAAATCGAAGTGGCAGTTGCAGAGGCTGTTGTAGCACTTATTACAGAAGAGGAAGTAAGCGAGGATGAAATCACGAGTACAATGGTAATTGAAGTTTCAGATGCTGCATATTCCGTTAAGGTGCTTGAAGGAGAAGTAACCTACAACACAGATGATGCTACTCTCAGCGCTACCATTGCTATTGCCGACGAAGCAGAAGTTACATTAGAAGCAGAAGTGACCGAGAATACAAAGAGCCGTTTGGGAATGAATATTTCCGAGCTTACCATTTCTGCTTATGATGAAGATTTACTTATCTTAAGCATGGAAGTGTTCTGCGGCGAGTTGACTGACGGTGTTACTTCATTAGAAGGAACTGAGCTCGATATTATGACAGCGACAGAAGATGATGTAATGTCTCTGCTTACGACTGCGCAGACTGCACTTGGCGGTATGACAGACTTTGCGGAATTAATTAATTTGTTTGTTTATGCGGAAACAGATGTTGTACCGGAATACGATTATAACTACGGGTATTAAACTATAAAGAAATATTTGACAAATGATGTATTTTACTTATCTTTTATTGCAAATTAAAAAATCGTATAAGTATTTTATATCCATCGTCCTTGGAACTATGATTTTTATTGGATTGATTGGCGTACTGTTTGTGTACGCCAGTCAATCTTTGTATGCGGGGGAAAGCGTCTCGCTCGTAAAGATTGGCGTGGCGATGGATGAGGATGATAAAATTGGCAATATGGCACTTGACATGGTGCAGACACTCGACAGCGTGAAAACTTATTGTGAACTTAAGCAATATCACTCGCTGGATGAAGGCCTTGCCGTTTTGGAAAGCGGTGAAATTGGTGCACTTTTGTATCTGCCGGATGGATATTACGACAAGATTATCTCCGGCAAGGATACGCCGATGACCATTTATATCGGGGAAACCGGCGGCAGTACGATTGAGTTGTTTCGCATTTTGACCGATGCCGGAAGTTTGGTGCTTGAATCGGCACAGGTTGCATTTCGTGTGAGCAATGAATACTGCGATAGCGTTCCGGGTGTGACGAACGAACAAAGAGATAACATTGAAATCGAAATTGATAAGATGAATCTACTCAAATTCTTTGCCAGAAGCCGATTGTTTGATGATTCGATGGTCTCTGCAACCGGTTCCCGAACGATTGCAGATTACTATATAAATGCATGTTTTGTATTGCTTTTATGTTTCTTCGGTATTCCGAGTGCGGCATTGTTCCTGCCGGAAGCAGGAAAATTGGGTGACAAGCTATCAGCAGCAGGGCTTAGCCACGAGAAGCAGGCATTGGCAGAAATTACGGCTCGTTGTCTGTTGTTTTTATCGATTTTAGTGCTCATGGTCGGAGTTTACCTCGGATATTGCAGTATGACAGACACACCGTTCATCATGGATGGAATCGGAGCAGCCTTGGGTGTGTTTTTGTCAGTTCTCTGCGTTACCTGCATGATTTACGCGATTTATCAGTGGTTTTCCCAACCGCTGACTGGTGTGATGGCGGTATTTTTGCTTACGATTGCTATGGCATATTGTTCAGGCTTTTTTTTGCCGACCATTTTTTTGCCGGATATTTTTGCGCAAATCAGTAATTTCTTACCGACCACTGCGATGATGAATGGGATGGCAGGTATGTTTGGCTTGTCCGTTGGCGGAAAAGAATGTATTACATTGCTGATTTTCTGTATTGTGTTTTATTTCCTGGCAGTGCTCGGTAAAAAACGACATGTAGCATAAAGAAAAGCGGATTTACCGCTACTATACGAGGTTATGATGAGATTATTTTTTGTTTGGTTTCAGCTATCGTGTAAGCGTTATTGTGTGAAACTGGGGTTTTGGATTTCGTTTTTGATTTTGCCGGCATTTTGTCTGTTCTTGCAGGTTGTAACGAATTCTGAAAAGAGTGAAGGAACAAAAGTGGCTATGTATCTGGATGCTGATGAGGATGCAGTATTGGAGCATACGCTTTTTGAAATGCTGGAAAAAAATGTCAGGGAACTTTCTTTTTATTTGTGTGATTCTGAGGAAGAAGCAAAAGAGCATGTGGCATCGAAAAAGGCAGACTGCGGTGTTATTGTCCGAGGAGATCTGGCAGAGAAAATCAGTGCCGCTGAAGAAGAGAATATTTTTGAAATGCTTTCCTCACCGTCATCGTCCAGCGTACGTTTGTGCGAGGAATACGTATATTCGCAGTATGCCAGCATGATAGGGAGTGAAGTAATTGTTGATGCCATTGCTGAAGAATTACGACTGGAAGACGAAGCCTACGAGGAAATGAAGCTACAGGTAGAGCAAATTTATGCACGAATGATGGCAGAGAGCGATTATCATCTGTTTGAATATGTAGATATGCAGGGAGAGGTGATTGCACAGGATGAAGGAGCAGCAAAAAATATGTTCCCAGTGCGCGGTTTCGTGGCGGTGTATCTGCTGATGGTTGGATTATTTGGGTGTTCTTCTTTAAGAAAAGACCGCGAGAATGGTATATTTATGCGATTTTCGGGTGTCGGTAAATTGGTTGCAGAGTGGATTTCGCTGTTTGCGGTATTTATGATGCTGGCAGCATCTGCACTTGTTGGTTTGGTAATTTCCGGTGTGTTTACAAGGCCGCTGCTTGAATTGGGATCGATTTTGCTGTATTGTGTCAGTGGTGCATTATTCTGTCTGCTTTGCAGCAAAATAATTCGTAATGAAAAAATATTAATTGGCATGATTCCGGTGTTTGTACTGGCATGTTTTATTCTTTGCCCGATTTTTATTGATGTCGGCGGTATGATTCCGTTACTTGGTAAGGCAGAAAAATGGTTTCTTCCAACATATTATTTGAGGATATTTGAGTGATGATTGAAATTAAAAATGTAAAAAAAAGCTACGGCAAAAAAGAAATATTAAATAATGTCAGTCTCATGTGTGAAAAAGGATGCATTGTCGGTATTATCGGCAAAAATGGTTGCGGTAAATCAACGCTTTTGTCCATTATGGCAGGTACGTTAAAAGCAGATGAGGGACAAATTTGCTATTTCGGCGAAGACGCACAGAAAAATAAAAATGTTTTTGCGCAATATGTTGGTTATGTGCCACAGGAGAACCCGCTGATTCTTGAGTTATCAGCAAAGGACAACTTGAAGCTTTGGTATGCAGATTCGAAGCGCAATTTGGAACAAGATATCAAAGAGGGGATTCTGTTTGATTTGGGTATTGGCGCATTTCTTAAGAAAAAAATCAGACACCTCTCCGGCGGTATGAAGAAGAAAGTGAGCATTGCCTGTGCAGTAGCAAAAGATGCCGCGATTTTGATTTTGGACGAACCGGGTGCGGCTTTGGATTTGCCAAGCAAAGAAGATATCCGTAAATACCTGCGTAAATTTGCGGATGACGGCGGTATTGTACTTTTAACATCGCATGAAGAAGCAGAATTTGCAATTTGTGATGTGATTTATGCTTTGAAAGATGGCGTACTTTGCGAAGTTACAAAAGATATGTCCGCAAAAGAAATGGTTGAAAAGTATTTCTAGTATCTTGCAATTCGTAAGAAACTTATGTATAATAATTATGTATGGGCAAAAATAATGCCCACGTAATGAGCGTAAAACGCTAGAAGCATAGCTGCTTTGGAATGGAGGAATTATGAGCAAGAAACCAGCGGTTTTAATGATTTTAGATGGTTATGGTTTAAATGAAATAAAAGATGGTAATGCCGTTCACGGTGCGAAGACACCGGTAATGGACAAGTTAATGGCGGAATATCCTTTTGTTAAAGGTTATGCCAGCGGTATGGCAGTAGGTCTGCCGGACGGTCAGATGGGTAATTCAGAGGTTGGTCACTTAAATATGGGTGCCGGCCGTATCGTATATCAGGAATTAACGAGAATCACCAAAGAAATTCAGGACGGTGTTTTCTTTGAGAACGAAGCAATGCTGGAAGCAATGAGTAACTGCAAGAAGAACGGCAGTGCACTTCATTTATTCGGCTTATTATCCGACGGTGGCGTTCACAGCCACAATACACACTTATACGGCGTGTTGGAGATGGCAAAGAGAAACGGCTTAGACAAAGTATATGTACACGCATTCCTCGACGGACGTGACACATCCCCAACTTCCGGTAAGGATTTCATGGTTGAGTTAGTAGATAAGATGGCAGAAATCGGTGTCGGCGAGGTGGCTACCGTGACAGGTAGATACTATGCAATGGACCGTGATAATCGTTGGGACCGCGTGGCACAGGCATATGAAGTAATTACCAAGGGAGTTGGTGTAGAAGCAACTTGTCCGGTACAGGCAATCGCAGATTCTTATGCAGAAGGTGTAAATGACGAGTTCGTAAAGCCAACCGTGATTAAGAAGGATGGTCAGCCAACTGCTATGGTGCAGGACGGCGATTCTGTAATCTTCTTCAACTTCCGTCCGGACCGTGCAAGAGAAATTACCAGAACATTCTGTGACGATGCATTCGAAGGCTTTGACAGAGGTGAAAGAATCAAGACTACATTTGTATGTTTTACAGAATATGATGTAACCATTGAAAACAAGCTGATTGCTTTCCATAAGGTATCGATTACAAATACGTTCGGTGAGTTCTTAGCAGCAAATAATATGACACAGGCTCGTATTGCGGAAACTGAGAAGTATGCGCATGTAACTTTCTTCTTTAACGGCGGTGTGGAACAACCAAATGCCGGCGAAGATAGAATTTTAGTAAAGTCTCCGAAGGTTGCAACTTACGATTTAAAGCCGGAGATGAGCGCTTACGAAGTATGTGACAAGCTTGTAGAAGCGATTAAGTCCGACAAGTACGACGTGATTATCATTAATTTCGCAAATCCTGACATGGTAGGCCATACCGGTGTAATGGATGCGGCGGTAAAGGCAGTAGAAGCAGTGGATGAATGTGTTGGCAAGGCTGTGGAAGCGGTAAAGGAAATGGATGGATTCCTGTTCATTTGTGCAGACCATGGTAATGCAGAGCAGTTGATTGATTACGAGACAAACGGTAGCTTTACTGCACACACCACGAATCCGGTTCCGTTTATCCTTGTAAACGCAGATCCGGCATATACCCTCCGTGAGGGCGGCTGTCTGGCTGATATTGTTCCGACGATTATCGAGTTAATGGGAATGGAACAGCCGAAGGAAATGACAGGTAAGTCTTTGTTAGTAAAATAGAGTACGATTAGATTAAAGGCCGAAGCAGTTCGCTGCTTCGGTGCTACAAGGGAGGAAAATACATGAGTAAGGATGCACGCAGAGTCATTCAGGAAAAAAGAGCGGCAAAAAGAAAAAAGTTTATTCGCCAAAGATTACTTTTAATTGCAGCCCTTGCCGTACTATTAATTAGCCTTGTTTTTGTCTTGGCAGATAACCTCGGTAAATTGTCTGAACAGAAGAATACGCCGATGAACACGGAGACAGATGTAACTTTGAATGAAACGCCAACGGATGATACGTTGGCGTCTTCTGGTTTGGAGACGACTCCGCAAGAAACCGTGGACAATACCGTGTACGAAGTGACGCTTGTAGCGGTCGGAGATGTGTTGTCGCACAGTCCGCTTTTGACGATGGCGAAGCAGGCAGACGGTACCTATGATTTTACGAACTATTTTTCCGTGATGGAGGACACATTCCAGGCTGCAGACATTGCGATTGCAAATCAAGAGACAATTTTCGGCGATCCGACCAATGGTTACACGACCTATCCGTGCTTTAACACGCCGGAAACGTTGGGGGATGCGTTGGTAAATGCCGGATTTGACGTGATTACGCATGCTACAAATCATACAAGAGATGCCGGTGTGGACGGAATCGAGTATTGTCTTGCTTATTGGCAGACAAACCATCCGCAGACAACGGTGCTCGGCATTCATGATAGCCAGGAAGCGAGCGATACAATTACTGTGTATGAGAAAAACGGTATTACATTTGCAATGCTAAACTACACGTATGGTTTGAACGGTTTTACGATTCCGAGTGAGAAATCTTATCTGGTTGACCTGATGACTGAAGATACAAAGGAAGAAGTCCTTGCGGACATTAAAAAGGCAGAAGAATTGGCTGATTTTACGATTGTCTTCCCGCATTGGGGAACAGAAAATCTTGTCGGCGCTTACACGGATGAGCAACGCACATGGGCGGAAGCCTTTACCGATGCCGGTGCGGATCTGATTATCGGCACGCATCCGCATGTTCTCGAACCGGTGGAATGGATTGAGACAGCGGCCGGAAATAAATCGCTTTGCTATTATTCGCTTGGCAATTATATTTCAAACCAGCAAGATAAGGCGAACAACATTGGCGGCATGGCCAAAGTTGTCATCCGTAAGCAGGGGAATGTAACGGAGATTGTGGCCGATGAGTCCGGATGTGTTCCGCTAATTAATCACAATGATAAAACAGGAAGTAAGTCGTTGATTCGGGTTTATCCTATTAACGATTACACGCAGGAACTGCTTGACAAACATTGCGTTTATCGCAAGAGTACATCCTTTAGCATGGATTATATCAAGAGCGTGGCAGAAGATTCGCTCGGCGATTTCTTGATTTGGGACTGCGAGCTGTAATAATTGAATATTTGAAGCATAAAATGACCATACTAACGAAAAGTTTATTTCGGAGGTATGGTTTTTTATGTCAGAAAAATTTGCAATTGCAAAAGTAAAAGGCAGAGAGGTGCTGGATTCCAGAGGAAATCCGACAGTTGAAGTTGAGATACATTTAAAAGGCGGTGCTTACGGCAGAGCAATGGTGCCATCCGGTGCTTCAACCGGACAATTTGAAGCCGTTGAGCTTAGAGACAGTGAAAAGCGTTATGGCGGCAAAGGAACAAGGCAGGCGATTGCAAATGTCGAGGGGAAAATTGCAAAGGAACTTGTAGGTAAGAATGTTTTGCGTCAGAGCATTTTAGACAGCAAGATAATTGGACTTGACGGTACGGAGCAGAAGGCAAACTTAGGTGCTAATGCGATTCTAGGAACTTCGATGGCACTTGCGAAGGCGGGGGCGAACGCGCTGAATTTGCCGCTGTATCGTTATATCGGCGGCATCAACGGCAGTAAAATGCCGGTGCCGATGATGAATGTCATCAACGGCGGGGCACATGTGCAGACGAATTCTCTTGACTGTCAGGAGTTCATGATTTTACCGCTCGGCGCAGAAAATTTCAAGGAAGGTATGCGTTGGTGTGCGGAGGTTTATCAGAAGCTGCGTCAAATTCTTGTGAAAAAGAAAATGTCAGTTGCAGTCGGTGATGAAGGTGGATTTGCACCGGATTTGGCGACGGAAGAAGAAGCAATCGAATTACTTTTGGAGGCGATTACAGCGGCAGGTTACACCTATGGTCGCAGAAAAGACTTTATGATCAGTATTGATGTGGCAGCAAGCGAATGGTGCCATGGTGACAAGAAAAACAATTGCTGCGTCGAAGGCGTGTGCGGCATGCAAACAGAATATGTTTATCATCTGCCGAAGGCTGACAAAAATTATATTACCAGCCAGTTGATTTCACATTGGGAGTCAATTATCGATAAATATCCGATTTATTCGATTGAGGATCCACTGGATGAGGAAGACTGGGACGGTTGGAAAGAAATGACAAAGCGTGTAGGTAATAAGGTATTGCTTGTTGGTGACGACTTATTTGTAACAAATAAAAAGCGCTTATTAAAAGGTATCGATATGGGTGCGGCAAATGCGATTTTAATTAAGCCGAACCAAATTGGCTCGGTCAGTGAAACAATGGAAACCGTGCGTATTGCTAAAGAACATGGATATAAAACAATTATGTCGCATCGCAGCGGCGAGACTGAGGATACTACGATTGCAGATTTGGCAGTCGGGCTCAATACAGGACTCATCAAAACCGGCGCGCCATGCCGTGCAGAGCGTACTGCAAAATACAATCGTTTGTTACGAATTGAAGAGGAATTGGGCCTTTAATGGCCCAATTTTTTCGGATATTTTTTGCGAAAAGCTTGAAGTAAGATGCAATTTAAGGTATGATAAAGTGAATTGATAAACGAAAAATAGGCAAACTTTAGTTTCGAGATAAATAAATGATTGGAGGCAGATGGCATTATGAATTACGGTTTTGTGCGTGTGGCGGCAGCAACACCAAAAATTAAAGTTGGTGATTGCGGATACAATCGCAGTCAGATTGAAAAGGAAATCTCAAAATTGCAGGAGAAGAATGTACAGGTGGCGGTATTCCCGGAACTTTGTATGACCGGCTATACGTGCGGAGACCTTTTTTGGCAGACGCTTTTAATTGAGAATGCGAAAAAAGAACTGAAAACATTGGTTGATTTCACAAAAGGTACGAAGATGCTAATCTTTATCGGTATGCCACTGGCGGCAGAAGGAAAACTTTTTAACGTGGCAGCGGCTGTTTGTGACGGCGAGTTGCTTGGATTTGTGCCGAAAACTTGTTTGCCGAACTACGCCCAATTTAGTGAAATGAGACATTTTACATGTGGCGATTACTTTGATGTAGAAGCTTACGGAGCATTTCCGTATGTTGAATTTTATGGCAAAGAAGTGCCAATCTGTCGAAACATATTATTTGAGTGCAAGGAAATCAAAGAATTAGTTGTTGCCGCAGAAATCTGCGCTGATTTATGGGCACCGAAGCCACCGAGCGTTGAGCATGCGCTGGCTGGAGCTACGCTGATTGTTAATTTGTCTGCGAGCGATGAAGGAGTCGGCAAGGATGTATACCGCAGAAACCTTGTTGCCGGACAGTCAGCGAGATTAGTTTGCGGTTATGTGTACAGTTCTGCCGGTGAAGGAGAATCGACGACGGACCTTGTTTTCGGCGGACACAACATGATTGCTGAAGATGGAACGATGTTAGCGGAAACAAAGATTTTCGAGAATGAAACGATTATTTGTGATATCGATATGGAACGTATCCGCAATGAAAGATGCAAGATGACAACATTTGCACCGTCGAAGGAGATTACCTACCTGACATGCGAATTCAGTGTGGATGATGCGGAGCGCAAGTTGGAAAGAAAGATTCCGCTTTCACCGTTTGTTCCAGAGTCAGAAACAGAAAGAGTATTGCGTTGTGAGCAGATTTTCACGATGCAGGCGTATGCGTTAAAGAAACGTTTAGAACACACAAATTGTAAAAATGCGGTGGTTGGTATTTCCGGTGGACTTGACTCCACGCTGGCCTTGCTTGTGACCGCAAAAGCATTTGATTTGCTGGGAATTCCAAGAGAGAATATCTTGTCCGTGACGATGCCGGGCTTTGGTACAACGGACCGAACCTACACAAATGCGACACGAATGACAAAGTTGCTTGGTGCGACTTTGCAGGAAATCAGTATTAAAGAATCGGTTCTGCTTCATTTTAAGCAAATCGGTCATGATCCGCAAGTGAAAGATGTGACTTATGAAAATGCACAGGCAAGACAGAGAACCTACCTTCTGATGGATTTGGCAAATAAAGTCGGCGGACTTGTCATCGGCACAGGCGATATGTCAGAGCTGGCGCTCGGTTGGGCGACATATAACGGTGACCATATGTCTATGTATGGGGTCAATGCGGGTGTGCCGAAGACATTAGTGCGCCATATTGTACGCTACTGTGCGGATACAGCAACGGACGAGAAGTTAGCAAGCATTCTTTACGATATTTTAGATACTCCGGTAAGCCCGGAGTTGCTTCCGCCGGAAGAAAACGGCGAAATTGCCCAAAAGACCGAGGATTTAGTCGGACCTTACGAGCTGCATGATTTTTATTTGTATTATATGTTACGCATGGGCTACGAGCCGGAAAAGATTCTTTATCTGGCAAAACATGCGTTTACAGATATTTATGATGAGGAAACAATTTTAAAATGGTTAAAAACATTTTACCGTCGTTATTTTTCCCAGCAATTTAAGCGTTCCTGTATGCCGGACGGCCCGAAGGTTGGTTCCGTCGGCGTATCGCCACGCGGCGATTTACACATGCCGAGCGATGCAGTTGTAAGAGAATGGCTCGCACAGCTTGCTTAGACCGCGAACAGGATTCTTACGAGCTTTCGCTCATTGTTCCCTTGGCAATGGTCGCCTTAATCCCTTCGATTAACACCTGATACGTATATTCACTGCCCTCCGGGACGGTGATGTTTTCAAAGGACTGATTCGTCACAATCTGCACCGCAAGGTCTTCCATGGACGGAAGCAGCAGAGGTGAAACGGTTTCTACGGTATCGTCGATGTTGACGAAGCGGATGGAATTGATGTGATTCTCATCAAGAATAACCTCGATTTCCATTGTCTGATTATTTAAAATATAGCTGGAAGTATAAATTCCGGCATAATAGGAGGCATCTTCGGAAGCCGGCAACTGGACAGAATCGTTTGAGGCAGAATTTTCGGTGGTGGTTTCTTCCCCGCCGGAAGATTTCGCCTTCGGCAAAAACATGACGAGAAGCAAAAGTATTAAAAGAATCCCCAACAGGAGAAAAATCATTGTGTAAATGAGTTCTTTCAAATGGAAGACCATGATTTTAGGTTGAGACATAATGAGCTCCTGTTCTTTTATTTTATAATTCAATATATGAAGGGAGTGAAAAGAGTATGCCATTACAGTTGATTATCGGTGGTGCAGGCAGTGGAAAATCTACCTATGTTTTGAATGAATTGTTACATAAATCCGCGGCAGACAAATCACAGCAGTATTTTCTTGTTGTGCCGGAACAGTACACGCTGCAGACACAAAAGAAGTTAGTAACGATGCAGAAGAATCATAGTGTATTTCAGATTGATATCGTCAGCTTCGGACGTCTGGCATACCTTATTTTTGAGGAACTGTGTATCGACTCGCCGGATGTTATTGATGAGACAGGAAAATGCCTGATTTTACGCAAAGTCTTGGAACAGGAAAAGGACAATTTAAAAATATATCGCAGCAAGGTGGGGGCAGCTGGCTTTGTTGAGAAGATGAAATCGATGATTTCTGAGTGCTATCAGTATCGTGTGAACGAGCGTGCGCTGCAAGGTATGATCTCGGCGGCAGACGGCAAACCACTTTTGCAGGGAAAGCTACGAGATACGGAAGTGATACTGCACGCCTTCAAGGATTACCTGGCGGAGAATTATATTACGCAGGAAGAAGTGTTGGAGTTGTTTTTGCGTAGAATCGAGGAATCTGAATTGCTGAAAAACAGCGAGATTGTATTTGACGGTTTTATCGGACAGACATTCACGCCGATTCAGTATGAAATTATCAGCAAGTTGATGAAAGTATGCAAAAAAGTGACAATTACACTGAGCATTTCGAAAGAAGCGTTTCTGGCAAAAAATCAGATGGAAGGTATTTTCTCGGCAGGAGTTACTGCCTACACGAAAATAAAAAAGCTGGCAGAGGAGAGCGGTGTGACAATTTTACCGGAGCTATGTTTGGATTACCGCCGAGAGCAGACAAATCAGGGCGTGCTTTCGCATCTGGAGCGCAATATATTCCGCTATGAAAACATTAAGCGTGAGACAATTTTTAATAGCGAGATTATGGTGTTCAGTTGTAAAAATCCGAAGGAAGAAGCTTTATTTACCGCAGGGAAAATTCGTGAGTTGGTGGAGCGTGGAAGCCGTTATCGTGAGATTGCTGTTGTTACCGCTGATATGAATTTATATAAAAGATATCTGACCGCTGCATTTGAAGATTATGGGATTCCGTATTTTGCGGATGATAAGAGCAGTTTGGTGGAGCATCCGTTTGTAGATGCCTTGCGCAGTTTTTTGGAAATTTTGTCCGGCGATTTTACCTATGAAAGTATTGTACGTTTCTTGCGCTGCGGGTTACATCCGTTTTCCATGGAGGATGTGGATGTATTTTCGTCATACATACGTGAAATCGGCCGTCGTGGCTATGCCCCTTGGCATACACCATTTCAGTACACTGTGCGCGGAATGAGCGACGAAGGCTTACAGCAAATGGAAGGCATGCGCAAACAGCTTGTTTTCTGGACGGATTCGTTTGTATGGGGCAGAAAGAAAATGCCGGTCGGCACATGGGTGGATGAGTTGTGTGTGTTGATTGAAAAGTTGGATATGGAGCAACACATTGAGGTGCTTTTAGAGGTTTGGGAAAAAGAATGGAAGCTTGCAAAGGTGATGGCCTACAAGCAACTTTTTCCGAAAGTGCTGGAGCTGCTTAAAAAGATGAAAGATTTGCTGAAAAATGAGCATGTTGATGCGAGAGAATTTTCAGATATTTTGACAGCTGGCCTGGAAGATATTAAGATTGCCATTATTCCGCCGACGCTTGATCAGGTTGCGATTTTGGATATGGACCGTAGCCGCAGCGGCGAGGTAAAAACATTATTTTTTGTTGGCATGAATGACGGTGCGGTGCCGCGTATTGTGGACGGTAGCGGTATTTTATCGGAAGGCGACCGCGAATATTTAAAGCAGATGCACTTTGAAATGGCGCCGACAGCAAGAGAATCTATAGGAATGCAGCTTTTTACACTATATACTTGGTTGACAAAGCCGCAGGAGCAGTTGATAATTTCGCACAGTTATGCGGATATGCAGGGTGGTGCGGCAAAACCATCTTATGTAATTAAGCTGTTGCAGGGACTTTATACGAACCTCGAAGTGGTTTCTGTAAGTGAGCGGAAGATGTATTCGCAAAAAGAATTAAAACGCAAACTGGCATCCAAATTGCGCGATTTTGATGGCGAGAGCATGCAGACAAAAGAAATGTATCAGATGTTCGCGGCCATTGCTAAAGTTTGCCCGGAAGAATCTGATTTCCTGTCGTTATTGTTGGAAGGTGCGACCTTTATGGGCGGCAGGGAACAGCTTACAAAGGCGGCGGCAAAACAGCTTTTTGGGGCGAAAATGTACGGTGGTGTGACGGCGCTTGAACAATATGCGGCGTGCGGCTATCAATTCTTTTTAACATATGGATTAGAGCTTAAAGAGCCTCGGGAATATAAAACGTCGCATACAGACATCGGTACATTGTTCCACGAGGCATTAGATATATTCTCACGAAAACTGTGCGAAAACCATTTGAAATGGGGCGAGATTCCGCAAAATATACAGACCGAGATGGTAAAAACGGCAGTGCATGAGGCAGCATTGCGTTCAAAGAGTTTTGCATTGTTCGGGAATGCCAGAAATGAATATCTCCTAAAGCGTGTGGAGCGTATCACAAACCGCAGCGTGTGGGTACTTGGCGAACACATTAAAAAGAGTAAATTTGAGCCACGCTATTATGAATTTGCGGTTGGCAATGGCAGAGTGGACCGTATCGATTTGTATGAAGAAGACGGCAGAATCTTTATAAAAGTGATTGATTATAAATCCGGCAATAAGCAATTTAAATTTATGGACACATATTATGGTTTGCAAATGCAGCTCGTTCTTTATATGGAGCAGGTGCTGCAGATGGAAAAAATCAAGCACAGAAACTGCGATGTAATTCCAGCAGGCGTCTTTTATTATAATTTGAAGGATCCGATGTTGGAAGCCGAAAATGTGTCCTTTGATGCAGAGGACGATGCACAGGAATACCGGAAAAAGCGTTTACTACAGGAATTCAAAATGTCGGGACTTGTCAACAGCATGCCGCGGGTAGTGGAAGCGTTGGATGAGAATTTAAAAGACGGTCAGGGAACCTCAGACATTATACCGGTGTCTTACGGAAAGAACGGATTGAAAAAGACCTCCTCCACACTGACGACCGAGCAATTTGAGAAATTTTTAAATTTTGCAAAGCAGAAAGCAGCAGATTTGCGCGACGAAGTCGCGGCCGGTAATATTGCGGTAAACCCATATGAAAACGGGAAAAAACATCCATGTGATTACTGTCCGTTTCATGGTGTTTGCGGTTTTGACAAAAAGCTTCCGGGCTATCAGTACCGCAATTTAAATAAGCTCACAAAAGAGCAGATATTAGCAAAGATTCAGGAATCCGAGGAACATTTGAGAAAGGAGCAGGATGATGGCAGTAACATGGACACCGGATCAGCAAAGAGTCATTAATACAAGAAACAGAAACCTGTTAGTGTCAGCAGCCGCCGGCTCCGGAAAAACGGCTGTTTTAGTAGAGCGCGTCATTCAGATGATTACGGATGAAAAAAATCCGGTGGATATTGATAAGTTACTTATTGTCACGTTTACTAAGGCAGCCGCCGGCGAGATGAAGGAACGAATTCTTGCAGCAGTCGAAAAAAAATTAGCTGAGAATCCAAAGAACGGACATTTACAGCGTCAGATGTTCTACATACATCATGCCAAAATTATGACAATTCATAGCTTCTGCCTGCAAGTTATTCGCGAAAATTTTGACCGTTTGAGTATTGATCCTGGCTTCCGCATTGGTGATGAAGGTGAACTTGAACTTTTAAAACAGGATACCGTCAAAGAGGTGCTGGAGCAATTTTATGAAGAGGGTGGCGAGGAATTTTATCAGTTTGCTGAAAGCTTTGCTTCCGGCAAAAGTGATGAGGTTTTGGAAAGTCTCATATTGCAGCTTGACCGTGCTTCCAACAGTAATCCGAATCCGGATAAATGGCTGGCTGGACAGCTTGCTGCCGCAAAAAGAGAACTGGTAGAGGAAGCGGCAATTTTAAATTCGGATTGGATGCAAAGACTTTTGGTGCATGTAAAGCAGTCGGTTAAGAGTATTGAATTTCAAATGCAGCGCGCAATTCGTGAGGCAAATTCCTTTGAGGGACCTATTGCGTATTTGCCAGCCTTGGAGGATGACCAACGTTTTGTTCTGCAATTGAAGCAATGTGTGAATTTTAACGAATATCGGGAAGTTTTTCAGACTCTCAAGTTTCAGACATTGGCGCGAGTTACCAAGAAAGATGCGGTCAATGGAGAAAAACAGGAGTTGGTAAAAAATTTAAGAGATGCGTGGAAAAATCAACTAACATCGCTGAAAGAAAGTTTCTTTGAAAAAGAATTGTCGCAAATTCAAGAAGAGTTGCGTCTCGGTTACACGCCGTTAGCCGTATTAATTCGCTTGACAGCGGCATACCGTCAGGCCTTTCACGAAAAAAAACAGGTAAAAAACATTGTCGACTTCAACGACTTAGAGCATTTTGCCTTGGAAATTCTTTGCGTAGAAGATGAAAACGGCAATATGAAACCTTCTGAGATTGGTCGTGCGATGGCAAAAGATATTTATGAGATTATGGTCGATGAATATCAGGACAGTAATCTCATTCAGGAAAATATATTAAAGAGTGTTTCCGGAGAATGTGACGGGAAGCCGAACATTTTTATGGTAGGCGATGTTAAACAGAGCATTTACAAATTCCGATTGGCTAGACCGGAGCTCTTTATGGAAAAATATGAAACGTATACGGAACACGACAGTCCATACCAAAAGATTACGCTCGGGAAAAATTTCCGTAGTCGTGCCGGTGTGCTTTACGATATCAATGATATTTTTGTACGCATTATGAGACAGGAAGTAGGAAATATTGCCTACACGGACGACCATGCATTGCATCCGGGAGCTACTTATCCGGAACTGCCGAAGGGACAAAGCGGGCAGAGCGAGCTGCTTGTGATTTCCGGTGAGACATATGATGGAACGGGCAGTACAGAGGAAGCTGATGTTTCGAAAGTGAGCACAGAGGCGTATTTGATTGCGGAAAAAATTCGTGAAATGATAGAAAGCCGCATGCAGGTGCTGGACAAGAAAACACAACAATATCGCGATGTAAGATATGGTGATATTGTGATTTTACTGCGCACGATGAAGGGGTGGGGTGAAGACATCGCCGATACCTTGATGTCATGTGGAATTCCGGCATATTGTGAGACATCGACCGGATATTTTAATACAATTGAGGTGCGAACAGTGCTGCATTTGCTTTCGGCACTCGACAATCCGCGTGATGATATCAGTTTGGCAGCGGTTTTAAAGTCCCCGATGGGAAGATTTTCCAGTGAGGAGTTGGCACAGATTAAAATACTGGGAAACATGCCGGGCTATTATAACTGCTGCAAGGAAGTACTGGCAGCACAGCCTATGAATGAAAGCGCCGCAGCATTACAAAAAAAGCTTGCCGGCTTCTTTGCGCGATTTGATAACTACCGTAACAAAGTTACCTATACTTCGGTGTATCAAATCATTGATGAATTACTGGAGGAGACCGGTTATCGTTATTATGTGGCAGCGATGCCGTCGGGGGAACGTCGACTGGCAAACCTCGAGATGTTGATGGAAAAAGCGGCTGTTTATGAGGAAACAAGCTATCGCGGACTGTTTCGGTTTGTGCGATATATTGAAAAGTTAAAACAATATGAGGTAGACTTTGGTGAGGCGCAGGAAGGCGCGGATAGCGCGGAGACTGTGCGCATTATGAGTATTCACAAAAGTAAGGGATTGGAGTTTCCGGTCGTAATTGTAGCCGGTGTAGCGAAAAAGTTCAATTTCAGAGACAGCGCGGAGACATTGCTTTTGCATCCGGAACTTGGTATTGGGGTGGATGGTTTTGATACCGAAAATCGAATGATCTACCGTTCCTTAAAAAGGAAAATTCTTGGAAATGAATTGCGTCTGGAAAGTATTGCCGAGGAATTGCGTGTGCTTTATGTGGCGGCGACACGTGCAAAGGAGAAGCTGATTTTTATCGGATATTGTGATAACTATAATAAAAAAGAGATGGAATACGCATATTTGCGCGATTATGATGAAATGGCATTGCCGTATGGAGCCTTATGCAGTGCCAAAAGTTATTTGGACTTGCTGACGATGGTTTGTGCAAAAGGCGATGCGCGATTACAACTGACAATTTTGCCAAAGGATTTGATTTATCATAATGTACTGCAAGATTCTGCACAGATGGATGTCAAACGTCAGACAATTGCAAACTGGGAAGCAGACAGTGAGGATGAAGCAATCCTTCAGAAAGCAGAGCAGCTTTTTGCAAGATTCCATTGTGACTATCCGCATCAGGAAGCAACAACGATGGTCAGTAAACAGTCGGTTTCCGATGTGAAACACCGCTATATGGATGCATTGTCGCAGGAAGAGGACACACAAGAGCAAGTGCCTGTGGCAATGTTTGTAGCACAGGCGGAAGGAATGGAGTCTGGCACTACCGGCGCAGAACGCGGAACGGCATATCACAAAATATTAGAATTGTGGGATTATGAGACAACGGAAGAAGAAGCGGATATCCGTGAGAGGATAGCGGGTTTGGTGCGTGACGAGAAGATTCCAGCCCATTATCCGGAGCTAATTCATGCCGGAAAGCTGAAAACTTTCTTAACATCAGAACTTGGTCAGCGTATAAAAGCGGCGAAAAAATCCGGTAACCTGATGCGTGAAAAACAATTTGTGATGGGCGTCCCGGCAAAGGAAATTAAATTGTCAGAAACAAGCGAGGAAATGATTCTGATGCAGGGTATGATTGATGCTTGCTTTTACGAAGACGGCGAAATTGTGCTGGTTGATTATAAAACGGATCGTGTTAGCACAGCAAAGGAATTAATTGACCGTTATCAGATTCAGGTGGAGCTTTACTCGCGAGCGCTGGAAAACGGTTTAGACGCAAAAGTAAAGGAAGTATATCTGTATTCTTTTGCACTCAACAAAGCGATTTTGGTTCAGAGAAAGGATGGGCATTAAGATGATTTTTCCGAAATGGTTAGAAAAAGGGGATGGTATCGGCGTGGTAGCACCGTCCGCCGGCGTGACAAAGCCGTTAGATATCGTAAGATTTGAAAATGCCAAAGAGCAGCTTGCGGCGGAAGGTTATCCGGTTACGATTGCCGAACATGTATTTTGTGACGATGGCAAAGGGCGTAGCAGTGATGGAGTGACACGTGGAAAGGATTTGAACGGACTTTTTGCTGATAATAGCATTCGTGCGATTATCTCAGCCAAAGGCGGCGACTTCCTCGTGGAAATGTTGCCGCACTGTGATTTCAAAGTACTAATAAAGAATCCGAAGTGGGTGCAGGGCTATTCGGACAATACGAGCTTATTGTACTACATCACGACAAAGCTCGATATCGCGACAGTCTACGGATTTCATTTTGGTGATTTCGGTATGAAGCTGTGGCATGAGGCCGTATCTAATGGGTTGCATTTGTTGGAAGGTAAAAATCCACAGCAAAATAGCTTCTCATATTATGAAGATGGATTTTATGACCGAGAAACAGGACTGGAAGGATTTCATGAGGATAAGCCGGTATGTTGGGTAAACGGACGCGGCGAAGAAAAGATTAGCGTTTCCGGCCGCTTAATCGGTGGTTGTCTCGATGTGCTTGGCTTTATCTGCGGCACAAAATATGATGGCACACTGGAATTTATTGAGAAATACAAAGAGGACGGGATTTTGTGGTATTTAGAGAGCTTCCACGCATTTAGTGAAGAGCTCATTATGAAACTGTGGCAGTTAAAGGAGCTTGGCTGGTTTGCGCATGCGTCCGGCTTCCTCTTTGGCAGACCGTGTATGTACGAAAGTTTTTCGGGTACCTCGTATCAGAGTGCTGTGATGAGCATTCTTGGTGACTTAAATGTGCCGGTAATTTTTGATATGGACATCGGTCATAAAGGACCGCAGTTTTCGATGATAAACGGGGCGAAGGCGGAAGTTGTGTCGGAAAACGGGAAAGGAAGTTTGAAATATATTTAAGAAATGCTCACTTGACATAAGCTCAGATTCACATTATAATTTTCCTATGTTATGCAGCTGGGGTGCTCGTGGCCGCCAAAGCGACTTCGGGCTGAGATTAGGGAAACCTTGACCCATGACCTGATACGGATAATGCCGTCGTAGGAAGTCTGATGATACCTGTGTTTTGCACAGGAAATATGGATTTTTAGGGATACACTGCAGATACGTGTATCCCTTTTTTATTAGAATGTGTACGCATCTCTTTCTTCAGGCGGCAGTAATCGACAAATACCGGTAGAAGCGTAAATGCTTCGGGTAAGGAGGAAAGTATGAACTACACAACGCAGATGGATGCCGCAAGAAAAGGCATTCTCACAAAAGAGATGGCAGCAGTTGCCGAAAAAGAACAGATGGATGCAACAAAACTAATGCAGTATGTTGCTAAAGGACAGATATGTATTCCTTGCAATAAGAGACATACGAGTATTGAACCAAATGGAATCGGTTCAATGCTAAAGACAAAGATTAACGTAAATCTCGGCACGTCCAGAGACTGTAAGGATTTGAACGTTGAAATGGAAAAAGTGAATTCAGCAGTCGCTATGGGCGCCGAAGCGATTATGGATTTAAGCTCTTTTGGTGACACAAGAAAATTCCGAAAAAAGCTGACAAGCGAATGCAGAGCGATGATTGGTACCGTGCCGATTTATGATGCGGTGGTGTATTATCACAAGCCTTTGAAAGATATTACAACGGCGGAATGGCTTGATATCGTGCGCATGCACGCGGAAGACGGCGTGGATTTTATGACGATTCATTGTGGCATCAATAAAAATACAGCACAGCGTTTTAAGAATAATAAACGACTGACAAATATTGTATCCCGTGGCGGCTCGATTATCTTTGCTTGGATGGAAATGACCGGCAAGGAAAATCCGTTTTATGAGCACTATGATGAGATTCTGGATATTTGCCGTGAGTATGACGTGACGATGAGCCTTGGCGATGCATGCCGTCCGGGCTGTATTGCCGATGCTTCCGATATATCACAGATTGAAGAATTGATTGCGCTTGGTGAGCTGACAAAGCGGGCTTGGGAAAAGGATGTACAGGTCATGGTGGAAGGTCCGGGCCATATGCCGCTAGACCAGATTGAAGCCAATATGAAGATTCAAAAAACAATTTGCCATGGGGCGCCATTTTATGTTTTGGGACCACTGGTTACGGATGTGGCACCGGGCTATGACCATATTACGGCAGCTATTGGCGGAACGATTGCCGCTACCTATGGGGCAGCGTTTTTATGTTATGTGACACCGGCGGAACACCTTCGACTGCCAACACTTGCGGACGTAAAAGAAGGAATTATTGCTTCAAAGATTGCGGCGCATGCGGCGGATGTCGCCAAGGGAATCAAAGGTGCCAAAGAGTGGGATTACCAGATGAGCAAGGCGCGGAAAGAAGTGAACTGGGACAAGATGTTTGAGCTTTGCATCGACCCGGAAAAAGCTAGAAGATACCGTGAGGAATCCAAGCCGGAAAAGGAAGATACCTGTTCGATGTGCGGTAATTTTTGTGCGGTTAAGAATATGAATCGCATTTTGGACGGTGAGATTGTAAATATATTTGAAGAATAAGAGGAGAACTATGGAGAAAAAGAAAGTATTAACGATTGCCGGTTCCGATAGCGGCGGCGGCGCCGGAATTCAGGCTGATTTAAAGACGATGTTAGCAAACAACACATTTGGCATGAGTGTGATTACTGCGATTACTGCCCAAAATACGCTTGGTGTGCGTGCGGTGCACGATGTTCCTCGCGCGATGGTGTGTGCGCAGATGGATGCAGTTTTTACGGATCTGATGCCAGATGCAGTAAAAATCGGTATGGTATCTGATGTAGAAATTATCGAAGAAATCGCTTTGGGCTTGCAAAAATATCAACCACATAATATAGTATTAGATACCGTGATGGTTTCGACGAGCGGACACGCACTGCTTAAACCGGAGGCAATAGAAGCTTTGATTCAAAAGTTGCTCCCGCTTGCGGATATCATTACACCGAATATTCCGGAGGCAGAATGTCTGGCAGGCATGCACATTACTTCTCCGGCGGAAATGGAGAAAGCGGCAGCTATCATCAGTAAGATGACGAGAGCCGCAGTGCTGATAAAAGGTGGACACGCGGTGTCATGTGCGAATGATTTGCTTTACCACAATGGCAAGAAGCACTGGCTCTACGGGCGTAAAGTTGATACAGACAATACCCACGGAACCGGCTGCACTTTATCGTCAGCGATTGCCGCGCACTTGGCGAAGGGCTTACCGTTAAAAGAAGCCGTTGTCGGTGCGAAAGAATATCTTACAAGGGCGTTGGAAGCAGGACTTGATGTCGGAAACGGCAACGGTCCTGTATGGCACAAAGTATAATTCTTGCGATATGAGGACAATGGAGCAAAGGATCAGAAAGGATATTTTATGCAAAAAGTGAAATTAGATAATACAGAAGGAATCCGTTTAAATAAATATCTGAGTGATGCCGGATTTTGCTCCCGCAGAGAGGCCGACCGCCTGATTGAGGCGGGAAGTGTGACAATTGACGAAAAGAAAGCTGTGGTAGGTGACCGCGTTTTCGAAGGGCAAAGGGTGGCAGTGAAGGGAAAACAGATTGCGCCGGAAGAAGAGATGATTTTGCTGGCCTTTCATAAACCGGTGGGCATCGAGTGTACGACTGACCGCAAGAATCCCGACAATATTGTTGATTTCATCGGCTACCATAAGAGAATCTATCCGATAGGCCGGCTCGATAAAAATTCGCATGGTTTGATTCTTATGACCAATGATGGTTCGATTGTGAACCACATATTGAAAGCGTCGACCTATCATGAAAAGGAATACATTGTCGCCGTGAACAAAAAGATTACGGATGATTTTATTAAAAAAATGTCGGCAGGCGTCTATCTGACCGAGCTAAAGCAGAAAACAAGGCCGTGCAAGGTGGAGCAGTTGGGTGATTGCACGTTCCGCATCACATTGACGCAGGGATTAAACCGACAAATTCGCCGTATGTGTCAGGAACTCGATTACCGGGTGGTAGATTTAAAAAGAATCCGCATCATGTCAGTAGAGCTTGGTAAGTTGAAAGAGGGGACATACCGTAATGTGCGCAAAGACGAAATAGATAAGCTGTTGGGGAGAAAATAATGGAGTATTCGATGGATGAAAGATGCAGACGAATGGTAGAAGAATGTCTGGCAATTAAGGATATTAAAAATCCAATTAGAATTTTCAGAAAAATTGCAACAAAAAATTTTATCCGCATTCACGGGCCGGAGCATCATATATTGGATGGTGCATGTTTTTTGACCGCATTTTATAATGCCGGAGGGAAGATTGACTTACAAGCTGGTCTTGAGAGAATCGTGACCGAAGGACAAAAGATGCCGGGCGCGACTTGCGGTTTGTGGGGTGTCTGTGGTTCGGTTACGTCTGTTGGAGCTGCGCTTGCATTTATCGACGGAACAGGCCCGCTGACAACCGATGCGAGCTGGGGCAACCATATGCAATTTACTGCCAAGGCACTACAGAGAATGTCCGAGACAGGTGGTCCGCGTTGCTGCAAAAGGGATGCTTTTATCAGCCTGACCGTAGCGATAGAGTATGCAAAAGAGCAGTACGGCATTTTGCTTGAAATGGAAGACATTACATGCGGGTTTAGTGCCAAGAATGCACAGTGCATAAAAGAAAGATGCCCGTATTATCCGAAAAGAGGTGCGTGATGGATAAAGTGAAAGTTGCATTTCTGTGTGTACATAATTCCTGCCGCAGTCAGATGGCGGAAGCATTGGGAAAAAAGTATTTGTCGGACATCTGCGAATGCTATTCGGCGGGAACGGAGTTAAAGTCACATATTAATCCGGATGCAGTTCGTATCATGAAATCGGAATACGGAATTGATATGGAAAAGGAGCAGTATCCGAAGCTGATAGCGGATATTCCGGAGGCGGATATCGTGATTTCGATGGGCTGCAATGTACAGTGTCCGTATGTGCCGGGCAAAAAGAATCTGAATTGGGGCTTGGAAGACCCGACCGGGCAGGAAGATGCGAAGTTTATGGAAGTGGCAAAGCGGATTGAGGAGAATGTGTTGCGGCTGCGGGAGGAGCTTTTATAAGGAGAAAACTTCATATTGTTATCTTGATTTTGTGATTGTAAGAGACTTAACCCTGTGCTATAATTTGTTTTGTAAGGGAGATATGTCGATAAGACATAGGTGTTAAATGATGCGGACGGAGTAGGTACGGAGCAGAAGAATAATGCTGAAAAGCAGAAAAGTGAGGAAATGAATGAGCGAATATCCAGAGATTCAATTATTCGAAAACAAAAAAATCCGTACCGCATGGAATGACGAACAGGAGGAATGGTACTTCTCAATTGTGGACGTGTGTGAAGTATTAACCGGTACGGAAAATCCGCGGCGTTATTGGAGTGATTTAAAACGCAAGCTGAAAGCTGAGGGTGCTGTTGAGTTGTACGAAAAAATCGTACAACTGAAAATGAAATCCGCGGATGGTAAGCAATATAAGACTGATGTGGCGACTACAGAACAGTTATTGCGAATTATTCAATCCATACCATCGCAAAAGGCCGAGCCATTTAAGCGATGGCTTGCGCAGATTGGGCGTGAGCGAATTGAGGAAACGATTGATCCGGAGTTGTCCATTGACCGTGCCTTGGAAACATATTTAAAAAAGGGATATTCCCGTGAATGGATTAATCAGCGGCTGCAGGCAATTCATGTGCGCAAGGAACTGACGGATGAATGGCAGAACCGGGGTGTTCAGCCGGGCTTCGAGTATGCAATTTTGACAGATGAAATTACTCGGGCATGGTCGGGTATGTCAACGAAACAGTATAAGCGCTTGAAGGGCCTAAAAAAGGAAAATCTGCGGGACAACATGAGTACGTTGGAGCTGGTTTTGAATATGCTTGCAGAGGCAACGACTACGGAGTTATCAAAAGTACATAAGCCGGATGGTTTTGACGAAAGTTGCGAGATTGCAAAGCGAGGCGGGACCTATGCGGGAGAAACACGTAAAGCAATCGAGGCTGACACCGGTCGTCCGATTATTACTTCACAGAATGCAGCACAACTAAATGAAGTAGTAGCGGGGATAATTGAGGGTGTGGCAGTGACCTACCGTGAAAATGAGTAGATAAACGAAAGAAAGCAAGACGTTACCGAGAGGCAACGTCTTTTTTGTGTGGATACAAACAAAACTGACTCCACTTAAAAAAAGTTAGTGTAATGCTTAAAATTTAATATTCTCTACCACAGGTGTACCTTCTTGTGATGTCTGCACAATTTGGAGCAGTTTACTGTGCAAGCACTTATTATTTATCCTATGTTTTAAACGGTATACCCTATATAGTAAGCGCTTAAATTTTCCATAGGTAAACAGGAGCCACTCTATAGGGGCTGTTCTGAATCGGAAGGTACATATCGTACAATATCGAATATCTTACAGGCTAGAATCCGGAACAAATCATTTAAGTTTTTGTGGATACATCCTTATTATGCTTGCGTCTGTGGATGGTAAAATGTGACAGATTATGCTTGTTTGTCAGTGTATATCAGTTTTCTGTTGACTTTTCAAGTGTTTCCTAGAATGGTAAATCGTCTATCATAGTCTTGCCCTACTTATCAATGTTATATTTTTATTGTAAATTATATACTTCTACTTGAATGTCTTTGTAAAAACGAATATAATATGAGGTATAAAAATTCGTGCTTGTACAGGAGGAAAAGTGAATATGGATAATAATATTGTTGTAGAACAGGAATGTAAGAGAAAAGTTAACACTGGGAAAATGGATATGATAATGGCCTTGATAGGAATAATACTATTGTTACTATCTCTCTCATTAATTTTCTTTCCAATATTATCATAGTGTTAGCATCTAATTAGCACAATTTAAAATGAGACATTCCTCTCAATCCGTGCTATAATAACATTTAGGAGGATCTCATTATGTCACGCAAGAAAACCCATCACACCAAACAGTTTAAGTTGGA
>SVEO01000003.1 GCA_015057275.1 Lachnospiraceae bacterium | reverse complement strand
AGAGTATGCGACAGTCTTCGCATTCTACACAGATGCCGGCTGGTTCTCCTTAAGTGCAGACGGTTCGATCCACTTAAATGACTGGAACGGAAATTATTTTGATGATGCAGTAGATACCGCAATCAGCAATACAACTTCCGAGCATTTGTATTCGGTAGTCATTTCCGGAAATACCATTAAGGTATATTGTGATGAAACAGTAGTTAACACATATACAAATGCAACAAATGTAGGATATGTAAAAGACTTCTTAGGAAGCGCAGAGTATATGTCACTTGGTACCGGTAATGATACAATGGGTGCCGGCGGACAGTCATGGTCCTGGCCATCCACAGGAATGGTAGTTGAGGAATTCATCGTGGTTGATGATGCATTAAGTGCAGACCAGTTAACAGAATTACCGGGCAGCTACGAACCAACAACACCTGTAACCTATACTGTATCTGCAACAGCAAGTCCAAGCGCAGGTGGTAGCGTAAGCGGCGCAGGTACTTATGCTTCTGGTGCCAACGTAACCTTAAAAGCAACAGCAAACAGCGGTTACAAGTTTGTGAAGTGGCAGAATGCAAGCGGAGCAACCGTAAGCACAAATGCAAGCTATACATTTACAGCGAATGCAACAGCAACCTATACAGCAGTATTCGAAAGAATTACTTATACCATCTCTGCAACGGCAAATCCAAGCGCAGGTGGTAGCGTAAGCGGCGCAGGCACTTATAATGCAGGTGACAGCGTAACACTGAAAGCAACAGCAAACAGCGGTTACCAGTTCGTAGAGTGGCAGGATGCAAGCGGAAATAGCGTAAGCACAAATGCAAGCTATACCTTTACAGCAAGTGCAACAGCAACCTACACAGCAGTATTCGAAAGAATTACTTACACCATCTCTGCAACGGCAAGCCCAAGCGCAGGTGGTAGTGTAAGCGGTGCAGGTACTTATGCTTCTGGTGCCAACGTAACCTTAACAGCAACAGCAAACAGCGGCTACAACTTTGTAGGCTGGCAGAATGCAAGTGGAACAACCGTAAGCACAAGTGCAACATACACATTTACAGCAAGTGCGTCTGAAACATACACAGCAGTATTTGAAAGAATCACTTACACAATTTCTGCAACGGCAAGTCCGAGTGCAGGCGGTAGTGTAAGCGGCGCAGGCACTTATAATGCAGGTGACAGCGTAACACTGAAAGCAACAGCAAACAGCGGTTATACCTTTGTGAAGTGGCAGGATGCAAGCGGTAATAGCGTAAGCACAAATGCAAATTATAGCTTTACAGCGAATGCAACAGCAACATACACAGCGGTATTTGAAAAAGAAGTAGTGGAAGAGGTAGAAAAGGTAAGATTAACTGTAGCCGGTGCAAGTTTGATCATCAACGGCGAACCACAGGTAACTACCGGCTATACCGAAAACTTTGCAGTAGGAACAGAAATTACTCTTGTATGCGGTGATGAAGGTTTTGTCAGATGGCAGAATGAGTACCGTGTAACAATGAGCGAGTCGAAAACCTACACATTTACCATCGTTACTGACACTAATCTTACGGCGGTAACGGTTGCAGATATTGAGATGGAGAATCATTATGCATTTGTAGAGTTCGTATCGGATTACGGTCAGGTTATGAATGCAACAACATGGTTTACTAATTCGACAAACAAGACGCTTCCGGAAGGTCCGGCAAAATACGGCTATGTATTTAAGGGCTGGAGCTATAATGGAACAGATATCTTGGAAAGTGCAGATGATGTGAAGGCATTAATTGACGGAAAAGTAACACATCTTGAGATTCGTCCAGTATATGAAGCAGAAGGAACAATGCATACGATTCAGGTTTACTATGATAATCAGACAACTGCGGAAGTATACAGCGGTGCAATAGGTTCCACTCTCAACATTCCGGCAAAGGCAATCAGCGGCAGAAAGTTCTCACACTGGTCAAATGAAAGAAACGGTGAGACAAAGTTATCCACCAACGAAAGCTTCTATCTGAAAGTAAGTAAAGATATCAAACTATACGCAGTATATGTTGATGAAAACGTAGTGGTAGAAAAAGAGCCAACCGTTGTGGTAATGGATATGAGTACCGTTGAAGAATCCGGCAGTAAGAAGGTAGTTATCATTACGAACCATGATGTTCCGGATGGCTATACGATTATGCAGCATGGCTTAATTCGTACAACCAGTTCCACAGTAGGAACAAATGCTGATAGCTTTGTCATTGGCGGAAGCAATGTAAAACAGTACACTTCATCTGATTTAACTGCTTATGGTGCATATACGGTAACAATTAATATTGGAGATAGTGTAGACACAGTTATCTATGCAAGAGGATATATGATTGTACAGGATAATGCAACCGGAGAATATATTACGTTGTATTCTTCTATTGTGAATGGTTCTTATAACTCATTATTAAGTGGTGATAGTGGATTAGAGGACAACATTTAAACACAAAGTAAATCAGCCCCCAATGGGGATTCCGAAATGGAAGATGATTTGGAATGCTTAATCCGGGAAGCGGCAGACATTTATGTCTGCCGTTTTCTTTTGAAAGGTAAGTACTGTAAAAAATTCGTGAAATTCACTTGACAAATTGTGACGTATCTATTATATTATACGAGTGCCTTGCGAAAGCACGAGTCACAGGCTGCTTTGGCTCAGATGGTAGAGCGTCGCCTTGGTAAGGCGGAGGTCGGGGGTTCAAGTCCCCTAGGCAGCTCGTATAGAAGAGAGAGGTTTTTGCCTCTCTCTTTATTTATAAATAGGATACAAAAATATGGCTAAACAGGAAAAGTTCGAAAAAACAAATGCGGTGCGGTTGCTTACACAAGCAGGGATCCCATTTGAAATTATTACATATGAAGTAGATGAAGAGGATTTGAGTGGCGTGCATGTGGCCGAATCGTTAGGGCAACCACCGGAACAGGTGTTTAAAACACTTGTTGTGCGTGGCGAAAAGACTGGACTGGCAGTATTCTGCATTCCGGTGGCGGAAGAACTCGACTTAAAAAAATGTGCAATCATCCGCAAAGATAAAAAGATGGAGATGATTGCAGTCAAAGAATTACTTGGTCTTACCGGTTATATTCGCGGCGGCTGTTCGCCGGTTGGTATGAAGAAAAAATATCCGACCTACATAGATAAAGCAGCGACACTGTTTGATACAATTTTCGTCAGCGCCGGCGCCAGAGGCATGCAGTTTAAGTTAAATCCGGAACAGCTTGCGGCATATGTGCAGGCGTTTTTTTGCGATTTAACCGTATCTTAGACAAAAGGGGACTTCTCTTATGGATTATAAAATCATATATGAGCCGGGCGAAGGTGAAATTGTTGAGAAGAAATCGCGCTTCATCGGCATTATCCGCAGTGTCGAAAACGAAGAGCAGGCACTTGCCTTTATTGCTGCAAAAAAGAAACAGTATTGGAATGCAACACATAATTGCTGGGCTTATGTCATTGGTAAAAATCAGGAAATTGTACGTTGCAGCGACGATGGCGAGCCGTCCGGTACTGCCGGCAAACCGATGCTTGATGTGCTCTTAAAGGAAGAGATTCACAATGCGGTTGTTGTAGTAACACGTTATTTTGGAGGTACGCTGCTCGGCACAGGTGGGCTTGTTCGCGCTTATCAGCAAGGTGTGAAAGCTGCGCTCGACAATGCAGTTGTTGTCAAAAAACTTCCCGGTGTCAAAGGAAAAGTTACAACGGATTATAATGGTATCGGCAAGATTCAGTACATTATGCGAACGATGGAAGTTCTTGAGATGGCGAGCGAATATACGGATATCGTGACTGTGGATTTCATGATTCCGGTCGAAAAATATCAGAGTTTTGTCGATAAAGTGACGGAAGGGACAAATGGTAAAGCGGAGATTACAAAACTTGCTGAGATGTATTACGGAGATGCACTGGGCGAATGTGTTTTGTTTGAGGAATAATATCATATAAAAATAAAAGAACGCACATACCTCTTATTTTGGTATGTGCGTTCTTTAGTTTGTAAAAGAAATTATTTTCTGTTTGCTCGATAACGAAGTGTATGGTCAAGAATCTTCTTGCGAATTCGCAGACTCTTTGGTGTAACTTCAAGCAATTCGTCATTGTCAATGAAATCAAGGCATTGCTCGAGACTCATAATTTTCGGCGGGACGAGCTTTAATGCGTCATCCGAACCGGAAGCCCGCGTATTAGTCAACTGTTTTTTCTTGCAGACATTTACTTCAATATCGTCACTCTTGCCGTGCTGGCCGACTACCATACCGGCATAAACTTTCTCGCCAGGTCCGATAAATAATGTACCACGTTCCTGAGCATTGAATAAACCGTAGGTAATCGATTCTCCTGCCTCAAAAGCAATCAGAGAGCTTAACTGGCGGTATGGGAAATCACCCTTAAACGGACCGTAACCATCAAAAATAGTATTAATGATACCATTGCCTTTCGTGTCAGTCATAAATTCGCCGCGATAACCAATCAGACCACGGGAAGGAATAGAAAATTCCAGGCGAGTAGAACCGCTATTCGTTGTCGTCATGGAACGAAGCTCGCCTTTACGAATACTCAACTTCTCAATAACTGAACCGGAAAACTCATCCGGGACATCGATATAAGCAAGTTCCATTGGTTCCAGCAACTTACCATTCTCATCCTTCTTGTAGAGCACCTCAGCCTTACTTACAGCAAATTCATAGCCTTCGCGACGCATATTTTCGATTAATACAGATAAGTGGAGCTCACCACGGCCGGACACCTTAAAACTCTCTGTTGTGTCGGTTTCTTCCACGCGTAGCGAAACATCGGTGTTTAGTTCGCGGAACAAACGCTCTCGAATATGTCTGGAAGTTACATATTTACCTTCCTGACCGGCGAGCGGGGAATCATTGACCATAAAGTGCATCGCGATGGTTGGCTCGGAAATCTTTTGGAACGGAATCGCCACCGGATTTTCCGGTGAGCAAATCGTGTCGCCGATATGAATATCAGCAATGCCGGAAATTGCCACAATCGAACCGATACCAGCCTCAGCAATCTCCACTTTATTTAATCCGTCAAATTCGTACAGCTTGCTGATTTTTACGCGTTTTTTAAATTCTGCATCGTGTGCATTTACAAGCACGCAATCCTGATTTACTTTGATTACGCCGTTGTCCACCTTGCCGACACCGATACGGCCGACATATTCGTTGTAATCGATGGTGCTGATTAACACCTGCGTATCCGCATCCGGGTCACCTTCCGGACAAGGAATATAATCAAGAATCGTTTCAAATAACGGGGTCATATCCTTGCGCTCGTCATTTAAATTTAGCATCGCAAAACCGGACTTGGCGGAAGCGAAAATGAATGGACAGTCAAGCTGTTCATCGCTGGCGTCAAGCTCCAGAAAGAGTTCTAATACTTCATCGATAACTTCTTCCGGGCGGGCTTCCGGTCGGTCAATCTTATTGATGCAGACAATGACCGGCAGCTTCAGCTCTAGTGCTTTTTTTAAGACAAACTTCGTCTGTGGCATCGCGCCTTCAAACGCATCCACGACCAGAATGACACCGTTTACCATTTTCAGTACACGCTCCACCTCGCCCCCAAAATCGGCATGTCCCGGAGTATCAATAATATTAATCTTAGTATCCTTATAATAAATGGCGGTATTTTTAGCCAAAATTGTAATTCCGCGTTCACGCTCAATATCATTTGAATCCATCACGCGTTCGGCAACTTCCTGATTTGCCCGGAAAACGCCACTCTGCTTCAATAACTCGTCAACCAGTGTGGTTTTACCATGGTCAACGTGGGCGATAATCGCAATGTTGCGGATATCTTCTCTCTTTGTTTTCATAACAATACCAATGCCTTTCTAAATGATTCAAAAAACATCCATTAGTTTAGCACAGAAACAAAAAATTACAACAAAAAAATAAAAAAAACACAAGATTTGCATTCGACAAGAGTCGTCAGGAGTAGGCGAAAGCAGACAAGTATCGCTATTGCACTATAAACATTCATTTGCTATAATTTTTCTGTCCTTAAGGAAATGCACATAATTAAAGAATATATAACATAAAATAGAATGTCAGTATCATTTTACACGACAAGGTCGTAGAGCAGCAAGAAGGGAGATATACAATGATTGATAAGGTAATTGAGAACAATAAAGTAGGGATGGTCGGTGAAATCATTTCTGATTTCCGCTATTCCCACGAAGTATTCGGGGAAGGATTTTATCTGGTAGACATTTCAGTCAGCCGTTTAAGTCAGATGGCAGACATTATACCATTGATGGTTTCCGAGCGACTGGTGGATGTAACGGAATCTTACATTGGCAGAAAAGTGGAGATTTCCGGACAGTTCCGTTCCTATAACCGTCATGAGGTCACGAAAAATCGACTCATTCTTTCAATTTTTGTTAGAGAATGGGAATTTGTGGAGGAAGAGCAGGAATTCGGCAAGACAAATCAGATTTTCCTGGATGGATTTATCTGCAAGCCGCCGATTTACCGCAAGACACCGCTTGGCCGTGAAATTGCTGATTTACTCATCGCAGTGAACCGTCCGTATGGGAAGTCTGACTACATACCTTGTATCGCATGGGGTAGAAATGCAAGGTACGCATCCGGATTTGAAGTTGGTGGACGCATCCAGATTTGGGGACGCGTACAGAGCCGCGAATATATGAAGAAAATCAGTGAGGAGGAGTTGGAAAAACATACCGCATATGAGGTGTCGGTAAGCAAGCTGGAATATATTGACTAGTTTTTAAAATCGGTTGACATTACTCCGAAATAGTGATAATATCATGATGATATGTAGAGGTTGCACTGATTATCAGTATTCTTTCGGATATGCCGGACATAAGTGAAGATAGAAGAAAGGAAGCAGTGCCGAAAGAAAAGTACCGGAAGCTTTTTCTTGGGGGCAGTTTTAAGAGAACTGTCACTGTCATCTGAGTACATACAGATGGGGCGCTACAAATTTTCGTGATTTTTAGGCCTGTGTGTATGTATGCACAGGCCATTTTTGCGCAGAGGCGCAGCTAGAAAGAGAAATTACATAATGGAGGTATAAGATATGTCAATATTTACAGGTTCAGGTGTTGCGATTGTCACACCGATGTATGCAGACGGCACAATTAACTTCGATAAACTTGGTGAGTTAATTGATTTCCAGATTAAAGAAGGAACAGACAGTATTATCATTTGCGGAACGACCGGTGAGTCTTCCACGATGACACACGACGAGCATTTAGAGTGTATTCGTTATGCAGTTGATAAAGTTGCGAAGCGCGTGCCGGTAGTTGCAGGTACCGGTTCTAATTGTACACGGGAAGCTGTAGATTTATCGAAAAAGGCACAACAGGTTGGTGCGGATGGATTACTTTGTGTAACACCATATTACAATAAGGCAACACAGGCAGGCTTGGCACAGTATTATATCGACATTGCGAAATCGGTAGATTTGCCTATTATTATGTACAGTGTGGCTTCCAGAACCGGTTGTAACATCACACCGGAAGTTGCATTAAAGGCATTCAAAGGAGCAGACAATATTGTAGCGATTAAGGAAGCAAGCGGTAATATTTCTCAGGTTGCTAAGATTGCATCGATTACGGAGGGTGAGCTTGACATTTATTCCGGTAACGATGACATGATTGTTCCGATGATGTCCATCGGCAGCAAGGGTGTTATTTCTGTTTTGGCAAATGTTGCTCCGAAGCAGACACACGACATGACAGCAGCTTGCTTTGCAGGTGATTATCAGACTGCAGCCAAAATGCAGCTTGACGCATTAGAGCTGATTAATGCATTATTCTGCGAAGTAAATCCGATTCCGGTAAAAGCTGCCCTTAACATGATGGGTATGGAAGTTGGTTCTTTAAGAGCTCCGTTGACTGAGATGGAAGATAAGAACAAGGAAGTATTACTTCGTGCGATGAAAAACTACGGCTTAGTAAAATAATCGTCGCAAAGGAGAATTAAGATGGTTAGAATCATTATGAACGGCTGCAACGGTAAAATGGGACAGATGATTTCCGGGCTTGTTGCAGAGGATGAGAACGCGCAGATTGTTGCGGGAATCGACCCATTTACAGGGGTAGCAAATACATATCCGGTTTATGCGGAGATTTTTGACTGTAAGGAAGAGGCAGATGTGATTATTGATTTTGCTTCGGCTAAAGGTGTGGACCACATGTTAGATTATGCGGTGGAAAAGAATTTGCCGGTTGTTCTTTGTACGACAGGGCTGTCGGAGGAACAGCTTCAGAATGTGGCTAAAGTTTCAAAAAAAATTCCGGTACTTAAGTCGGCGAACATGTCGCTTGGCATTAATGCTCTGATGAAATTACTTTCTATTGCGGCAGAGATTTTTGCAAACGCCGGATTTGATATGGAAATCGTAGAGCGTCACCACAAATTTAAGTTGGATGCTCCAAGCGGAACTGCGCTTGCACTGGCAGATTCCATGAATGCCGCTCTAGGTAATGAATATACCTACCGTTATGATCGAAGCACGGTACGTGAGCAGAGACCGCAGAAGGAAATTGGCATCAGCGCAGTACGCGGTGGCACGATTGTCGGTGAACATGAAGTGATTTTTGCCGGTACAGATGAGGTAATCGAATTAAAACATTCCGCAACATCCAGAGCCGTATTTGGCAAGGGGGCGATTCAGGCAGCAAAATATATTGCAGGAAAGCCTGCGGGGATGTATGATATGAGCAATGTCATTGGATAATGATGAAAAGGCAGAAGGGAGAAAGCTTTCTGCCTTTTTTTCGTCATTTTTCACAAAATCTTCAAAAAAAACGCTACAAAAATTTTGTATATTGTGTTATAATAATGCAGATGCATTCTGTCAAAGTGTAGGACAGAATATCAAAGGAGGAAAGAATTTTGATAGAAGTAAAACATCTCACAAAGAGATATGGAAATCATTTAGCTGTAGATGATGTCAGTTTTACCATAGAAAAGGGAAAGATTTACGGTTTTTTGGGACCGAATGGTGCCGGTAAGTCTACAACGATGAATATGATTACCGGTTATCTGGCAGCGACCGACGGTCAAGTGCTGATTGATGGTCATGACATTTTCGAAGAACCGGAGGAGGCGAAGAAGTGCATCGGCTATTTGCCGGAGTTGCCACCGCTCTATATGGACATGACACCGAAGGAATATCTGGAGTTTGTGGCAGAGCTTAAGGGGATCCCTGCGAAGGACCGAGACCGCATGATTATTGAAGTCGTAGAGCTGACAAAGATTAAGGACGTGGCATTCCGCCTGATTAAAAACTTATCCAAAGGTTACCGTCAGCGTGTCGGCCTGGCACAGGCGATTTTAGGTTATCCGGAAGTTATTATCCTGGACGAGCCTACGGTAGGTTTGGACCCAAAACAGATTATTGAAATCCGTGATTTGATTAAGAAGTTGGGAAAGAAACATACTGTTATATTGAGTTCACACATTCTGTCAGAGGTAAGTGCGGTATGTGACGAGGTTATTATTATCGCTCACGGCAAAGTACAGGCGTGTGATAAGGTTGAGAATTTAAGCAAGCATGTTTCTGGTGGGAATACCATTGAACTTACGATTAAGGGACCTTCTTATAAGGTGGAAGCTATGCTTAAAAAGATTCGTAAGGTTGAAAAATACGAGATTCACCACAGTACAGAAGAGGATTGCGTGAACGTGATTGTTACAACACGTATGGAAGAAGATATCCGCGAAGGTATCTTTAAGAGCTGTGCTGAGTTAAATATGCCGATTCTTGGTATGAAGGCAAGCAATATGTCCTTGGAAGATGTATTCTTAAAAGTTACTGAGGGTAAGGCAACAGACCACAGACCGACAGATGGTAAGAAAAATAAAAAGGGAAGAGAAGAGAACAAATTCGAGCCGGTTGTGCTGAGAGATATTACCTCCCGGAAAGGTGGAAAGTAAATGTTAGCGATTTTTAAAAGAGAATACAAATCCTATTTTATTTCAATGCTCGGATACGTATTTATGTCAATTTTACTGATGGTAATCGGTTTATGTTATTATTGGATTAACTTACATAGTGCCAACGCTTTTATTGGTTACTCTTTACAGTATTCTTATGTAACCATGGTATTCATGGTACTTGTGCCGGTAGTAACGATGAAAATTTTTGCGGATGAAAAGCGTTTAAAAACGGACCAGCTTCTGTTAACCTCCCCTGTGAGCGTCACAAAGATTGTACTTGGTAAGTTTTTTGCGATTGCTGCGGTATTTGCGATTCCGGTGCTTATTGTATGTATTTATCCGATTTTGCTTACGCAGTACGGTACGGTAAATATCGGCATGAGCTATGTTTCTATTCTCGGTTTCTTCTTAATGGGACTTGCATACCTTTCCATTGGTATTTTTGTATCGTCCCTGACCGAAAATCAGATTATCTCAGCCGTTGTAACTTTTATTATTTTGATGCTTTCCTTTATGGTAAGTTCTCTCGTAACAGTAATTCCGAGCAGTGCGATTGTTTCTTTTATCGCCTGCATCGTAATTGTGATGTTGCTTGGACTATTGGTTAAGAGTCTTATGGGAAGCAAAAAAATTGGTATTATTTTTACCATAGTTGCTGAAATCGCAGTTATTGCACTTTATCTTATGAAGTCTTCCATTTTCGAAGGATTATTACAGAAGATTTTAATGCAGATGTCGTTGTCCGGTTATTACGAAAATTTCGTGGGCGGTATCTTTGACTTGACTGCAGTTGTATATTATATTTCTGTTGTTATTCTGTTCCTGTTTTTAACTGTTCAGTCGATACAGAAGAGAAGATGGAGTTAAGGAGGAACCGGAAAGATGAATAAAGAGAAAAATGTGAAAAAGACATTGCGCAATGGTGGATACAGCCTTGGTTTATGTGTACTTATGCTGGCAATTATCATTGTAATTAATGTAGTAATTAACAGCCTTCCGGCGAATTTTACAAAATTTGATATGACAGATAACGACATCTTTACATTGACAGAGACAACTCAGGGTGTGATTGAAGCGATGGAAGATGACGTGACAATTTACACGATTGCCGGTCCCGGCGATTCTAATGATTATATGGATAATTATGTTGCGCTTTATGATGCAGCGTCCGATAAGATTCATACGGAGACGATAGACCCGGATATTGATTTTAATTTTCTGGAAGAATATTCCGTAAATGTTACCCCGGGTAGCGTTGTAGTAGTCGGTACCAGATGGGCCTGCTCCGAATGCGGCTACGAATATATCGGTGCAGAAGAGGCAGACACCTGTTCTGAGTGCCAGAGTGAAGATACGGAATTTACAAGAAAGCACAGAGTTATTGAGCTTTCAGACGTATTTATCAACGAAACAGACGATAAGGGCAATGAAGCAACAACCGGAATCGATATCGAAGGTCAGATTACGACAGCGATTAAGTACGTTTCCAGCGAATATATTCAGACTGTATATTATATGCAGGGACACGGTGAGGAAGAAGAAAAGTCACCGAGTGAAACTTTCGCCAGCGAGGTTATGAAGCTGAATATGGATTTCAAGTATTGGGATATGACCGATACGGATGAGTTGCCGGATGACTGTGATGTTTTAATTATCAACGGTCCACAGACGGATTTCAATGATGCAGAGACAGAGGCAATTTTAGAATATCTTGATAATGGCGGGGCTGCGCTGATTGATGTTCGTCTGAACACAAACGAAGGTTTTACTCTGCCGAATTTCGAGAAGATTTTAGCTGCATACGGTATTGAAATTGCCGGTGGCGGTGTTGTGGAATCAAACTCAAATTACTACTTTGAAAATGAGGTATACTCCATTGTTCCGAGAATGCGTTCTCATGCGATTACGGACGATTTGATTTTAGCTGAAACCGAGTTAATGCTTTACTTGGCAGATGCACTTGATACTTTGGAAACAGTAGAGGGTAAGGATGATATTTCTATCGTTCCGTTCCTGCAGACTTCTTCCTATGCATACTTAAAAGAAAGAGGTAGTGTAACAACGCAGAAGACGGAGGGCGACCGCAGCGGTACCTTTAACCTTGGTATGGCTATTTCCAATCCGGTATCCGAAGATGCGGATACAAGAATGGTTGTATTTTCCACACATTACCTGATGATGGATCAGACGAATGATAACGTAAACGGCGGTAATTATAAATTATTAGTTAGTGCGATTTCATGGCTTGCCGATCAGGAAGATAACATTTCACTTGCAGCGAAAGGGCTGACACCGGATTCATTGATTCTGACGGCTGCTGAAGTTAATCGTACAGCGATTGTTGTTGTATTTGTGATTCCGTTTGCAATTCTGATAGGAGGATTTGTTGTATGGCAGAAGAGAAGAACACGGTAAATAAGACGTTAACGAAACGTCAAAAGAAAAACCGGCGTAATTTGATACTGTCTGTAATTCTTCTTGTTGCACTTATTGCAATCGCAGTTTTAGTAAAAACTGTTTTTGTGGAAGAGGGCGAAAACACAGATGTGACACAATCTTATAGTGTCATGGATATGAGTGCAGATAAAGTTGCAAAGATTGAAATTCATAATTCCTACGGTAATTTAGCTTTCCGCTATGATGCAGAGAAAGAAATTTGGTATGAGAATGAAGATGCAGACTTTCCTGTTGAGCAGAATATTTTAACTCAGCTTGCTACAAAAGTAGAAGACATTACCAGCACGAAGCGCATCGAAACGTCCGATGAACGTCTAAATGAATACGGTATTTCAGACTCTGATTTGACAGTAACATTTTATGATAAAAACAACCGTAAGGAAACATTCTATCTTGGGAAATATAATTCAGTAACCGGAGCATACTATCTTTATAATACGGCGAAGAATTATATTTATACGGTTGATAATACTTTTTCAACGATTTTTGATATGGATTTATATTCCTTTGCTGAGGTTGATACATTCCCTAAGCTTGACAGTACCAGCTTTGTATCCGTTGAAAAATCAACTGGAGATAACGCATATTATCTTGAATATATCAAAGAAGGTATTAAAGATAATATGATGGATTCCATGACTTGGTATTTCGGTAAGCCGTTTGGGGAAATGCATGCCTGCATCGAAAGTAAGACAACCGATTTATTTGAACGGTTTGTTTCTCTTTCATTCGATAAATTGGCAGATTATCATGCAAGCGACGACGAACTGGCAAATTACGGTTTGGATAATCCGGAAAAGTTATATTTCTACTATTTGACATCGAGCGGTAAAAATGAAGAAGGCGAAGAAACCTACAATTCGCATATTCTTGAGTTGAACGTCGGTTCGGAAGATGAAAGTGATTCTTACTATTATGTATCTTACGCAATCATCACAAATGGTTTGGTATCGGTCAACAATCAGAAAGTCAGTCTGATGCAGAAGACGTATTTAGATTGGCTCTTAAGCCTGGATCCGTTTGATTATGTATATACAAACATTTTCTACGCAGAACTTCAGAATATGGACTCGATTGATGTAACTTTCGAAGGTAAAACTTATAATTACACCATCGAACGTGATAAGACAAAGACCGAGATTGCTTCGAACGGTAAAGAAACGCTTGCTATCGATGCATTCAAGTTCTTTGACAGCGCTAAGGAAGAGATTAGCTCTGAAAATTTCCGCGCTGCATATCAGGAACTTGTTAGTTTAAAGGGATTAGAGATCCTTTCGGAAGAACGAGTGAAAGACGGCGATGCTGAGATTTCCTGGATCATTAAGCAGGAAAAGACACTTGATGTGATTACTGTTGAACTTATTCCGTTTAATGCAAGCTCCTATCAGGTGCGTGTAAATGGTATCTCAGATTATCTTGTAAGTAAACAGGAAGCTATTGACGCAGTAGAATCGTTCTTATCACTTACGGGTGCCAGAAACTAACAGTATGATTTTAACCTCATTTACCATAATACTTTTAAAAGCATGATAAATGCTTGAAAATACTTATCGGATGTATCGCAGATATATCAGGGATAAGAGAGTAATGGTAAAGGAGACAATATTATGAAGAATCTTAAGAAGTTTTTGATGCTTTGTATGATGGTTGCTGTAATGGGAATGGCAACTGGATGTGCGTGTGCAACACCGAATGACGGTACGACGGACGGGAGCAATACCGGTAATGACAATGACAACAATGATAATATCGGCACCGATAGCAACGCCGGGAGTAACACGAATGCAGGCGGCAACACAACCGGCGATACAAATGACAATGGAACCGGAAACAACACAAACGGTACAGATGCTCGTGACGGCGGAGGTAACACAAACGGTGGTAATATTATAGATGATATTGGCAACGATATTGAGAACGGTATCAACGATATCGGTAATGATTTAAACAATAGTGTAACCGAAGGTAACAGATAATTTTGCTTTTTTAGTTCACAATAGAAAGCTTCTGCATATCCTAATTAGGAATGCAGGAGCTTTTATTATTAAAGGAATGAAAAAATGGCAAAAATTGTTTTAGATGCAGGACATGGCGGAAGTAATCCAGGAGCCACTTATATGGGCAGAAGAGAAAAAGATGATGTGTTACAACTTGCTTTCGATGTTGGCTCCGTACTGGAACGCAATGGTGTGGATGTCGAATATACACGTGTGACGGATATCTATCAATCTCCGTTCGAAAAGGCTGCAATGGCAAATCAATCCGGTGCGGACTATTTTGTTTCGCTCCATCGGAATGCAAGAGATATCCCTAATATGACGAGCGGTGTAGAAACACTGCTTTACAATACCGAACCAAGCATACAGCGGGATATGGCAGAAAATATTAATCAAAATTTGGAAGAATTGGGATTTGTCAATCGCGGCATTACGGCACGTCCAAATTTGGTCGTTTTGCGAGACACAGATATGCCGGCATTATTAGTCGAAGCCGGATTCATTGATTCAGACATTGATAATGCGCTGTATGACGCGAATCGAGCTGCTATTGCGGATGGAATTGCTTATGGAATTTTGGAAGCACTACAGGGGGATATGCAAAATTCCGGTATGTCGATGAATTTTATAAGCAATAGCAGTTTGGGTGCTTCAAATAACATGAATATGTCGCTAAATGGTCCAACATACCGCGTGCAGGTAGGAATTTTCCGAAACCGCGAAAATGCGCAGAGAATGTTAAACCGCTTGCAGATGCAAGGATATATGGCTTATCTGATTTTAAAAAATGGTTTGCATTATGTGCAGGTCGGAACCTATGAAAACTTTCAGGAAGCGGTGGATGCAGAGCAGCAACTGCGCAGAGCAGGCTACCCAACCTTGATTGTTACAAATTAAGAAATAAAGCGAAAAAAGTGCTTGATTTCTGATAACGACTATGATAATATTCTAATGTTAGTGTTCAAGAAAAAGCATTTGAAACACATTTTAATTAGAACGGAGTTGAGATACATGAGAATCTTTTTAACAGTAATTTTTTTGATTATATGTTTAGCATTGGTGGTAATCGTTTTATTACAGGAAGGTAAGTCCGCAGGCTTAGGCGAAATCGCCGGACTCGCAGACACATACTGGGGCAAGAATAAGGGCCGTTCGATGGAAGGGGCTCTTGACAAGGCAACTAAGTTTTTAGCTGCTGCTTTCATTATCATTGCACTGTTATTAAATACTAGTATCTAATCATACGAAGGATGCCCCCGTTTTTAACGGGGGTTTTGCTTTCTTCGGAAAGGAGATTATTTTGGAGCAGAAATTAGAAGAAAAAAAGAAGATAATTATGGAATTTGTGGCAAATCCGATTTACGTCCCGATGAAGAAGAAAGAATTGGCTATTTTCTTTAGCGTAGCGAAGGAAGACCGAGAGGAATTTGATTTGCTTTTAGATGCGCTCGTGGCAGAAGGAAAATTACACGTGACGAAGCGAGGCAAATACATCAAAGGAACCGGCAAGCAATCACAGCAATTTTTGATCGGTACATTTCAAAGTACGAAAAAGGGATTTGGCTTTGTGACGCCCGATGCAGATGAAGAAACTGGTGAGGTGCAGGAGGATATTTTTATTCCGGAACATATGGTGCACGGTGCGTTTCATATGGATAGGGTTGAAATTGTGCTCTTGCCAGAGCAGGATAAAAACGGCAGATCAGCCAAAAAGGGTGCGCATGATTCCGATGCAAAGCAGCGTCGCGAGGGAGAGATTGTGCGCATTATTTCGCATGAGATTACAAAACTGGTCGGATATTATCAAAAGCGCAAGAATTTCGGCTTTGTTGTGCCGGATAACCAGCGCTTTACACAGGATGTCTATGTGCCATTAGAACGCTCCAAAGGTGCTGTGAGCGGCCATAAAGTCGTTTGCGAGTTAACTTCCTATGGAAACGATAAAAAGAAGCCAGAGGGCAAAATTATCGAAATTCTCGGTCATGTAAATGACCCGGGAACCGACATTATCTCGATTGTCAAAGGATACGATTTGCCGGTCGATTTCCCAAAAGAAGTGATGGATCAGGTGGAAGGCGTGCCGGGGATTGTGCGTGAAGAAGATAAGGAAGGCAGACTAGACTTGCGCAACAAGCAGACCGTGACGATTGACGGCGAGGACGCGAAGGACTTAGATGATGCCATTACCATTGAGCGTAAAGGCGACGGTTATGTGCTCGGTGTGCATATTGCGGATGTATCGCATTATGTGACGGAGAAAAGTCCGCTCGATAAGGAAGCATTGCGCCGTGGGACAAGCGTTTATCTTGTAGACCGTGTAATTCCGATGCTGCCACACAAGCTCTCCAACGGTATTTGTTCGTTAAATCAAGGCGAAGACCGACTTGCATTAAGCTGTATTATGGAAGTCAATGCAAATGGTAGCGTGACCGGACATCAAATTGCGGAAACAATTATTTGCGTGGACCGTCGGATGTCTTATACAAATGTAAAGAAAATTCTCGAAGATAAGGATGAGACTGTAATAGCAGAATACAGTGAATTTGTACCTATGTTCCGTTTAATGGAAGAACTGGCGACTAAGCTGCGCACAAATCGCCATGCCAGAGGTTCCATTGATTTTGACTTTGCTGAGAGCAAGATTATACTTAATGAAAAGGGAAAACCGGTGGACATTATTCCGTACGAGCGTAATACTGCCACTAAAATCATCGAAGATTTCATGTTGCTGGCAAACGAAACCGTGGCAGAGGATTATTTCTGGCAGGAAGTTCCGTTTTTATATCGCACCCATGAAAAGCCGGACAGCGAGAAGATGAAAAAAATGTTGGCACTGTTGAACAATTTTGGTTATTCGATGCATTTAGGCAGGGATGAAATTCATCCGAAGGAAATTCAAAAAGTGCTTGAACAGATGGATGGTACGCCGGAGGAACCGATGCTTTCGCGTATTTTACTGCGCTCGATGAAGCAGGCACGCTATACACCGGAATGCAGCGGACATTTCGGACTTTCCGCAAAATACTACACACATTTTACCTCGCCGATTCGTCGTTATCCGGATTTGCAGATTCACCGCATCATTAAGGAAAATTTACGAGCCGGTTTGAGTGAGAAGCGTCTGGCACATTACAGCAAAATCTTGCCGGAGGTCGGTAAGCTGACGAGCAGCTTGGAGCGTCGTGCCGAAGAAGCAGAGCGTGAGACCGACAAGCTAAAAAAAGCAGAATATATGATTCAACATATTGGCGAGTGCTACGAAGGAATCATCTCCGGCATCACTGCTTGGGGCATGTATGTGGAGTTGCCGAACACAGTCGAAGGTTGCGTGCATGTATCGACGATGCAGGGCGATTATTTTGTCTACGATGAGGCAAATTACGAGATGGTCGGCGAATTGACCAACAAGCGTTATCGCATGGGACAAAAGGTTTGGATTCGGGTAATGGATGTCGATAAACTGCAAAAGACCATTGACTTTGCGCTGTTAAACGAAGCACCGGAAGAAATGATGTAATCGTGGAGGAATCATGGAGAAACAAGGTTACAAATTAATTGCAAATAACAAAAAAGCATATTTTGATTACTTTATAGAGGATAAATATGAAGCAGGCATTGTGCTGCATGGTACGGAAGTAAAATCCATTCGTGCGGGCAAATGCAGCATCAAAGAATCCTTTGTCCGCGTGGAACACGGTGAAGTGTTCATCTATGGCATGCACATTAGTCCGTACGAACAAGGAAATATTTTCAACAAAGACCCACTGCGTGTAAAAAAACTGATGCTTCATAAGTATGAAATTTTAAAGTTAAACGCAAAACTAGCTGAGCAGGGTTACACCCTGGTGCCATTGCAGGTTTATCTCACAAAAGGCCTTGTTAAGGTCGAAATCGGTCTGGCAAAAGGTAAAAAGCTTTATGATAAGCGAGAATCGATTGCGAAGAAAGACCAGCGCCGTGAGATGGACAGACAATATAAAGGTATTTTTAAGAATTAAAAATTTTGTAAAAAAAGGGTTGCAAAATATAAAATTTGTGTTATTATACCACAGGGAAAGACAACTGTTCGCCAAACGCGGACAAATGAGATAAATTATTTCTTTTGAAGGACATCAGTGCGAAAAATCACACGGATGTGCTGATTATTCACACGGCTATTTGTGCCGAAGCGTCACAAATAAGCCCTGATGCTGCAAAGAAATCGCCTGCGTGAATTTCTTTGAGCGATTCCTCAGCGTAGACGCTTCGGAATGGAGGATACAATGGATAAAAAGTTACGTGTAGGTATTTTGGGAGCGACCGGTATGGTTGGTCAGAGATTTATTTCCTTATTGGAAAATCACCCATGGTATGAGGTTGTTGTTGTGGCAGCAAGCCCTCGTTCCGCCGGCAAGACATATGCAGAGGCTGTCGGCAACCGTTGGAAGATGAAAACACCTATGCCGGAGGCTGTAAAAGATCTCGTTGTTTTAAATGTAAATGAAGTAGAAAACGTTGCTTCTCAGGTTGACTTTGTATTCAGTGCTGTTGATATGTCAAAGGACGAAATCAAGGCAATCGAAGAGGCATATGCAAAAACAGAAACACCGGTTGTTTCTAATAACAGTGCACACCGCTGGACACCGGACGTACCGATGGTTGTGCCGGAAATTAATCCGGAGCATTTTGAAGTAATCAAGTACCAGAGAGAACGTCTTGGCACAAAGAGAGGTTTCGTAGCTGTTAAGCCAAACTGTTCGATTCAGTCTTATGCACCGGCGCTTCACGCCTTAAAAGAATTTGGACCAAAGGTCGTTGTAGCAACTACATATCAGGCAATTTCCGGCGCTGGTAAGAACTTTCATGATTGGCCGGAGATGATGCACAACATCATCCCATACATTGGCGGAGAAGAAGAAAAGAGTGAGCAGGAGCCGTTAAGACTCTGGGGCAAGATTGAAAACGGTGTGATTGTAAAGGCCGAAGGTCCGGTCATCACAACACAGTGTATTCGCGTTCCGGTAGAAGACGGTCACACCGCGGCGGTATTCGTATCGTTTGAGAAGAAGCCGACCAAGGAAGAAATCATCGACCGTTGGGTAAACTTCAAGGGCTTACCACAAGAATTAAATCTTCCGAGCGCACCAAAGCAGTTCATTCAATATTTAGAAGAGGACAACAGACCGCAGGTATTGCTTGACCGCGATTACGAGAACGGCATGGGCGTATCCCTCGGCAGATTGCGCGAGGACGTTGTTTACGACTACAAGTTTGTAGGACTGTCCCATAACACCGTTCGTGGCGCAGCCGGCGGCGCAGTGCTTTGTGCAGAAACACTGACTGCGTTGGGATATATTAAAGCGAAGGCTTGACAATCATTTAAATCTGTGCTAATCTATCGAAGATATTGAAAAAAGCAATGATGGTGCAGCAAGCCTGGCTTGCATAGAGCATTATTTTCCTGCAGAGAGAGGAAGTCACCGGCTGCAAGCTTCCTTAGGTTCTTATAATGTTTGAATTTCACACCGGAGCTTTATCTCTGAATTTCAGTAGGAGATAACGTTGTTGCACGTTACGCAAAAAAGAGCCTGCGATGCAGGAATTTGGGTGGTACCGCGGATTACAGCTTCGTCCCTTTCGGGACGAAGCTGATTTTTTTACCGCTCTAGGAAAGGAGTTCGTATGAAAGAAAAATTACAAAAGATTCGTGAAGAAGCGATGAGCAAAATTCAGGAATCTGACGCGCTGGAATCTTTAAATGAGATTCGTATTGCATACCTTGGTAAAAAAGGTGAGTTGACAGAAGTTTTAAAAGGCATGAAGAATGTGGCACCGGAGGAGAGACCTCAGGTTGGTCAGATGGTAAACGATACCCGCAAGGCAATTGAAGAAGCACTTGAAGCTATGAAGGCGAAGCATGCGGCTGCCAAGAGAGAACAGCAGTTAAAGGAAGAAGTCATCGACGTTACCCTGCCGGCAAAGAAGAGTAAGGTTGGACATCGCCATCCGAACACGATTGCACTCGAAGAGTTACAGCGTATTTTCGTCGGTATGGGTTACTCCGTTGTCGAAGGTCCGGAAGTAGAGTACGACTATTACAATTTTGAAGCTTTGAATATTCCGGCAAATCATCCGGCAAAGGATGAGCAGGATACCTTCTATGTAACAAGTGATATTGTGCTTCGTACCCAGACCTCTCCGGTACAGGTGCATGAAATGGAAAAGGGCGTACTGCCAATCCGTATGATTGCGCCGGGGCGTGTATTCCGTTCGGATGAAGTAGATGCTACCCATTCCCCATCCTTCCATCAGGTAGAAGGTCTGGTTATCGATAAGAACATTACATTTGCAGACTTAAAGGGAACTCTGCAGCAGTTTGCACAGGAAATGTTCGGGCCGGAAACAAAGGTTAAATTCCGTCCGCATCACTTCCAGTTCACGGAGCCAAGTGCAGAAGTAGATATTACCTGCTTTAAGTGCGGCGGTAAGGGTTGCCGTATGTGTAAGGGTTCCGGATGGATTGAAATCTTAGGCTGCGGTATGGTGCATCCGCGCGTACTTGAAATGTCAAATATCGACCCGAACGAATATCAGGGCTTTGCTTTCGGTATCGGTTTGGAGAGAATTGCATTGTTAAAGTACGAAATTGACGATATGAGATTGCTTTACGAAAACGACGAACGTTTCTTGAAGCAATTCTAAAAAGGAGGACGGATTTAAATGAATACACCTTTATCATGGATTAAAGCTTATGTGCCACAGCTTGATGTAACGGCGCAGGAATATACCGACGCGATGACATTGTCCGGCACAAAGGTTGAGACTTTTAAGTGTCTCGATGCGGATTTAGACAAGATAGTCATTGGTCAGGTTATAAAGATAGATAGACATCCGGACGCAGAAAAGCTCGTAATTTGCCAGGTAAATGTTGGCAGCGAAACGATTCAGATTGTAACAGGTGCACCAAACGTATTCGAAGGTGCGAAGGTTCCGGTTGTTCTTGTCGGCGGTAAGGTTGCCGGAGGACATGACGGAAACAAGGTAGAAGGCGGCATCAAAATTAAGAAGGGCAAGCTTCGCGGCGTGGAATCCTTCGGTATGATGTGCTCCATCGAAGAACTTGGTTCTTCCACTGATATGTACCCGGATGCAGCAGAAGATGGTCTTTACATTTTAAAGGAAGATGCGCCGGTTGGCGAGGACGCAATCGCATATCTTGGTCTGCGTGACGTTGTATTTGAATACGAAGTCACTTCCAACCGTGTAGACTGCTTCGGTATTATCGGTATCGCCAGAGAAGCAGCAGCAACCTTTAAAAAGCCTTTTGTGCCACCGGTAATTGCCGTGACAGGCAACGATGAAAAGGCTTCCGATTATATCGATGTAGAAGTAAAAGACACCGACCTTTGCTCCAGATATTGCGCGAGAGTCGTTAAGAACGTTAAAATTGCTCCGTCACCGGAATGGATGCAGCGCAGACTGGCTGCCTGCGGTATTCGTCCAATCAACAATCTCGTGGACATCACAAACTATGTGATGGAAGAGTACGGCCAGCCGATGCACGCATTCGATTTAAGCACTATCGCAGACAACAAGATTATTGTCAGACGTGCAAAAGACGGCGAAACATTCCAAACACTCGACGGTCAGATGAGAAATCTTGATTCCGATATGCTGATGATTTGCGACGGCGAAAAGCCGGTTGGTATTGCCGGTATTATGGGCGGCGAAAATTCTAAAATTACCGATGAAGTTAAGGATGTTTTATTTGAAACTGCATGTTTTGATGGTACCAACATTCGTCTTTCCGCAAAGAGACTCGGTCTGCGTACAGATGCTTCCGGTAAGTTTGAAAAAGGCTTAGACCCGAACAATGCTGAAGATGCTATCAACAGAGCATGTCAGTTAATCGAAGAATTAGGTGTCGGTGAAGTGGTCGGCGGTATGGTCGACGTATATCCGGTAAAGAAGGAAGGCAGAAGAATTCCTTTTGAACTTGAGAAAATGAACCGTCTGCTCGGTACTAAACTGTCAAAAGAGCAGGTATTAGAATATTTTGAGCGTTTAGAGCTCCATTATGATGAGGAAACAAACGATGTAATTATCCCATCCTGGCGTCAGGATTTGGAACGTATGGCAGATTTAGCAGAAGAAGCAGCACGTTTCTTTGGCTACGATAATATTCCGACTACCTTGCCACAGGGGGAAGCAACTGCCGGCAAATTATCTTTCAAGATGCGTATTGAGGATATTGCTAGAGATGTGGCTGAATTCTGCGGATTCTCTCAGGGTATGAATTATTCCTTCGAGAGCCCAAAAGTATTTGACAAGTTGCTGATTCCTCAGGATGACGCGCTGCGTAAGACGGTGGAAATCATCAACCCACTGGGCGTTGACTTCTCCATTATGAGAACAATTTCCTTAAATGGTATGCTGACATCCCTTGCAACAAACTATAACAGAAGAAATAAAGATGTTCGCTTGTACGAGCTCGGAAATATTTACTTACCAAAAGCAGTGCCGGTAACAGAGCTTCCGGAAGAACGTATGCAGTTCACACTCGGTATGTACGGCGAAGGCGATTTCTTCACTATGAAGGGTATTGTGGAAGAATTCTTCAGCAAAGCCGGCTTAAATAAGCGTCCGGCATACGCTCCGAAGGCAGGCAAGCCATTCCTGCATCCGGGACGTCAGGCAAATATCATCTACGATGGCATTGTCGTAGGCTATATCGGTGAAATTCATCCGCAGGTTTGCGATAATTATGATATCGGCGACCGCGTCTATGTGGCGGTGATTGATATGCCTCACATTGTAGAAAGAGCAACGTTCGACAGAAAGTACGAAGGCATTGCGAAATTCCCGGCTATCACAAGAGATATCAGTATGCTGATGCCAAAGAGCATTCTTGTCGGTGATGTAGAAGCAATCTTCGATGCTAAGGGTGGTAAGCTGTTAGAAAGCTACCAGCTGTTCGATATTTACGAGGGCAGTCAGATTCGTGATGGCTACAAGTCTGTTGCATACAGCCTTGTATTCCGTGCTGCAGACAGAACACTTGAGGATAAGGAAGTTCAGGCAACCGTTGACAAAATCCTAAAAGCACTTGCAGAACTTGATATTGAGCTGAGAGCATAAAAATTGGGCGGTGGGAGTGACTCTCTCGCCGCTCTTTTGATAGGAGTACAGGATGATTGAAATTAGAAATACATCGGATCGGCCGATTCATTGCATTGCGGACGGAAAGCAATATAGCCTTGCACCACACGGAACAATTGCAATTCCGGATGAGACCAATTATTTGCAGGTGGAACATTTGGAAAAGAATTACGCATGCAAACATAAGGAAAATAAGTGGTATTTTGAACTATTAAGAAGAATCATTGACCCATTTGGACTAGCAAAAGATTATTATATTCATGTTGATGCCTATTACAATTTAACGAAATATGCGTTGAATGAGCCGATTTTGATTTTTCACGAAATCAATGAAATGAGCGGTGAATTTAAGATTCGCTATCAATTGTTTGTTTTACGTTGCGACAAGCAAGCATTATTGCCTGAACAGATGCGCTCACTGCATGCAGAGGAATTAATGAAAGCGAATAAAAGAGAAAGTGGTGGCCTGTTTGCGTGGGAAGATATTCTGGATGTTTTTGTTTTTGGCATAGATGGTGCTTTTTGGTCGGCTTTTCTTTGCCTTATAGCATTTACGTTTTCGTTTGCTCTTAGTGACGATGTAGGCAATGGTGTCTGGTTTGGTTTTGCTGCCGTAGTGATTGGTGTTATCTGGTACAGAATTCACTGTATGCGCAAAAAGCAGAAGGAAGAATGGGAGAAATTTGAGAAATACCTAGATCCGTTTTTCCTAAGTGAAAAATTTGCTGAACACCTGGCAAACAAGGTGAAATAAGCGAAATTCTCATATTCCGAGAGTAATTCACGGTCTGTTGGGTGTGATTTTTATTGTCAAATTCGTAGAATTAAGATGTTTCATTGTTCAATAACGCAAATATCTTAATCTTTGGAGGTACAAATATGGAAAAGAAATCAATTGGACGGTTTATCGCGGCATTGCGCAAAGCCAATGGAATGACGCAAAAAGAACTTGCGGAAAAATTGAATGTATCTGACAAATCGGTCAGCCGATGGGAGCGCGATGAGGGTGCGCCGGATCTTAGTTTGATTCCGGTCATCGCCGAGATTTTCGGTGTGACATCGGACGAAATTCTCAGAGGCGAACGAATCAATCAAGCAATGACAGATAACGCTAGAGGCACTGAAAAAAGTGAAAAGCAAATTGCAAGATTGATAAACAGCACGCAGACAAAATTTCAAATTCGCAGTTTGATTTCCGTCGGCATTACCGGCATTGGTCTGCTGGCGGCGATGATTTGTAATTTCGGTTTTTATCGGGCTAATCTTGGTTTCCTCATTGCCTGCATTTTTTATCTGACAGCCATCATTTGTGAGAGCGTTTTTCTGTCCTTAGCCATTTCTGCGATTAATAATACAGAGTTTGAAAATGTAGATTTTGAGCAATACAAAAAAGCTATCGGTAAACAATTTGCAACGACGCTTCAAATCATCGTTTATGTATTTACTGCATCCTTACCGCTTGTTCTTTTCACTAGCTCCGCATTTCACGGCCTTCCGTTTGGACAATGGATATTGTTGGGGGCACCAATCGTCGTTACAACGATGATTCTTTGCACAGTCATCAAATGGATTCTTTCCCTTGCATTAAGTAAAAAAGGAATTTTTGAGCTTTCACGGAAGGAAACTGAGAGCATTAAATGGAAATTAAAGCGTATCGTAACAATGATAATTGTTTTACTGGTTACATTTTTCATACAATTGCTTTTCAATGAAGTAACAAGTGCGCAAACATTTGCAAAAGGTCGTGTCTTCGACAATTTTGAAGATTTTAAAACCTTCATGGAAATTGAGAACGACCCAGATGGTGAATTTGACCCGGATGCGACCTATTATGATGAATTTGGGAATGAGATTACTTTCGAAGAAGCAATGACGCAGCATATATATGATAACGACGGAAATATCCTGTATGAATATATACATTTAAATCAGGAAGCACAGTCGATAAGTTACAGTAATACTTCTGACTGCCTGCCGATTACCGTTTATACAAGCGAGGATTTATCGGAGGGGCATAGTGTTATTGATGGAATTAATTTTGGTTTTATTTGCTTGTATGTTTTAGAGATTATCCTCGGATTATTTTTTGTTTTAGAAAAAAGTAAGAAATAATTATAAAGTTATGCTATAATTGTGATACATTTTTATACAGGAGGGAACGTTATGTGGACGAGAGAGGAATTAAAATCAAAAGCCCAAATTGCGTTTAAAGCCAATTACTGGCTGTGCGTGCTTGCGGCGGTAATCTTAGCGCTGTGTGCAGGTAGCTCATCTACGTCAGGCAATGCAGATGACGATGATATGGATTTCACTTATGTGGATTACATTGATCAGCCGGACAGTATGGTTGAGGAAATTAAGTTAGGGTTTAACAATGCTTATGCGGATTTGATACCGTTTGAGTTTGTATCAGCTCAAATAGGGTTGAGCATACTTATAATCGTATTAATTCTTAACATTGTCATTTCTATATTTGTATTTAACGTGATTGAGGTTGGCGGTTGTCGTTTCTTCACGCAAAATGCAATACAGCCGGCAAAGTTATCTGAGTTGATTTACGGCTTTAAAAATGACTACTCGAAGGTAGTTGGAACCATGTTCCTGCGTAATCTGTATATTTTCTTATGGGGCCTTTTATTTATTATTCCGGGCATTGTAAAATCTTACGAATATCGCATGGTTCCGTATTTATTGGCAGATGACCCAAATCTTTCCGGGGACGAGGCATTCCGTATCAGCCGTGAGATGATGAATGGAAACAAGTGGTCTGCATTTGTTCTTGATTTGTCGTTTTTGGGGTGGACGTTGTTGAGTTCGATTACTTTTGGAATTGTCGGAGTGTTTTATGTGGAACCATACATTCGTGCGACTGACGCAGAATTATATTTGAAATTAAAGGAAATTCGCTATTATAGACAAGTGCAGAGTTTTATCTGGGAATAATACATAAGCGAGGTAATATACATGGATGTTGTTTTACAATTTCTGCAATCAATCATGGGATATTTGGTCGAGATTGCAATTTTGATTTTTGAATTTATCGGTGTAGGCATTATTATTTATTCCGGTTTTAAGGGATTTTACCATTATATCCGCCGTTCGCCGGAAATGAAAATTACGCTGGCACAAGGACTGGCAATTGGTCTTGAGTTTAAGCTTGGTAGCGAAATTTTAAAGACGGTTGTGGTTCGTGATTGGACGGAAATCATCACAGTGGCAGGTATTATTGCTCTGCGAGCTGCACTGACATTTCTGATTCATTGGGAAATTAAAGAAGAAAATAAAGATAAAGAGCGGAAACGTTTAGGAAAAGAGCAAATGGAAAATGAGTAAAAGAAATAGCCTTAGGATGTAACAAAGGGTTGTCACAGAACGTGGCAACCCTTTTCCTATTCATTGTATTTCAAATTATATATCTTATACGTCCCGTCTTGTAAATGCATCATATGCAGTCAACAGGAAGATAACCATGTGCACTGCAATCACAGCAAGCGCAAATGAAATCGTGTGATTTGGGAATAACGAGTATGTCTTGGATGCGATAGAAACCAAATCAGTGTTTGCAAACAGGAAATATCTTCCGAAATCAAGTTCAAATCTAGAGAATAACGAAGTAATCGTACTTCCTGCAAACTGTACCCCCATGCTCAATCCGATGGCAACGGAAGAAGCACGCATCAGCGAAGAAATCATAAATGCCAGTGTTGTGGTTGTAATCATACCAACGCAGCTATATGCAAAGAGCTTTAAAACGTACCAAAATGCAGAATAAGACTGCACGGTGTCGTTTACAACATACAAGTATGGGGTATTAATCTCCGATGCACCGAAAATTAAACCGCTCAGTACAGAAATTATGAAGGACACAATAGCAAGTAAAATCGCTAAACTGAACACGGTCAAATATTTGCTCCAGAACAGCTTTCCTCGGCTGATTGGATTAATCAGATAAAATTTAATCGTGCCCTGCGAAAATTCCTTCGCAATGATACCGCCGGCAATAATAATCATTAAGATAGAAATAATACTTGCCAGTGCAGTAGTTAAACTAAGGCCTGTAAAGTATGTGCTATCAATCGTATCCGTCAGCATTGTGCTGTCATAATAAACAGCTGTATCAACGTCGTTATCCAAACGGTATTTTGCAATTAAATATGTACTTTTAGCCTGCTCATATGCTTCTTCATCAATCGCTGCACCTTGTGCGATAGTGTCCTCATAAGATTCCAGAGATTCTTTCGCGCTAAAGTAGGTTGTCAGTGTGTTGTATTCCCATGATGAAGTATCCGGCTCCTTGTCGTGTTCCAAATAATAGGAGTAGTAGTATGCGTCTGTAGTAAGAGACCAGTTATAGCCGGCGTCAAGCCCATCTTTGCAAGCTTCATTCATCAATTCATAATACGACTTCCAGTCATCGGTCAGAATAGCATTTTTACAAATTCCCAATGCTTCCTCAGCCGCCAGATATTCTGCAGAGCCTTCTTCCGACTCCAGACAAATACCGTAGAAAGTGTAGAATGCTGCATGAAGGGCATCATTTTCCCATTCCATACCATAATAATATTTAATAGGGAGCTGATTTTCTTTGCAGAAATTAATCAGTTCCGACTCCATTTTATATTCTTCTTCTGTATAAAAACCACTTTCATATTCATTTTGATACCAGGACAACTCGCTTTCATAAAAGTCTTCCAAATCCTCCTCCTCGTACCAAAAATCGTCAAGGGCAGTTAATCCCTTGGTCGCGAGCGGAACGATGCACTGTAAACCAACTGCGCATATCAACAAAATTACCAGCATGACATAGGTGCTTGCTTTTGAAAAAATCTTAATATATTCATTTTGAATTAATCTAAACAATTTGGACACCTCCGTTCATTGTAATCTGGATAAACGCATCTTCCAGATGCGCTGATTCTTTTTGCGCTACGGAGTAGAGGATGACACCACCCTGAATTAAAGCGGTATTGCAGGCAGCAATTGTTTCCGAACAACCATCTTTCGGAATAGAAATGCTTAAGCAATCATTTGCAGCAACCTGAATCTTATATGCAACAGACTCTGCATCGTCTGTAATAGGATAGTGATACTCTAAAACTTTGCGCACATGATTTTCCGCAGCGTTTGCATCATTCACATGGAATGTGTACTCGCTTAAAGTACCGGAAACCATTTCAACCAATTCTGGAACGGATTTTACTGTATGGATTACACCGTTGATAATAATGCCGACACGGTCACACATTAATTCCATTTCGCTCATTAAGTGACTGGAAACGATGACACAAATACCATGCTCGTGCGCAAGAGACTTGAATAAGTCACGCAGCTGCTTAATACCGGCAGGATCCAAACCGTTCGTCGGCTCATCCAAAATCAAAACCTTTGGATTGTGCAAAAGTGCCTGCGCAACCCCCAGGCGCTGCCGCATACCAAGTGAGTATTTTTTTACTTTCTCATGAATGCGGTTGGAAAGACCTACAAATGCAACGACTTCATTGATGCGCTGCTGAGAAATATTTCCGCGCATTCTTGCATACTGTTTTAAATTCTGCATACCGGTCATGTACGGGTACAACTCCGGATTTTCTACAATGGCACCGACCTCACGCATCGCCGCCGTAAACTCTTTTTCAATATCATGTCCGCAAATCGAGACAGAACCTTCTTCCATTTTTAACAGACCGGTAAGTAACTTGATGGTTGTCGTTTTGCCGGCGCCGTTCGGTCCTAGAAAACCGAACACCTCGCCCGGATAAGTCTGGAAGGAGACATTCTTTAAAATGTGTCTGCGTCCGAGATGCTTATTTACATTAACTAACTGAATTGCATATTCCATTTTCAGAATCCTCCTTTCTTAGAAAAAGAAACTATCGTTCCAATAATAATTCACATAACCAATTTTCCATTCACCGCTGATATAGTACAGCTCAAATTCAAAAGAATAGTCAAATGTGTAAGTACCCGTTGTCAACACGTCGGAAGTTATATCAAATTCACCCGCATACTGCAGATATTCGATGCCGCACGGAAAAAGTGCAACGATTTCTTTTCCGGCCCGCTCCATCGTCTCGCAATTATAGGAGATGTCAAGCGTTACAAGTGCACAGCCCGGCCCATTCTTTTTTACTTTTAGATTGCTGATATTGTATGTACTCTCAGTAAGATAACCATTTTCTTTATCAAAATTGGCATCCTGATAGTAAGACATCAACTCAGACTTGTTGTAATTCGACCAGTCAACACTTTTCTCACAAAAATACGTATTCAGCAAATTGCGGTACGCCTTTTCATTTTCTTCCGTCAGCGCAGTATCGTAGAAATCCTCCGATAATGTCAATGTATTTGCTGCCTCGATGTAATCCTTTACCACAACAGTGATTTCATTCTTTTTTGATGAGAATTGCACCGCATCGATTATCAGGTAAATAATCAATCCAACAACTAAAATCGCTGCCAGAATGAGTCCGCGATTTACACGTTTTAGAAATTTCTTCATTTTTTTACTCCTCTCTGAAAAATTTTCCCAAATTATGCGTATAGTATAGCAGAAAAATTGCAAATTGCCATTACAATTCTATTAAATATATGTTATACTTTGCACGATATTAATGCATGAATATACAATGCGAGGAGATTTGAGATGAATTTACACGATTTTTCCTATGAATTACCACCGGAACTGATTGCTCAGGACCCACTCACGCACAGAGACCGGTCTCGACTCATGTTGATGAATAAAGAAACCGGAGCAGTGAAACATGATGTGTTTCATCATATTACACATTATTTAAAGAAAGGCGATTGCCTTGTAATTAATAATACGAAAGTAATTCCTGCGCGCTTGTTCGGTGCAAGACCGGGCAAAGAGGAGCAGATTGAGATTCTGTTGCTGACAAGAAAGCAGGACGATATCTGGGAATGTCTTGTAAAGCCGGGGCGAAAAGTAAAGCCGGGTGTAACGCTCGAATTCGGTGGCGGATTGCTGAAAGCAGAATGTGTCTCAGTCAATGAGGACGGGAACCGTCAGGTGCAGTTCACATATGATGGTATTTTTGAAGAGATTTTAGATGAACTCGGTCAGATGCCGTTACCGCCATATATCACACATAAATTGAAAGATAAGAATCGTTATCAAACTGTATATGCCAAACATGATGGCAGTGCAGCCGCACCAACGGCCGGACTGCATTTCACGCCGGAGCTGCTTGCAAAGATTGAGGAGATGGGAGTCAAAATTGCGCCGGTAACATTGCATGTAGGCCTCGGTACCTTCCGTCCGGTAAAAGTTGAAAATATTCTCGAGCATCATATGCACTCGGAATATTACTCGATTTCTCAGGAATCAGCGGACATGATTAATGAAACAAAGAAGAATGGCGGCAGAGTCATTTGTGTCGGCACGACCAGTTGTCGTACGATTGAGTCGGCAGCGGATGAGAACGGAATGTTGAAGGAAAGTTCCGGCTGGACCGAGATTTTCATTTATCCGGGCTATCGCTTTAAGGTACTTGATTGTTTGATTACGAATTTCCACCTGCCGGAATCAACACTTTTAATGTTAATTTCAGCACTGGCCGGTCGTGAAAACGTGCTTGCTGCGTACGAAGTGGCAGTGCGCGAACGTTATCGTTTTTTCTCATTCGGCGATGCGATGTTTATTACAAATGATACGGAAGGTGAATACAATGTGGCGCCTTTAGATAAGTCTGTTGATGCTACCGTGACGGTGCCGGGTTCCAAGAGCATGACAAACCGCGCGCTGTTGATGGCGGCGCTGTCGGCGGGGGAAGCAAAGTTAAAGGGTGTGTTATTCTCGGATGATTCACGTTATTTCTTAAGTTCCCTGTGTTCCCTCGGATTTTCCGTGGAAGAAAATGAGGAGACAAAAGAAGTAATTTTACAAGGGTGCGGCGGTGTGCTTCCACAGAAGGAAGGCGAGATTTACGTCGGCAGTGCAGGCACGGCAGCGAGATTTTTGACGGCCATGCTGGCGCTTTCCGAAGGACATTTTACGATTCAAGCATCCGAGCAGATGAAAAAGCGACCGATGAAGCCGCTTTTTGAAGCATTGGAAGCGCTCGGTGCCGAATTCACATATTTAGAACAACCGTGGCATCTTCCGGTGGAAGTGATAGGGAATCCACAGGCTTGTGGCACCGTGCAGCTTGACATTAGCGAAAGTACGCAGTTTTTAAGCGCACTTTTGATGACCGCGCCAATGCTCGTAAACGGCTTAAAAATTCAAATTACAAGCAAGAAAAAAATCGGTTCCTACATTAAAATCACAATGAAGATGATGGAGCAGTTCGGTGTGAACGTCGATTTTGAGAACGATGCATATGAAGTGAAATGTGACTCTGTTTATCGCTGTGACGAGTACCAAATTGAGCCGGATGTATCGGCTGCTTGTTATTTCTACGCGCTGGCGCAGTTGACCGGCGGAAAAGTGATTGTTTCCAATGTGCATTTTGATTCGATGCAGGGTGACATGAAATTCCTCGGTGTTTTAAAAGAGATGGGTGCAGAAGTCGTTGCTACAGATGCCGGTATCTGCGTAAGCGGCCCACAAAACGGCAATTTTGACGGTATCGAAATCGACATGAACGATTTTTCAGACCAAACGATGACCCTGGCGGCAATCGCACCATTTGCAAAAACACCGACCACCATCAAGAACATCGGACATATCCGCTTGCAAGAATCTGACCGTCTGCGTGCAATTGCAGAAAATCTTGACAGAATGCAGATACGTTTCGACGAAGGTGCAAACTGTATTACCATCTACCCTGGCGAGCCACAAGCCTGCGCGATTGAAACATACGAGGACCACCGCATGGCGATGGCATTTGCGCTGGTCGGCTTGAAAGTGCCGGAAATTTGCATCAAAAACCCGACCTGCTGTCGCAAGACATTTGAGAATTATTTTGATGTATTGGATGAGATTAGATGATAAAAACGCGGGGCTATGCCCCGTGTCATTTATTCAGGGGGAAAGATAATGAAATTAAAAAATGTTTTAATTGTTGTAAAGAATATAGAAAAATCCAAGCAATTTTACCATGATCTATTTGGTCTGCATGTAGCGTTGGATAATGATGGCAATATGATTCTGACAGAGGGGCTTGTGCTGCAGGATGAGAAAATTTGGAAAGATTTTTTGGGACGAGATGTAGTCCCTAAAAGCAATTCATGCGAACTATACTTTGAAGAATCGAATATAGAGGCGTTTGTTGAGAAGCTGGAGAAATTATATCCTTCTATTCAGTATGTGAACAAGCTTATGACACATAGTTGGGGACAAAAGGTCGTTCGTTTTTATGATTTAGACGGAAATCTAATTGAGGTGGGAACACCGATGTAATATGACAACTTTGAATTTGGTGGTGGATTAGGATTGGTAGAGCGAAGTTGCAAAATGCAACATTCCGTTGCGTGACTATTTTACAACGAGAATGTACAATAGGAACTGAAAAAACGGAAAACAGGAGAAGTTTATATGAGTAATATAGGAAAGAACATTAAGAAAAATAGAGTGGAGAAAGGTATAACGCAGGAGGAATTGGCGGAACAACTTCATGTGACGAGACAAGCGGTGTCTAATTGGGAACAAGGAAAAACGCAACCGGATGTAGATACCTTATCAGCTATGGCAGAAATGTTTGAATTGCCTGTAGAGGAACTGATTTACGGAAATGTAGCACCCAAGGAGTCAAAGATAGTAATCGAAAAAACCGCCCAGAATGGAATTAGTGTCGGAACTACAGTAGGTGTGGCATTGGCGGTAGTTTTGTCCTATATGAAGTGGGAGTCCATTGGTTGGGCAATTTTTCACGGATTACTTAACTGGGGGTATGTTATATATTATGTAATTCGATATTAGTCGCTATTTATGGGGATTCGCTGTACATGGTAAAGACATATATATGCCTTGTTTGATACGATAGGCACATCAAAACAGAGGAGAACTTGGAAATGGATACAAAAAAGATAGGTATATTTTTAAAAGATTTGAGAAATGAAAAAGGAATGACACAAGAACAATTAGGTGAAAAGATTGGTGTTAGCAATAAAACAATTTCTCGATGGGAAACTGGCAAATATATGCCACCTGTTGATTGCCTTAATATGCTTAGTGATATTTATAACATAAGTATTAATGAGATATTGGGAGGAGAGCGAGCTTCAGGAGATAAATTTACAAAGATAGCAGACGAGAATATTACAGTTACATTAAAGGGGGGAGAAAAGAACTACCAAACTTTTAAAAAGATAATGATGTGTATTTTAGCACTTACAACTGTATTAACAATTATTATTATTATGTTGTTACCAATGAACACAGTTAGGGATGTTATTGTAATGGTATTAGTGATTGCTGTTGCGTTTATTGCGAATACACTTAACCTTACACTTAACCTAATTGCATTAGCAACAAAAGAAGGAATATCATCGGGAATATATATCATAGATTGACTTATAACGCAAAATGCGTTACGATAAAAAAATGGGGTACATATGATGGGAAAAACAGCAACATTAAATTTAAGAGTAAATCCAGATGTAAAAGAAAATGCAGAAAATGTGTTGGCTCAATTAGGAATACCAATGGCTACAGCAATAGCTATGTACTTAAAGCAAATATCATTAGTAGGAGGAATTCCTTTTTCTGTTGTTTTACCAAAAGCCGGCAGTACAGTAAATGCAGACATGATGTCTGTGGAACAGATACATTAAAAGTTAGAAAAAGGATATGCGGAACATGCGATTATTTGAATTTAGGGGATAATAGAACAGAAAGGAAAAACAGGATATGAAAAAAGAAATTTACATGATGACCACTTTACTGATGATAGGACTTTTGGTAGGCTGTGAAAAAGTGGAAATAGGGTCAAATAACGAAAGTACATATTCTCAATCAGAAGAACCCACCAGTTCTGATAATAGTGAAGATGGTATAGAGCTAAAAGATGCAATTGAAATAGATTTTACCTATGATTATACAGAAGATATCAAAGCGGATGTTAACTGTGTGGTATCTAATTCATCATATCTTCAAGAGGAATTGAAGAATATTGACAAGATTATTCAAAAGTACTCTTTACTGTCAGAATCTGCGCTAACACAGGAGGAGATGAATGTGGCCTCCCAATGGTTTTATGTGATTTGGGATACAGAACTAAATAATCTTTGGAGTAGATTTAGCGATTTAGCAGCTCAGGACACAAAAGAAAAGGTTCTTGAAGAACAGAGAAACTGGATAGCAATGAAAGATGAAGTGACCTTAATGAGCCTTGGAACTCAAGAGGAAAATGGCAGTATGTATCCGCTGCTTGTGAATTCACTTTGGGAGGAAAAAACCAAGAATAGAGCTTATTTCATTGCAAATGAGTTGGCAAAGATTGAGGGAGAATCGTTTGTCATGCCGGAGATATCGACTAAGTACGGTTTGTTTGTAGATAACCAAGGGACAGGTAATGTGTACAGCTTGCTAATCACTCGGCAAGATTGGGAAGGAGAAGACAAGGCAATTATTTCTATCTACAAACAGGGTAAAATAGAAGGAACCTTTATTGATAACGGAAATGGAGAGCTTGATTTCGCATCTGATGACGGCAGCATAAAAGGAATTATCAAAATTAACGGGTGGGATGGAGCAACTTTCGAAATCACTGAAACAATAGGAGCGGTTCCATTCTCCGTAGGGGACAAAGTTGACTTCCCTTTTACATTTTGAATTGAGAAATGGTTATTCAAAATGATAGAGCATAACATAAAAAAGAACGTTGCCTTTTAATTAAAAGGGAACGTTCTTTTTTATGATATGTTATCGCACATGTACCGTGTATTTGTATTTTTTTAACAGTTCCACGGATTTTCCGGTGCTTTCCTCGTCATAAAATTCAATGCGCAGCACGCCTTCTTCAAATTCGCGGTTATGTACGATGCCGATGTTTTTGATACTGATACCATTGCTGGCTAAAATCGTCGCTAGTGTGGAAATCGCACCGGCTTCGTCAATGATATCGCAGTAAATCTTGTATGTTTTCGGAAGCAGACCAGGCTTACGCTCGGAGAAAGTTCCACGGTAGGTACGGCTTTTGTCAAAAAGATGATAAATCGCCGAAGCATTGCCGCCGGACACATGCTCGCGAATTTCTTGCATACTGGCGATGTAATCGTCAAGAAGCGAAGCGATATTGCTCTGATTTTCCATGCAAATCTGCTCCCACATCACAGGAGAAGAAGAAGCGATACGGGTAATGTCTTTAAATCCACCTGCCGCTAATGATTTCATCGTCTCGTTTGGTGAATCAGAATCCTCAACCAAATTTACGAGTGCCGCAGCAATCAAATGTGGTACATGACTGATGGCTGCTACCGCATAATCGTGTTCCTCATAGGAAAGGATTACCGGAATTGCACCCAGTCCAGACACAAACTGTTCCAGACGCTTCATATCTTCCTCTGTCGTCTTTGCAGTAGGAGTGAGCGCAAAATACGCGTTTTCCAGCAAATGTGCTGACGCATTCTCATAACCTGTCTTTTCCGAACCCGCCATCGGATGTCCGCCGATAAAGCATGCTTCCATATTCTCAGCAATCACAGCTCTGTGAATATCCGACTTCACGCTGCCGGCATCCGTCAAAATTGCGCCCGGCTTCATCACAGTTTTTAACTGTCTTAAATAAGAAATATTATATTCAACCGGTGTACACAGGAAAATGAAGTCACACTCGGCAAATGACTCGTCCACTGCATCGGTTGCGATATTTGCCACCCCATCCGCAAGCGCCATATGACGCGCGTTCTCGCTGCGGTTATATACAATAATTCGGCTGTCCGGGTACACACGGCGACAATTCTTTGCAATTGAACCGCCGATTAATCCAAGTCCCACAATGCCAACAGATAAATTACTCATCGTTTCACTCTGCCTTTCAAAATTTGAAATAACGTTTGTTTGATTGTACTCGATTTAAATTTACATGTCAACTACTTTATGACTTTAAAGCGAAGAATTAAAATTCTGGTTGTACTTTGCGAAAAAAAAGTGTAGAATATTATTTTGTACAAGAAGTTACACTTGAAAGGAAGTTTTGGATGAAATTAGGAAAGAACGCCAATAAAATTTTATATACATGTCTTACTATCACAGTGCCGGTCATTTTAATTGTGGTACTTATTGTATCGTGGCTCGTTTTGTTTCCGGTATTCTTTTATAAGGCAGAGCCGTCGGCCACGGCTACCGATACAGAAGAAAATGTTGTTTCCGATGAGGAAGTAGTGAACCGTAATCAGGCATTGATGGGAGAAGAGGAACTTTCGCAATCGGAAATGTTGCAGAAAAATTTAAAAAATTACACTGGGAAGAGCGTACAAGTATATGTTGTGCCGTCCCAGAACCTGACCATTGTGTATGGCCTCGACAGTGATGGCGCATACACCTTGCCGTTGAGCGTGATGAGTTGCAGTGTGGGTATCAAAATTGAGCCAGGCACCTACACACTTGATGAGAAGTACACCTGGATGAAAAAGAATTTCGTCGTTGATGATGCATGGACGACTATGTGGAATCATTACTGTCAAACTTTTGGTGAGGACTATGTCATTGCCAGTGCGCACTACTGGGAAGCCGATCCCGGAACCTTATACGAATCCGGCTACAACTTAATCGGCAAATCTCACAATGGACAGCGTATGATTTTGAATGATTATGATGCCAGAACTTTGTTTAACCTTTGCGATGTCGGCACGACAATTGTTGTAGCTGATGCAGAAGCAAAAGTTGATTTTACAATTCCTACCGTTCGCGACATCGGCAAAAAATGTTACTGGGATCCGACAAACAACAGTGAAACGAATCCTTGGGCCACAGCTGCCCCTGGAACAATTGCGGTTGCAGCATCTAATATTACCATTGAACGTGGCGAGGATATCAACTATTACCAATATATTGTAGCTCTAAATCGTGCGAATATGGCAGTCAATCATAAGGTAGAGATTGAAGGCAAAGTAGATACTAGTGCGCCGGGTGAATATCCGGTAACGTACCGTATGACACTTGGGGATGGCTCCACACCGACAGCAACCATTACTTTTACGGTTAAAGATACGAAAGGTCCGGAAATAAAATATCCGCTGAACGTTAACGTTATTTGTACAGAAAAAGCAGTGACGCAGAAAAATACGCGTACTAAAATTGTCGATTTCTTAAAAAAGAATATTTCCATTACTGATAACGGTGAGGAAATTGAGCAAAGCAATGCAAATCTGCAAATCAGCTTTGTAGTAAAGGACAAACTGCAAGAAGGCTACCAACGTTATGAAATTACAGCAGAGGATGCATATGGAAATGTGACCACCGTCATCGGACGTCTTTACATTAAGGTTGAGGAGGATGCTGAACTTACCATCAGCGCATCGTCGGAACTAATTGAAGAACCGGAAACTTCAACGGAAGACGAGGTAACAACTCCAAAAGACACAGAAACGAAGACGACAAAGAAGCAAACCGAGACAAAAACGACGAAAAAACAGACAGAAACAACAACACCGAAGAAGACGGAAACAAAGCCGACGAAGACAGAGACAACAACACCAAAGCCGACAACAACAAAGCCACCAATCGCAACTCCGCCAGAGGAACCAACCGCGGAAGACCCGACCGAACCGACAACGCCGCAGGAAACAGAAGAAATCTCCGGTGACGAGATTCCGGAGAACGAGCCGGGACCAAATATGACAAGATAGGTCTTGCATTTTCAAAAAATGTCAAGTATAATGTACGCGATTTTGAAGTATGGTTATGTAGTAATGTGTTTTAAGCCGCCAAGGATGCGGCGGAACGGAGGAATTTATGCATAGAGAGACAAAAGTATTAGATGAGAAGTTTGACGAGTTGGTCAAATACTGTATGGTATCCGGTGAAATTGACCAGAATTTATATACCGAATACGACGTTAAGCGCGGCTTGCGTGACTCTAACGGTAACGGTGTTTTAACCGGTCTTACTGAGATTTCAGACGTGGTTGCTTACAATTTTGTAAACGGTCGTAAGATTCCGTCGGACGGACGTTTATATTTTCAAGGCTACAATGTCATGGATTTAGTTGAGGATTTACAAAACCGCAGATTTGCATTCGAAGAGACAACCTATCTTTTGTTGTTTGGCGAGCTCCCGAACAAAGAGCAGTTAGAAACTTTCCTGCAGATTATGTCAGAGTGCCGACAGTTACCGGACAGCTTCGTACGTGATATCATTATGAAAGCCCCAAGCCTTGATATGATGAATGCGATGCAGAAGAGCGTACTTACTCTATATTCCTATGATGAAAAAGCAGAGGATATTTCGATTCCGAACGTACTTCGCCAGAGCTTGTCGTTGATTGCGCAGTTTCCGCTGATTGCCGGCTACGCTTATCAGGCTTATAAACACTATCATCTCGACCGCAGTTTGCTGATTCGTTACCCGAAGGAAGGCTTATCTACGGCAGAAAACTTACTGCGTATTTTAAGAAGAGATGCAGAATATACCGAGTTGGAAGCAAAGGTTCTTGATATTGCCTTAGTGCTGCATACTGAGCACGGCGGCGGTAATAACTCTACCTTTACCACACATGTAGTATCCTCTACAAATACAGATACCTATTCCGCGATTGCTGCATCCTTAGGCTCCTTAAAGGGTCCTCGTCACGGCGGTGCCAACCTCAAGGTTGAAAACATGTTCGAAGACATTAAGGCAAACGTAAAGGATTGGACAAACGAGGCTGAAGTTAAGGCATATATCAACAAGATTCTTGACAAAGAAGCGTTTGATCACACCGGTCTTGTCTATGGTATGGGGCATGCCGTATACACATTGTCCGACCCTCGTTGCGTGATTATGAAGAGGTATGCAAAGATGCTGGCCGAAGAAAAAGGATTGCAGGATGTATTTGCACTTTATGATTTAGTTGAGCGTACGGCAGGCAACATTATTATGGAGCGTAAGAAGCTGCAGAAGCCGGTTTGTGCGAACGTCGACTTCTACACCGGTCTGCTTTACACGATGCTTGGCATTCCGAAGGAATTATTCACACCGATTTTTGCAATCGCCAGAATCTCCGGTTGGTCCGCGCACCGCATCGAAGAGTTGGTGAACAAGGGTAAAATTATCCGTCCGGCGTACCGTTATGTAGGTCATCACAAGGACTATCGCTTATTGGAGGAAAGAAACTAGTACATATTATAAAATTCAAGACTCTTGATTGGGTCTTGAATTTTTTTTGTCTTGTGGTAAGATGATGACATAATAAATGGAGCGGTATTCTTTGAAACTGCATCCCCGGTTTATTGTAGATTTCATAAAGGAGATTCAGCAGACAGCCTGTGGCATTTGACTGAAAAAAGAAACATGAAAAACACAGTGATAACATTTAAGAATGCAAAGAAAGCCGGCAAAAAGCTTACGATGCTGACCGCCTACGATTATTCAACGGCGAAGTTGGTAGACGAGGCGGGCATTGATTCCATTTTGGTCGGTGATTCTTTGGGCATGGTGTGTCTTGGATATGAAGACACCTGTTCCGTGACGATGGAAGACATGATCCATCATGCAAAAGCAGTCGCAAGAGGCACAAAAGATGCCCTCGTGATTGTAGATATGCCGTTTATGTCGTATCAGACATCGGTGTACGATGCAGTAGTAAATGCCGGACGTTTGATTAAGGAAGGGCACGGTCAGGCAGTTAAGCTGGAAGGCGGTATTGATATGATTCCGCAGATCGAGGCGATTGTGAAAGCTTCTATTCCGGTGGTCGGTCATATTGGTTTGACCCCGCAGTCCGTGCATGTAATGGGCGGATTTAAAGTACAGGGAAAGGATGAGGCTGCTGCCAGAAAATTGATTAAAGCCGCAAAAGCGCTGGAAGCCGCCGGTGTATTTGCACTTGTACTGGAATGTGTACCGGCGGATTTAGCTACATATATTTCCTCTATCCTTACGATTCCGACGATTGGTATCGGTGCCGGAGCCGGATGTGACGGGCAGGTACTGGTATATCAGGATATGTTGGGCATCAGTCGAGGGTTTACACCGAAATTTGTGAAAAACTTTGGCAATGTCGGCGAGATGATGGTGGAAGGTTTTAAACAGTATAAAAAAGAGGTGGAAGAGGGCACGTTTCCTTCAAAAGAGCACACATTTAGCATTTCCACCGAAGTGATGGACAAATTATACGGTTAAATTAATTTGCAGGAAAAGGAACAGTTATGAAGATTGTAACAAAAATCACAGAAGTACGTGAAGAAATAAAAAAATGGAAAAAAGAAGGATTTAGTGTCGGTTTTGTACCGACGATGGGCTATTTGCATGAGGGGCATAAGAGTCTGATGACTGCTGCCAGAGCCAATAACGACAAAGTAGTTGTCAGTATTTTTGTCAATCCGATGCAGTTTGGGCCGACGGAAGACTTAGCAAATTACCCACGTGATTTAGAACGTGATTCATTACTTTGTGAGGATGCTGGTGTGGATATGATTTTCCATCCGGAAGCAGAAGAAATGTATGATATAGGCTTTTGTTCCTATGTAGACATGAATGGACTCACGAAAGAATTATGCGGAAAATCCCGCCCGGTTCATTTCCGCGGCGTGTGCACGGTAGTAAATAAATTGTTTCACATCGTGCAGCCGGATCGTGCTTATTTCGGCGAAAAAGATGCTCAGCAATTGGCAGTTATTAAGCGGATGGTGCTTGATTTAAATATGGATTTAGAAATTATCGGCTGTCCGATTGTAAGAGAAGCAGATGGCTTAGCCAAAAGCTCCAGGAACACATATCTAACGAAAGAAGAGCGAGAACAGGCTGTGATTTTAAGTAAATCCGTAGCACTCGCGAAAGAACTCTTTACAGATGGTGAGCGTAAAGCCGCTGTCATCATTGAGAAAATGACGCAGCTTATTGAAACGATGCCGCTTGCTAAAATCGATTATATTCAGGTTGTCGACACACGAACGATTGAGCCACTGGATATGATTGAAACAGAAGCGCTTGTTGCTTTAGCCGTCCAGTTCGGTAAGGCAAGATTGATTGATAACATAACATTAAGATAACGGAGGGAACCTATGCTTCGCGGAAAAACTGTTGTATTAGGCGTAACCGGCAGCATTGCCGCCTATAAAATCGCTAATCTTACCAGCATGCTTGTCAAACTGCACTGCGACGTGCACGTACTGATGACGAAGAATGCGACCAATTTTATTCATCCGATTACCTTTGAGACATTAACGAATCACAAATGCCTCGTAGATACGTTTGACCGGAATTTTAACTACAATATCGAGCATGTTTCCCTGGCCAAGAAGGCAGATTTTGTGCTTGTAGCACCGGCCAGCGCCAATATTATCGGTAAGATGGCAAACGGTATCGCAGACGATATGCTTTCGACCACGCTTTTGGCGTGCAAATGTCCGATTGCCGTGGCTCCGGCCATGAACACAGTGATGTTTGAAAATCGCATTGTACAGGACAATATGAGACGTTTGCGAGAATACGGCATAACCATCATTGAGCCGGACTGCGGAATGCTTGCCTGCCGTGATGTTGGCGCCGGAAAATTGCCGAAAGAAGAAGTCTTGCTTGCTTATATTTTAAAAGAGATTGCTTGCAAAAAGGATTTTCAGGGAAAGAAGGTATTGATTACCGCCGGTCCTACCAGAGAAGCGCTGGACCCGGTTCGTTTCATCACCAATCACTCGACTGGTAAGATGGGCTATGCGCTGGCAAAAGCTGCCATGCTGCGCGGCGCTGATGTTACATTGGTAAGCGGTCCGACCTCGGTTGCAAAGCCGGATTTTGTGCATATTGTTGATGTGGAAAGCGCCGAAGACATGTATCAGGCTGTGATGTCCGAAATGGATTCGCAGGATATCTTTATTCTTTCTGCGGCAGTGGCGGATTATCGTCCGGGCACAGTCAGCGAACAGAAAATCAAGAAAAGCGAAGCTTCGATGACGATTGCCTGTGAAAAGACAAAGGATATTTTAAAAACGCTCGGCGAAAAGAAAAAAGAAGGACAGATTTTATGTGGCTTTGCGATGGAGACCGAGAATCTGTTAGAAAATGCAGTAGCAAAATTGAAAAAAAAGAACGCTGACATGATTTGCGCCAATTCGCTCCGCATGGAGGGAGCTGGCTTTGGTGTGGATTCCAACGTGCTTACACTTGTTACACGAGCGGAAACACAGCAGCTTGAAAAGATGAGCAAGGAAGCATGCGCACATAAAATTTTAGATAAAATTATTTCCTTGTAACATTTTACGTCATATTCCTTTGCGAAAAAGCATATGATTTACAAACCAGTGGGTCAGAATCAATCGATGCTTTTAAGCAGTTGAAAGGAGAAATATGACAAATACAACAATATATCAGGACATTGCAAAAAGGACGGGTGGTGACATATACATTGGTGTCTGTGGACCGGTACGGACCGGAAAATCCACATTTATCAAGCGGTTTATGGATTTGCTCGTCCTTCCGCATATGGAAGATGGACCGGAAAAAGAACGTGCCAAAGACGAATTACCGCAGTCGGCAGCCGGCAAAACAATCATGACGACCGAGCCGAAATTCATCCCAAAGGACGGGGCTGTGGTAACTCTTAGTGATGGTACGGAAATGAAAGTACGGATGGTGGATTGTGTCGGTTACATGGTGGAAGGTGCTGTGGGACATGAGGAAGATGGCGGCGAACGCATGGTCAAAACACCGTGGTTTGACTACGAGATTCCATTTACTAAGGCGGCTGAAATTGGCACCCGCAAAGTTATCCATGACCATTCAACGATCGGCATTGTCGTGACAACTGACGGCTCTATCGGCGATATCGCCCAGGAATCATACTTAAAGCCAGAGGAGCAAACCATTCAGGAGTTAAAAGAGTTAGGCAAACCGTTTGTTATTCTTTTAAATTCCAAACACCCGTATTCCGATGAAACAGTCGCTATGGCAGAGCAGTTAGAAGCACATTACGGAGTTAAAGTGCTGCCGGTCAATTGTATGCAACTGCGAAAAGAAGACATTTTAAAAATACTCGACGCGGTACTGCACGAGTTCCCGGTAACCGAAATCGCCTTTTATATGCCAAAATGGACTGAAATTTTAGCAAATGACCATCCGGTAAAAAGTGCGTTGATCCATGGGGCTAAGAAGCTGCTGCATTCCATCGGTTACATAAAAGATGTTGTCAATTTCAGCACTTTGTTGCAAACGGAAGACGACAGTCCGGTGCAGAAAGTATCGTTTGAAGGGCAGGATTTATCAAACGGCTCGGTACGTTTCCGCTTTGATGTTGATCAGAAACATTATTTTGATATGCTCTCGCAGATGACCGGTATGGAAATTACCAGCGATTATCATCTGTTCTCCATGCTGCAAAACTATGCTCAAATGAAAAACAAATATTCCAAAGTGGCTGATGCGCTCGATGCTGTCAAAGCCAAAGGGTACGGTGTTGTGACGCCGGAGCGGGATGCCATTACACTGGCTGAGCCCGAATTGATGCGCTCAAATAACAAATTCGGCGTAAAAATCAAGGCAACTGCACCTTCTATTCACCTTATTCAGACTAATATTATGACGGAAATTGCGCCAATTGTTGGTACAGAAGAACAGGCGATGGATTTGATGGAATTCATCAAACAGAACAGTCAAACTTCAGCAGAAGGCATTTGGGAGACAAACATTTTTGGAAAAACGATTGAACAGATTGTGGAAGACGGCATTTCCACTAAGCTGACAAAGCTTTCCGAGGAGACACGCGACCGTATGAAAGGAACGCTTGAGAAGATTACGAACGACAGTAATCGAGGGGTAATTTGTATTATTTTGTAATGTGTGATAACAAGAGGTGTCCGATAGAAGTCGGGCATCTTTTTAACTTTACAAGAAATACAAAAAAATATATAATAAGTCATACTGATTTTTAAGGAGATATCATAATGCATTGGTATTATTATGCTGCATTTGCGCTTATCGCAATCGTCATTCTTGTGTTTGTGAACCTGCGTGCGAAGCGTGAAGCAAAAGTTAGAATCAAAAGAAAAATTGAAAAACAGTGGGGAAATTTCTCCGAGCGAGAATATCACGAGGGTGAATACAGTCGCATTTCGTTCTTTTCGGATTATTTGGACGAGCATCCGAAGCTAAAAGAAACGTTGGACCCGGACGCCACGGATAGCTTGATTGATAATATCACATGGAATGATTTAAACATGGATGATATTTTTCAGATGATGAACACAACTGATTCGTCTGCCGGTGAAGAAGTGCTTTATTATATGTTGCGCCATCCGTTTCAAAAGATAAAAGCATTTCATCGACGCAATGAATTTGTGGAATCTCTTGGAAAATCCAAAGAACCTGTTCTGAAATTAAAAGAGATTTTTTATTATCTCGGACGAACCAAATCAATTTCCTTCTGTGAATTTGTCACACGTTTAGAAGATATGGGGAAACTCAGCAATCGCAAATCCTACGTTTGTCTGGCGTTTCTGATTGTGGCAATTCTTGCGCTTCTGATTTCACCGGCCGTTGGCATTGGGGTGTTAATCGTGGCGATTGCCACAAATATTTTTCAGTATTACTCGCAGAAAGCAGAAGTGGAAGCATATTTTATTAATTTTCATTACATCAGTCGCCTGGTTAAAACGGCGGTAAGCTTAAACCAAAGCTTCAAAGAAAGCGGTTTTTCAGCTATGACAGAGCAGGGTGCTGCTCTGAGTGAGCGGATTATGCAGATTACGCACACATTGAAACCGTTGGTCGGCAGCGACCGTTATTTGGACAAGACAAATGTCGGTGACAGCTTATCCGCGGCCATCTTGGATTATGTGAAGATGATGACACATTTAGACTTAATATCTTTTAAGAAAATGGCAACAAAAGCGATTGCTGCCAAAGATGATATCTTGGCGTTGTTTTATTGCCTCGGCTACATCGAGAGTTGCATCGCGATTGCATCACTTCGTCAGGCGCTGTATTTTTCCTGTGTACCGGAATTTACAAAAGTGACAAACAATGGTATAGAGATTGAGGAAGTCTACCATCCACTGCTACATCAGCCGATTTGTAACAGTATTTCGACAACTGGATGCGTGCTGTTAACCGGCTCCAATGCTTCCGGGAAATCCACATTTTTAAAGACGGTGGCAATAAATACCATTCTTGCACAGACAATTTGTACGGTGACTGCAACCGCTTACAAAGCACCGTTTTATCATATTTATTCATCGATGGCGCTACGAGACGATATTTGCAGTGGCGAAAGTTATTTTATCGTGGAAATTAAATCATTAAAGCGTGTGCTTGACCAAATCAATGCCGGTCAACATGTGCTGTGTTTCGTTGATGAAGTCTTACGCGGCACGAACACAATCGAGCGAATTGCCGCTTCCAAGGAAATCTTAAAAGGCTTTGCTGACAAAGGTGCCTGTTGTTTTGCCGCCACACATGATATCGAGTTGACGAAATTATTGGATTCGAAATATGGCAATTATCATTTCAGTGAGCAGATTATAGACGGTCAAGTTGTTTTTGATTATGTATTGCATGAGGGACCAGCCAAGACCAGAAATGCCATTAAGCTCTTAAAAACTATGAATTTCCCGCAGGATTTAGTCGAAAACGCGGAAATTTCTGCCAGAAATTTTTTGAAAGAAGGTCAATGGACTTGATAAAATTTGGCGATTGTGCTACTATCAACATTTAGAGAATAAACCTAGGAGGACCATTTTATGTCACAGAATGTTTATGACGTTCTTTTAGAGCGTGGCTTTATTGAACAGACAACTCATGAAGAGGAAATCAGAGAATTATTAGGAAAAGAAAAAGTTACTTTTTATATAGGATTTGATGCGACAGCGGACAGCTTGACAGCCGGTCACTTTTTAACTGTTATGGCGATGATGCATATGCAGCAGCATGGCCACAGACCGATTGCATTGCTTGGCGGCGGTACGACCATGATCGGTGACCCGTCGGGTAAATCCGATATGAGAACGATGATGACAAGAGAAACCATCGATTACAATGCAAAGAGATTCCACGAGCAGTTAGCAAGATTCATCGACTTCGATAATGACAACGCGATTATCGAAAACAACGCAGACTGGCTTCTTGATCTGAACTACGTTGAATTTTTAAGAGAAATCGGTGTACATTTCTCTGTGAATAAAATGCTGACCGCAGAGTGCTACAAGCAGCGTATGGAAAAGGGCTTAACCTTCTTCGAATTCAACTACATGTTAATGCAGTCTTATGACTTCTGGAAGCTCAACAAGATGCATAACTGCGTACTCGAGCTCGGCGGTAACGATCAGTGGAGTAACATCATCGGCGGTGTTGAACTGATTCGCAGAAAAGAGGGTAAGCCGGCTTACGGTTTAACTTTTAAATTATTAACAACATCTGAGGGCATCAAGATGGGCAAGACGATGAAGGGTGCTGTTTGGTTGGATCCGGAAAAGACTTCCCCATACGAGTTCTACCAGTACTGGAGAAACATCGAGGATGTAAAGGTAGAAGAGTGTCTCGGACTCCTTACCTTCCTGCCGATGGATGAAGTCCGTAGACTCGGAGCGTTGGAAGGTGCGGAAATTAACAAGGCGAAGGAAGTATTAGCTTACGAAATTACAAAGATTGTACACGGTGAAGAAGAAGCGAGAAAGGCACAGGATGCAGCCAGAGCGATTTTCGAAGCCGGCGGCAAGAGCGCTGACATGCCGACCACCACATACCCTGCGGACCAATTAGCTGCAGGTATCGATTTAATCACGTTAATGGTTGATACAAAGCTTGCCAAGAATCGTTCCGAAGCACGTCGTCTCATTGCACAGGGCGGTGTTTCCGTAAATGATGTAAAGATTTCGGATGACAAGGCTGTATTCTCTTCCACAGATTTTGATGCTGACGGCGCAATCATTATCAAGAAGGGCAAAAAGGGCTATCATCAGATTAAAGCTCAGTAGTTAGAGTTTTCTATTTTGAATTTAGAAAGGTTTTTACGACATGGAAAAATATGGTTTAAATCAACTTCGTAAAATGTATCTGGATTATTTTGAATCCGTCGGCCACTTAAAGATGAAGAGCTTCTCTTTGGTGCCTCATAACGATAACAGCTTATTATTGATCAACTCCGGTATGGCACCGCTTAAGCCATACTTTACCGGACAGGAAATCCCGCCGCGCAGACGTGTGACCACCTGCCAGAAGTGTATCCGTACCGGCGATATCGAGAACGTAGGTAAGACCGCAAGACACGGCACTTTCTTTGAAATGCTCGGCAATTTCTCTTTCGGTGATTACTTTAAGAGAGAAGCAATTCACTGGTCATGGGAATTTTTAACAGAAAAGGTTGGTTTGGATGCTAATAGACTTTATCCATCTGTTTATTTAGAGGATGATGAAGCCTTTGAAATCTGGGAAAAGGAAATCGGCATCGCCCCGGAGCGTATTTTCCGTTTCGGCAAAGCTGATAACTTCTGGGAGCACGGTGCCGGTCCTTGTGGCCCTTGTTCCGAAATTTACTATGACCGCGGCGAAAAGTACGGTTGTGGCAAGCCAGATTGTAAAGTGGGTTGCGATTGCGACCGCTATATGGAAGTATGGAACAACGTATTTACTCAGTTCGAAAATGATGGTAACGGCAATTATACCGAGCTTGTACAGAAGAACATCGATACCGGTATGGGCTTAGAGCGTTTGGCTGTCGTGGTGCAGGATGTAGACTCCATCTTCGACGTTGACACCTTGCAGGCACTGCGCAACAAAGTGTGTGAGTTTGCCAATACAGAATATCACGTAGATGAAAAGAAGGACGTTTCCATCCGTCTAATTACCGATCATATCCGTTCCGCAACCTTTATGACTTCTGACGGTATCATGCCATCCAATGAAGGACGCGGATATGTATTGCGCCGTCTGATTCGTCGCGCGGCAAGACACGGTCGTCTGCTCGGTATTGAAGGCAAGTTCCTCGCAAAATTGAGTGAAGTTGTGATTGAGACATCGAAGGACGGTTATCCGGAACTCGATGAAAAGAAGGAGATGATCTTTAAGGTTCTTACCGAAGAAGAGAACAAGTTTAATAAAACTATCGACCAGGGCTTATCCATTTTAGCAGATATGGAAGCTGCTATGGTGGCTGCTGGTAAGACATGCCTCTCCGGCGATGAAGCATTTAAGCTATATGATACGTATGGATTTCCACTTGACTTAACCTCTGAAATTTTAGAGGAAAAGGGATTTACGATTGATGAAGCAGGTTTCCGTTCCGCGATGGAAGAACAGCGTGTACAAGCTAGAAATGCGCGTAAAGTAACGAATTACATGGGCGCAGACGTAACCGTATACGAATCCATTGATCCGACGATTACATCCGAATTTATCGGTTATGATAAACTTGTCGCTGACAGCACCATCTCGGTTATGACAACTGAAAGCGAAATCGTAGAAGCATTGGCGGATGGCGATGTCGGTACAATTATTACTGCAGAAACTCCATTCTACGCAACAATGGGCGGTCAGTCCGCAGACCACGGCGTAATTAAGACTGCGACTGCAGAATTTGCGGTCGAAGATACGGTAAAGCTTTTGGGCGGCAAGATTGGACATATCGGCAAGGTAACAAAGGGTATGTTCGCAACCGGAGAAACCGTTACCTTATCTGTAGATGCAGCACAAAGAGGTGCGACAGCGAAGAACCACAGCGCGACACATTTATTACAGAAAGCACTTCGTAATGTGCTCGGTACTCATGTAGAACAGGCAGGTTCCTTCGTAAGTAAAGACCGTCTTCGTTTTGACTTTACGCATTTTCAGGCTATGACGAAGGAGGAATTAGCGCAGGTAGAAGCAATTGTCAATGAGCAGATTGCTGCAGCGCTTCCGGTTATTACACAGGAAATGAGCATTGAAGATGCAAAGAAGTCCGGCGCGATGGCCTTGTTCGGTGAAAAGTACGGCGACAGCGTAAGAGTTGTTTCCATGGGTGATTTTTCTGTAGAACTTTGCGGTGGTACACACGTTACAAATACCGCAAACATCACGATGTTTAAGATTGTCAGCGAAGTCGGTATCGCAGCCGGTGTTCGTCGTATTGAAGCATTAACTGCAGCTGGCGTTAGCGAGTATTATGCAAACCTTGAAAAAGAATTATCAGAAGCAGCGAAAGCAGCCAAGACGGATGTCGCATCTTTGGTTAAGAAGATTGCAGCAATGCAGGAAGAAATCAAGGCATTAAATTCTGAAAACGAGCAGTTGAAGAGCAAGCTGGCAAATCAGTCGATGGGCGATGTTATGAACCAGGTTGTTGATGTGAAGGGGGTAAAATTCCTTCCGGTACAGGTGGCTGATGTTGATATGAACGGTTTGCGTAACTTGGGAGACCAATTAAAGCAAAAGCTTGGCGAAGGCGTGATTCTCTTAGTATCCGTGCAGGGTGGTAAGGTCAACCTTATCGTTATGGCAACTGACGAAGCAATGAAAAAGGGTGCTCACGCAGGCAACTTAATCAAAATGGCTGCAGGACTTGTCGGCGGTGGCGGCGGCGGCCGTCCGAACATGGCTCAGGCCGGCGGTAAAAATCCGGACGGCGTAAAGAACCTGATGGAACAGGCTGCGTCATTGTTAGAACAGCAGATTCAGTAAAATCAGTTAAATTTACAGTAATTTTATATTGACGTATAAAAAAAATGTGCTATAATAATCTAAGTGCGAAAAAATATACCCAATCAGTTGTTTAGCACAATCCACAACTGGAGGGAGGTTAGGGTGAGACTATGTCAAATGTTATCGTAAAAGAAAACGAATCTTTAGATAGTGCATTACGTAGATTCAAGAGAAACTGCGCAAAGGCCGGTATCCAGCAGGAGATTCGCAAGAGAGAGCATTATGAAAAGCCTAGCGTAAAGCGTAAGAAGAAGTCTGAAGCTGCTAGAAAGCGCAAATATAACTAAAACAGTTAGAGGTTCCTGATGAAAGTCAGGAACCTTTTTACGTCCGGAGATGTTCTAAGTATTCTCAATTTTTCATAAGATTAGTAAGTAATCTCCGAACTGGAAGTGCATATATGGATAGATTAAGAGAACACACATGGTTGCCCGAAGATTTAAATTTAGGTCAGCCATATTTCTTTTTGCACGGCAATCGAGAACTTTATCTGCAAAATATCAGTCGCGCCACACATTATTGCGACAATCTCATAAAACTACAATCCAAAACCATGAACATATCCGTCTCCGGTTGCAAACTTTGTATCGCATATTATCGTGGCGACGAAATGAAAATCGTCGGTAAAATTGAAAAGCTGGAACTAAGTTTGTAGAGGAGGCGATGGAATGCTGCCGGTACAAGAAGGATTTGTCAAAGGGAAGCTTATTTTGGAATTCACTCAAGGTACGGATAAGGCAATTCTACGTTTTTTTACGATTGCTGCCAATAAGAATATTGTTCTGCAAAAAATTGAACACAAAAAAGATAAACCGATTCGTTTTCAGGTGTATGTAAGCGATTTTCATGAGCTTCGGGAAATCAAACGAAAATCCGGTGTTCGTTATCGAATTGTAAAGAAGTCCGGTTTGCCTTTTTATCTGAAATTCTTAAGGCAACACAAAGGAATTGCTTGCGGTGCACTATCTTTTTGCATCTTACTGTATCTTTTGTCGCGCTTCTTATGGAATATTTCTTTTGAAGGCAATTCTCTGCATACGCAGGAAGAACTGCGCTTATTTTTAAGTGAAATTAAAATCTCGGAAGGAATCTGGTTGCGTGATGTTCCTTGTGAGGAAATCGAGCGAAGTATTCGTAATGAATATTTTGATATTACATGGGTATCAGCTGAGCTGACCGGTACTAAACTTACAATTCACATCAAAGAAAACTATGATAAAGAGATTGCGAGCAAGGAATCACAGCCGTACAGCCTGATTGCTGAAAAAGATGCGGTAATTACCAGTATTGTCACACGCAGCGGCACACCGGTTGTCAAAGCGGGCGATATTGTAAAGGTTGGTGACATTCTTGTTTCTGGCATTGTGCCAACAAAAAATGAATTTGACGAGGAACTTGCGGTTCATTATGTAAACGCAGACGCTGATATTTTTGCACAAACAACATATACTTATGAGGATAGAATTCCAATGAAATATCAGAAAAAAGTTTATACCGGCAAGGAAACGAAGTCTTTTTCTGTCTCATTTTTGCAGCAAAAGTATTCATTTTTTAAACGCAGACCAAAGTATGAGCAGTATGAGCAAGAAGAAAATATAACACAATTAAAAATCGCAGAGAGCTTTTATTTACCGCTTTGTATCGGCACTTCCGAGTATCGCGAATATGAATATATCGACAGTGTATATTCGAAAGAAGAAGCCCGCAACATCGCCGAACTAAAATACAATGAATTTTTATCAGGATTAGAACAAAAAGGGGTGCAAATTATTGAAAAGAATGGTACAATACAATTTGATGATTCGTGGTGCTATGTGAATGCCGCGATTATATCGATTGAAAAAATCGGCAAGGTTCTTCCAATTGATGAAGAACAACAGACGCAGCCGATACAGGAGGAAAACGTTACGACACAATGAGTATTATTGAAAGTATAATTGATATTCCTGCAGAACATACAAAAAATATATTCGGTCAGTTCGACTGCCACATCAAAAAAATTGAGCGGGCACTTCATGTGTCTGTGATTTCCAGAGACTCGGAAGTAAAGATTATCGGCGGTGAAGTTGCAGCCAAGCGTGCCAAAAGAATTATGGAGCAGTTGCTCGTGCTTTCCCAGCGCGGTAACCAAATTTCCGAGCAAAATGTCGATTACGCGATTTCCCTTTCTTTTGAAGAAAAGGAGACAGCGATTGCAGAAATCGATAAAGATATGGTTTGCCGTACCATTAACGGAAAACCGATTAAACCAAAAACACTCGGTCAAAAGGATTATGTGGATAAAATTCGCGAGAAGATGATCGTATTTGGTATCGGTCCTGCCGGTACAGGTAAGACATACTTGGCAATGGCGATGGCTATTCAGGCGTTTAAAAATAACGAAGTCAACCGTATCATTCTCACTAGACCGGCCATCGAAGCCGGAGAGAATCTCGGTTTCTTGCCGGGCGATTTGCAAAGTAAGGTAGATCCGTATTTGCGACCGCTTTACGACGCACTTTATGAAATTATGGGTGCGGAAAGCTTTGCGCACAATATGGAAAAAGGATTAATTGAGGTAGCTCCGCTCGCCTACATGCGCGGCCGCACGCTTGATAACGCATTTATCATCTTGGATGAAGCGCAGAACACAACACCGGCACAGATGAAGATGTTCCTTACGCGAATCGGGTTTGGTTCCAAGGTCATCGTTACCGGCGATATGACACAGAAGGATTTGCCGACACATGCCATCAGCGGTCTGGAAGTTGCCTGTAAAGTACTTGGCAATGTTGAAGGTATCGCATTTTGCCATCTGACAAACAAAGATGTAGTGCGCCATCCGTTAGTACAGCAAATTGTACAAGCTTATGAAGTCTACGAAGAAGCGCAGGAAGTAAAGAAAAAACAGAAGAATATAGAAAGACAAGGACAAGGTTATGACAATAAATATCGAAAATGAGACAAGCATTCAGCTTGATTTTGACGTCGATGAATTACTTAAAACCGTTGTGAATTATGCTCTCGACAGCAAGGATTTTCCATATGAATGCGAAATTAACATTGTTTTGACGACGGATAAAGAAATTCAAAAAGTGAATGAAGAATTTCGTGAGATCAGCCGCTCGACGGATGTGCTTTCTTTTCCGGCACTGGAATATGAAAGCGCCGGTGATTTTGATTTTTTAAGTTATTGGTCGGAAGAAGAAGAAGCGATGTATTGCGACCCTGAGACCGGAGAATTAATTTTGGGTGATATGATGATTTCCCTTGAGCATGTGCAGGCGCAGGCGTTGGCTTACGGACATTCAGTTAAACGCGAACTGGCTTTTTTATGTGCACACAGCATGCTGCATTTATTCGGCTACGACCATATGGAAGATGGTGAGCGTGCCGTAATGCAGGCGGAAGAACGCAAAATTATGGAAGCATTAAAAATTACAAGATAACATTAGCAGGAGATTGATATGAATAAATTAACAAAAAAGCAGAAAATGATGCTTGGTAGTTCCCTAGCTCTTATTTTGGTAATATTAATTGCTATTTTAGCAATAACCGGTTTTGGCAAGAAACACAAGCCAGATGGAACAAATGAGACGACAGCCACAGAGGAGACAACCCCAGTTGAGACGACAGAAGAAACGACAACTGAGCCGGAAACGACAACTGAGCCAGAAACGACAACTTCTCCGGAAGAAGATTTGACCGGCAAAGCACTAAGTCCTTTAACCGGCCTGTATGTCGATGAAAGCATCGCGGACAATCGTCCGGTTGCGGTTATGATTAACAATATCAAAGCGGCAATCCCGCAGAGCGGTATTTCTTATGCAGATGTTATTTACGAAGCACCGGTGGAAGGCGGTATTACACGTTTAATGGCAATTTTTCAAAATTACGCCGACCTTACCAGAATCGGTTCTGTGCGCAGTTCCCGTTTGTACTATGCACATATTGCGACCGATTATGATGCCATCTATGCGCATTACGGACAGTCGAAATATGCGCTTTCCTTCTTGAATTCTTCTTCGATTGATAATTTAAGTGGTACAGAAGGGGTCGGCAGTACGGTATATTTCCGTGTGAGTGATCGCAAAGCTCCGCACAATGCATATGCAAGCGGCAACGGAATTCTCGCAGGCATCAAGCAAAAAGGATACACCTCAACCATTTCGGACAGTTATCTGTCTCCGTTACAGTTTTTAGCGTACGACGAGATTGCAAATTTAAGCGGTAACTCTGCTGTAAAGGTTTCACCGGGATATGTCAACAATAAGCCTTGGTTTGAATATAATGCTGAGACGAACACTTATCTGCGTTATCAGTTTGGCGGCAGCCATAAGGACCAGACCACCGGAGAACAGTTAGAAGTTACCAATATTATCATTCAGTTTGCATCTGCATCTTATCAGGATGACGAATACACATGGGACTTTAAGATGACCGGAAACGGCACCGGATACTATATTACAGGTGGTAAATATGTGCCGATTACATGGATACGCAGTTCTTTAAGTGCGACCACTACCTTCTACACGGAAGATGGTAAGGAGCTTGAGATGACACCTGGAAAGACATGGGTTTGTGTCGTACAAAACGGTAACAAAAAAAATGTATCGATTCAATAGTGCCTGTATTTTCAATACTTTGCGGATGCGAGCATAAACAAATAGAAAAAGCGGATACTATATTTAAGTAAATCAGGATAATGATTTGCCTGCAAGGAAGGTATCATTATGAAAAAACTTATTTATATCATCTGCTTTTTCGCATTATGTTATTTTGCTGCAAAATATATGTATCGTTTTGGCTATGAATATGCTATTGTCGAATATTCTGATGATGAATATCGCGGCAGTGAATATATTTCTCAGCAGCATCCGGTCATGTGGGATGTTTTATTTGGGGAAGACTCTGAAACGAAGATTGTTGCTGAAGAAACGACAGAAGATGAAAGCGAAACTACTGTGTCACACATTGAAGCAGGTAATTACGCATACAAGAAGCAAAAAGAAGGTTATTATTTGAAATCTGCAGCAGATTTAGTATTTCTTTACCGTGGAGATAAAGAAACCGTCTACATGGAAATGGGTGTATTGGTCGAAGATTTCCCTAAGGCGTGGCAATCTGCACTTGAGAACGGCATCTATTTTACATCATTAAATGACGTTTATCGGGTACTCGAGTCGATAAATAAAGAATAGGAGGAGCACGCCATGAAAATCGCAGTTGTTGGCGGCGGTGCTTCCGGGCTTATGGCTGCTTACCAGGCAGCAGCGGCAGGTGCGGAAGTCGTAATTCTTGAACGAAATAAAGAAGTAGGAAAAAAGATTCTGGCAACCGGAAACGGCAGATGCAATTTAACAAACATTTTCCGGCCGGATGATGCATATCGTGGCAGTCATCCGGAATTTGTGCGTTCTGCTTTGGAAAACTTTTCTGTAGATGACACGCTTCGTTTCTTCGAAAATCAGGGACTCTTATTAAAGGATAAAAACGGATATATTTATCCACGAAGCGGACAAGCACAGACAGTGCGCGATTTTTTATTGACATGCTGTAAGCAAGTCGGAGTGACGATTGAATATGAGCGGAACATTTGTAACGCCCGAAAATCGAAAGAAGGTTTTCTTTTAACAACAGAAGACAGCCATACTATTACTTGTGATAAACTGATTCTTGCCGGTGGCGGCAAGGCTGCCCCGAAAACCGGTTCAGATGGAAGTATCTATCATATTGCTAAGAAATTCGGTCACACCATCATTGAGCCTTTGCCGGCATTGACTGGAATACATATCGAGAAAAAATCTGCAATTTTTTTAAAGAAAGCGTGCGGTGTGCGTTGCGACGGTAAAATTTCTATTTGTTGTGATGGCATGCAAATCGCATCCGACATGGGTGAATTGCAGCTTACCGATTACGGGATTTCCGGTATTCCTGCTTTTCAAGTCAGCCGATATGCGGCAAAAGCAGTATACAGCAAAAAAGAGGCAAAAGTGGTCCTCGATTTCCTTCCGGATATTTCAATTGAAAAACTGCAGCAATTATTTGATGATAAATTAAAAAACGTCCCGAACAACACTCTGGAAGATTGGCTTTCCGGCATGTTACATACGAAATTGATTGCCGGTATTTTATCATATACATGTATCCCGGGCTGGCTTTATCTGCACAAGCTAAAAGTTTCCGAAAAAGAAATGTTATTTGCCGCCATAAAGCAACTTACCTTTGCTATCACCGGCACAGAAGGTTTTGACAAAGCCCAAGTAACAGCTGGTGGGGTTGATACCTTAGAAGTGTCGGCAGACACCATGGAATCTGGTTATGTGCCTGGATTATATTTCTGCGGCGAACTTCTTGACATCGACGGAGCGTGTGGCGGTTACAATTTGCAATGGGCATGGTCGAGTGGATTTGTTGCCGGACGCAGCGCCGTAACAAAACATGTAACATAAAAAAATTAGGAGTAAAATGTGAATATTTACAGAATCAATCAATGCAAATTGCCTATCAGCCATACGGAAGAACAGCTTAAACAGGCGATTCGCAAGGCAATGCACCTGCAGTCTCACACAAAATTTACATATGAAATCATCAAGCGTTCGCTCGATGCAAGAAAAAAAGAAGAATTGCTTTATTCTTATATGATTGATGTGCATATGCAGGGAACAATTCCCCTACACAAACAGACAAATATTAGACAGCTTCATGGGCCGCAAGAATACTCATTCCGACCAAGCGGAAATAAATGTTTAATAAATCCGCCGGTAATTGTCGGCATGGGACCTGCCGGATTATTCTGCGCTTATATGCTGGCAAAGGAGGGCTATGCACCGATTGTGTTGGAGCGCGGCGACTGTGTGGAGGAACGCCAGAAAAAAGTCAATCATTTTTGGCAAACGAGAGAACTGGATACTGAATCAAATGTGCAGTTTGGTGAAGGTGGTGCAGGCACATTTTCCGACGGTAAGCTTAATACGCTTGTGAAAGACAAATTTTTTCGTAATCGTGAAGTATTAAAGACATTTGTCAAATTCGGTGCCCCAGAAGAAATTCTTTACGAAAACAAACCACATATCGGTACAGATGTTTTATCGGTTGTTGTAAAAAATATGCGTAATGAAATCATCCGGCTTGGCGGTATGATTCGTTTTCGCACAAAGTTTGTGGATTATGAAACAGATGGTAACACATTGCAGGCAATTATCGCTGAGCATGAAGGGATGATAGAAAGAATTCCATGCAATACATTGGTGCTTGCCATCGGACACAGTGCAAGAGATACTTTTGAAATTTTACGTAACAAAGGCTTAGCGATGGAAGCAAAAGCATTCGCAGTTGGCGTCCGCATTTTGCACCCGCAAAAAATGATTTCCGAAAGTCAATACGGTGCGATTGGTGCTAAGCTATTACCGCCGGCAAGTTACAAGTTGACCGGACAGACGAGCGATGGTCGCGGCATTTATTCCTTTTGTATGTGTCCGGGCGGCTATGTTGTCAATGCTTCCAGCGAGAAGGAACATCTGGCTGTCAATGGTATGAGTTATCACGCCAGAGCGAGCGAATCTGCAAATAGTGCTCTGATTATTACGGTATCCCCAAATGATTTCCCGGGGGAAATTTCAGACCCGTTGCGTGGCATTGCATTCCAACGAAAATTAGAATCTTTGATGTATCGTGAGGGAAACGGGGCAATTCCGGTTCAGTTGTTCGGTGATTTTAAGCAAGGTAGAGAATCGAAACAATTTTATGATGTTATCCCGTGTTTTTGCGGTGAAACCGCCTTTTTACGCTTAGACAAGATTCTTCCGAAATATATGACAAAAGGCTTAAACGAAGGTATTACTCATTTTGGCCAAATCATTCGCGGTTTTGACCGTGATGACGCAATTTTAGCAGGTATTGAAAGCCGCACATCGTCTCCGGTGCGTATTCATCGTGACGAAAACGGCGAAGCAGCTATCCGAGGCATATATCCATGCGGAGAAGGCGCGGGCTATGCTGGGGGCATTACATCCGCCGCTATGGATGGTATGCGTATATATGAGGTGATTTCTTCGAGATTCGCCCGTCCAAATTGTTAAGAAAATGTTATATTTTATCGAAATGCAAAAAAGTCAATGACTTTTTTGCATTTTTGTAGTAAACTATCTTAGTTAAATATTATGAGTTACTAGGCGATTTTTTCAAAATTGCCCCAAGGTGTGATTATGAGAGATACAATAAAAGATAAAAAACGAATTGTCATTAAAATCGGTTCGTCTTCCCTGACATATCCGGAAACAGGATATGTAAATCTCGGCAAGTTAGAAAAACTTGTTCGAAAGCTGACTAATTTAAAAAATTCTGGCAAAGAAGTCGTACTTGTGTCATCCGGTGCGATTGCCGTCGGCAAGAAGGAGTTACATATTTCCGGTTCAATTGCCGAATTATCACGCAAGCAGGCATGCGCCGCGGTTGGACAGGCACAGTTGATGATGATTTATCAGAAGCTGTTTTCTGAATATAACCAGATTGCTGCACAGGTTTTGATGACGAAAAATATAATTGTTGATGACATTAGTCGCGTCAATGTAGAAAATACATTCCGTGAGCTTTTAACAATGGGAGTTATCCCGGTGGTCAATGAAAATGATACTGTTTCCACATACGAGATGCGTTTCGGCGATAATGACCGTTTGTCAGCGATTGTTGCTAGTGTTGTACACGCGGATTTGTTGATTCTGCTTTCGGATATTGACGGATTATTTACCGATGACCCACATAAAAATCCGAATGCAAAATTCATTCCGGAAGTAGCGGAGTTGACCGATGAATTCTTCCACATGGGCAAGAGCTCATCGACGAGCGATGTCGGAACCGGTGGTATGTCCGCCAAGCTGGCCGCAGCAAAGATTGCTACGGAGTCCGGTGCAGATATGATTATTGCGAACGGAGATGATTTGGATGTCATTGACCGAATTGTTGCCGGAGAAGAAGTCGGCACTTTATTTCGCGCAAACAAAAACAGCTCATTTTTATTAGAATCTTATATCAAGGAGATGTAATTGCCCCACATATGTGGGAAACCGGAGGGTCTTACATGGATATACATATTATTAAGAATTCTTATCATGTTCCGGAAAAACTGATTTACGGCTCACATGCGTTAGAAAAAGAGCTGCATGAGAGTCCGTACGAGGGAATCAGCGAAGTATCAATGTTTTTATACGATCTTCGCCGTAACCATAAAGAAGAGATTTTAACAAAATACAGAAAAATTGCGGTCGGAGACATTTTCGACTGTGAATATCAGTCTAACAAGATTTATTTCCATTCCTACGAAAAGGATGGCGATCATCTTGTGATTTTTCTACATCGTTATGATTACTACACTGATACAGTGGAAACAATTTATCATTATGTGGAAGATTTTTCCTTATTTCCGCACCAAGTAAAAATCCAGTTTTTTGTGTTAAATGATTCACATCTTTTAATTCAGAAGGCTCATTTACGCTCGAATTTATCGGAAAGCTATCATGATTATCTTGATTTCGAACAGACACTGTATCACATCAAAGAAAAAAGAGAAGTAAGAGTTATTGATGAGAACTTTGCGAATAATGGCATTGCATATATTGAAGCAATTTCTCCAACTGAAATTATGATTAAGACTGGCTTTTCACTTATAGAGGACAAGCGTTATGAAAAGCTGGAGCCCTTCGAAATGTCTGTAGAAAGCATCGGCATTGCAAACACTGCCAGAATCGTCTCTGATTTATATCTGACGCAAAATAATCTAATTATCACGATGATTGAACAGGCATTCCAGACAAAGACATTTGCTAATTATTATGTGAAAGCGCCGTATCTTGTGTACTCTACGGTAAATTTCGAATCATACGAAGAAACCGTTGTCTTTTACAATTACGAAACGCGCGAGGTTGTGTGCTCTTACATCAACCATGACATCACAGATGCCACGATGCTTGCAAAGACACATGTGATTGCAGGTTCACCTTACATTCAGTTGGATAGCGAAGACGGTGTAGATTTATATGAGTTATTGGAACCGCAAAATTCCATACACATCCCACAGGAAGAAAAACTGATTGGTAGTTTTGATGATTACATTTTGATTGAAACGTCAAAGAAAGCACTGCTCGGTGGCAAAGAGCAAAAAAGAGTCCGCATTCAAAAAATTCCGGAAGACGTGTTACATACCGAAAAAGGCACCTATATAGGCGCCTTAGCGGATAAAGACAATTTATATCTTTTCGTACAGTAATGGAGGAAATTATGGGTATTTCAGATGAAATGATTAAAAGAATCAATGCGTTGTATCATAAAAAGAAAAAAGAAGGTTTGACCCCGGAAGAAGCGGAGGAACAGGCACGTCTTCGCAAAGAGTATATTGATGCGTTTCACAATAATCTCCGTGGAACCTTGAATACAATTAAAATTCAAAATCCGGATGGCTCGATAATTGATTTGAAACAAAAAGCAGAGGAGAAGGGCATCAAATAAATTCTTATGCATAAAAAAGATGAGCTGCGAACGAAATTAAAAACAATACGACGCCAACTGACAGCGGAGCATATTACAAAGAAAAGCTCTGTAATATGCAAGAAAATTACGGAGCTTAAACAATATGAATCGGCAGATACCGTGCTTGCCTATCTCGCGGTTCGCGGTGAAGTTGATGTCAGAGATTTGATTTCCACGGCTCTTGCCTCTGGCAAACGGGTCGCGGTGCCAAAAGTATCGGGTCAGGAAATGGATTTTTATGCCATTTCCGATTTTTCATGTTTAGAAATCGGTGCGTTTGGCATTCCGGAACCGAATACGGGTATTTGCGAAAAGTACTTGCCGGGTGAAAATGATATCATATGCGTACCGGGTGTCGCTTTTTCAGAAAGCGGCGGACGCATCGGACAAGGCAGCGGTTATTATGACCGCTATCTGCAAAAAAATAAGAATTTATACAAAATAGGAATCGGTTATGACTTCCAAATTCTGCAAAATGACGCATTCGAAACGGAAGCACATGACATTTCCATGGACATCATTATATCATCGAAAGGAGAAGCACGATGAATACATTAGAGCAGTTAGGTATGGCAGCAAAAGAGGCCTCCGTCCGTATGCGTATGTTATCTTCCGGAGATAAAAACCGCGGACTTTTCGCGGCAGCCGAGGCCCTCATCGCAAGAAAAGATGAGATTCTTGCCGCCAATGAAAAAGATATTGAAATCGCCAAAGAAAAGGGTATGAAACCGGCCTTAATCGACCGTTTGGCATTAACTGAGGTAAGAATAAAAGGAATGGCGGAAGGTCTTGTACAGGTAGGTGGCTTGGATGATCCGATTGGTGAAATTCTTTCGATGAAACAGCGCCCGAATGGCCTGATGATTGGTAAAAAGCGTGTACCGCTCGGTGTGGTAGGCATTATTTACGAAGCCCGACCAAATGTTACGGCAGATGCTTTTGCACTTTGCTTTAAAACCGGTAATGCAGTTATCTTAAAAGGCGGCAGCGATGCACTTTATTCGAATCAGAAAATTGTCGAGGTTATCTGTGATGCACTGTCAGCAGAGAATTTACCAAAAGATGCACTCTGCCTGATTACGGATACCGACCGTGCAGCAACGGTAGAATTTATGAAGATGAATCAATATGTGGATGTGTTAATTCCGCGCGGCAGCGCTGGTCTCATTAAGGCAACAGTAGAAAACAGTACCATTCCGGTCATTGAAACAGGCACCGGTAATTGTCATATTTATGTAGACAAAACTGCTGACATTGACATGGCAGTGAACATTATTTTCAATGCCAAAACTCAGCGAATCGGTGTTTGCAATGCTTGCGAATCACTAGTAATTCACAAAGAGATTCTGGCGGAAGCATTACCGCAGATTGTCGCAAAGTTAAAGGAAAAAGACGTGGAAATCCGCGGCGATAAAGCTGCCACAGCAGTTTGTCCGACTGATATTGTGCCGGCAAGTGAGGAGGATTTCTCCACCGAATACCTTGACTATATTATTTCCGTCAAAACAGTGATTGATTTAGACGGAGCAATTCGCCATATTAACAAGCACAGCACCGGTCACAGCGAGTCTATTATCACACGAGATTACAACGCTTCACAGCGCTTCTTAAATGAAATTGACTCTGCGGCTGTTTATGTGAATGCTTCCACGCGTTTCACAGACGGTTTTGAATTTGGTTTCGGAGCAGAAATCGGCATCAGTACGCAGAAGCTTCATGCGCGCGGACCGATGGGCTTAGAAGCCTTAACAACAAGCAAATTTATTATTTATGGCGACGGACAGATTCGTTGCTAAAAGGTTCCATCTATGAGTAAAGCAAAAAAGAAAAAGGAAAAGCAGTTAAAACATTTAAATACAAGAAAAATTCTCGATGAGCTTGCTTTCGGTCTTACAGTGCCAACAGCCGAGCCTGCCAAACAGTATTTTTATATGAATCTCTGTAAACAGTATCTTGCCAGGAAAAAACAAGAAGCAGGAAAAGAGTTTACCTTTTGTATTCGCACCTTTGGCTGCCAGATGAACGCGAAAGATTCTGAAAAGTTAAAAGGTATTTTGCTGGAAATCGGTTATACACAAATCGATTCTGAGGATGCAGATTTTGTGCTCTATAATACTTGCACCGTACGTGAAAATGCAAATTTAAAGGTCTACGGTCACCTCGGTTATTTACAGAATTTAAAACAAAAAAATCCGGATAAGTTGATTGCGCTTTGCGGCTGTATGATGCAGGAAGAACACGTTGTGAAAAAAATTAAGGAAAGCTATCGATTTGTAGATATCGTTTTTGGCACACACAACATCTACCTGCTGTCAGAGCTTTTATGGAAGCGTTTCTATTCCGGCAAGATGGTTGTGGATATTTGGGATAAAGCGCAGCAGATTGTGGAAGATTTGCCGAGCTGCCGCGATTATTCATTTAAATCCGGTGTAAATATCATGTACGGTTGCAACAATTTCTGTAGCTACTGCATTGTACCGTATGTTCGCGGCAGAGAGCGTAGCCGTAAGCCGGAGGATATTATAGCGGAAGTGAAAAAACTTGCGGATGAAGGTGTCGTGGAAGTGATGCTTCTTGGCCAAAACGTAAATTCCTACGGTAAGACGCTTGAGCAACCGATTTCTTTCGCTGAACTTTTAAAAATGGTGGAAGAAGTGGACGGCATTAAACGTATCCGCTTTATGACACCGCATCCGAAGGATTTGAGCGAAGAATTGATTCAAGTTATGAAGTATTCGAAAAAAATCTGTCGTCAGATGCACCTGCCGTTACAGTCAGGCAGCACAGCTATTTTAAAAGATATGAATCGTCGCTACACAAAAGAGCAGTATTTAGCACTTGTCGAGCGTATCAAGCAGGAAATCCCGGATGTGTCGCTCTCGACCGATATTATTGTTGGCTATCCGGGCGAAACGGAAGAAGATTTTCAGGATACGATTGATGTGGTGCGCAAAGTTCAGTATGACAGTGCATTTACATTTATTTATTCGAAACGCACCGGTACACCGGCGGCCGCGCAAGAAAATCAGGTGCCGGACGATGTGGTAAAAGAGCGATTTTCTCGTCTTTTACAGGAAATCTCTTTGGCATCCGCAGCTTGCTTAAAAAAGCATCTCGGCAAGACGATGGAAGTGCTTGTGGAGGAAATGAGTAGCGAAGATGGTATTGTGACTGGACGTTTGAGCAATAATACGCTCGTGCATTTTGCGGGTGATAGAACGTTAATCGGCAAGACTGTGAACGTGAAGTTAGAAGAGGACAAAGGATTTTATTATATAGGTACGCAGATAAATTAGAAGTGGGGTAAATCATGGCAGAACAGATGACACCGATGATGCAACAGTATATGGAAATCAAAAATCAGTACAAAGACTGTATTTTATTTTATCGCCTCGGCGACTTTTATGAAATGTTCTTTGACGATGCGCTGATAGCATCTAAAGTGCTTGAAATTACGCTGACCGGCAAGAATTGCGGTTTAGAGGAGCGTGCGCCGATGTGCGGCGTTCCATTTCATGCGGTGGACAGTTATTTAACCAAATTAGTAAAAAACGGCTATAAAGTGGCGATTGTGGAGCAGGTAGAGGACCCAAGTCTGGCAAAGGGACTTGTGAAACGCGAAGTCATCCGCATTGTCACACCGGGTACGAATATCGACACAAATGCTCTTGATGAAACAAAAAATAATTATTTGATGTGTATTGTTTCGATGGACGGTGGCTTCGGCATATCCATCGTTGATGTTACGACCGGCGACTTTTATGTGACGGATGTGGAGAATTTGCGTCAGCTTTCCGATGAAATCCACAAATATTCCCCGACCGAGATTGTTTGCAATCCGGCGTTAGCTATTTCCGGCATGGATTTAGATGATTTGAAGAATCGATTGGACATTACCGTTTATACATTGCCGGATTGGTATTTTGCCACCGATTTAACCGAGCGCAATTTAAAAGACCATTTTAAAGTTATTGATTTAAATGGTCTGGGTATCGAAATGTACCCGAACGGCACGGTGTCTGCTGGCGCGATGCTGCAGTATTTGATGGAGACACAGAAAAATTCGCTCGACCAATTGACACATATTACCCCATATTCAACCGGCAAATACATGGTGCTCGACACTTCCACACGCAGGAATCTGGAGATTACTGAGACACTGCGCGAGAAGCAAAAGAAAGGATCCTTGCTTTGGGTGCTCGATAAAACAAAAACGGCCATGGGTGCGCGTATGCTGCGTTCTTATTTGGAGCAGCCGCTCATTCGTAAGGAAGCGATTATCGAGCGTCAAAATGCGATTGCCGAGTTAAATGAAAATTTAATTACGCGCGATGAAATTCGCGAATATTTAAATTCCATCTACGATTTAGAGCGCTTGATTTCCAAAATCGCATACCGCTCGGCAAATCCGCGTGATTTCATTGCCTTTAAAAACTCTTTGGCGATGCTGCCGGCGATTAAATGTTTACTATTTGATTTTAAAAATCCGCTCTTTCAAGAGCTGTATTTAGAGCTTGATACTTTAAGTGATTTAACAGAATTAATTGAGGCTTCCATTGATGATGACCCGCCAATTTCCGTCAAAGACGGTGGTATTTTAAAGTCCGGCTATTTGGAAGAAGTCGATTTGTTGCGCTCTTCCAAAACAGAAGGCAAAAACTGGCTGGCTGAATTGGAAGCGCGCGAGCGAGAGAACACCGGCATAAAAAACTTAAAAGTGAAATTCAATAAGGTGTTCGGCTATTATCTGGAAGTAACCAATTCCTATCAGAATCTTGTTCCGGAACATTATATGAGAAAGCAGACGTTGGCCAATGCCGAACGTTATACCACAGTCGAATTAAAAGAACTGGAAGATAAAATTTTGGGTGCGGAAGATAAACTGATTGCCTTAGAATACCGTGTGTTCCAGGATATTCGTGACAAGGTGGCAAATGAAATTGTACGCATTCAGAAAACTGCCAAAGCTGTGGCTGCGATTGACGTATTTGCCTCATTGGCATTTGTGGCGGAGCGCAACGACTATGTACGCCCATCTATTAACGAAAAAGGGGTAATTGACATCAAAAACGGACGTCATCCTGTCGTTGAAAAGATGATGTCAAACAATATGTTTGTTGCAAATGATACGTTGCTTGACAATCATTCCCACCGAATTTCCGTAATTACCGGCCCGAATATGGCAGGTAAGTCGACGTATATGCGCCAGACCGCATTGATTGTTTTGATGGCGCAAATTGGTTCATTTGTACCCGCACAGAGCGCCAACATCGGCATTTGCGACCGCATCTTTACGCGCGTCGGCGCTTCAGATGACTTAGCTAGTGGACAGAGTACCTTTATGGTGGAAATGACGGAAGTTGCCAATATTTTGCGTAACGCGACATCATCCAGCCTACTTGTACTTGACGAAATCGGCCGCGGTACAAGTACGTTTGACGGGTTAAGTATCGCCTGGGCGGTTGTTGAGCATATCAGCAACACAAAATTACTCGGCGCCAAGACGTTATTTGCAACACATTATCACGAATTGACAGAGTTGGAAGGCAAATTAAGCGGTGTCAACAACTACTGTATTGCCGTAAAGGAGCAGGGCGATAGCATCATTTTTCTACGTAAGATTATTAAAGGCGGCGCAGATAAGAGCTACGGTATTCAGGTAGCAAAGCTCGCCGGTGTGCCGGATTCCGTCATCATCAGAGCAAAAGAGCTGGTGGAAGAACTGACAAATCAGGATATATTAATGCGTGCACGTGAAATTGCCGCCAGCAACAGTACCAAGGGCAAAGCTACCGCAAAGAAACACATCGTGGCGGATGAAGTTGACTTAAATCAAATGTCACTTTTTGATACCGTAAACGAAGAAGATTTAATTTTAGAAATTAAAAGTCTGGAAATCGGCAATATGACACCGATGGAAGCACTCAACAAACTATATGATTGGCACAACCGCCTAAATAATCGCTGGTAAGTCAATCCGGAGGAATCTATGGGAAGAATACAGGAATTAGACCAACCAACAATTAATCAGATTGCAGCCGGCGAAGTCATCGACCGTCCGGCTAGCGTTGTCAAAGAATTGCTGGAAAACGCAATCGACGCAATGGCAACCGCAGTAACCGTTGAAATCAAAGACGGTGGTATTTCCTATATCCGTATCACGGATAACGGTATGGGATTTGCGCGGGAAGATATTAAAATCGCCTTTTTACGTCACACAACAAGTAAAATCCGTTCGGTCGAAGACCTGCTTAGTGTCTCTTCCTTAGGTTTCCGCGGCGAGGCACTTTCCAGTATTGCAGCCGTGGCACAAGTCGAACTTTTAACAAAGCAGCGGCAGGATTTTTCCGGCACACGCTATCTTATTGAGGGTGGCAGTGAGCGTAGTTTTGAAGAAGTCGGCACACCGGATGGCACAACATTTTTGATTCGTAACTTGTTTTATAACACCCCGGCCCGTCGTAAATTTTTAAAATCAGCAACCACCGAAGCGTCCTATATTACAGAAATTGTCGAACGGATCGCGCTTTCTCATCCGGAAATTTCGATACGTTATATTATCAATGGTCAGAACAAGCTGCACACCTCCGGCAATCATAATTTAAAAGATTGCATTTATCAGGTGTTTGGTCGTGAAGTGACCTCAAATTTAATTGAAATTCATTGTGAAAACGGGCCGTATGCGGTAAATGGCTTTTTAGGCAAACCGATTGTCTCTCGCGGTAACCGCAATTTTGAGACCTATTTCATCAACGGACGTTATATTAAAAGTAAATTGCTTGCTAAGGCAATTGAGGACGCATTTGCTCCTTATATGATGCAACATAAATATCCGTTTACCGTGCTGCATTTTAAGATTGATTCTGAACTTTTGGATGTTAATGTACATCCATCCAAGATGGAATTACGCTTTGAAAATCAAACAGAAATTTATGACTGGGTATTCGGTGTTATTTCAAAGGCACTGCGCGAGAAACCGGCGGTAACACAGGCAACTTTGCCGGAACCGGTGCAAATGTCAGAGATAGCGACTATTCCCGCACAGATTCGAATACCGGAGCCAGTGATGGTACAGAACGTGCAGGAACACATTGTACGTCCGGCAGAGGTTTTCGAGACGGTTCGACTCAAAGAGGAAGAAGTGCCATACGGTAACACTTTGACACCGGCTCCGAAATACGAAGAATCATTACAGATGACTCTTTTTGATGAATCTGAAAAGCATATTGATAAAAAACCACAATATAAAATAGTCGGTCAGGTATTTGACACTTATTGGATTGTCGAATACGAAAATCAGATGTATATCATCGATCAGCATGCGGCGCACGAGAAGATTTTGTATGAGCGTACATTAAAGGCATTTGCGAAAAAAGAATACACCTCGCAACAAACCAATCCGCCGATGATTATTCACTTAACTTCCAAGGAAGAACAGCTTCTTTCCCGATACATGGATTATTTCCGCAAAATCGGCTTTGAAATTGAGCATTTTGGCGACCGCGATTACGCGATTCGAGCGATACCGGATAATTTACTGTCTATTTCCAAGAAAGAATTGTTTCTTGATTTGATTGATTCACTTTCTGAGCTTGACCAAATTAAGAATTCCCAACTCGTATTAGAGCGCGTAGCTTCCATGTCATGTAAAGCGGCAGTTAAGGGCAATCATCACCTTTCCTTGCGCGAAGCAGAAGCGCTCATCAATGAACTGCTGGGACTTGAGCAGCCATTCCATTGTCCTCACGGCAGACCGACCATCATTACTATGAGCAAATACGAGTTAGAAAAAAAATTTAAACGAATTCTTTAAACAATATTCTCAGGAGAAAAATATGTTACAAAATCAACAGCCTTTTGTTGTCCTCACGGGACCGACTGCCGTTGGCAAAACCGAATTATCGATTCGTCTGGCAAAAGAGATTGGTGGTGAAATTATCAGCGCCGACTCGATTCAGGTTTACAAGTATATGGATATTGGCTCTGCCAAAATTACCAAAGAAGAAATGGACGGCGTGCCGCATTATCTTGTCGATGTGCTAGACCCCCGCGATGAATTTCATATTGTAAAATTTCAGGAGCTGGCCAAGGAAGCTATGGAAGAGATTTACAGTCATGGTCACATCCCGATTTTGGTCGGCGGCACCGGCTTTTATATTCAGGGGTTGCTATATGATATTGATTTCAGTGAAAGCGATTGCGATGAGAATTACCGCGAAAATCTTGAACAGCTTGCTAATGAAAAGGGCAATGAGTATCTCTACGAAATGCTAAAGGAGGTAGACCCGGAATCAGCGGAAATTATTCATTTAAATAATCGCAAACGCGTTATCCGCGCATTGGAATTTTACCAGCAGACCGGACAAAAGATTTCTGCACACAATGAGCGTGAAAGCAAAAAGGATTCACCGTATTTGTTTGAGTATTTTGTCCTAAACCGCCCGCGCCGTGAGCTTTACGAGCGCATTGATAAACGCGTGGAGCAGATGTTTGCACAGGGGTTGGTGGACGAAGTGCGTAAACTCAAAGAAATGGGTTATACCAGAGACTTAGTTTCCATGCAGGGGCTCGGCTACAAAGAAGTTTTAGCGGCGCTTGCCGGCGAGATAACGCTTGATGAAGCAAAATATCTAATCAAACGAGATACACGCCATTTTGCCAAACGTCAGCTTACATGGTTCCGCCGCGAAAAGTCGGTAACCATGATTGACTATGACAAATACGATTATAATTTCGAACACATATTGCGATTTATTACTACCAGACTTAGGGAGAGGGGAATTATACAATAATCTGTCGATGGATTTTGATATACAATGTTCCCAATGCATATTATAATGAAATCGCGGATAACGGAGGATAACATGTCAGAATTACAGCGAATTGAACAGCAAAAAGCGTTAGGTTTATCGGAAAAAGTGATTCTTTTTGGGAAAGAAATCGAAGATTCTTTAAAAGAGAGATTTTCCGAAATTGATGAACGTGCTGAAATAAATCAATTAAAAGTGTTAAAAGCCATGCAGGATTGCAAAGTAAGCGACATTCATTTTGCAGCGACAACCGGTTACGGTTACAACGATCTCGGCCGCGACACGTTAGAAGAAGTATATGCGAAGGTTTTCCACACAGAAGCTGCCATAGTGCGCCCACAGATTACCTGCGGCACGCATGCATTGGCACTTGCTTTATCGGCAAACACCAGACCGGGCGACCGCATTGTGTCAATTTCCGGCAAGCCGTATGATACCTTAGAAGAGGTCATCGGTATTCGCGATTCCATTGGTTCTTTAAAGGAATACGGAGTCAGCTATTCCCAGGTAGATTTACTGCCGGACGGTGCCTTTAACTTTGAAAAAATCAAGGAAGTTATTACGGCAAATGATGATGTGAAAATGGCAATCATTCAGCGTTCGAAAGGATACCAGACACGTCCGACTTTAAGTGTGGCAGCGATTGCGGAAGTGATTGCTTATGTTAAGAAAATCAAGCCGGAGATTATCGTCATGGTAGACAACTGCTACGGCGAATTTGTTGATATTGTAGAACCGTCCGATTTTGGTGCAGACATGACCGTTGGTTCGCTGATTAAAAATCCAGGCGGAGGACTGGCTCCAATCGGCGGCTATATTTGCGGCACAACCGAATGCGTGGAACAGATTGCCTATCGCCTAACTGCGCCGGGACTCGGCAAAGAAGTCGGCGCTACATTAGGTGTAATGCAAAGTTTTTATCAGGGTCTGTTTCTAGCGCCAACGGTAGTAGCAGGGGCAGTAAAGGGCGCTATTTTCGCAGCTAATATTTTTGAAAAGCTCGGTTTTCATGTTGTGCCAAACGGCAGTGAACCTCGTCACGACATTATTCAGGCAGTTAGTTTTTGCACCCCTGAGGGGCTCGTTGCTTTTTGTCAGGGCATTCAGGCCGCTGCTCCGGTCGATAGCTATGTCTCCCCGGAGCCATGGGCTATGCCGGGATATGACTCCGACGTTATTATGGCTGCCGGCGCGTTTGTTCAAGGTTCATCCATCGAATTAAGTGCGGACGGACCGCTAAAACCACCGTATGCTGCTTATTTCCAAGGCGGTCTCACATGGTATCATGCGAAATTCGGTATCCTGATGGCTTTACAGAAATTAGTCGACCGCGGTATTGTAAAACTATAAGAAATATGCTATCATTTTCTAACCCTTGAACTTGTGCTTGGAGAGGTACGAGAAGGGATGGATTTTATATGAATCAAACAAAAACGAATCTGAAAATTGCATCCGGAAAACGGATGGCAGATTTGCCCGCCTCGGAACGTCCGTATGAACGTTGCATGACATATGGACCTCAAAGCTTAACCGATGCGGAGCTTTTAGCGGTCATTATCCGCACCGGCACGAAGGAGATGAATTCCACTGAGCTGGCAAAAGAAATTTTAAGCATTCATAAAGGAAGAGAGGGCCTTGACGGACTTTTAAAAGTTTCCGCCGCAGAGCTGACTTCCATAGCCGGCATTGGTCCGGTCAAGGCGGTGCAAATTTTATGCATTGCCGAATTATCCAAGCGTATCTGGCGTGCGAGAAGCGAGAAAAAGCTCGATTTTTCAAAGCCAGACTCAGTCGCTGCATTTTACATGGAAGAGATGCAGCACCGCGATACAGAATGTGCCGTCTGCGTCTACTTAGATGCCCGCAAGCAATTTCTTGCAGACACGATTTTATCCACCGGCACAATTAACGAAACAATTATTCATCCGCGCGAGGTATTCGGTCCGGCGATTCAATATCATGCCGCCGGTATCATATTACTGCACAATCACCCCAGCGGTGATGTGCAACCGAGTCCCGCGGATATTGCAGTAACACAGCGTATTTTCCAAGCAGGGAAACTGTTAGGAATTGCGTTATTTGACCATCTGATTATCGGCAAGCAGACATATTTCAGCTTCTTCCAATCGGAGCATTGGAAGAAAATTTCCGGCAATTCATTGTTTGCAAGCAAACGGTAACCGGAACAAAAATAAAGGGGAAATCAATCATGGCCAGAATGTTCGGGGTAGATATGGGCACATACAATATGAAGCTGTATGACCATAGCACAAATCAAATTTTACATGAAAAAAATATGATTGCCATCCGTGGCAAGGAAGAAATTCTTGCTTTCGGTGATTTGGCATATGAGATGTACGAAAAAACACCGGAGCACATTAAGATTTATTCTCCGATTAAACAGGGGGTAATCGCGGAAGTCAATCATATGGAATCTTTATTCCATTGTTTTTATCAAAAATTAGCCGGCAGACGTCTGTTTAAATCAAGCAAATTCTGCCTCGCACTTCCGTTTGACATTACGGAAGTGGAAAAGAGAGCTTTTCTTGATGTCATCGCCGATGCGAAAGTACACGCAAGAGAAATTTATCTCATTGACCGTCCGATTGCTGATGCTGTCGGTATTGGTCTTGATGCGAACGCTGCAGGCGGCAATATGATGGTCAACATCGGTGCCGACCATACGGAGATTTCCGTTATCTCCCTTGGCGGTATTGTAACAAGCAAAAGTGTTCCGAGCGGCGGAAATCATTTAAATGAGGCAATTCAGGCAATCATCCGCAAGCAGGAGAACATTCACATCGGTGACAAAACTGCCGAGCAGTTAAAGACGCTGATTGGCGATGCAAGCGGCAAAAGCGACGAAGAGTTAAAGATTTACGGCCGCAATGTCATTACCGGTTTGCCGGTCGGCAAGATTGTACCTGCGGACTATGTTTACGAAGCCATCTGCGAGGTATTAAAATCCATTGCCGAGCAAATTCGTTTTGTAATTGACAAGACTCCACCGGAAATTGCCAACGATATTATGAAAAACGGTATTTACGTTACCGGCGGTACGGCAGAATTGACAAACATCGGCAGCTTTTTAGCGAAAGAATTGAAGATGAAAGTCAATCTCGCCGAGGAGCCTTCTCAGTCCGTGATTCGCGGTATTTCGCAGATTATTTCCAATCCGCAGCTCAAAAAGTTGATGTATGTTCCTTATGAAAAAACGTATTAGGAGGCGGGAGCATGAAAAATAAAAAAAAGAGCAAATTTCAGATAAAGCCGAAGCATTTGTTTACGATTTTTCTCATCATCAGCATTGCACTGATTGCAACGACATTTTTCTATGAGGGTGCCGGGGAGCCGATAAAGACAGCATTTTCCAAAGTCATCGTTCCGCTGCAAAGAGGAACCAATGCGATTGGCGCGTCGATTTTAGCAAAGCAGGATGAAAAAGATAGCATGGAAGAACTGCAAAAGGAAAACGATGCTTTAAAGAAGGAAATTGAAGCTTTAAAAGAGTGGAATCAATCGATTTCCACACAAATTGATGCTTTGGAACGTCTGGAAGATTTATACGACTTAGATCAAACCTATAAGGACTATCCAAAAATCGCAGCCAAAGTCATCGGCAAAAACTCCGGCAATTGGTTCCGCCAGTTTACCATTGATAAGGGGACTGCGGATGGTATTACCGTCGGCATGAATGTCATTGCCACTGGCGGTCTGGTCGGTATCGTGTCCGATTGCGGCGAAAATTATGCGGTCGTTCGCACGATTATTGACGATGAAACCAATGTCAGCGCAGTTGCTTCTGCGGCGAATGCAAACTGCATTGTCGAGGGAAGTATGACTGCTTACCACGAGGGTTATCTGACACTTTCTCAATTATCGAAAGATGCAGAAGTAGCAGATGGCGCCGCTGTCATTACCTCACAAATCAGCTCTGATTATTTACCGGGCATCTTAATCGGCTATGTAACTGAGCTTAAAAATGATAAGAACAATCTGACAAAGTCCGGCAAAGTAACTCTTGCTGTAGATTTTTCACAGATTAATGAAGTATTTGTACTTACAACACGGAAAGAAGATTATATCGCGGAATAACCGCAAAATTCGTAAGGATTGGAGGAGAGAAGTATGCGCAAAATCGCAATTACAGTCATGTTGGTTGTATTTTTCTTATTACAGGCGCAGTGGCAGGAATTGTTCCCGTCGTCTTTAATTACTCCAAATTTCCTGCTGATGTTTACGGTGTTCTGTGGATTTTTGTCCGGCTGTAATTATGGTACCGTAGTCGGATTCATCAGCGGACTGTTTTTAGATGTGTATATGGGACAAGTTCTTGGATTTCACAGTCTGACTTTCGTATGCATTGGTTATTTTTGCGGATATTTACACGAGTTTTTTTACGAAAAGAACATCTTGTTCCCGTTACTTTTTGTCGGTGTCAGTGACTTTTTGTACAACTTTATATTTTACATATTCTATTTCTTATTAAACGGCAAACTTGACTTACCTTACTATATGTTAAATGTAATTTTGCCTGAAATGCTGGCAACTGTATGCACAGCATTGATTAGTTTCCATATTTTCTACTTTGTACATAGCCGGATTTCGGCGTTCGAGAAGCGGGGTGAAGATATTGACTGAGTACATTTTACAATCAATCAAAGCGGTCTTTCGCTCAAGATTATTCCTACTGGCGATGATTATTTTTGCCTTATATGGCTGCATTATTGTTCGCCTTTTTGATTTGCAAATCGTCAATAGCGACCAGTATATGAACACTTATTTAGAGCAAACGGAGCGAGAAATTGTCTCTGCCGGTACGCGTGGATTAATTTACGACCGCAAAGGCAACCTTTTAGCCGGCAATGAACTTTCTTATGCCGTCACTATTACGGATGATATTGAATCTTCTAAAACAAAAAATGAAACCTTAAATAGCATCATCCATCATCTGGTCTCTATTTTACATAGTAACGGCGACGAGCTTACAGTAAGCACCTCCATTGATTATACGGATAATTCTTTTGTCTATACGACATCATCGGAGAGCGCCAGAATTCGTTTTCTAAAGGATATTTACGGCGTTTCTGACCTTATAAAGGAGGATGGTACGGATCTTTCTTTGAGTACGGCAGAGGATGCATACCTATTTTTGAAAGATAAATATGGTGTAGATGAAGATTATACCATCGAAGAAGCACTGGATATTATCACGGTTCGGTTTGAATTGTCTGCGATATTTTATCAGAAATATAAATCTGTCACAGTTGCTACCGACATCAGCGATGAAAGTGTGGCTGCCATTTATGAGCAAGAAGCGAAACTTACCGGTGTTGCTGTCGAATTGAAAACGACGCGCGTATATTATGACAGTAAATATTTTGCACATATTATCGGTTACACCGGCTCGATTTCTGAAACGCAGTTAGAGACATTTTTAGAAGAGGGAAAGGATTATATCAGCTCGGATGTAGTCGGAAAATCTGGCATCGAATCTTACATGGAAGATGAACTGCAAGGCACGAAAGGTTATAAGACAGTATCGGTAAACAGTACCGGCAAAGTGCTAGATGTATTAAGTGTTACCGAAGCAGAAGCAGGAAACGATGTGTATCTAACCATCGACCGTGACCTACAAATTGCGGCGTATAACTTACTGGAACAGGAACTTGCCGGCATTTTGATATCAAAAATTAAAAACATCGAACCTTCCGCTCAGCAAGAAGGCGATACTGATATTCCAGTAAAACAGGTCTATTTCCAGTTGATTAATAATAATATTGTCGACATTACAATTTTAAACCGAGAGGATGCTACCGCAAATGAGCAAACGATTTATTCTATTTATCAGCAATATGAGGCGGAAGCTGTCGAGTTCTTAACGCTTGCATTCCAGAAGTCCAATACAGCGAAACTTGGTTCTTATTCTTCAGAAAAGCAGAAATATATCACTTCCTGCATCGACATGTTGGAAAATACATGGAGCATTCTGGATACAAGTACGATTTTGTCTGCGGACACTACAAAAACCGCATGGAATAATGGCGAGCTGGCTCCGGCAGAATGGCTCACTTATTGTATCGCCCAAAATTGTATTTCTTTGTCGAGACTTGGCATAAATGATGAATATGCATCTTCCGATGTCATATTTGATACAATTGTTGCATATATATTTGAACATATCGAAGATAATACGGCATTTGCCAAAATTATCTATCAGCAGTTGATTTATGCCAGCCGCATCACCGGCGGACAAGTCTGCAACTTATTGTACAACCAAGGTGTACTGAAAGAAGACCAGACGATGATGAGTCGACTGGCAACCGGCCGAGGTGACATTTCTTACCAATTTATTCTGGATAAGATTTCGTCGCTTGAAATCACCCCTGGCGAACTGGCGCTTGACCCGTGCTCCGGCTCTGTAGTTATTACAGATCCGAACAATGGTGATGTACTCGCCTGTGTTACCTATCCGAGCTACGATAACAATTATCTCTCAGGTAGCATTGATGCGACCTATTGGAACAAATTGCTGGCAGACGCGGCATCGCCACTTTACAATCGTGCAACGCAGACGCGTACTGCACCAGGTTCCACCTTCAAGATGCTTACTGCCATTACCGGTTTGGAAGAGGGAATTATTACTTCAGATACGGTGATTGTGGACAAGGGTATCTTTACTGCGGTAACCCCATCCCCGCGATGCTGGATTCATCCGGGAAATCACGGAGCAATCAATTGCAAAAATGCCCTGAAAGTTTCCTGTAACTATTTCTTTTACCAGATTGGCTACACCCTCGGCAAATCCGTTGGTACAAAATACAGTGACGAAGCCGGTCTCGATATTTTAGAGAAATACGCTGACATGTTTGGACTCACGTCTAAATCCGGCATCGAAATCGACGAAAACGAACCATTATTCTCTACAGAAAATATTGTTCGTTCGGCCATCGGTCAGGGTTCACACAGTTACAGCAATGTTCAGCTTGCAAGATATGTCTCAACGATTGCCAACGGCGGAAATAACTACGAACTTACATTAATTGATAAGGTTCAGGATTCTGCAGCAGAAGAAGTGAGCGAGATGGAAAGCATGCTGACAAATATTGTTACCTTGCAGGATTCCACCTGGGATACGGTTACTACCGGCATGCGTCTTGTCATCCGCGATGGTTCGATTAAGTCGGTATTTGCACCTTTGGAAAAAGCAGGCGTTTATGCAGCCGGAAAATCCGGTACCGCGCAGGAAAACTTGCTGCGTTCGAATCACTCACTGTTTGTTTCCATGGCGCCGTATGATGATCCGGAAGTTGTTACCACCGTCGTGATTCCGTTCGGCGGCACATCGTCCTACGCTGCGGAAGTCAACTCCAAGATTTTGCAGTACTATTACGGACTGATTACGTTAGATGAGATTATGGAAGGAAGCTTTACCGGCATTACCTCCGAAGTTACAAACGATTAAATTTGAACCGGCTTTTGGAGGTTACGTTGAAAAATTCATGTATCATTAAAGGAAATCCAAATGGTATCCGTCTTATTTTGGATGAAGCAATACCGTTTGAAGAATTACTTAACGATATTCAAGAAAACGTACATAATGCGGCTCATTTCTTCAAAGATGCGCAGATTGCCTTATCGTTTGAGGGCAGAACGTTATCGACATTAGAAGAACGGCGGATTTTGGATTCCATTGAAACAAATTCCGACATGCGGGTTGCATGCATCATAGACGAGAATAAGGAGCGTGCGGCTCTTTACCGTCACACATTAAAAGAAAAGCTATTACAAATGTCCGCGGCTCACGGCAATTTTTACAAAGGAACCTTGGAGTTTGGGCAGGTACTAGAAGGATACAAAAGTATTGTCATTATCGGTGACGTCAAAAAAGGGGCAAAAATCCGATGCGTCGGCAGTATAACCGTCATAGGTACGCTGGAAGGAGCTGCGCACGCAGGCATCTGCGGCGACGAAGAAGCCTATGTTGCTGCCATGAATTTTCGCCCGGAACAATTAAAAATAGGTTCCTCATTAAGGAATTTAACCGGCAAAAGATACGTTAGAACCGGCAATGCATTTACCATTGCCACCCTCTACCAAGATACCATACAGATACATTCCATTTAGCACAAAGTGCAAGGAAAATTTAAGAATTATCACACCGTAAAGGTTGAATGGAGGAACGTATGGGTGAAGTTATTGTTGTTACCTCAGGAAAAGGCGGCGTCGGTAAAACGACGACGGTGGCAAACTTAGGTGTTGGGCTTGCCAAAGCCGGTAAAAAGGTGATTTTGGTTGATACAGATATCGGGCTACGAAATTTGGATGTCGTCATGGGGCTTGAGAATCGTATCATTTACAATCTGGTTGATGTGTTAGAAGGACACTGCCGGATCCGGCAGGCAGAAGTGAAGGACAAGCGTTACGAAAATTTGTTTTTGCTCCCTTCTGCGCAGACAAGAGATAAAACATGTGTTACACCGGAGCAGATGATTACACTGACAAACGAGTTGAAGCAGCAGTATGACTATGTGATTCTTGACTGTCCGGCCGGTATCGAGCAAGGATTTAAAAACGCCATTGCCGGCGCAGACCATGCAATTGTAGTCACCACGCCGGAGATTTCAGCGATTCGCGACGCTGACCGCATCATCGGTCTGTTAGAATCTGCAGGATTCCGCAAAATACATCTGATTGTCAACCGCATCCGCATGGACATGGTACGCAGAGGCGATATGTTATCCGTCCAGGATGTTGTCGATATTCTTGCCGTCGAGCTCATCGGTGCCATTCCGGACGACGAACAGATTGTGATTTCCACAAATCACGGCGAACCGCTGGCGGGAAAAGACTGTATCGCCGGTATTGCCTATGAAAACATCAGCCGCAGGATTTGCGGAGAAGATGTGCCGTTTTTAAATCTTGATGCGAAGAAGAGTATCTTTTTCCGCCTCGCAGGTCTGTTTAAACCTGCAAGCTAAATTGCACTGCGTCAGAAGGAGAGGGTAAGTATGAGACTGTTTCATATGTTTTCACCAAAGACATCCGGAAGCATTGCAAAAGAAAGAATCTCCTTATTATTAATTTCCGACCGCGCGGATTGTTCGCCGGAGATGATGGAGATGATGAAAAAAGATATTGTGCATGTCATTTCCAAGTATATGGCAATCGATTTCGAAAATGTAGAGCTGCAAATTGCACAAAGTGATGTAAAAGATGGGAAGAAAGCCGGCAGAGTGTTACTGGCCAACATTCCAATTAAGGATTTACGACACGTTTCATAGCAACATGGGAGGAAGAAATACTACATGTTAGAAAAAATTAAGAATACACTAAAGGGTTACCAATGGAAACATTTGAACATAAGATTACTGTTTTTCGTGCTTGCACTGAATATTCTCGGCATTTATGTCATTGACAGTGCTTCGGCGGGCTACGGTTCCAGACAGATTTTCGGTATGGTTTTAGGACTGGTTGCCTGTTTGGTTTTGACGCTGTTCAGTTATAAATTTGTGCTGAAATTTTACTGGATTTATTATTTTCTTAACCTTTCCTTATTGATAATTGTTCGTTTTTTTGGTAGTATTAATATGGGTGCAAAAAGATGGATAGAGTTGGGCAGCACAGGCCTGAATCTGCAGCCATCTGAATTTACAAAGTTATTTTTGATATTGTTCTTTGCGGCATTGATCAGCAAACATTATCAGCGCTTAAACAAGCTGACACAGTTGTTTTTCATGTGTGTGCTGCTTGTCATTCCGGTTGCGCTCATTTTGGACCAGCCGGACTTATCGACGAGTATTGTCATCTGCCTTGTCTTCTGTGTGATTTTGTTCGTTGCCGGTATTTCCTGGAAGATTATTTTCGGGGCAATCGTTGCTGCGGTACCGCTGGTAGCAATCTTAGCGTTTCTTATTATGCAGCCGGGCCAAACAATATTAGAAGACTACCAGTACAACCGAATTGTCGGATTCTACGACGAGACGAACGAAGAAGCTGCCGTGTTGCGCGAGCAGCAGGAACAATCTGTCATCGCCATCGGCTCGGGCGGTTTGTACGGAAAAGGCTTAAATAATAACACCGTAACCAGTGTAAAGAACGGTGAGTTTCTTTCTGAGCTTCACACCGATTTTATCTTTGCCATTGTCGGTGAAGAATTAGGCTTTGTCGGGTGTGCAGTGCTGATCCTATTACTCTTTTGCATCATTGTGGAATGTTTTATTGTCGGTGGACGAGCGGCGGATTTGGATGGAAAGATTATTGCATGTTCCTTCGCTTCGCTGATTGGTATTCAGTCAATCATCAATATGGCGGTTGTTACGATGCTGATTCCGAATACCGGCTTAACATTGCCATTTGTGAGTTACGGCATAAGCTCGTTGCTCAGTTTATATGCGGGTGTAGGTATTGTACTCAATATCAGTATGCACAAAAACAGCTAATTGGGAGGGATTACATGAACATCGGATTAATCGCACATGATGCAAAGAAAAAGCTCATGCAGAATTTTTGTATTGCGTACCGAGGAATCTTAAGTAAACACGAATTGTACGCAACAGGAACAACGGGTCGATTAATTGAAGAAGTAACCAATTTATCCATCCATAAGTTTTTGGCGGGACATCTCGGCGGTGAGCAGCAGCTTGGTGCTCAAATCGAACAAAATCAAATCGATTTGATTATATTTTTAAGAGATCCTTTGAGCGCTAAATCGCACGAACCGGATATCAATAAGGTAGTTCGTTTATGTGACACGCACAACATTCCGCTGGCGACAAATCTTGCGACAGCAGAACTGTTAATCAAGTCCTTAGAACGAGGCGACTTAGAGTGGAGACAAATGTACAAATAATTTATGTAGGCTGGTTTAACATTTCGTTAGACCAGCTTTTTCCTATTCGCCCATAGATGCAATTCTGCCGAACATGGAAATCAGATATAATCCGCATAAACCGACTACTGCATAAACGATTCGAGACAGAAGTGTCATGTCGCCGAATAAAAATGCAACTAAATCAAATTTAAAAAATCCAATCAGTCCCCAATTGACGGCGCCGATGATTGTGATAACTAACGCGGTATAATCAAGTGCTTTGGAATTCATTTTATTTCCTCCATTCATAATTTTGTTATTAGATTTCCCAATCTTCCCAAAGATATATCTGTTAATTATTTCCATAAAAAACGATAAAATTTTTTGAAAAAATGATAAATTGATTGACTTATCCCCTGGTTTAAGAGTACAATAATATAAGTTTGTAAAGGGACAATTGCGACAAAATGGAGTGGAGTATACACGATGGCTAAAGCAAAGAAGAAAAAAGTAGTACATATGCATAAGCGAAGGTTTCGGTTAAACATCGGCGTTGTAATTTTCGGTGTTGTTTTTCTGTACCTTCTTTTTTATATTGTAGCTTATATTACACGCGATAAAATCAGTTATTATGAAGTAGTAAAGGGCAGTAGTTCCGAACAGGCGAATAAGACCTACACCGGTATTGCCTTGCGCGACGAAACCATATTTACGACGAATACTGCCGGTTATGTGAATTTTTACGTACAGGAAGGACAGCGTGTGAGCGTAAATTCTACCTTGTATTCGATTGACGAAAACGGTTATGTTTCCGAATTATTAGCCTCCTCGTCAGAAGAATCGAACATTTTAACGAACGAAAATATCAAAGATATCAAGGATAAGATTTCGCAGTTTACGGCCAATTACGAAACAAACGGTTTCTCTGCTGTTTATGATTTCAAGTATGATTTAAATGCAGTTTTATTAGATGCGCTCAGCGTCAATATGCTGGACAGTATCTATGACACCTTAGAGGCAAATGGCCAGTCAAACGTCTTTAAGATTATCAAAGCGCCGCAGACCGGTATCGTCGTGCATAACACCGACGGATATGAAACATTGACTCTTGATGGTATCCATGCCGGACTATTTGACTTAACTAATTATTCTGCCAACAAAACAAAGTCGAATGATTTGGTAAATGCGAATGCAGCAATCGGCAAGATTATTCAGGATGAGGTGTGGCAGATTGTCATTCCATTATCTGCCGATGATGTTACAAAATATGCAGAAAAGACATCACTCAATGTACGCTTTACAAAAGACAATATGGAAGCCCGCTGTAATTTTGAAATTCAGACGAAGGCAGATGGTTCTTATGGTGTATTGACCTTTTATCGTTTTATGGTTCGCTATGCGGCCGAGCGTTACATTGATTTGCAAATCTTAGATTCTGTGGCAGAAGGCTTGAAAGTTCCGAAGACGGCAGTGGTTGATTTTGATTTGTATACCATACCGGCAGAATATTACGTTCAGGGTGGCGACAGTGATTCATACGGCTTCTATTTGGAGACATATAATGAGGACGGTACATCGACCATCAAATTCATCACTCCAACGGTATATTATGTGACCGATGAACTCTGTTATGTTGCAAAAGATCAGCTACAGGCAAAGGATATCATCATCAAGCCGGATTCCAGTGAGCGCTATCAGATTGGTGCGACCGGTGTTGTTCAGGGTGCATATCAAATTAACAGTGGCTATACCATCTTTAAAAGAGTTGAGATTTTAGAAGAAAGCAATGACTATTACATCATTAAAGAAGGCGTCAGCAACGGCTTGATTGTATATGATCATATTGTTTTAGATGCATCACTTGTTGATGAATCCGAGATTGTATATCAATAGAGGAGAAGTTATGATTCAGAAAAACTATCGCAACGTGGAATTAAAGGTTGCCGAAGCTTGTAAGCGTGCAGGGCGCAAGCGTGAGAACGTAACTCTGATTGCGGTCAGCAAGACAAAGCCGATTTCCGATATAAAAGAAGTGCTTGCACTTGATGTGCTTGATTTCGGCGAGAACAAAGTGCAGGAATTATGCGAAAAAGAAGAACTCCTTGACAAAAATATCCGCTGGCATCTAATCGGGCATTTGCAGCGCAACAAAGTAAAATATATTATCGATAAAACATTTCTGATTCATTCGGTCGACAGTTATCGTCTGGCGTTACAGTTGGAAGAAGAATGCTGCAAAAAAAATGTTGAATGCGATATTTTGATTGAAGTCAATGTTGCTGAGGAAGATTCAAAATTCGGTGTGACCGTGGACGCTACGTTGCCATTGGTCGAAGAGATTTCTAAACTCCCACATGTGCATATAAAGGGATTGATGACAATTGCTCCGTACACGGAAGATGCGGAAAGTAATCGTAAATATTTTCGCAAATTAAGGGAATTAGCAGTTGACATAATGGCAAAAAACATTGATAATGTTAGTATGCATGAGTTATCCATGGGGATGACCGGAGATTACGAAGTCGCGATTGAAGAGGGTGCCACACTTGTCAGAGTAGGTACCGGTATTTTCGGCGAAAGAAATTACAATATTTAACATAAGGAGAATATATTATGAGTATTACAGATAAGTTTTTAGGATTGTTTCGTTTAAATGACATGGATGATTATGATGATTACGATGACGATTTTGAAGATGATTACGAAGATGTTCCGGTAAAGAAGCAGCCGGTAAAGGCAGAGAAAAAGGTTGCAGATGATGATGATTTCGATGATGAGCCTACATATAAAAGAACCACTGCACCGAAGAAAAAAACATCCAGAAGCAAGGTTGTTTCCATGGGTGACCGACAGGCAAAGGGGCTTGAGGTTTGTGTTATCAAGCCGAAAAATATCGATGATTCCCGCGAGATTACTGATACATTATTAAGCGGTAAAGCTGTAATTTTAAATCTTGAAGGATTAAATGTTGATACTTCACAGCGTATTATCGATTTTTCCAGTGGTTCCTGTTATGCAATCGAGGGTAATCTGCAGAAGGTTTCCAACTATATCTTCGTTATTACCCCGCCATCCGTTGAGATTTCCGGTGACTTTAATGAGTTATTAACCGGTAGTTTTGATATGACAACTTTCACAACAAAGAAATTATATTAATTTGTGACATGAAAAAAGAAGAAGAATTTTTAACAAATCGCCTATGGGAATTAGGCGATTTGTCTTATACAAGGGGAATTCCCGCGGCCACGGACTTTTTAAACTTAAATGAGCAAAATATTTTTCGAGGCATGGAACAACATCTCGGATATTTAAATTACCGATTAGAGGGTGGTTTCCCCGTGGCAGAGCGCAAGAAAGTGTTCTTTTATCCGCCGGAATATAGTGACACGCAAATGCAGCAATATGTAACAGAGCAGATATGCTATCTATACATTACTCCGGTGGCACCAAAGTTTGCTGATGCACTAACGCATCGTGACTTCCTGGGAGCAATTATGAACTTAGGTATTTCCCGTAGCAGAATCGGCGACATCTTCATACAGGACACATCTGCTTATTGCATATGCGACCGTGCGATTGGCGTATATATCCAAACAAATCTGCGGAAGATAAAGCATACGATGATTAAGGCAGAGTTGCGTGATTCTCTGCCGGAAAATTTTCAAATTCCGTTCAAACAATTGAAAGGAAGCATCGCATCATTGCGTGTAGACGCATTCATTGCCTTTGTATTTCATTTTTCACGCTCACAGGCAATTTCCCTCATACAGGCCGAAAAAGTCTTTGTACAGGGCAAATTAGTGCGCACAGGTAGTGATTCAGTCAAAGAATTACAGATTGTATCTGTACGTGGCCACGGCAGATTCCGTTTTGAGAGAATTTTAGGCCAGACAAAAAAGGAACGGTTATATGTTGAAGTGTCCTTGTATCAATAAGTGATACTTTCTCGTTATACCGTCAGGAGGAAATATGAGCAAAAGAATTACAGTTCACAATAAAAAAGCACAGCCGATTTATGATATTGTTATCGAAAAAAGCTTTGACTTACTTTGCGATGAACTAAAAAAATTAGGAATAGAGAAAAAGAGACTGTGCATCGTGACAGAGTCGAAGGTCGGTCCATTGTATGCCGAAGAAATTGCCGCTTTGTTGCAAAATCAGGCAAAAGAAGTGCATATCTTTGAATTTCCATACGGAGAAAGTAATAAAACTTTAAATACAGTACAAAATTTATATGAATTTTTGATTTTGCATAAGTTCGACCGTAAGGATATGCTGTTGGCGCTTGGCGGTGGTGTTGTCGGCGATCTGACCGGATTTACGGCGGCAACATACTTAAGAGGAATTGATTTTGTACAAATTCCTACCTCTCTTTTGGCACAGGTGGATTCCAGTATCGGCGGCAAGACCGGTGTTGATTTCTCTGCTTATAAAAATATGGTAGGTGCATTCCACCAACCAAAGCTTGTGTATATGAATTTGTCGGTGTTAAATACATTATCTGACGCGGAATATTTGTCCGGTTTTGGCGAAATTATCAAGCACGGTTGCATTAAGGATGCGGATTACTTCCATACGCTGCAGGCTCAGTTGCCGCAGGTACTCGCGCGTGATTTAGATGTGCTAGAGGAGATTATTGCAACAAGCTGCCATATCAAGCGTCGGGTGGTGGAAAATGATGCCAAAGAACATGGCGAACGCGCACTTTTGAATTTCGGACATACGCTTGGTCATGCGATTGAAAAATTAATGAATTTTGAACTGTTACACGGCGAATGTGTAGCAATTGGTGCCGTGGCAGCCGCACATCTTGCAATGAAAAAAAATCTGCTTACCACAGAAGAAGCTGGCAAAATCGAAGCGGTATTTGCAGGTTATCAGTTGCCGACAAAGGTGCCAGCGAAGCTTTCTGCTTCAGATATCGTCACTGCAACATTAAATGATAAAAAGATGGATGCCGGTGTCATCCAGTTTATTCTGCTTGATGGAATCGGTAATGGAGTGATTTCACGCGCCGTGACGCAAGAAGACATGCTGGACGCGATTGAGGCATGCCGATAGGAGTTCTATGACACAAAATAAAGGATTGAAATTATCGGTAATTTACTGCTTGTTCAGTATATTTCTGATTGGGTTAGATCAAATGACCAAAATACTCACATTGAAATATTTAAAAGGCGGGAGTGAAGTAGTGGTAATTCCGAAAGTATTGACATTTACTTATGTGGAAAATCGGGGTGTCGCTTTCGGTATGCTGCAAAATAAGTTGTGGCTTCTGATTATTATTGCTGTTGTGCTGATTAGCTTACTCGTTATTTTGATGTGGCGTATTTTTAAAATAATGAATTACATGAAAAATAAAGCCGGCACGAGTGTTTTCAAATCAACAAAATATTATCTATTGTCCGGATGTATCATATTATTGATTTCCGGTGCCATTGGCAATTTGATTGACCGGATTCGATTGGGATTTGTCGTTGATTTTATTTATGTTTTACTAAAAAATCTGCCGATTTTACCGTATGATTTCCCGGTATTTAACGTAGCTGACTGCTATGTGACGGTTGCTGGCATTGCCATTGTTGTAATTGGCCTTTTTTGTTTCAATGAAAAAGAACTTGATTTATTGATATCATGCAAGAAGATTCCACAGGAAGATTAGGAGTGTTTATGGAAGAATTAATGCTGATTCCTTCAGAGGGAGGCATTCGCATCGACAAATATGTCTCGGATGAATGTCAGGAAATTTCCCGTTCTTTCGTACAGAAAATGATTGAAGCCGGCGATATTTTCTTGCAGAATGCACCGGATAGAAAGCTGAAGTCCAATTATAAACTGTCGGCCGGCGAATGTGTTATTGTACGCATACATGAGCCGAAAGAAGCGGAAATCGAGCCGGAAGATATCCCGTTGGATATTATTTATGAAGATTCCGATTTGCTTATTATAAACAAATCGAAAAAGATGGTCGTACATCCGTCGAATGGTCATTACAGTGGCACCGTCGTAAATGCAGTTATGTTTCACTGTAAGAACGATTTGTCTGGAATCAATGGCGTAATGCGCCCGGGAATCGTGCATCGCATCGACCAAAACACAACCGGTTCACTTATTATTTGTAAAAATGATTTTTCACATAACCACATTGCGAAGCAATTAAAAGTCCACTCAATCACTCGGAAATATGTGGCGATTGTGCATGGTAATCTAAAAGAGGAAGACGGAACGATTCACACATTGATTGGACGCCATCCAACCGACCGCAAGAAAATGTCCGTAAACTGCAAGAATGGAAAAGAAGCAATTACACATTACCACGTGTTAGAACGTTTCAGCAATTATACATTTATCGAATGTACGCTGGAAACTGGCCGCACACACCAGATTCGTGTGCATATGGCAAGTATTGGGCATCCGATTTTAGGTGATGATGTCTATGGTCCATCAAAATGCCCGGTCAAAAATTTGATTGGACAGACATTGCATGCCAAAACTATTGGATTTATTCATCCAAAGAGCGAGCAATATGTAGAGTTTGAGGCACCGTTGCCTGAATATTTTGAGAATTTACTCAAAAAATTACGCACTTCAAACTAAATTATGGTATACTAAATATAAAATCCATAATTTGAATAAACGTTAGATTGGAGGAATTCATATGGAAAAATTTGTGATTACTATTGGTCGTCAGACTGGTAGCCGTGGTCGAATCATCGGCAAAAAACTTGCGGAAAAGCTTGGTGTAAAATGTTATGATAAGGAAATTTTAGCCGTAGCTGCAAAAGAAAGCGGATTCAGTGAACAAATTTTCCAATATCATGACGAACGCCCAACCAACAGTTTTTTGTTTAATTTGGTAATGGACACATATTCTGTGGGTTATCCAATGTCACATTTTACGGAATTGCCACTGAATCAAAAAGTATTTTTAGCACAGTTTGATTCCATTAAAAAGCTTGCTGAGGAAGAATCCTGCGTTATCATTGGTCGTTGTGCAGATTATGCATTAAAAGATTACCCGAATTTGGTACGAATTTTCATTCACGGCGACTTAGATTATCGCGCGGAAAATATTGCCAAGGAACAGGATTTATCCTTAGAAAAAGCAAGAGATATTTGCGTTAAAACAGACAAAAAGCGTTCCAGTTATTATAATTATTATTCGGACAAAAAATGGGGCGACTCCACAAGTTATGATTTGTCCGTGAACAGCGAATTGCTCGGAATCGACGGAACAGTTGAATTTTTAGAGAAGTACATAAAAGCAGCCATTAAGTAATTATCTAAATAGTTAACAAATTTACACCGATTTACATAAAATGTTCGAGAGTGGTTTGAATATTTGTACTTTCCGCACCCAACTATTCGTTAAACTTGTGTTTTGCGAATAGTTGGGTGTCTAAAATATAGCTTCTGTTCGATTTAATATTATTTAGAATATATATTATTTTAGAGATTTAATGATATGTATCAAGTAACTCAGACATCAATTTGTGAATACGCTCTGGGCATCTTCACAAATAATTTAACGAAAGGTACATTTCGACACTATGCAGTTGCAAAAATTATACAGCTATACAAGACGTGGCATCGATGATTACCAAATGATTGATGACGGCGACGTGATTGCTATCGGTATTTCCGGCGGCAAGGACAGCCTGACATTGTTGTATGCATTACATGGTTTAAAACGCTTTTATCCGAAGAAATTTGAGCTCAAGGCCATTACCGTTGATTTGGGCTTTGGCATTCAGGATTTGGACAAAATCGAGGAATTATGCCGCTCTTTCGATATTGAGTATCATATTATAAAAACCGATATTTCAGATATTATTTTCAATCAACGCAAGGAGACAAATCCCTGTTCTCTTTGTGCAAAAATGCGCAAAGGCGCGCTCAATGAGAAGGCTGAAGAAATCGGCTGCAACAAAATCGCTTACGCACATCACAAAGATGATATCATTGAAACAATGTTCTTATCGTTACTTTTTGAAGGCCGCTTCCACTCCTTCTCCCCAAAGACGTATTTGGACCGCATGAAGCTGACGGTGATTCGCCCGATGATGTACATAACCGAAGGCGAAGTCGTAAGTTTCCAGCACAAATACGAACTGCCGGTGGCAAAGGGCAAGTGCCCGGTGGATGGTTCTACCAAACGCCAATATGCAAAAGAACTTGTTACTCGTTTAAATACTGAACACCCGGGTTCCAAAGAACGTATTTTCCGTGCCATTTTAAATGGAAAGATTCAGGGTTGGCCGGACCTTATACCGCGATACGAACGATAACTTATCAGCCAAAATAATTCAGGAGGCAATGAATGGCTACCAAGCGTAATTATCACGACCAGCTAACAGTCGACAACAACTTAAAATTAAGACACTTATTGAAGGAACTTCCAGGCTTCGCAGCGGACTATTTTCGCGCCATTGAGCCATCAACTTCCTCTCGCACACGTATTGCCTATGCGTATGATTTAGGTGTATTCTTTCATTATCTGAAGGAGAATAATCCGAGTTTGAAAAACACCGCGATTACCGATATCCCGCTTAGTTTTTTGGATCAGCTTAAACCGCGTGATATCGAGGAATATCTGGATTATCTGAAAGTTTACGAGCGTGGCGAGGACGAGCACACAAATGAAACACAGGGTATCAAACGTAAACTGGCATCCCTTCGCTCGTTTTATCGTTATTTTTATACAAATGAAGACATTCAGACGAATCCGGCATCCATTGTCTCACTGCCGAAGCTTCGTGAAAAAGAAATCATCCGTCTTGATGTCGGTGAGGTAGCTCTTCTTCTCGATGAGGTCGAGAAAGGCGATAAATTGACGAAAAAACAGCAAGGTTATCACGAAAAAACAAAAATTCGTGATGTAGCATTAATGACTATGCTCCTCGGCACCGGCATGCGTGTATCAGAATGTGTCGGCATCGACTTAAAAGATATTGACAATCGCAATATGGCCGTAAAAATTCGCCGCAAAGGTGGTTATGAATTTGTCGTTTACCTAAGCGATGAAGTCTATCAGGTGCTAATGGAATACGTCGAAGTCCGTAAACAGCAATTGGCTGCCGAAGGCCATGAAGATGCCCTTTTCCTCTCGCTACAAAACAAACGTATCAGTGTACGCAGCGTTGAAAAGTTAGTTAGTAAATACGCCAACCTCATTACCACAATGAAACATATAACTCCGCATAAGCTGCGAAGTACCTACGGCACAAATCTTTATCGTGAAACTGGCGACATTTACTTAGTAGCTGATATGCTCGGTCACAAAGACGTAAATACAACAAAAAAACACTATGCTGCAATCGACGAGGAACGCAGACGTGCCAACCGTAATGCATTGCGATTGCGAGAATCTGATTAACCAAAAGAGCGACGTGTTTCTATATCCATCTTCCACTGCTTTTTGCGGACATCTGAATCTGGATAATAGAAATTACCTCGCTCTTTCTTGTTTATCTCACAATAAAATCTTTTTCTTACTTATACTCGTTCGAAAAATACACAACTACCAGCTTAGCTCCACTGTGGATTGTGTCACTTCTTAAGCTGTTGATATTCTTTACCTCGTCGATATAATCGTTGATGGAATCATAGTAAACATCGTAGTTATATTCTTCTGCGATTTCCCATAAGGTCATATCTTCTTCGACGGTAATCGTCGTATAATACTTATATAAAGGCTCCTTATCCTCATCAGCTGCGAAGGCTACAGATCCGCCCTTCTCAACAAAAAATAATGTAACAAACATAACCGCAAATACGATTGCCACCACGAGGCCGCGGTTCTTTCCTATGTTTCTTCTTTTATTTCTATTTGTTCTGTTCTTTGTACTCATAACTGTTTCCTCCTATGAAAAATAACTACTTACCCCTCGTTCGAACAATTGTTTGCCGAATCTATGTTCGTATTATATATCGAACGTTTGTTTTTGTCAAGTATAAATTCGAACATTTTTTCGAGAACATTTATTCGAAAATGATTGATTTTTTCTCGAACGTATGTTATACTTTAGATAAATTGAACATATGTTTAGGCTCCGCATTCGTTGCGGTGATTTGGAATGGAGGTTTTTATGGCTGATCAGAAGATTACAAAAAAGCAGCAAGAAGTTTTGGAATACATTAAAGAACAGATTTTAAAGAAGGGGTATCCGCCGGCCGTACGTGAAATTTGTGAGGCGGTAAATTTAAAGTCCACTTCTTCTGTTCATGCACATTTGGAGTCTTTAGAAAAGAAAGGGTTTATCCGAAGAGACCCGACAAAGCCGCGTGCGATTGAGATTTTGGAGGATGACTTTATGCTTCGTACTGAGGTGACAAACATCCCTATGGTTGGCCATGTAGCCGCAGGACAGCCGATTTTAGCCCTTGAAAACATTGAAGGGTATTTCCCTGTGCCTATGGAGTTTTTACCGAACCAGGAGCTTTTTATGATGACTGTAAAGGGCGACAGTATGATTAATGTCGGCATTTTCGAGGGAGACCTCCTCATCGTAGCTTCCCAGCAGGATGCCCGCAACGGTGATATCGTTGTAGCACTCGTAGAAGATTCTGTTACCGTAAAGCGCTTCTATAAAGAAAACGGTCACATTCGCCTGCAGCCCGAGAATGATTATCTTGAGCCGATTATTGTTCCGGACTGTATGATTCTAGGAAAGGTCGTTTCTTTATTCCGCAAAACAGTAATTTAAATTTTAATATTCAAGCAACGCAAAGGCTCCCGGCATTCTCCTCTCTTTAAAGAATACGGGAGCCTTTGCTGACTATTTAATTACCGGGATAGCGTTTTATTATTTTTCAAAAAAATATAACAGAGCATCATTGCCATGCAACAACGCTCTGTCTCATCTTATAATTCATCCATTTTGAGTTCAACACCGTCTCTCCAGATTCTTTCTAAATCGTAGAACAGGCGGTCTTCTTTATTAAACACGTGGATAACCACATCGCCATAGTCGAGTAAAATCCAGTTGCCGCTGCGGTAGCCTTCCACGCTCTTCGCATGGTAGCCCGTCTCGGCTAGCTTCTCCTGCACGTTGTCCACCATCGCCTGTACTTGGCTGATGTTGGAGCCGTTGGAAATGATAAAGTAATCCGCCAGGCTGGAAATCTCGTGAATGTCAAGCACGCGGATGTCCTCGCCTTTCTTATCATCTAATGCATCATATGCAATTTTTGCAATTTCTAATGTATTCATATTAATCTCCAATTTTCGTTTTATAATAGTGAAACGCATTTAGCGTCGTCGATTCGATGGCACGATTCTTTGCCTTTAAATACGCAAGCGTGTCTTCATAAATCATACAGATGGCCGCATCCATATTTTTAAATGCCTCTGCACGTATTTCGTCAAGTCTCGGTGCTTCTGTGCGCCCCGGCTCGATATAATCCGCGACAAAAATAATCTTCTCCAAATCGCTCATCGCTATTCGACCGGTCGTATGGAAAGAAATAGCATTTAAAATGTCCTCATCCGCAATTCCGTAGCGCTCCTTCGCATAATACATGCCGAGCTTTGCATGCAGAATCGGCAATGCCAGGCGCTCCTCATCGGTCAATACAACGCCGTACTTGTCGCATTTGGCAAGGATTTCCTCATCGGTGCCATATTTTGCGCAGTCGTGCAAAAGTCCGGCAAATGCGGCTTTTTTTAGCGGTACACCGTAGCGCATGGCCAAGCTTATCGCGGTGTGATATACACCAACCGTATGTGCATATCGACTCGGTTTTAGACGTTTTTTCAAATCTTCTGCTATTTTTTTAAATCTTGTTCGCTCAAGCATCCTTCGATTACCTCGCAACATATAGATTGTTCTCTGCCATATACAGTGCCACCGCCTCCGGCACATATGCCGCAATCGCTTCGCCGGCCGCTACTTTCTCACGAATCATTGTCGAAGAAATCGGAATATCCGGGAACTCGAGCAGTTCAATCTTAGCATTATATTTCTCTGTCAAATAATCCTGTTGCTTCTTTAATGCTGCCATATTCTGCTGATTTCTACCCGCTGCCACAAGGTAACAAAATTCCATTACCTTTTCCGGATGATACCATTTCTCAATCGAAAACAACGAATCTGCACCGATAATAAAATAATATTCATTCTCCGGATGCTCCGCCTTTAACAAAGCCAGTGTATCCGCTGAATAAATTATGCCCTCGCGCTGCAATTCAAAATCCGAAAAAACAAGCTCCGGATATGGTTCCACAGCAATCCTCACCATCGCACTCCGATGCTTTGCGTCAACAATGCATGTCCCCGCCTTGTGCGGTGGATTGGCCGACGGCATTACAAGCACATGGTTAAGCGCAAGCTGTCTTGCTGCCTCCACACCAAGTTTTATATGTCCGTTATGAATCGGATTAAATGTGCCGCCCAAAATTCCTACCTTCACTACGCTTCTCCTTGTGAATCATTTAATTTCGCGTTTTATCGTTTCGTTGTCGGCTTTTTAGCAACCGCTTTTTTCGTATCGGTAGGTCTTTCTTTCGGATATTTTACACCCGGCAAAAGAATCTTTGGGTTCTTCTTATCCGCCTTGTACAGCACAATCATGCTGCCGATTACCTGCACAACTTCTGAACCTGTGCGCTCTGCCAGTACCTGCGCCATCTCACGTCCGTCATCCGTACAATTCTGCAGTATGTGTAATTTTACTAATTCTCTTGTATTAAATGTTTCCGCCACTGCATTGGTCAGTTCCGGTGTCACACAAGATTTGCCAATCTGTAAAACCGGCTCTATATTAGCGGCAAGGCCCTTTAAAAATGCTCTCTGTTTGCTTGTCATTTTTATCCCTCCGTCCTATTTGTAATAGTCAAATTCGTGTCCGTAAATCTTAACTGTGTCACCGTCCTGAATGCCCAGCGCTTCCAGCTCATCCAAAATGCCATTGTTCTTTAAGAAATTCTGGAAGAACATAAAGCCCTTTTCGGAATCCAAATTTGTGTAACCGAGCATACGGTCGATGCGTGGTCCTTCGAGCGAATAAACACCTTCTCCGATTTTTTCCACCGTGTACGGTTCTTCCGGATTATCCTGGAATTCGTTCGGGAAGTACTCACGCTCAAAAATCACCGGGGTATCGTCAATCGAATCTAATAACTCACGCACAGCGTAAAGCAATTCTTTGATGCCGGCACCCGTCGCTGCAGAAATCGGGTACACTTCGTAACCTTCCGGCTCAAATGCTTCCTTAATTAACTGAATCGCAATTTCTGCCTCATCGTCCGTCAATGTGTCAAGCTTATTCGCAGCAATGACCTGCGGCAATAAAGCCAGATTTTCATCATATGAGAACAACTCTGCATTGATTTTACGAATATCTTCCACCGGATCGCGTCCTTCTACCGATGCTGCGTCCACCACGTGAATCAACACCCTGGTACGTTCAATGTGGCGTAAGAATGCGTGTCCTAAACCGACACCTTCCGCTGCGCCCTCAATCAGTCCCGGAATGTCTGCAATGACAAATCCACGGCCGTCCGGCAAATCTACCACACCGAGGTTCGGATGAATGGTCGTAAAATGATAATTGGCAATCTTCGGTCTGGCATTGGAAACGCGCGATAAAAATGTGGATTTTCCGACATTTGGATAGCCCAGCAGACCGACGTCCGCAATTACTTTTAACTCGAGCGTTACCCAAAGTTCCTGCGCTTCCTGTCCCGGCTGCGCATATTTCGGTACCTGCATAGTGGCGGTTGCATAATGCTGGTTTCCTTTCCCGCCGCGACCCCCTTTTAAGATGACCTCACGCATATTGTCGCCGGACATATCGGCAATAACCTTGCCGCTCTCCGCTTCCTTGATGACCGTACCTTCCGGAACTTTAATCACCAAATCCTTGCCGTTGGCACCGTGACGGTTTCTCTTACCGCCTTCTTCTCCCGGTTCTGCCTGATATTTTCTCACATGACGGAAATCCGTCAATGTGTTTAATCCTTTATCCACTTCAAAAATAATGTCGCCGCCTTTTCCGCCGTCACCGCCGTCCGGGCCGCCGTTGGCAACATACATTTCACGGCGAAAGCTAACATGCCCGTCGCCGCCTTTTCCTGATTTTATAAATATTTTTGCACTATCTGCAAACATATTTTCCTCATTTCCCGCAGCTTCACACCGCGTAACTGATACATGGTCAATTATGAAAAAAGGCCCCAAACCGTATGGATTTGGAGCCTGTGTTGCGCGAAGATACGCAAGCAATAAGCTTACTCAGCCTTTGCATAAACAGAAACCTGCTTCTTGTCTCTGCCCTTTCTTTCAAAGCGAACAACACCATCAATCAAAGCAAATAATGTGTCATCTCCACCGATGCCTACATTGTTACCCGGATGGATCTTTGTTCCGCGCTGTCTGTAAAGAATATTACCGGCCTTAACGAACTGTCCGTCTGCTCTTTTCGCACCTAATCTCTTGGATTCGGAATCTCTACCGTTCTTAGTAGAACCTACACCTTTCTTATGTGCAAACAACTGAAGGTTCATTTTAAACATAGCCTACACCTCCTTGAAATTTAACTGGATATATGTTTTGTTATTGTCTTCTAAAATATTCTGCAATCCCAACTGCAGGGAATCCATCAATACTTTAGAGCTCGAACCCGGCACAGATGTGAATTTCATCTTCATGCTGCCTTCCGCCACTTCCGCCTTAAAGGTATCTTCTGTAAGAGCTTCAATGGAATTCAACGTGTTAAGCGCTAAAGCGCTGACTGCGGCACAGACAATGTCTTTGCCGTATTCCGCATAACCTGCATGACCTTTGATGGAAAATCCTTTCCATTCACCTGTTTGGTTCTTGTAAAAAGTTACCTGAATCATATGAAAACCCGATTCACTTCCTCAAAATCAATTATGCGTTGATCTTGTTGATTTTCACTTCAGTATAAGCCTGTCTGTGACCATTCTTCTTGTGGTAACCTGTTTTTCTCTTGTACTTGTAAACGATAACCTTCTTACCGCGGCCTTCCTTTACAACTTCAGCTTCTACTGTAGCACCAGCTACTGTAGGGTTACCAACCGCTACTGTCTCGCCACCAACGAGAAGTACCTGGTCGAAAGTATAAGTTTCACCTGCAGCAACACCAAGCTTTTCAACTTTGATGATATCTCCTTCAGAAACCTTATACTGCTTACCACCTGTTGCAATAATTGCGTACATAATGGCACCTCCTAAAAACATTACTCGCCAACTACGGTGGGCTCCAAAAAGAAGCCGCTTATAACCTCATTGTGCGGCACACTAAGAAAATTTAACACATTCTTTGCTAAATGTCAAATGATTTTTCGGAAGTTTTGTCGATTTTTTTGAGGAATTCACTGCATTTTGGTGGCCAGCCATTCATAAATGTCCTGATATACCTCACTGCGGTTAATTTCATTTAAAACCTCATGGCGCGCTTCCGGATAAAGCACGGTGCGAATATCCTTTACGCCACATTCAGCAAACTCTTTCGCCACTCTCGTTACACCCTTGCCGAAATTACCGACCGGGTCGTCCGCACCGGAAATAAAAAGCACCGGTTTATCCTTCGGCATTTTATTGATATATTCTTTATTTGTGAGCAATTTTAGGCCACGGAACATTTCGTGATAGCCATTTAAAGTAAACATGAACTGGCATTTCGGCTCGCTACAATACTTCGCAACCATCGCACGATCACGCGACAGCCAATCGTAAGCGGTAAATCCATCCTCAAATTTCTTATTGTAACTGCCAAACGCCATATTATTCACAAATTTGCTGCGATGATGCCATCCTTTGAATACACTTAAGAGCTTTGCCAGCGTCATACCAGCTGATAGAATCACTCGTGGCTGATAGCCGGTTCCCATAATTATGATACCCGTAAGTTCCTTTCCGTATTCGGCAAAATACTGTCTTGCAAAAAAGGAGCCCATACTGTGTCCGAGCAGGAAAAACGGTAGATTTGGATAACGCTCTTTGATTATATGTGAGATGGTGTATAAGTCATTTAATACGCATTCGCGTCCGTTTCTTTTCGCAAAATAGCCCCATTCATCTTCTGTGAGCACAGATTCGCCATGACCGAGATGATCGTTGCCGACAACTACAAAGCCACGGTCACATAAATAATTTGCAAAATCTTCGTAGCGCTCAATGTATTCAACCATGCCGTGAGCAATCTGCAAAATTGCTACCGGTTCCGTATCCGGCGTCCAAATCACCGTATGAATCGTTGTTTTTCCTTCCGATGATAAAAAGTTGTAAATTTCTTTCTTCATAAAGTTCTCCATTCCGTAGCGCAACTGTATGTCGCTTCGACACAAATGTTGCCGAGTTAAAATCACACATTGTATGTTTTAATTCATATCCTCCGCCCAAGCACAGGCACATTGAACAGCTTTACGCCAGCCTTTTAATTTCTGTTCACGCTCCGCACCATTGATTTCCGGCGTAAAATGCTTTTCCATCTTGATATTTGCCTTGATATCCTCTGTATTCTTCCAGAATCCGGCGCATAAGCCTGCAAGGAATGCGGCACCCATCGCGGTTGTTTCCACACATTTCGGACGGTACACCGATACCCCAACGATATCTGCCTGCATTTGCATCAGCAGTTCATTGGCACTTGCCCCGCCATCCACCTGCAACGATGGAATTTCAATCTTTGAATCCGCTTCCATCGCCTTAAGAACATCGTTTGTCTGATAAGCAAGCGATTCCAACGTTGCACGTACGATATGATACTTATTGCATCCGCGTGTGAGACCGACAATCGTGCCACGAGCATACTGATTCCAATACGGTGCACCAAGTCCTGTAAACGCCGGCACCACATAGCAACCGTTTGTGTCAGTAACCTTACTTGCATATTCTTCCGACTGTGCTGCATCAGAAATAAGATTCATCTCATCTCTCAGCCACTGAATCGCCGCTCCGGCCACAAAAATCGAGCCTTCTAAAGCATATGTAACTTTTCCGTCCAATCCCCAAGCAATTGTTGTTACTAGGCCGTTATCGGAAAACACAGGTGTGTCACCGGTATTCATTAACAAGAAGCCCCCGGTACCATACGTATTTTTCACTTGCCCTTTTTCAAAACAGGTTTGCCCAAACAATGCAGCTTGCTGGTCCCCTGCTGCTCCCATGATTTGAATTTCTCCGCCAAAATAAGCCGCGTCGGAAGCTCCGTAAAAATAACTGCTCGGCTTCACTTCCGGCAGCATACACGCCGGAATATTTAATTCCTGCAATATATCTTCATCCCACTGCAATGTGTTGATGTTAAACAGCATTGTTCTTGATGCATTCGTATAATCTGTGACATGCACTCTGCCTTTCGTCAGCTTCCAGATAAGCCACGTCTCGACCGTACCAAACAACAAATCGCCTCGTTCCGCAGCTTCTCTTGCTCCAGCCACATTGTCCAAAATCCATTTTAATTTTGTGCCTGAGAAATAGGCATCAATCACAAGACCGGTCTTCTTACGAATCACTTCCGTAAGTCCTTTTTCTTTTAAAGAATCACAGTAAGCCGATGTTCTGCGGCACTGCCAGACAATCGCATTGCAGACCGGTTCGCCGGTATTTTTGTTCCAGACAATCGTTGTCTCCCGCTGATTTGTGATACCGATGGCCGCAATATCCGCCGCCGTCGCTCCAGCACGCTGCATCGCCTCTACTGCCACACCAAGCTGCACCGACCAGATTTCTTTGGCATCGTGTTCAACCCAGCCCGCTTTCGGGAAAATCTGCGTGAATTCGCGCTGTACGCAGCTGACCATCTGCCCGTTCTTATCAAACAAAATACAACGGTTGCTTGTGGTTCCGGCGTCAAGCGCCATAATATAGTTTGCCATACCTTCCTCCATTCCGAAGCGTTTACGCTGAGGATTACTCAAAAGCAATTGTGAATATATTTTTTACATCGCAGTAACTTGGTAATGCTTTTGTACAAATACTGCCACGTAACGCTCGTGATTTAAAATATTTTAAACTCTTTTTATAACAATCCCTGAATCAAAATCACAAGAATCAAAATCGGCAATATATATTGTACGTAAGGCTTGATTGCGCGCGGCATCTTAAAGCCTTTCCCTGTATTTACCTCATTTAGATAATTGTCAAATCCCCAGCCCCATCTTGTCGCACAGAACAACACAAACACTAGCGCGCCACTAGGAAGCAACAGATTGCTGACAATGAAGTCCTCTGTATCGAGAATATCACGACCGCCAATGAGTCGCAAGTCATTTAACACATTATAACCAAGAACACATGGCAGACTGGCAATCAGTATAAACACCATGTTAAGAATTACCGACTTTTTGCGGCTCCAGCCGAAATTATCCATACAACCTGCCAAAAGATTTTCAAACACCGCAATAACAGTCGTAAAGCTTGCAAATGTCATGAACAAGAAAAACAGAGAACCCCACAGGCGTCCGCCGCTCATATTAACAAATACTTTTGACAATGTGATGAAAATCAGAGAAGGACCGGCATCCGGTTCCACACCAAAGCTAAAGCATGCCGGAAAAATAATCAGACCGGACATCAAGGCCACAAATGTATCCAATCCGCAAATACGAATCGATTCGCTGCCAAGTGTATGTTCCTTAGACATATAACTGCCGAAAATCTGCATCGAAGAAATACCGATACTCAAAGTAAAGAAAGACTGATTCATGGCTGCTGTGATTACGTTACCGAGGCCAACCTCTTTTACTTTTCCAAAATCAGGCAGTAGATAAAACCTGATACCTTCCATCGCATTCGATAAGGTAAAGCCATTGATTACAAGCACAACAATCAGCGCAAGTAAACCAATCATCATAACCGTGGAAATTCTCTCCACGCCCTTTTTTAAACCGAAGCTGCATACAATAAAACCGACCACTACAATAATCGACATCCAGATTGTCATTTCAAGTGGATTTGCCAGCATATTCCCATAAACAGACTCAACCGCTTCTGCTTGAACGCGTTTAAACTGACCGCTTGCAAATTTAAAGAAATAACCGAGCATCCAGCCGGCAACGGTTGTGTAGTACATCATCAGCAGATAGCAGCCAATCATCCCAATCCAACCGTGGATATGCCACTTGCTCCCTTCCGGTTCTAGCGTTTTATATGCCTTTACTACGCTCTGGCGACCAGCACGGCCGACAGCAAGTTCCATGGTTAATACCGGAACTCCCATAATCAGCAGAAATAACAAATAAAACAATACAAACACGCCACCGCCATTCTGTCCCGCAACATATGGAAATTTCCATACATTACCAATTCCAATGGCGCACCCTGCACTTACTAACAGAAAGCCCACACGAGAGCCAAAACTTTCTCGTTTCATTTTTCTTTTACTCCCTCTTTTCGCAAATTTTTTAGAACAAAAAACAACATTCATTGTATTTTACCACAGAATGTTGTTTTTTTAAACTGCAAATATTGTGTTTCCAAAAAGTTCTACAGAATTATTCTTCGAAATATAATTTTGGAAATACATGTCCACATCATCCCCCGATACAACTAAATTGTAATGTAATCAATAGTAATTTCCTTCTCATAAATTTCCTCGCCGGCGCACACATCATGCCCATCGTGGCCTGGAGCAAAATCAGGGCATCAGAAACATTAAGTTTTCCGATACCCTGTATTTTACTACATGTTCTGTACGGTTTCCCGGTACTGCTGCGCGAACGGTTTACGTTCTTTTTTTCTTGTCACTTCCACAAGTTTTAATTTTGTCATATCAACAACGGTAACCGGAATCGGGTCACGTGCAGTCTGCTCGCGGAAATAGCGCATCAGTTCCGCATTATTCTCCCCTTTTTGCATGTTGATGAAATCTACAAGAATCATGCCGGACAGGTTACGCAAACGCATTTGTACAGCAATTTCCTTAGCCGCTTCTTTATTAATTAATAAGAATGCTTCTTCGGTATTTTTTCTTCCCTCGTATTTGCCGGTATTAACATCAATCACGACGCAGGCTTCTGTCTGCTCGATAATCAGATAACCTCCGCTCTTTAACCAGACTTTCTTCGACAAGGCTTCCTGAATGTATTTATCGACTGCGTATAATTTCTGCAGCGGCAGCAAGTGGTCTTCATATTTACGAAGCTTCGCACGAATATCCGGATAGTGTTCCAACTCGGCAACAAGCTTTTCATAAATTTCTTCCGAATCAGTAACAATTTCATCCACTATACCGGTGTAGGCATCACGTAGGCGCTGAATGTAGGTTGTCGGCGCCTGATAGAGTTTTGAATAGCAACTACGCATTTTCCCAAACTGTATTAACTGCGAAAATTGTGCTTCCAGCGTCAGCATTTCCTCGTATACATCTTCCGCATTGGCATTGTAAGCATTCGTACGCAGGATAAAACCGTAGTTTCGTTCGTCACTACGCCCCGGCAACTCACGTTTTTGCCATGCTTCTTTAAAGTCTTTATCTGAAATTTTCTTAGAGAAATTGAGCAATTGTTCCTTCGCCATATCGAGAACGACATATCGTCCGGTCAAACTTAAGTCTGTAGTAACCGTCGGCTCCTTCGTTTTTACGGCATCGGTCACAACTTGCACAAGCACAGAATCCCCCTGTACCATCTTAGCTGTGTTTTTCTCATTCTGATAAATCGGCGGACGCCTACAATCAAGTGGATAGTATGCTTTTTTGTCTTTTTCGTAGCGCAGAAATGCTGCATTGAGATTTTTTACAACCTGATCTACCTTCGCCACATAAATGTTGCCGAGAATCGACTGCGTCTCTATCGGTTCAAAATCAAGTGTAAGAATGCGGTTGTTCTCATAAAAAGCCGTCAATATGTGATTGTTGTAAACCGTAATTAAATATTTCCCCATATGCTCTCCATATTGTTCTGTTGCGAAAAATCCTTAATTAAGTTCCCAGCCGAAATCCTCCAAGCGCAAGAACTTGCCTTCCTCATTCGGGTCTTTTCCGTATAGCTCCATGCGGTGAATCTGCAACGCAAATTCCGGCATTGTGAGTCCTAAATATTGGAAAAATGCTTGCATCACAAGCTCCGGCTTCAAATTATCTTCAGAACCGGTCGATGTCCGCAGGAACACGCATGGTTCAAAAACGACATCGCCAAAATGACTCTGCGCTGATTCCCTAAACTGCATTTGATAAATCAATGGCCGAATATCGGCCTCTTTTTCGCTTTTCTTTGTCTTTTTTGTAATCAGAATCTCTTCCTGTGCATAAAATTCCGCAAGTTTTTCTGTGACAGCCATCCAAAATGTCTGCTCATCCGCCGCCTTAAAATGTTGTTTTAATATTTCCAGTGCAGGCTCTCGAAATGCTACAATATAATCAGAAGCCGCAATAAGAGACATGGAACTCTTGCTATCATCTGGAATCTGCCGATAAGATAGTATGCGAATCTCATCATTAGAAACCGCATTCAAACGTTCTGTCATTTTTACGGAATCTTCTGTAGAAAGCACATCGATGTCGACGTATTCCGCATCACTCGTCACACCAAGTCCCAGCGGAGCCGCAAATGACATAATTTGATGCGGACTGAACCCTTCCGAATAACGGATATCGACTTTCGCACGGCGCATCACTTTTTGAAAATATCGCATTAAATCAAGATGCCCGATGAAACGCATCGAACCAAGCTTTGTAAAACGAATTCTAACTTTCATAGCAGACACCTCCCTCGAACACCTTTGCGCCGCAGCCGGAACATGCCATGCGGCAATTCGGCGTTACTTTGGCTTCCATCGCGCGCTGCCATTCACGCTTCAAGAAAGCTTTTGTGACACCGACATCAATGAAATCCCATGGAAGAATTTCGTCTAAATCACGCGGACGTAAGGTGTAGAAATCCGGGTCAATGCCGGTACGCTCAAAGGCATCCATCCACTTATCATTATCAAAGAAATCAGACCACGAATCAAACAGACAACCGCTTTTATATGCTTCCAAAATAACTTTCGCCACCCGACGATCACCTCGAGCCAGCACGCCCTCAAGCACCGTTAAATCCGCTTCATGCCAGTTATATTTCATGCTCTTTTTGTTGAGCATTTCTTTCATCTTTGTGTTGACTACTCTAGCGCGCGTTAGATATTCTTCCTTCGTACACATCGTTGCCCACTGCAATGGGGTAAACGGCTTCGGCACAAAGAAAGATGTGCTAATCGTAATTTGCGCTTTGCCGTTGCGCTGGTCTTTCGGAATTTCGTAGTAAACACGGGCAATCTTCTCCGCCAGCTCCGGAATTCCTTCCATATCTTCCACGGTTTCAGTCGGTAAACCGAGCATAAAGTACAGCTTTACGCGGTTCCAACCGGCATCAAAGGCCAACTTTGCACCATTTAAAATTGTTTCTTCAGTCAATCCTTTGTTAATTACGTCACGCAAACGCTGCGAGCCAGCCTCCGGCGCAAACGTCAAAGAGCTCTTTTTTATATCCTGCACCTTTTTCATCACATCAATCGCAAACGCATCAATACGCAATGACGGCAGCGATATGTTCACCTTTTTCTCCTGAAAATTATCAATCAAAAAATAAACGAGTTCTTCTAATTTAGAATAATCGCTGGAGCTTAATGAGCTTAGGGAAATCTCCTCATGACCGGTATTTTCTAACATTTTATATGCCAAATCTTTTAAATAATCCACATCACGCTCGCGCACCGGACGGTAAATCATACCCGCCTGGCAGAAACGGCAACCGCGGATACAGCCACGCTGGATTTCTAATACGACACGGTCCTGCGTGGCACGGATATAAGGCACTACCGGCTTTTCCGGATAAAACGTATCACTTACATTCATCTCGATCTCCTTGCGAACAGTTGCAGGCACCCCTTCTTTGTTCGGCACAAAAGATGTAATAAATCCGTTTTCATCATATGTGACATCATAAAGGGACGGCACATAGATGCCGGACACATGGGAAGCCATCTCTAAAAACGCTTCACGGGATGTTCCATTCTTTCTTGCTTCCTTATAAAGGTCTAGTAGTTCTTTATAGGACGTCTCTCCTTCGCCAATATAGAAAAGGTCAAAGAATTCGGCTAATGGTTCTGGATTATATGTGCACGGACCCCCGCCGATCACAATCGGATGTTCCCATGTTCTCTCGGAAGCAGAAAGTGGAATCTGCGAAAGCTCCAATATTTGCAAAATATTTGTGTAACACATTTCATATTGAATCGTAATGCCAAGAAAATCAAAATCCTTAATCGGCTCCTGACTTTCTAACGCAAAAAGAGGGATTTGTTTTTCCCTCATGATTTTGTCTAAATCCGGCCACGGCGAATATACGCGCTCACAATATGTGTCCTCACGGCGGTTAAACATATCATATAAAATTTGAATGCCCAGATGAGACATCCCAATCTCATAAACATCCGGAAAGCACATGGCAAACCGGATGTCTACGTCTGATGGATTCTTTTTCACGGAATTAATCTCATTACCGATATAACGGGCAGGTTTCTCGATGGTTAATAAAATTTCATCAGCCAAAGCGAGTTTTCTCATGATTTTCTCCATTCTATTATTTATCTTCTAATTAATTCCTTTGTGATTTCCTTCCAATCTACGTCTTTTTCAGCCATAAGCACCATCACATGGTAGAGGAAATCAGAAATTTCATAAACAATTTCTTTCGGGTCCGGATTCTTTGCAGCAATAACAATCTCGGTTGCCTCTTCTCCGACCTTCTTTAAAATCTTATCAATTCCCTTATCAAAAAGATAGTTTGTGTAGGAACCTTCCTTCGGGTTATTCTTGCGGTCTAAAATAACACGGTAAACTTCTTCAAACACCTTCATCGGATTGGAGTCATCGTACTCTGTCTTCACGATTTCATGAAAGAAACAGCTACGCTTTCCGGTGTGGCAAGCCGCTCCCACCTGATAAACCTTGGCAAGAATCGTGTCGGAATCGCAATCCAAAGTCAGCGACTTCACATACTGAAAATGTCCGCTCGTAAGGCCCTTCTCCCAAAGCTCATCGCGGCTTCTGGAATAATACGTCATACGGCCGGTTTCAAGCGTATGGTTAAATGCTTCCTCGTTCATATAAGCAAGCATTAATACTTCATTTGTCTTGTAGTCCTGAACAACAACCGGCACCATACCGTCAGAATTTAACTTAAGCTCCGAAAATGCAACAGAACTCTTTAATGTGTGAACTTCAATGTCGGCAGCTTTTAATTTCTGCTTATAATTCATCATCGGCGTAGTATAATCCAAGAACACGTCCGAAGAAATGCCATATACTTCTGTTATCTTCTGTACTGTGCACGCTTTTGCTAACGCAACTGGCTCTTCATTGTTCATCACAAGTGCCGGCATAGCTAGTTCCTGTTCCGGAACACTTTCCGTAATCATAAGAGATGCGCCAGCTGTTGCCCAACCTTCTATCGTTTCGTTTGTTACCACACCAGGTTTATATATAGCTATCTTTTCTTTCCCAAACCGGTCCGCTGCTTCTTTAATTATCGCTTCATTAGAAGCCAGACTCATATTTAATACCGCGCGTGATGCTCCGGCATACAAATATTTCTTTACATCTTCCAGACGCTTTACATTACCGCCGACAATCAATGGAATGTCTACCGCATCCGCGATATCCTGTATCATATTGATGTTAGCATCATGTGTTTTATCGTTGTCGGACAATTCAAAAATCAAAAGCTCATCCGCCCCGGTGTGGCTTAAATTTACACACAGGCTGACCGGATCAAGGTCATAGTAAGCATTTTCTGCAGCGGCTTCTGCCTTGGCTTTATCTAAAACCTTGCCGTTTAACAGATAAACGGCAGGAATCAGTTTTAATGTACTCATATTAAAGGGTTCCTTTCGTGGATAATACGTCGCTGATACGCTCATCGTACATCGTTGCCTGGTCAAGGGCCTTGGCAAATGCCTTGAACATGCATTCAATCATGTGGTGATTGTTGCCGCCTGACAGCTCACGAATGTGCAGATTCATACCGGAGGCATAACTGATAGCGTAAAAGAATTCCTTTACCATCTCCGTATCCATCATACCAACTTTATCCGCCGTCAAATTTGCTTCAAATTGTAAATAAGGTCTGCCAGACAAGTCAAGTGCGCAAAGATACAAGGATTCATCCATAGGCAAAATCGCACTACCGTAACGGCGAATGCCCGCCTTATCACCGACCGCCTTGCGAATCGCATTACCGAGCGCAATGCCGGTATCCTCAATTGTGTGGTGGCAATCCACATACAAATCGCCCTTCACGTTTACGGTTAAATCAAACAATCCGTGTCTTGCAAAATTGTTCAGCATGTGGTCGAAAAATCCGATACCTGTACTGACTTCAGCCTTACCGCTGCCATCTAAATTTAAAGAAACATAAATATCTGTTTCTGCGGTTTTTCTTACAACCTCTCCTGTTCTCATATGCTTTCATCCTCCTGCGTTTCTCGTCAAAAATCGCTGTTTATTTATCAAAGCGAACTTTAATGGAATTTGCATGCGCTGTCAGCTTTTCGCCTTCCGCAAAAGCAATAATCTCGTCCGCTACCGGTTCTAATGCTTCTTTTGAGTAATAAATTATGCTTGATTTCTTAATAAAGTCGTCCACGCTCAGCGGCGAGAAAAATTTCGCCGTGCCATTTGTCGGCAGAACGTGATTTGGGCCGGCAAAATAATCGCCGAGCGGTTCAGAACTGTATTCGCCAAGGAAAATCGCCCCGGCATTTTTAATCTTCATCATTACTTCAAACGGATTCTTCGTTACAATTTCCAAGTGTTCAGAGGCAATCTCGTTAGCAACATCAATTGCTTCCTGCAAATCCTGCACAACTAAAATATATCCGTAATTTTCTAAAGATTTTTCAAGAATTTCTTTTCTGGATAATACTTGCACAAAGTTATCTATTTCATCAGAAACCTTCTTTGCAAGTTCCGCAGAAGTTGTCACTAAAATTGCACTTGCAAGCTCATCGTGTTCTGCCTGTGAAAGTAGGTCTGCGGCTACAAATTTTGGATTTGCAGTCTCATCTGCAATCACTAAAATCTCACTCGGGCCGGCCACAGAGTCGATGCTCACATGTCCGTAAACCGCCTTTTTAGCGAGCGCTACATAAATGTTGCCCGGACCGACAATCTTGTCCACCTTCGGAATCGATGCGGTGCCGTACGCAAGCGCTGCAATTGCCTGTGCACCTCCCACCTTATAAACAGCATCCACGCCGGCTTCCTTTGCCGCCACAAGTGTATTTGGATTAACCTTTCCATCCGGTCCCGGCGGTGTTGTCATAATAATTTGCTCTACGCCTGCAACCTTGGCCGGAATAATATTCATCAAAACACTGCTCGGATAAACAGCCTTACCACCCGGTACATACACACCGACACGAGCAAGCGGTGTTACCTTCTGTCCGAGCATCGTGCCATTTGCTTTTGAGTCAAACCAGCTATACTGGCGCTGTTTTTCGTGATACGCGCGGATGTTTTCACGCGCCTTGCGGATAATCTGCAACAAATCCGGATTTTCCATTTTCTCGTATGCTTCCGCAAACTCTTCTTCTGTCACTTTCACACATGCAGAACAAATATCCGCCTTATCAAACATTTTCGTGAAACGAAATACCGCTTCATCGCCTTCTTCTTTTACCGCTTTTAAAATATCAGCCACTTTTGCCTCATATTCGGTATACTGATTCGGACTTCTTTTCAGCAAATCCTCTAATATATTTTTTTTACTTTGTTCATCTAATGAAATAATTCTCATAATGTATCCTCCGCATCCTTACAGGATATCTTTCAAATCATGAATCAATTTTGTGATACGTTCGTTTTCCATCTTCATGCTTACCTGATTAACAACCATGCGCGCAGACAATGGACAAACCTCTTCCAATACTTCCAAGCCATTCTCCTTTAATGTCGAACCAGTCTCTACAATATCCACGATTACTTCCGAAAGTCCGACAATCGGTGCCAACTCCACGGAACCGTTTAACTTGATAATCTCGACCGTCTGATGTTTCTTATTGTAGAAATAGTCCTTGGCAATGTTTGGATATTTGCTTGCTACCCGAATCATTTCATGATGCTTTAACAGCTCGCGCGCCGACGCTGGCCCGCAAACACACATGCGGCACTTGCCGATTCCTAAATCAATGACTTCGTAAAGTTCTCTGCCTTCTTCTAAAATTGTATCCTTGCCGACAATACCGATATCCGCCGCACCGTATTCTACATAGGTCGGCACATCGCTGGCCTTTGCAAGGAAAAAACGAAGTTTCAATTCCTCATTTACAAAAATCAGTTTTCTAGTCTTTTCATCTTTTATTTCTTCACAGGTAATGCCGATTTTCTCAAAAATTTCTAACGATTTTTTTGCCAAACGGCCTTTCGCCAATGCAAATGTCAAATATCTCATATTGTTAAAATGCTCCTTTCAAAACAGAAAGTTCATTCCTTGTCCAAGTTTCACTCATAAATTCTGCTACTTCAATAATGCCGTCCACACTCGCCGGCCCAAAATAGTAAAGCTCGTCCGCATTTACACGTTTTGCATAAAGCAGATAGTCGTTTGTGGAATACGCTGTGTTGTGAACGTTCATCTGTACAAAAATTCCTTTTTTACGCAAAAACTGTGCAAATTCCAAAGCTCTGTCATAGCAGGAACGCTCATAAATCACAAAAATTTCATTGTGATTCGTCAGCACCGGCAACTTCTGACGGCTCATAGCAATCATCAGTTGGTCGAGGTTCAATCCAAAACCAACAGCCGGGGAGTCTTTACCAAACTGTGCGAGCAGCTTATCATAACGTCCTCCGGTCGCCACCGCATCGCCGGTTCCGTATGTGTAGGCACGGAAAATGATGCCGGTGTAATAATGGTACATACTAACCATGCCAAGATCAAAAGATATATACTTCTCAAGTCCCTGCTTAGCAAGGAAACCATACAGTTCTTCCAATCGTTCAATCGCGTTGAGCGCCTTTTCATTACTTGTTAAACACTTCGCTTTGTCTAAAATCTCCACCGAGCCAAACAGTCCCGGCAGACTCAAAAAAACTTCCTTTAATTCCGGATCAAGTGCGGACGCTGCCAAAAGCTCCTCGATACCGAAATAATTTTTAATCTCAATCAGATGATGCAGTTCCGCTTCCACTTCGCTGCTCATGCCCGTTTCCTCAACGATGCCTTTGAAGAAATCAACCTCGCCGATTTCTACCTGAAACTCCTTTACACCGGCTTCTAACAATGCATTGACCGCTAACGCAATCATCTCTGCATCAGCTTCCACCGAATCATCACCGAGCAACTCCGTACCAAGTTGGGTAATCTCCTTTAACTTGCCCTGTAACTCCGAATGATTGATAAAAGTATTACCGTTATAACAAAACCGAATCGGCATCAGCTCATCCATGTAAAACTTGGAAGCTGCTCTGGCAATCGATGGTGTCATATCCGGGCGTAGCACCAATGTGTTGCCTTCGCGATCAAAAAATTTGTACAAATTCTTCGATGCCACACTGCCACGCTCCTTATTAAATATATCAAAAAACTCAAAGGTTGGTGTCTGGATATCGTGGTATCCATATGTATGGAACAGATGACGAATTTTATTTTCAACCGCTAATTTCTTTCTGCATTCTTCATCATAAATATCACGCACACCTTCCGGAGTATGCAACAATCTCTTATCCATAACATTTCCTTTCTCATTGATTTTAATATGGTAAAGTGCTAATTTGTTAGCATGCTACTTTGTAGAATTATATGCAATATCAAGCAATTTGTCAAGCATCATCTCGAAATTCCAGATCCTTTTGCAATGCCTCTAAATAATGCACCGGCACTGTTTTTCCAATGACCACCTCGTAGCAAAGGTCCAGTTCGTCCATATGGAAGCTTTTTCGCCCACCGTTCTTGCTGCGGTCATAAAAGCGCTTAATCGAGCGAAATGGTACATAATAACAACGATTTTCCGAGGAATAATAAATCAGAAAAAAAGCTACGCCCGACTGATTTTCAAATTCGTCCATAAACACAATCTGATGCTCATGGATGTTGGCAAGCGGAAATGTGTTCGTCGCACACTCCTTCGCATCAAAGCATACCGGAATTCCCTGCACCGCTCCAATGTAGTCAACCGTACTCTTCTGGTCGAAATACGCCAGTGTAATATGTCTGGTCGCCTGATCAATTTTAATCGGCTTTATCGGCGTGGGAATCTTCTGTATCAGTGCAATCTTTCGCTCCCGATATATCTCATTTGTAAAATTAATCATTTCTTCTAACGTCGACCCTCTCAGGCCTCTGGAATTCCAAGTCGCCATCGTTTACAACTTACCTTTTATAAATATTTTAATTTTCTAATTTTAATGCAATTTGTCATTCATGTCAATCAAAGATGAAAAGATATCCGGTGGCGGGCACAAAAAAGTTTTGTCGGAAAGGTAGGCCAATGCTCCCTGCATTGTTTTTGGGAATACCAGCTTATAACTGTGCAGAAGTTGTCCCTGATTATTCCCGCCTTTTAATTTCTTGCCGCCGTATTTCACGTCGCCGACCAATGGATGTCCACAGCTCGCCAAATGTGCTCGAATCTGGTGTGTTTTGCCGGTAATCAACTGTACCTTAAGAAGCGAGTATTTCTGATTAGAACCAAGCACTTCATATGATGTTTCAATCGCATCCCACTTATTTTCCACATCTTTTGGCGGATGTTTACTTATTATAACTTTATTTGTTCTTTCCTCTTTTTTTAAATAACCTTTTAAATGACTATTCTGTATGCCATCTCCACTGACAATCGCCAAGTAGTATTTATGAATACTACGGTCATGAAACAATTTCGACAATTCCTGCAAAGCCGGTAAAGTCTTACCTCCGACCAAAATCCCAGTTGTATTGCGGTCTAAACGGTTGCAAAACGCCGGTTTGAAAGTTTCAAGCTGTTTTGCTGTAAGTGCACCGCGTTCGAGCAAATACTGTATTAGAAATTCATTCATTGACAAATCATTTTTACCCGCCTGCTGGCTCAAAACACCGGCCGGCTTATTCACAAGAATAATATGTTCGTCTTCATACAATATCGATTTTGCAAACCACGCCGGCATTCTTGTGCTCTCGATATTGTTCTTTTCTTTTTGCGTTATTAGCTCTGCATTTGTCGCTGTGCGGAATTTTGCTATCGTCTCATCCGCCATATATATCTGCACACAGTCGCCGATGTTCAGAATCTCTTTCCCATCCATCTTTTTAGCATTTAGGACAATATTCTTTTTACGCATCATTTTGTAGATAAATGACGCCGGTGCTTGATTCAAATACTTCATCACAAGCTTATCACTGCGTTGTCCGGCCTCATTTTTGCCAATCACAATTTCCTGCATAAATACTCCAAATCATTAGAAAAACTTCAGAATCAGTCCATGCGGAATGATTTTTGTCAGTACACGCATACATTTCATCGCCCAGCCGTACACCGAAACCGCTTTCCCCTGCTTTGCATCCTTGATTGCAAGAGCAACTACCTTGTCAGGCTTGGCAATAAACAGATTTTTATACCATGCGCGCGTGCCTTCCTGTTCTGCACGGTCAAAAAATGGCGTATCCACCGGCCCCGGGCAGACAGTCGTGACGATGATATTCTTTTTCGAAAGTTCATGTCTAAGTGCCCTGCCGAAAGAGAGTACGTAAGATTTCGATGCGGCATAAACTGCAAATCCCGGCTGTGGCAAAAAAGCGGCCACGGAACCAAGTAATACCATGTGACTGCCTGCTCTCATATACGGAATGCAGGCATGCGAAATAAAGGTTAATGTCTCACAGTTTACACGCACCATGTTGGTCTGTGCGAGCCCATTACATTCAGCCAAATTCCCGACAATGCCATAGCCTGCCGCCTGAATCAGGTGCGAAATTTCCGGCTTTTCTTCCTGCAGAAGCTGTGAAAAAATCTCCTGCCATCCTTCTTTTTCAAAATCCAGAGAAATTACCTTGCAGTTTGGTATTTTATCCGAATTTCCAGCATATAACGCTTTCATCCTCTCAGCAGTATTCTTAAGACGCTCCGTGCTTCTGCCAATGAGCCAAAATTCACATATTGTAGGTTCATTCACTAATTGTAACGCAAACTCTTTTCCCATGCCGGAGGATGCTCCGGTAATAATTGCGATTCCCATATCATTTTCCTCTTTATTTCTTTTTATGAACATTTCTAATTGTCTTTTTCTTCTTTAGCTTTGCAGTCTGTGCAGACTTTTGTTGCACACGCTCGCCCTTGCGCGGACGAATCAGGCACTTTTTATCAAAGCCAATCAAATCTTTTCGTCCGGCCGTTATCAGCGCCTCATGCACTAAGTCATAATTTGCAGGATTGCGATATTGAATCAGTGCTCGCTGCATCGCCTTTTCGTGCGGATTTTTCGGCACGTAGACCGGTTTCATTGTGCGAGGATCCAGCCCGGTGTAATACATACACGTTGAAATGGTTGACGGTGTCGGATAAAAATCCTGCACCTGCTGCGGCATGTAACCCAAATCACGTAAATGTTCCGCCAGCAAAATTGCATCTTTGAGTGTCGAACCCGGGTGAGAGGACATCAAATACGGTACCACGAATTGTTTCTTGCCCATCTCCTCATTCAATTTCGTATACTTTTTGCTGAACGCTTGATACACATCATTAGAAGGCTTACCCATCAACTGCAATACCGGATCAGAAACATGCTCCGGCGCCACCTTTAACTGCCCGCTGATATGATGTTGCACAAGCTCGTGCATAAATGTATCATCCGAGTCACACATTAGATAATCAAAACGAATACCGGAACGCACGAACACTTTTTTCACATTCGGTAATTCTCGTAATTTTCTCAATAATTCCAAGTAATCCTTGTGATCTACCGTAAGATTTTTGCAAGGCTTTGGGAACAGGCATTGCTTATTGGGGCAGACCCCTTTTGTTTTTTGCTTTTCGCAGGAAGTGTGACGGAAATTAGCCGTCGGTCCGCCGACATCATGAATGTAACCCTTGAAATCCGGCTCCCATACCATCCGTTTGGCCTCCTCCAAAATAGAGCGGTGACTTCGAGTTTGAATAATTCTTCCTTGATGGAAGGTCAGCGCACAGAAGCTACAGCCGCCAAAACATCCACGGTTGCTCACCAAACTAAATTTCACTTCTGAAATTGCCGGAATACCGCCGGCCTCCTCATATTTCGGATGATAATTTCTACAGTATGGAAGTGAGTAAACCCAGTCCATTTCACTCTCTGAAAGTGGCTTCTGTGGTGGATTTTGCACCACATAGCGTCCGGAACCGTACGACTCTACAAGTGGTTTCGCTACAAATGGATCTGTATTACAATACTGTGTATAAAAGCTTTTCGCATATGTCTCTTTTGATTGTTTTACTTCGTCAAACTCTGGCAAAACAATTGGGTCAACTACGTCCTCAATAGACTTTGTCTTATAGATGCAACCACGCACAAATGTGATATCTTTCACATCGATACCACTCTCTAACGCCTCTGCCACCTCGATTATCGCCCGCTCACCCATGCCGTAAATCAGTAAATCAGCGCCGGAATCAAGCAAAATGGAGCGCTTTACTTTATTCGCCCAGTAATCATAATGAGCCAAACGGCGCAAACTTGCCTCGATACCGCCGATTACCATCGGTACATCGCGATACTTGCGACGAATCAGATTACCATACACCACAGTCGCATAATCCGGCCGCAGGCCCATCTCACCGCCCGGAGAAAAAGCATCTTTATCACGTCGCTTTTTTGAAACCGAATAATGATTGACCATCGAATCCATATTGCCGGCCATAACCAAAAAGCCGAGACGCGGTTTGCCAAACACATCGATACTTTCTTCATTTTTCCAGTCCGGCTGTGCAATGATGCCCACACGAAATCCCTTAGACTCCAGTACACGACTGATAATCGCGTGTCCGAATGAAGGATGGTCCACATACGCATCCCCAATCACATATACAAAATCGCAGGCATCCCAGCCTCGCGCTAACATTTCTTCTCTTGTTGTTGGCAAAAATTGCATAGATACTCCATTCCGAAGCATTTACCTAATGCTCCACTCCATAAAATCACGAATAGCGAAATCCGCCATCGCCTTTTTCTCTTCCCACACAGAATCCGTCCACGAATCATAAACGGCAACCGTCGTCATACCGGCATTGATGCCCGCCTGAATTCCTAACGGCACATCCTCAAACACATAGCAATTTTCCGGTACCACACAAACACGCTTGGCTGCCTCCAAATAAACATCCGGTGCCGGTTTTCCGGCGCATACATCACACGATGTCAAAATCACATCAAAATAGTCATATATGCCTAGATTTTTTAAGGCCGCCTCCGCCAGTTCACGCGAGTTGCTTGTCGCAATTCCAAGTTTAAAATGATTTTTTTTCGCTGTTATCAGCAAATCCAATGCTCCCGGCTTTAATGCCGCGCGATGTGCATAAAACTCAAATGCCATTGCATTCCATTCCTGCTTCATTTGCTCAATGGAATCCGGAATTTGAAATCGTTCCTTAAAATAATAAGCTGTCTCGGTAAAAGACATGCCCTCAATGGTTGTCTGTAAATCTTCCGGCACCGTGTAACCATAATGTCCAAGATATTCCTCATCAATCGCCGGCCAAATCCACATCGAGTCAATCAGCGTGCCATCAAGATCAAACAACAGTGCCTGTCCTTGTAAACGTGAAATCTCTTCGCCAGTCAACGCACGATATTCACCAAGCGCTAAATTTTCATCTAATTTCAGGCTTCCCATCGAAAGGCGTTTTAAATACCGCACTTCCGAACCAACCGCTAAAAACATACGCTTAATCTGGTGAAATTTCCCCTCGACAATTGTAATTCGCACAAGACTTTCCTCGGTCTCATCACAATAAGAGACAATGTCCAATTCTGCCGGTTTGAGCGCTGTACCGTCTCCCAAAATAAGTCCAGCCGCAAATTTCTGCACGACTTCTTCGCCTATCTTTCCAGCCACCCGCGCCTCATATACCTTCGCTACATGGCGCTTTGGTGATAACAGACGGTGTGCTAAATCACCATCATTTGTAATTAACAGCAATCCTTCCGTATCCTTATCCAAGCGACCGACCGGAAACAAATCCTTACGTTTTGATTCCATTAAATCTAGCACTGTCTTTTCCCGCTTATCTTCAGTAGCAGTAATCACACCTGCCGGTTTATGCAACATATAATACTCAACCGCTACATAATTAACTTCCTTACCGTCATAACAAATAATATCAGAAGAAGGGAAAACTTTGCGTCCGCTTTCCCTTTCTACTATACCATTTACCGTAACTCTATTCTTTTTTATTGCTTCTTTAATCTGGCTTCTCGTACCTATCTGCATTTCGCCGAGATACTTATCCAGTCTCATCTGTTTTTCCATCGTGTTCCTATTTCCGACTACCGTAATGACTGTGAACGGTAGCCTTCCGAAATCAAGTCAAGTTCCTTGCTAAATTGTGCCAAACTTTCTAAATCATCTGTCGCATAAATGCGATAAAATTCATCCTGAATTTTGACGATTTCACGTTTGTTGGCAACTTTATATAAATTCTGGATATTATTTAAAATGTCCGCAACTACGTTTTCTTTTCTGTGGAATGAATTCTGCGCGTCAAGGATTTCTTCGCGAATTGTCGCCATCTCGGCATCAAGGGCAAGCACTGCTTTCGATGCATTTTTTAGCTTCTCACTGATTGGCGCCGGCAGATTATGCTTATACTTATACTGCAACGAATGCTCAATCGTCGCCCAGAAATTCATCGCCAGCGTGCGAATTTGAAATTCCACCGGAATGCGGTGCAGGCCATCGAGTGTATGTACATCATAATACACAATCATATGATAACTGCGATAACCGCTATCTTTCTCATTTAAAACATAATCCTTTTGTGTCTTAATCTGCATATCTGCGCGAGCGGAAATTAAATCCACCACCTTCTGAATATCTTCCTCAAACTGGCAAATAATGCGGATACCGCTGATATCCTCGATGCGGGTGCGTATTTCCTCGAACGGAATCTGTTTTTTCTGCATCTTATCTAAAATGCTGGATATGCTTTTCACGCGCCCGGACACCTGCTCCATCGGTGAATATTGTCCGCGTTTGCGGTACTGATGTATAATATGATTCAATTTAACTATAATCTCGTCTACTGCTAATTGATAGGGCTCGAGAAGCTCCCTCCAACCTTGAATCTCCATAATAACCTCCCCAAATTGTTTTCCGTTTCACTTATATTTCCGTTATTCTCAATCACGAAATCTGCACGCATACGAAATTCATCATCTTTTAACTGATTTTTCATAATATCGGTCGCTTTTTGCTCTGAATAGCCACGCTGCTTGAGCAGACGCTTAAGGCGCACATGCTCGTCGGCATGTACATATATGGTCGCGTCGCAACAACGGTCAAATCCGGTTTCAAATAAAATTGCTGCCTCCAGCACAATCAACGGATGCTTCTGCGTGCGCTCAATTTCTTTGATTTTCTCTTGTATCTTATTGTAGATAATTGGATGCAACAACGTATTTAAACGTGTAAGCTTCTGTTGGTCGGCAAATACTATCGCTGCAAGCTTTGCACGGTCAATCGCACCGTCTGCTGTCAGAATCTCTGTTCCGAATTCGTTTACAATCGCTTTATAGCCATTTTCGCCGGGTTTTTGTACCTCATGCCCCACTTTATCAGCCTCGATGACAAAAGCGCCGTAACGACCTTTTAATATGTCTAAAATGGTAGATTTTCCGGCTCCCACGCCACCGGTAACACCAAGTACCATACTTTCCTCATTTCTGTAATTTAGTGTGCCTCAAACCAGTTGCTTCCCTGCTCCATGCCGATAGCTAACGGAACAGACAAGTTCGCCGCGCCCTGCATTTCTTCAGAAAGAATTGCTTTTACCTGCTCAATTTCCGTAAGCTCAGTTTCAATGAGCAATTCATCATGTACCTGCAACACAATGCGTGATTTTAAGCCAGCTTCTAAAAGTCTGCGCTCCACATGTATCATCGCAATCTTCATAATATCCGCAGCTGTTCCCTGAATCGGCGAGTTCATGGCGATACGTTCCCCAAAGGCGCGCTGCATAAAATTGCCGGATTTCAATTCCGGAACCGGACGCTTTCTTCCAAACAAGGTAGTCGCAAAACCGGTTTCTTTTGCCTCAGTCACTGCGTTGTCTAAGAAGCGCTTGATGCCAGGATAAGTTGCAAAATACTGGTTAATATATGCTTCCGCTTCCTTTTTGGAAATGCTTAAATCCTGCGAGAGTCCAAAAGAAGAAATACCATACACCACGCCGAAATTTACCGCTTTGGCATTTCTGCGCTGCTCAGCAGTAACTTCATTCAATGGCACATGGAAAACCTTTGATGCAGTAATCCGGTGGATATCCTGCTCCTCGCGATAAGCTTCCATCAGATTTTCATCCGCAGCCATATGCGCCAAAATTCGCAATTCAATCTGCGAGTAGTCAGCATCGATAAAAATGCAACCCTCTTGTGGTTTAAACACCTTGCGGATTTCACGGCCGATTTCCATACGAATCGGAATATTCTGCAAATTCGGCTCTGTGCTGCTGATGCGACCAGTCGCTGTAATTGTTTGATTAAATTTGCCATGGATTCTGCCGTCATTCTGAATAAATACCGCTAATCCTTCGGCATATGTTGAGTTTAGTTTTGACAAAGTGCGGTATTTTAACACCTTATCAACCAGCGGATAGTCCGGTGCCAGCTTTTCCAACACCTCTGCCGCGGTCGAATAACCGGTCTTTGTCTTTTTGCCGCCCGGAATGCCAAGCTTTACAAAAAGGATTTCACCTAACTGCTTCGGTGAATTAATGTTAAATACCTCTCCTGCCAACTCATGCACTTCTTGCTCAAGCTTCGAAATCTGCTCCGTTAGACGTACTCCATATTCCTTTAATTCTTCTGCATTCACGCGTACGCCAACCTGTTCCATGCGATAAAGTGCATAGACGAGCGGCATTTCCACGTCGCGAAACAGCTTTAGCATACCAGCTTCATCAAGCTTTTTCTGCAAAATCGGCTGTGACAAATAGGCAGTTTTTGCAGTAAAGCAAGTATATTTGACCAAATCCTCCGGTCGTTCCTTTAAAACTTTCTCAAAAGAGTTTTTTCCAATCAACTCTGATACTGAGCTCCATGACATAATACCAAGGCAATCTCTGGCAACATCATCATAATCATAAGAGTCTTTCAGCGGATTTAACAGATATGCTGCAATCTCACAGTCAAACACATGCGTTCCATACGCCTCATTAAGCTCTGCTTCCGTCATCGGTTTACCAAAGCTACGCGGGGTCTCCATCCATTCTAACTGTTCTTTCAAACCAATCACACTGATATTTTTTGCGTTCTGATAGAGTTTTCGTACTGCATCGAGAAATAATTCTGCGGACAAAAATGTATTTTTATCTACAAAATATACGTCTTCTTCATCATACGCAAATGCAACCCCCAGTATGGCAGAGTCGCCCACACAATGCAAGCTGATTCGTTCTGCCTTTTTCGCCAGTTTCAGATGTTTTTCGACTTCTAAGTAATCATTCAAAATAATGAAATGTTCCGAAGCATCAATTTTTTTCGAATCTGCAGAGGCATATTTTGTCACCATGCTCTTAAATTCGAGCTTACGCATCAATTCAATCGCTTCCGATGTAAAAATCTCACCAAGTCGACAATCTGTCGGTTCCAAAGCAAGCGGAGCCTGTGTGTCAATCGTCGCCAGCTCCTTACTCAATACCGCCAAATCATAATGTTCAAGCAGTGCCTTCGATGCCTTCGGTGGTTTTACCTCGGACGCGTGTATATAAGCGTTTTCTATCGAGCCGAATTCCAGTAAAATTTTCACAGCAGTCTTTTCACCGACACCCGGAAGCCCCGGAATATTGTCGGAGGAATCGCCCATCAAGCCTTTTAAATCAATAAATGTCTTTGGGTCTACCTGATAAGTCTCCAAAACATCTTTGGCTAGATAATTTTCAATCTCAGTTACACCTTTTTTCGTCTTCGGAATGCGCACCATCGTCTGTTCGGTCGCAAGCTGCAATAAATCTCGATCTCCAGAAAGAATCGTCACTTTAAGTCCTGCTCGCTCACCTTTACCGGCTAATGTGCCAATCAAATCGTCTGCCTCATAACCCTCAAGCTCCATCGTGCGAATCCGCATTGCTTTCATCATCTCTTTGATGACCGGCACCTGCTCACGGAGTTCCGGCAGCATCGGTTTACGCGTGCCCTTATACGCTTCGTAGCGCTTGTGACGGAAGGTCGGTGCATGCAAATCAAAGGCAACCGCCAGATAATCCGGCTGTTCCTCTTCCAGGATTTTAAACATGATATTCAAAAAACCATACACCGCATTCGTATGCAGCCCTTCACTGTTTGTTAGCTCCGGCACACCGTAAAACGCGCGGTTCAATATGCTGTGACCATCAATGATAACTAACTTTTCCATCCGCAACTTTCTCCTATATATTCACAAACCATAATAAAAACTGTAAAAGTAAAAATGCCGATAAAATCCAAAATGCGCACACAGTCGCGCAATGATTCACACCTTTTACCACCCGGCAAAGGCGCAAATCGAAACAATATTTGCCGATGATTTCATCGAGCTGACCTTTAAAGTCATATGTATTTACTTCGTCTCGCTCGATTTCTTCTAAGCCAACATTTAATATGTAATATAATTCTAATTCTTCATAACAGGATTTGCACGACTTAATGTGTGCAATGGCATCCGCCAGCGCGTCTTCGTCTTTGATTTCATGGAAAACAAAATCCTTCATCAGAAGCTGAAATTCTCTGCAGTTCATACTAATCTCTTCTCCGTGTTTGTTCGCATAAAACATCAAATCTATCATAGCACTTTTTCCTGCGTTTGTCAAAAGACGGTTAGAATAGTAAGTTTTCTTAATTTATAACTCCAGAATCATGTCGGTACCAAAGTCTGGAATGAAGCTTTCTTCTGCAGTTTCTCCCTCTTGAATAAAACCGTTTTCGATGCCGATTTCAATCGCATAATCAATCACTTCTTCATACTCTTCATCCGTCACTTTGCGGTTAAGTTCCGGCCATTTCGCAACATGCGGCAACGGTGTGTACTGGTTCATAATACTAATGAAAATACGTTCGCCGTAAGTCTGGTGTAAATAAGACAATACTCGTTTAGAATCATCTATTTGCCCTGGCAATAGCAGATGTCGAACAATCACACCTTTTTTCATCAATCCATCTTTTTGCGCCGCACCATCTCCCGGTACAAATACTGCGTTTCCAACCTGGCGGACCATTTCCTGCAAAGCTGCCGCTGCAACTTCAAAATAATCCTCGGCCGAAGAATATTTTTCGGCCAACACAGTGCTTACATATTTAAAATCAGTCAGATAAATATCAACATATCCCGCCAATGCTTTTAAAGCAGTCACAGATTCATATCCGCCGCAATTATAGGCAATAGGGATGATAAGTCCGCGCGCTTTCGCCATTTGCAGCGCAGCACGGATTGGTAGCACATAATGCGTTGGCGTAACCAAGTTGATATTGTTCGCACCTTTCGCCTGCAAACGCAGAAAAATCTCTGCAAGTTCTTCAATTGAGATTACTTTTCCGGTTTCTCCGCCAGAAATCTTATAATTTTGGCAATAGACGCAATGCAAATTACAGCCACTAAAAAATACTGTTCCTGAGCCCTCATCACCGGAAATACACGGTTCCTCCCAATAATGAAGCGCTGCTCTGGCCACGCGGATTTTCTCATCTGCACCGCAATAACCGATGTTGCCTTTTTCCCTGTCAACTCCGCACCTTCGCGGACAAATTCTACACTCCATATGGTACTCCACCTTTTTCTTTTTAGTATATCCCATTTTCTCTTGTAAGAAAATATGTTTTATGGATTTGCTATAAAAAATTATCTATAGTTTTAATAAATTTTTCAAAAAAGTTGTTGACAAATATCTTAAAACCGATTATACTGTTCAAGCAGTCAAGAGAACACCTCTTGAAACCCATGGGATCTTAGCTCAGCTGGGAGAGCATCTGCCTTACAAGCAGAGGGTCATAGGTTCGAGCCCTATAGGTCCCACTTATACAAACAATTGTATATATGGCGAGATAGCTCAGTTGGCTAGAGCACACGGTTCATACCCGTGGTGTCGGGGGTTCGAATCCCTTTCTCGCTACTTAAAAAGTATCGTTTCTGCGATACTTTTTTATTTTTTAAAAAACCGGTCTCCACGGTCTCCAAATTCATTTCTTAATTTTTTATGAACTCCTGTTTTCCTATTGTGAGAAGTTTTATTCTGTGTTATAATCCATTTTGGCAAAAGGCTACTGTTGTTCTTTTGCCAAATTTCTTGGAGTAAGGAGGCAGATATGAACGCTGTCCTTTCATTTATAAAAAAATACCGTCATGCATGGACACTACTGTATTTTTTCATCTATATGACGTGGTTTTTATTGTTGGAAGAATATGTGACGACCTATCATGTGGTATATTCACCACTCGATGATTATATTCCGTTTTGCGAATACTTCATCATTCCGTACTTCCTGTGGTTTTTGTATGTACCGCTGGTGGTTGGTTTCCTGTTATTTAATTCAAAGGAAGATTTTTACAAAACTTCCGCATTTTTGTTTATCGGTATGAGCATCTGCTTGCTGATTTGTACGATTTGGCCGAATGGTCAGAACTTAAGAGTCGATATTAATCCGGATAAAAATATTTTCTGTGCGATTATCTCCGTACTTTATAAGACAGATACGCACACGAATGTATTCCCGAGCATCCATGTATTTAACTCGATTGCCGTACATATCGCGGTAACAAAAAATGAGACGTTAAAAAAATATAAGGTTATTCAATACTCCTCCGCCATTCTGATGGTTCTCATCTGTATGGCAACCGTATTTTTAAAGCAGCATTCCGTTCTTGATATTGTCGGCGGCGTTGCTTTGGCAATGATTATGTACTGTTTTGTGTACCGTTTCGATTATTCACGTGTTGCGTCTTTTTTAAGATACCACTTACAGAAAACACCGGTTTAAAATTAATTCTAAAATTATTTTTGGGAAGCATCCGTATGTGACGCTTCCCTATATTTTTAGTTGAATCCGAAAATTTTATTCATTAACTTATATCCGTGCACAGAAAGCCATCTACCGCCTTTGCCCGGTAAATTCATCGTAATTCCAAACACATGGTAACGTAAACGCTTGTAGTAGCCCGGATTTACTTTCTTTGCGTAATCCCAAATTTCTTTCTTCTTCGCCAGTGATTCCTTATCTCCTGCAATGATGAGCATAATCGAGGTCACGCACATCATCATATCAAGATACTGGAAAATAAAGCGATCGAGATTTCTCTTCGCAAGCATTCCTCTGCTTTCATAATCCGCCTGAATGTCCAGCAAAATCTTATTCACACGAATCTGTTGGTCGATGCGCTTAATCATCACACTCTCATTAACCGACTGGTCACTTCTGCCGATGTAATACAGATAGAAGTTTACATCCAGATAATATACGGTCTTCACGTACGGCATCGGCTGAATAAGGAAAATGTTATCTACATAAAATGTGTGCTCCGGCAATTGTAATTTGCTCTGACGTAAAATCTCTGTGCGGTACGTTACCGAGTGCATCAAAACGTACTGAAAATGATTCATACGAATGCGGTCATCCCAGGTAAGCACGGTATTTTTTTTCAGCGCCCCATGATAATTCATCACTTTTTTTCTTCTCACGCCTTGCTTATCATAAACATAATTTGTCAGTAGTAAATCCACCGGTTCCTCACGCTTGGAAAATCTTTCGAGCGTCTTTAAAACCTTGCGATACGCATTGATTTCTACTTTATCATCACTGTCTACCACCTTAAAATACAGACCGGTCGCGTGCGCAAGTCCGGTATTGACCGCACTTCCGTGACCGCCGTTTTCCTTAGAAATCACACGCACAATCCCCGGATACTTTGCTTCGTATGCTTTGCCAATTTCCTCCGTGCGGTCCTTCGATCCGTCATTGACAATCAAGATTTCAACCTGTTCTCCACCCGGAAGCAGACTTTCGATACATCGCTCCAGATACGCTTCCGAATTGTAGCTCGGAACTGCAATTGTTAATAATTTCATACCCTTCATCCCCTCTTAGGCTTCTTTTATTTTTTTGACGCAAGCGTGAATTGTGGCCATAAAAATTGCTGTCAATGCAAGTTCAAGAGCCATAATTACAAAATAAACCAGTATATGTTCTATTCCCGGCAACGGCAGGAAAGTGAAAAGCAATGATACCGCATTCGTCGCAACATGAAATAAGATGCTCGCCCATACACTCTGATATTTTTCATATATAAATACCATCACAAGACCAAGGCAGGTTGCATAAATAAACTGAACCATATTCCCGTGGAAAATACCAAACATTACGGATGAAAGAATCGCTGCCGGCCATACATTTAAAATCTCGCGGAATCTTCGGTAAACAAGGCCGCGAAAAACCAATTCTTCAACAATTGGTCCGAAAATCACAACCGCTAGTACAATCATCAGCTTATCACCGGAATACATAAGTTCGGCAATTTCATTGTAAGACTCTGCAAGTTCCGCAGGAAGAAATGAAATCACATGATTAAAACCAAGGCAGGCTACTACTGCCAGCGGCAGAATCAAAAAAATCTTCGCCACATTGGCCGTTGTCTGCTCCGGCACATATCCCTCCTGTTTTCTTCTACGCATATCAAGGAGCATAAGAAGTGCAAACACCACACAGGAAACCATCGAACAGATCCACTGAATCATCATTGCATCCTTATAGAACTCATTGAGGAATCCGTTTATCATTGCCTGCGAGCCAATCTCAGCGGCCGAAATTCCATTTGCCGATATGTAAGACAACATCATCACAATCATCATAATCATTTCTATCACCATCGTTATGCCCAGATAAAGTGCTGGCGGGTAACATGCGCTCCATACCGTCATAATCACACTTCTTTTTTCTCTTTTCATATGAAATAACCTCCAAATTTTATTTTTCCCTTTATTTTTATAAATTAATGTAATAATATCACAAAATCCCAAGAATATATATAAGATATTTTAAATTTTTTTATAAATTTCTCTTCCTTATTTGCGAAAAATGTTTTATAATAACATGAGTGGCGTATTTGTATGCGCAAAGAGGACGAGTTGAAAGGAATTAGAATTATGAGTCAGGAAAAAGTTAATCAGTATAAAGAGTCAAAGAGAAATCGTAAGCAGCAGATTGCTCAGGCCAAGAAAAAGGCAAAGGCAATTAAAGCCGGCGTGATTGGGTTAATTGTTGCAATCGTAATCTTTATCGGTGCATCTGTTGTTAAGGACTTCGTTTTGCCATTAATCGACACAAACAATAATGCAGCTACTTCCGAGTTGGACGAAAAGTACTTAGACTTGGATAGCCAGTTAAAGCCTTCTACCGCTACAGATGCTAAATAATTTCCGTAGTTGAATTGTACATAATGTTGTTTTACGTACCAAGAAAGGGAGCGTCGATTCTGACGCCCCCTTATTCTTTTACTCTTTTTGCTTTTCTTATCAGCTTTCGCCACAGAATGTCACATGCGGTCCGGCGAAGAGAAGCCCAACAAATTAATACAACTTTCCAAAACACGCTTTGTCAAAATCAACAATGCGATGTAGCTTTCTTTCTTTGCAATATTTTCCTCTGCTAAAATCTTTGTTTCGTGGTAGAAACGATTAAATGCATTAGAAATATCAAAAATATACGCACAAATCTTATGCGGAGCTAATTCGTCATAAGCATTTTCCATAACCTCATTGAACTTTACAAGCTCCATGAATAATGCTTTTTCAGTTGCATTCATTGTGCCGGCAAACATACAATCTGCCGAATTCTTGCCGGCTTGCTCTTTGTATTTTCCCAAAATCGATTTAATACGAACAATCGTATATAAAATGTACGGGCCGGTGTTTCCTTCAAAAGAGGTAAAGCGCTCAACATCGAAGATATAATCCTTCGCTGCCTGATTTGACAAGTCGCCGTACTTTAACGCTGCCAAACCAACAATCTTCGCAGTCTCTTTCGCCTCTTTATCCTCAATTGTCCGGTTTTCCATCATCTTTTCATAAACTGCATCGTTAATGGAAGAAATCAGATTTTCCAAACGCATCACACCACCATCACGTGTCTTGTATGGCTTGCCATCTTTGCCGTTCATCGTACCAAAGCCCTGGAATGTGAGTTTTGTGTTATCCGTCATAATGCCGGTCTTTCTTGCCGCACGGAACACTTGCACGAAATGCAGTTCCTGACGCTTGTCCACAACATAAATCACATGCGCCGGGTTAAACTTCTGCTTTCTTTCTACGAGAGTCGCCAAATCCGTCGTGTCATATAAGGTCGCACCATCAGATTTGAGCAGCATACACGGTGGGATTTCCTTCGTGTCGCCCTCTTCTTTTACGTCGATAACCAACGCACCGTCACTGATTTCCGTATAGCCGCCAGCTTTTAATTCTTCAATCATATCTGGAATATACGCCTGTGCATCGGACTCCTTACCCCACATCTCAAAATGAACGTCCATGTTATCGTAATTCTTCTTTAAATCCGCAACGGAAACATTCATAATATGGTTCCAAAGTGCCATATAGCCACGCTTGCCGTACTGAAGCTGTGCAGTTGCCTCTCTTGCTTCCTCTTTGTATACTTCATCCATCTTCGACTTTGCATTTGCACATGGATAGATTTCTTCCAATTCAGAAATCGTAAATGGGGCCTCTGTCGGATATTCCCCTTCAAAACTATCATCAAAATATATAAGTTCCGGCTGGCGATGCTTCAATTCAGTAATAATCAAGCCCATCTGTAAGCCCCAATCGCCGAGATGTACATCACCAATCACTTCGTGACCGGCAAACTTGCAAATTCGCTTAATACTCTCTCCGATAATCGCCGAACGTAAATGCCCGACATGCAACGGCTTTGCTACGTTCGCTCCGCCGTAATCCACCACGATGCTCTGGCGCTCAGTCGCCTGTTCATAGCCCATGCGCTCGTCTGCAGCCATCTCTGTCGCATAATCAACTAATACTTTCTCGGAAATCTTCAGATTGATAAATCCAGGCATTACCGCCTGAATTTCCGCAAACGTATCACTTGCTTGCAGTTTTTCGACAACCTGATTCGCAATGTTAATCGGCGCAGTCTTATACTGTTTTGCTGCTGCCATCGCACCGTTACACTGGAATTCGCATAAATCCGGGCGATTGGAAATCGTTACCTTGCCAAAACGACGTTCAAAACCGCACGCTTCAAATGCATCTGCAAGTTTTTCCGTTAATAAATCAATAAATTTAATCATTGGATCCTCCTTGCCGAAAAATCCGGCTTAAGTAAATATCTCCTTAAAGCTGTATTCCATTTTCCATAAGCAGCTCTCTTGCGCTCTCCACCGAATCAACGCCGGTTGGATTTTTAATCGGCGCAAATTCTTTTCTTCTATCAACTTCAAAAGAGAAACAATTGTCCATCATGTGAATCATATCCAAAATTAGTGTTTCAAACTTGTAACCGTTCGGGGATTCCGGCTTTACCATATTGCCATCCGTATCCATGTATGGAATCTTCTTTTCAACAATATGTAACGGCATCTTTGCATTTGCAATCTTTTCTAAACTTTCGATGGCAAATAGATAATTTAAAATTACACCGTAATGATAAGCCGGTGTACCATCCGGATTCTTCTGATACATCATTTCTTCTGTCAGTTCGTAATATTCAACGATACTCGGCATACCATCTTCTTTACACATAACGCCAACTTTCTCATCCGGAGCTGCCTTACCGACTACTTTTGCGCCGGAAGGATAGCCGGAGCGAATCGTTCCACCGACAAAAACCGGATCAGCCATCTTCTGCAACACATTATCCACTGCAAAGACATTCAGCCATTCCACACCCATGCGCTTGATTTCATTGAGCAAACCACTGCGCATTAAAGAGGAGAACCAACCACCGTTACCATTTGGAGACATAGAAATTTTTGCTTTGCCTTCCATATAAATCTTTCCGTTGTAATCAGTGCTTGGTGCCATATCCTGAATAAAGAAACGTACATATTCCGCATTATAGCCAAAGTAATTATGTTCCTTAAAGAATCCGGTCGTGTCCTCATGATTTTTTACACTCGTCATAACAAGCAACGGTACCCATGCACCGGATTTCTCCACAACCTGCATCAAATTGCGCACAATCATTTCAAAAATGTATACACCCTTCGTCAAACCGATATTATACATGCCCTTCGGTTTATCCGAGCCAAGACGTGTGCCCTGCCCACCAGCCAATAAGACTGCTGCCACTTTGCATTGGCGAATTGCTTCTAAGCCGATTTCCTCAAGCTCGTCCTTCTCCTTTGCTACCATATCCAGCGTATAAGTTCCCGGCAATGGCTCAATTTTTCCTTTCTTAACTCCATGGTTCTTATCTTCCGCAAGCTTCAGCACAGAAAAATCAATCATAGAAATTTGCCCTAATAAATCTGCCTGTTCCTCTACCGACAGTTCATTGTAATATGCAAGTAAATGCTCCTGCCCATAATCAGCTAACAACTTTTTTGCTTCCTCAAAATTCATTGTAGCCCCTCCTTTCATATCTCCGCGTTCTAATATAATGATACATTCCGTAATATTATACTTGAAAATGTCAGGATTTACAAGCACAATCTAACAGGGAGAAGCCTTAACTCCCCCCTGTCAATTGATTTATTCATATTTTACCGCAGTCACTACTGTATTTCCGCTATTCTTGTGACTCCCACATATATCTGCGAGATTTTGTACCATGTTCGGAAATCAACCGTTCCCGTCTGCGGTAAATCAAAGATTCTTTGAAATTCTCGGACAGCAGCCTCCGTTCGCGGGCCATAAATGCCATCTGCAGAAATTCGCGGAATCGCCGAATAAACTTCTGCAATACGGTCAAGCTGCTCCTGCAATTGTGACACCTTACTACCGCTTGCTCCCTGCGTTAATGTGTATCCCGGCCACGATGACGGAATGCCCGAAATCTGTTCTGCTGAATTAATATAAACATTTTCTCCATAATAATTTCGCAATATTTCAATTGCCGAATAACCGCGGTCACCTAGATTTTTGCTGCCCCATTGTGTCATCCAGCCGCGATTCGCACATTGCACACGTCTGCCGTCACAATACTGTGTCATAAGCGGCTGTCTAACATTCGGTCTGGAAATATACTGATTAAAAATTTCATCCACAATTGCACTAATATTATCGTAAATGTTTCGTCCGTAAATCCATTTTTGGTCATAGGCTGTTGAACTGGTAATTGTAAAATCATATCCACGATTACGATACCATTCAGTATAAACACGGTTCAGCGTAAACGACATAATCGCCAACACATTCGCACGAATGCTCTCTTCCGGCCATGTTGCATAGATCTCACTTGAAGCTACATTTTTGATGTAGTCCCGATACGTCACATAGTAATTTTGCGCAGTTGCATCTGACGGTGCACCATCATGCACCACAACAATTTCCGGCACCACCACACGGCTAAGTACAATTTCTCCGCTCTCATCCATCGGTTTAATCTCATCTTCGGGGATTTTGGGCGGATATTCGGCATAAAGCGTATGTGCCGGTATGACAATTTCATCCGTAATTTCTCCTGGTTCAAGACGTCTTAAAACCACGCGTTGCACGCTTTCCGTCTGCGATAGAATCTCGATTCCTGTTACATTGGTACCTTCATATCCAGGGGCAGTCACATCAATTGAATATTCGCTGTACGGCTGAATATCATTATTTACCTCAAGACTCAACTCCACCGGCGGAGCTGCCAGTCCGATTGTCTCCGTTTGTCCCGAACGATCCGTCCTCAGTTGCTCAATCGTTGTTTCCGGCGCACCGGTTACCGACAATGCAATATTTGCATCCACAACCGGCTCTGCATTTTCATTTACCACATCTACTCGAAGCGTTCCTTCGTCCACATTCGCATCTAACTGTAATCTCTTCACATAAAAAGCCATTATCTTACCCAAGCAAAAGATTCATTCTATTTTATGCACGAATCAATCATTTATTCCGAAATTATATTTACCACACAATCCGTATGCGAATAATCGTCCCATACAACTTTCTCATTAATAAACGTCGCACTTCCTTCTAAGTTATTTAATGTAATTTCAAAAGTAACATTTTTTTCAACTGCTATCCCGTTAGCACTAATCTCTTGTATACTTTGAACTCCATACCGTATTGTCTCTATCTCACTTAAAGTATAGGTGCCAAGTACAAGCTCATCAAATGTCGCAGAAAGCACATAATAGTTACCATCTACACTCTTCGAACATTCTTCGCTAAGTGTTACACTTTTATAATAGTTGTGCTCATTTCCCATATTATCCATTCCTGATAGATGAAAAATAAATGTTTCCGCACCGTGCGGCTCATAATTTGAGGATATCGGAATTTTTTTTATAGCTGTAATTGTTCCGCCACTCCATTTATTATAAAAGATAAGTTTAAGATCATCTTTCAAAGAAATTACCTGATCATTCGCAGTTTTATAGCCGTTAGGAGCCTTGATTTCTTCGACGCGATATGTTCCGCGTGGATATTTTGTAGTAAACGAGGCCTTTCCGTTTTCATCAGTAACAATTGTTTCTAACAAAGTTCCGGCAGCAACTGCTACTGTGCCATCCGCGGTTTTCATATCCTCCTCCGTATATAGTCCGAATATCGCCCCGGCAAGTACATCATTTGTCTTTGCATCACGCTTTTCAACAGTAATATGGAATGTTTCCATTTCGTTAAAAAATGTCTCTTCCCATGTAGAAATGGTATTTTGCGTGATATTTTCCGCCAATGCAGATGTGCAAGAAATCAAGAAAATCATAACAATACCAAGTGCTAATTCACGTATTTTATGAAGTCTTATTTTCATTTATTTCCTCCTTCTTCTTACCCATATTTAAGAAAATCATAATGCCAAGCACAGAGATTGCCATAAAAGCAATATACTGATTTACATCTACATCATTCGTACTAACTGACGGTATCTTCGTATTCTCTTCCCAAGTTGCTCCGAACCACCATTCAACACTTAACTCTGACACCGCGTAAGCATTATCAAGCTCCGGCGGAACAGAAACTTCAAATACGAAGCTTCCATCATTGTCTTTTCCTACAATTCCCAGCGAAACATAGTTTTCTGTACCGAAAGCAGCAAGATTCCCTTCGTATAACGTCATGCCATTACTATGTATTGTAAGCCCAATGCGTTCAAGTATGTCAAGATCTGCTGTTGCCCTATCAGGTGCAGTTTTAAAAAAGATCTCCGCCTCCTTGGCATCGGAAGTTAACGTTACCGTGCGTGCAATGACATCTCCCGGCATCAATGTAGCAAATCCGTCGAAAAAATCGCTTTCTGAAATAAATAACCTTTTGCTATCATTTAGGAAATGTACATTTAAATCCGGCTCAACAAGCAGATTTCTATTTTTATTCTCTACTTTGACAGCTTTCTGAATTAGTGTGTCACCCCACGGCTTCTTTGCTTCATAATCCGGTGTGAAATTTTCTGCCTGAATCGCCTCAGCTGTAATGGAGATATCAAATTTTGATAACACATAGGCATTGTCCCATTCCGGCGGAATATGTACTGTATCAAAAAATTTTATGCTTTCCTGACCCTTTAAAATTTCCGTGTAATAGAAATATCCATCACAATAAATCCACTTACTTAAATCAATCCCAGAGATTTCATTTAATGTAATCGGTGTTAAATGTTCATATCCGCTCTCTGCAGAAATTTCAAGCGCAACGCGCAGATAGCAGTCCATACCTTGATTTGTAATGACAGGAATTTTTGACACATTTTGTCCGGGAAGTACGGAAACCATTCCAGGAAACAACTCATATTCTCCCGCCTCACTTAACATAAATTCCTTTACAACAATATCGACAACACCTGTTTTAGCAGTATTTACTATTTTTGCTTCTGTTTTCGGCTGAAATGCCGCTGTTGCAGAACAAGCAAAAACTATCATGAAGATTACGGCAAGTATTCGACTAATTAGCCTTTTTTTATTCATATGTCTTATTCTCCTTCGCCATATATTCAACAAATACATCTACCGGTAATTTCGATTCGTCTGCGCGCACAGATTCACTATAGACAATTATTTTTAGTTCTGAATAATCCTCACCAGCTTGCGGCGTGAAAGTCACGCTGCTGAGCACCGGTTCTGTTGTTTCACCCGATTCCAAAATCGCTTTGTAGTAATAATATCCATCCTCATGTAACTCCCAAAACTGCTTATACTCACTATTTTCAAATTCAACATCCATGGTGTCATCGCTGGCAACAATCAAACATCGCACGTAACAGTTTTGCTCACCAGTGTTTTTAATTTGTACAACTTTTGTGGCTTTGCCTAATTCCGGCTCCGGAAATATCTCAACGATTTCTGTTGTTACCGGTGATGTGGTAAACCGATTGATTTCGTCATCATAATCTGACAAATAGGCATTTGTTGTCGCCACATGCCAAGCCGCTACAGGCAACATAAACAAGGATACGGGACCGACCAGATGCTTTAGCCACTTACTAATTTTCATGCTTTCTCTTTCCTTCCCTGTATAAAATTATTGGTTAGTTAATCGACGCTGTCTTATCCACTGTTATCATTGTATCATTCTGATTACTGTAAATTACCCATGCCTTTGCGTAATCTGCAGAACTAAATGCCGTGCCGGATAACGAATCAAGTTCCAAACCGTCCGCCTGAATCGCGTACGCATTGACATCCATATACTCACTCCAACCGACAGCAATCTGCTCTTCGATGATGTTCGCGAATGTTACCGTCTTAAATAACGGTGTTGTCGTCCGTCCGGCTTGCGTCTCTTCATCTCTTGTGCCGGGTACAACCTTTTTATATGCATAAGTATAAACATTGTAAGCTGTGCCATCATGAGTCTCTGTGGTAGTTTCAATCAATTCCCAGCCAGCATCTACATCATCCACACCGTTTTTTGTCTCGGAATTGTTTAATTCGAACAACTGTGTCATTTGCGCTACACCATTACCATTTGCATCGGTCTTTGTCAATGTACCATCGTCATTTGCAGTAATTACATTTTTGACCGGAATTTTAATCTGTGTGTAAATCCAGGCGTTATTAATACCGGTATTTGTAACGGTCGGGTCTTTCTCAACTGTCTTGTTTGGCCACAATTCTTCGCCGTTCTCCGGCACCCAACTCGGCTCCGTCAAATCAATCGTCACTTCACCAATCGTAAATTTATTAACTGCATCATCATAATCCGAAAAATAAGCCATAATGCTTCCCACACAAAGCAGGGCTGCAAATACGCCAATTGTTGCCATTATCTTAACTATTTTCTTTTTCATATTTCATATCTCCTTTTGTTACTTTTTCTTTACTTAAACTTCCGCTTGTTATCCATAACACGAACAATGTGAACACCAAGATAAGTCCCTTGGTCGTACCAATGTATGCGATAAAATATCCCAAATGAGGTATGTGACCACAGGCCCGACCGAGTAAGTCATCATAGCTTACCAATGCTAAATCCTCATTTTTGTTCGCATCCCCTTTCGTCGTAAAATTTTTATATTTTCTATCGACGCTAGTTACCCGATGAACAATGCGATTCTCCTGCATCTCAAAGGCGATGAGATCCCCTATTTCTATTTCCTCAGCCTTTACATGCATGTTAATATATACAATAGAACCTGCTGACATACTCGGTTCCATGCTGTTGGAAAGAACGATAAAACATTTAACCCCCACCACGTTCGGCAGGAGAACTAACACCGCAATTATGCTGCAAGATAAAATTACAAGCGTAATCAGGCAATGAAAAATGTAAAAAAACTGTCTCATTTTACTCCTCACAAATTACCAAAATCCTCCTCCACAGAATAATCAATCTCAGAAATGTTAATTGTACTTGTTGTATCATCGCGTTTGTATCCATCCGGCGCCTTTATTTCGGTAATTGTATACCAACCGAGTGGCAAATTTGAAATCCTAGCCTTGCCATCGTCTCCGGTAGTCACGGTTATTATTTTTGTTCCTTTTGTATACAGTATATTTTGTCCATCAGCACTATAAATATCTTCGTCTGCCGTTATCGTATACGTCGCTCCTGCAAGTCCTACTTCATTATAGGTAAACTCTGGCACAACGGTGGTATATGTGCTACCATCCGGCAAAGTAGTTGTTGCGTTGTTTTTCGTTGTTACAGCGGCAATCTCATAACCGGTTTTTCTGATTATAATTTCACCCTTCATAGGTGTATCTAAAATAGTCTCGGTGGTCGTACTGCTTGCAACTACCGTTACGTTTTCTATATTTAAATTTAAAAGATAACCATATGGTTTTGCAACTTCTTCCATGCGATATGTACCCGGATATATCTTAACCGTAAAGGTGCCTGTAAAATCCGTTGTGAATAAATCAATTGCGCCTGCAGCCGCTGTCTGTACGTAGTAGTTGTTTTCTGCGTCGTAGACTGCGGTAATGTACTCATCACGCTTTACATCGTAAATGCGGAAGCTTGCAACATTATTCATAACAAGTTTATTGGTTTCCGCATCCTTCTTCTCTAATGTCAGCCACCCGGTCTGTTGCTCGTTTACAACGGCGCCAAAATTAACTTTCTCCATATACGCATTGTTTTCATCAATGAGCCAGAGTATCGGTTTTGCTTTGATATAGCCTGAAGGAGTGGTGGTTTCTACAATTACATATAAGCCTGCCCTCTGCGCCGGAACCTTTACTGTGCCGCTTGTATCAGAGAATACTTCCGCAGTTACCGGAGTATCCTTACTAAAGTCATACTCCGCGAGCATATCTTTCGTATAAGCACCCTCTCTGTCCGATATAAGGGTGCTATCAAGTACACCTTCAAGTGTATCAAGACGATATACGGAAAAACCTACGCCGCTAAGTGCATTGCCGTACTGGTCGGTCTTTGTTAAGATTGCCGAGGCTTTGATTGGTGTATCACTTATTGTAAGTGTGACCGTTGCATCAGCTTCTGTAATCGTTACATCATATTGTGTTTCATCGATGTAATAACCATTGGCAGCCATCGTTTCTTGCAGGTAATAGTTACCGATTGGCAGTTCTTCTACGGATGTTATGCCGTCTGCAGCGACAGCAAGTTCGGTAATCACATCATCCGCGCGATACAGAAGATTCTTTGCTACTGAATTATCATAAATATCTTCCTTTGCATAAAGCGTATAAACAGTACCCTCAAAGGTGCCGGCATCATTTTGGGCTAAGGAAGTATTGTTCTCAGAATCCACTTTTTTTAACAATAAACTACCGGTTATCGGGGTGTTTGCTGCAATAAAAACAAAATCCTGAGATGCTCTTGTAAGTTCAAATGCCTCTTCCCATGCACTATCCTGTGCATAACCGTAAGGCACACCTATTTCTGCAATTTTAAATTTTCCTTCATTGCTTTGCGTGTAATACAGAATATCGGTGCTATAGGTTCCGTCGCCGTTGTCCATCAATGTTCCTCTGGTTCTATAATCACTTCCATTCCATTCATATAAAATAAACTCTGCACCGCCAAGCTTCTCCCCGGTTAGATTGTCAATCTTTGTTACCGTTACGTCGCCTTCGTATGGAGTGTTACGTGCCTCTGCTTCAAAAATGTATTCCTGATGCTCCTCTGTGAGCTGAATCAACTTCTCGAACTTTCCGGTATAACCTTGTGGATTTTTCGTTTCAACTACACGGAATTTCCCTTTATTTTCCACAGAGTAGGTAAAGATATTACTCTCATATACACCGCTAGAACTTTCCGTCAAAGTGTAGTAATCTTCATACGTTCCGGTGTCTTCACTCCATTGCTGCAATATGAATTCTGCACCGGTTAAAAGCACATTACTTACGCTATCCTTTTTTGTAATCTTTACACTTCCGGAGTACGGTGTGTTTTCTACTACTGCATAGAAGTTTCTTACTGCAATATCGTTTCCTGTCGCAGTCGTATCAATTTCAAATGAAAGAGATTTCGTTGTTCCGGTATATCCTTTCGGTGCAGTCGTTTCTTCAATCCGATAGTTTCCGTTTGTCAGTCCTTCGTAAACATAAGTACCGTCGCCGTTATCAGTCAAAGCACCCATCCTCTGCTCCACAGTTGTGGAATTATTTGTAATAAGACGATACAAAGTGAATTCTGCGCCGGGCAACAGCTTACCATTGAATGCATCCACCTTTGTAATCCGCACGAAACCGGTGGCTGCCTGATTGTAGAATGTCGAACTGTAGGCAATGGTACTCTCTGTTTCCCCATTTTGATTATCTACAAAGACATTTAGTTCTTTTTCCTGCCCATTATAGATGGTATAACCCTTTGGCGGCTGCAACTCCACCCACTTAAACTTACCCTCATTTTTCTCAGAGTACTGTAAGCCGTTTGTCACTTTGTAAATACCGGTACTTTCAATTACACCGCTTACTTTTAGCCCACCCTTCGTGTTGTGATATCCAATCAACACGTAATCGTCAATTGTATTATCCCACTCAAAAATACCGAACTTTGCTTCCGTAAGAGCATTTAAACTTACCGCTGTACCCATTGTGTCCTGTTTTATCAAACGCATTGTAATTTGTTTGCCGATATTGACAACTGTATCTTTGACCGGTTCATCCACTGTACTTCCGTTCAAATCGTAAAACCATATCTCTGTGTTTGGCAGATAACCTGTCTGTGTGGCTGTTTCCACGACCTTTACCTTCCCTTGATTATCCTTCGTCCACGTCAACTTCAGACTATGCAGTCCCTTTAAGTTGTTTGAAAGCTCGATACCTTCCGTGGTATAATCCTTCAGAGTCTCACTCCACGGATATGCAGTGAATATGACATCACCGTAATTGATGTCATAGCCGAGATACGTCCAACTGTCACTATAAAGATACATGTTAACCGAACCCGATAAAGTATCATTAAACTGATACCAACCTTTAGGAGCTTGAGAGGCCTTATTGGCACCATCATAATATACGACAATCTCTCCTGGATTTTTGTAGGAAGAACTTATTCCGTTATAAATAAAATCCTGCTGTGAATACACAGTTCCATCTGGCATTGTAACGTTAGAAATTATGACAACCTCACTGTCATTGTCGTCGCCGAAGGTTACACTTTCTGCAATCAACGCAGCATCGATTTTATCGGTGACGGAAAACTCTGTCTTGGTTGTAATCGGCGTACCTTCCTGATCTGTCTTTAAGATTTCCAGATAAAGTTCTTCTGGATGGTTTCTTACCGTAAATGTCATTTTTTCTCCGGCCGAGTTTGCAATGTCAATTTCCGGCGATTTGTATATCCCGGTGTAATGGTTCGGATTTTTCGTTTCTTCAATTTTAATTTTGTAGGCAAGCACACCACCGGCTGGAAATGTCACAGTATAACTGTAGGTACCATCTCTGTTATCCTTCATGACACCAAGTTTATGAAACGTTTTGCTATTGTTCTTTTCTGCATAAACGGTAAATTCTGCGCCGGTTAAAGGATTTCCTGTCTCATCTAGCTTTATCACTTCCAACGGGACACTGTTTGGTGCATTCTTTACTATTAATTCAATCAGATTGCCGGACGTTAGTTCGACCGTATACACCGTATCTTCTTCCACGTAACCGGCCGGTGTATCCGTCTCTTTTACGTAGTACATACCAAGCGGCAAATTTTCCAGCTTTCCGGCACCAGTTTTACCAATCGTAATTTCCCCTACGCTGGTCGTGCAGGCTGCGTTTGAGTACACAGTAAATTTCGTGCCTTCAAGACTATTCGAATACTTCCCGGTGTCACTGCGTTTCTTGTAGATTTTAATACCCCCGCTTTGCGGAAGTACAAAGTTAACTTCACAGGCATCCGCATCCGAAATTTCATCCTCCACTGCATAGACAACTCTCTGTTCACTTGCATCATTACTGGATATAAAGATACGGAAGTTGTCTAAGGCATACGTTCCTTTCGCCTCACACTCTGCAAGTATATTAACTTTTTTGCCGGATGCACTTACCGGAACTTTAACGGTAATTGTCGCTGTTTTTAAAGTACCGCTTGTCGGGCTAATTTTTACACCGCTGATTTTTGAAGTCTGTTTTACCGTCCAAGACGTACCATTCGTCATCGCAAGATGGTAGGTGTACACATAGTAATTCCCCTCTTTTACACCTTCACCGCTTCCGGTTAAGCTTATGGTAGCCTCTTCATATTCAATGTTAAGAGCATCTTTTAAGAGCATCATGCCAGCATAGAAAGCACGCTTTGAAGCGTCGGTATTTTGTACCTTAAACTGACAATTCTTTTCCGGCAATGCATAGTTGTCTGCATAGAACTGTAATGCACTAACCGTCCATGTCATCGCCTTTGCCTGCGTATTAACACAGGATGAGTCCTTGCCGAAATGACCGACCCACAAGTGTACGGCAATCTGCGTTGCATAGTACGCTTCCTCCTGCGACTCTGTTCCATACGGATATGTGGTTCCGCCTTGGTAACCTTTCTGTAAAATTGCATACAGTCCTTTTTTCATTTCCTTACTGTAATCTTCCCAAACCTCCAAAACATAAGCTTTTCCAACCGAAGTCGGACTTTTCCCATTTGCCTGTGTGCAGTACACCGGATTGCCTGCATCTGTGTACTTATAGTTGGAATCAAAATATCTGCCGTTACTCACTTTGATTAACTTAACATTTCCGCTCATCGAACGCTTATGCAGTGTCTCTTGCTTGGCACTTGACGCAAGAGAGCTTACAGGAAAAGACGTTGCTGAAAGAACGAACACAAGTAACATCGATATTATTCGTTCTAACTTTCGATTCGATTTTTTTCTCATTTTTTCTCCTTTCTTTTTTGTTTACTAAAATTCCGATTAAGCAAATTATGCTCAATGGATTCGTGAATACGTACACAATTTATGTATGTTACATATTGTGTGCGCATCACATTTTATTTATGGATTTCTTTGTGTCGCAATAATAACCGACCAAAATACATTCGTCAAGCACTTTATTTACCTTTAATATTATTAATAATTTTTTAATATATCACTTTTAATAATTTTTACATAATAAGAGACCGGTCAAATAACATTCTGTTACCGACCGGTCTTGACATCGAAATTTTCGCTATTTTAATATTTCTCTACACCGTTTTTTGAGATAATCCATCTCACTAGTTTTCTTTTTGTCACTGGAGTTTTCGAAAGATGATAAGCACTGAAAAGCATATCTTTCGCCTCCTTCATATGATCTAAATCGTCACCATATAATGTTGCCAGCACATCTCCCTCTTCTAATCGGTCACCAACCTTTTTGTGTAGTACAACGCCAACCGATAAGTTGATGGAATCTTCTTTTGTTACACGACCACCACCCAGTTTTTGGCACACTTTTCCAATCATCTCACATTGTATTCGCTCCACAAAGCCTGTGCTCTCAGAAATTAAATCCATGACAATGGATGCCTTTGGAAGCAAGTTGTAATTTTCCACCACCAATGGATTACCTCCTTGCATTTCGACCCATTGGACAAATTTTTTCAGCGCATCGCCACTTTTAATGGTCTGTATTAATCTTATTCGTGCTGCTTCCAACGACTCCTCACACTTAGCTGCAACTAAAAGATATGCGCCAAAAACATAACAAAGTTCCAGTAAATCTTCCGGCCCATTGCCTTTTAACGCTTCTATCGTCTCGCGTATCTCCAATGCATTTCCGACTGCATAACCAAGCGGCTGATCCATATCAGTCACAATTGCTATCGTTTCTTTATCCGCCATCAGACCAATTTCTACCATTTCCTGTCCTAATGCAATCGCATCTGTTTCTTCTTTCATGAACGCTCCACTACCTGCCTTCACATCAAGTAGAATAATATCCGAACCAGAAGCCAACTTTTTGCTCATAATGCTGGTGGCAATTAACGACATTTGCTCGACCGTTCCTGTTACATCGCGCAAGGCATAAATTTTTTTGTCTGCCGGAACCAGATTCTCCGTCTGACCTGCAAGGGCAATTCCAATTTCATTTACCTGACTGATAAATTGCTCACGACTCATATTCGTGACAAATCCGGGGATACTCTCCAGTTTATCTATCGTGCCACCTGTGTGTCCGAGTCCTCTGCCAGACATCTTAGCTACTGGAAGACCGCAAGCTGCCAGCATCGGTGCGAGCACAAGTGTTGTTTTATCGCCAACACCGCCTGTGCTGTGCTTATCCACTTTCATGCCGAATATCGCTGATAAATCAAGCATTTCTCCGCTGTCTGCCATCGCCAACGTAAGTTCTGCAGTCTCTTCTTTATTCAATCCGCGAAAATATACTGCCATCAAAAACGCTGCTAGTTGATACTCTGGCATCGTTCCATCGACGCAACCTTTAATGATAAACTGTATTTCTTCCTTGGTCAGCGCATATCCGTCCCGTTTTTTTTCGATGATGCTCTTCATCTCCATGCAAATTCACCCCATCCCAAACTACTAAATATTCTTGCCAATATTTGCTACAATTATTCTGTGTTTACATATGCACATATATCTTATCTCTATTTTAACAGAAAATTTCTTTGCATGCAAATATTCTGCCTATTTTTGTGTTAGCATTCACACAGATATTTTCTTTTGATTGCACTTGAAATCCGTATAAGAATGCACTATAATATATAAGAATTTTTGAAATTACGTCCGATAAATTGGGCAGAAAGGTGTATATTATGAGTTTTGATTTCATTCGTAAGCTTCCAACACCGAAGGAAATAAAAGAACTTTATCCGATGCCAGAAGCTTGCATCAAAGCAAAAAAGAAAAACGACCAGGAGATTCGTAAAGTCTTTACAGGCGAGTCCGATAAATTTATTTTAATAATTGGTCCGTGCTCCGCAGACAATGAAGATTCTGTTTGTGATTATATTCAGAGACTTGCTCGCGTACAAGAGGAAGTGAAAGACAAGATAATTTTAATTCCACGAATTTATACGAATAAGCCGCGTACAACCGGAGACGGTTACAAGGGCATGCTACATCAGCCGGATCCAGAGAAAAAGCCGGATATGCTTGCCGGTCTGATTACGATTCGTAAGTTGCATATCCGCGCGATTGAAGAAACCGGCTTGACCGCTGCCGATGAAATGCTCTATTCTGAGAACTACCGCTATCTCTCCGATATTTTATCTTATGTTGCGGTTGGTGCTCGTTCAGTAGAAAATCAGTTACATCGTCTGACAGCGAGCGGCATGGATATCCCGGTCGGCATGAAAAATCCAACTAGCGGAGATTTATCCGTTATGTTGAATTCCGTGCAGGCAGCGCAATCCGCACACACATTTATTCATCGAGGTTGGGAAGTTTCGACCGATGGAAACCCACTGACACATACCATTTTACGCGGTTCTGTAAGCAAACACGGCCAGACGATTCCGAATTACCATTTTGAGGATTTGAATCTGCTCTATCAGCTTTACATGGAGAGAAATTTGCAGAATCCGGCTGTAATTGTCGACTGCAACCACTCTAACTCCGGAAAGAAGTTCAAGGAACAGATTCGAATTGCAAATGAAGTAATGCACTGCCGTCGTCATTCTGAAGATTTAAATAACTTTGTCAAGGGTTTGATGATTGAGAGTTATATCGAGGAAGGTTGCCAAAAGATTGGCACCGGTTCCCATGTTTACGGCAAATCCATCACGGATCCTTGCCTTGGCTGGGAAGATTCCAAAAACTTAATTTTATCGATTGCCAATCAGTTATAGTATGAAAGGGTAATGCGTCATAACAAACGCATTACCCTTTTTAATAGCCAAGGATTTACCGTACTTTCCAAAAAGCACAGTAATAAAAACAAGCCCAGCATACCTATTATCAACTTTCGCCATTCTTTCATACTCGCCTTACAGCGCTTATAATGCTCAACATAACGGATGGATAAATAAATCAAATAGAACAATAAGATTCCATGCGGGAAATAGAATGCAATGCCGTAAAGCAATCCCGGCAACCCGTATAACGCTAAATATCCGCCACACATTGTCGTAATCAGAAAGCCCAATTTTAAACCATACCAGCCTTGATACCACTTCGACAAATTCGTTAGATTAAAACAGCATAGAATCAACAGTTCTTTTCCACGATGCAAAATAACATACGGAAATAATTCGGCAAACTCTGTGTTTGCCTGCCCCATCTGGCTTTGGAAGTCATCCAGACTCTCATAATATGCACTTAAACTCTCACCAAAATATTTTTGACACAATACGGAAGCTACTGCTCCCAAAAGTAATAAGATCAAGAATATATATCGCAAAAGGAATTTATCCTGCACCTGCTGCATAGAAACTCCCGCATAACAAAATCATCTTATATACTATTTATTATAAAACTTATTATAATATGCCAATAAAGATGCTACCGTCTTGCTGTCCTGAATGTCTCCGGCATAAATCATTTCCAAAAGCTTCTCGATTTCCCAGACTTCTACATCTACATACTCATCGTCATCCAGATGCTGTGTCGTCTTTGTTAAATTTTTTGCAAAATATACATCAATGTTCTCATTACAAAAAGCAACGGTTGTCTTGATGCGAAGAAGAAATTCAACGTCTGCATCTACTGCTTTGTAACCGGTTTCCTCCTCCAACTCGCGCATTGCGCAATCTTTTGTTCGTTCATCCACCGAGCTTAATCCACCTGCCGGAATCTCCAAGGTATGCCGGTCAAGTGCATTACGAAACTGACGAACCATCAAAAGTTTACCCGGTTCCAGTTCCGCCAAACACGCAGCCGCTCCCTTGTGCCCGATAAAATCAAATTTCTCGATACGACCATCGGGTAACAACATATCATCTTCGTAAAAATCTACAATATGTCCCCTATACACCCGCTCTCTGTGAATTCGTTTAATTTCGTCCATACTTACTCCATTCTGCCACCTGAACAAATTAAATTTGGTAATCCGACAGTTTTTAATCAATTAACTTTAAAACCTTCTGCTTTTGCATAGCAGGCATCAGTCGCTTTCAACACCGCATTACGCAAACCATACTCTTCAAGAGCTGCCACCCCGGCAATTGTAGTTCCTGCCGGTGAGCACACCTGGTCCTTTAGTACACCCGGATGCTCTCCTGTTTCAAGCATCAACTTTGCAGCACCTAACACCGTCTGCGCTGCAAATTCATAAGCTTCCTTTCTTGCAAGACCGTACTTCACACCACTATCCGCCAGCGCTTCGATAAACATAAATACATAAGCCGGAGAACTTCCGCTAACGCAAGTTATTGCACTCAAAAGCTTTTCATCCACCTTACGCATTTTCCCGAACGAAGCAAAGAATGTTTCAATAAATTCAATCTCCGTCACGGTAAGCATGCCATCTTCATAACAGACACCTGTCATGCCCTCGCCAACCAACGCCGGAGTATTTGGCATCGCGCGCACAATACGAGCATCCGACCCCAACGTCATCTTAATTGTATCAATTGCAATACCGGGTGCAATCGAAATTACCACCTGATCTTCTCTAACAACATTTTGAATATTCTTTAAAACCTGTGGATAAAACTGTGGCTTTATTGCCAACACAATATACTTTGCTTTATTTGCACACTCTGCATTCGAAAATGCATAGGAAACGCCAGTCTCCTGTGCCACCGCTTCCATTCTGTCCTCATTCACATCCGTAAAAATAATCTCCGATGGTTCAAAATGATGTAACACACCTTTTAACATGGCATATCCCATATTACCCATGCCAATAAAACCGATTTTCGCCATTTTCCCTCCATTCTGTGTAAAATCATATCCGATTACACAATTTGATTTTTTGAAAAAAAGCCGATGGCACAACATACTTGTCATACACACCGGCTTTTACTTCGAATTACAGGATGATTTATTTCGCGTAATCAACTGCTCTTGATTCACGAATTAAATTTACTCTAACCTGACCCGGATAATTCAGCTCAGACTCAATCTGCTTTGCAATATCTCTTGCCAACAGAACCATATCATCATCACTTACCTGTTCCGGAATCACCATTACTCGAATCTCTCTACCTGCTTGAATAGCAAAAGATCTATCAACGCCCTTAAAGCCGTTGGTAATGTCTTCTAATTGTTTTAATCTGTTTGTATAGGTTTCCAACGTTTCACGTCTAGCACCCGGACGTGCCGCTGAAATCGCATCAGCTGCCTGCACAATGCAAGCAATTAAAGATGTTGGTTCTACATCACCATGGTGTGCTTCAACCGCATTAATTACCAAACCGGATTCTTTGTACTTCTTACATAAATCCACACCGATCTGAATATGAGAACCTTCCATTTCATGGTCTACCGACTTACCGATATCATGCAGAAGGCCTGCTCTCTTTGCCATGCGAATGTCACAGCCGATTTCTGCTGCAAGCAAACCGGATAGATGAGCAACCTCAACAGAATGCTTTAAAGCGTTCTGACCATAACTGGTTCTGAATTTCATCTTACCAAGCAACCGTACAAGTTCCGGATGAATGCCATGAACACCAACTTCCAAAGTTGCTGCTTCACCTTCTTCGCGAATCATCACTTCAACTTCTTTCTGTGCTTTTTCAACCATCTCTTCAATTCTTGCCGGATGGATACGTCCATCGACAATCAGCTTTTCAAGTGCAATTCTGGCAACTTCTCTACGCACCGGATCAAAGCTGGATAAAATAACAGCTTCCGGAGTATCATCAATAATCAATTCTACGCCGGTCATGGTCTCAAGGGTACGGATGTTTCTTCCTTCACGACCAATGATTCTACCCTTCATTTCATCGTTTGGCAACTGTACAACCGAAATTGTTGTCTCAGCAACGTGGTCAGCCGCACACTTTTGGATTGCAGTAACGATGTAATCCTTCGCTTTCTTAGATGCTTCTTCCTTTGCCTTACTGTCAAGTTCTTTAATCATCTTGGCAGTTTCATGCTTAACTTCATCTTCAACAGTTTTCAACAAAAATTCTTTCGCTTGTTCGGAGGTAAGACCAGAGATTCTTTCAAGTTCCTGTAAACGTTGCTCATTGAGTTTGTCAACTTCGGCCCTAACCTTAGCAAGCTCGTCCTCTTTCTTTTGGAGATTTGCAATACGCTTATCCATCGCATCGGACTTTCTTTCTAAGGCCTCTTCCTTTGACAAAACTCTCTTCTCGTATTTTTGTAACTCTGCACGACGTTCTTTTGTCTCTTTTTCCAGCTCATTCTTTGTCTTTAAAGACTCTTCCTTCGCTTCTAAGAGTGCTTCCTTCTTTTTAGTCTCAGCAACTTTTAATGCTTCATCTATGATTTCTCTCGCTTTGTTTTCCGCATTTCCAATCTTAGAATTTGCATTTTTCTTCAAAATAGCTGTGAGAATAAATATTGTAGAAGGTATCGCGACAATCAATGTTACAATTACACTGATAATAATTTCTGTCACAGGAGCACCTCCTTATTAAGTTTTCATTGTATAAACATACAACACAACAATTTTAATCTTTTTTACCTTTAATGTCAAGCGTAATGTTACTTTTTTTATGCAAATTATTCAAAAGATAGGCTTTATATTTGTTCAAATTGTCGCATTTCGTATAAGACCTGTCGAATATCTTCATATGCAAATCCGCGATTCGAAAAACTTCGGATACATTTCTGCTTTTCTTTTTCGTCAAATATTTTTCCACGCAACTTTTTCTTTATCTGCATGCGGAGAACCTGAAGATCATTTTCTCCGTTTTTCGCTAAAACTTCGGTAATTATTTCCTTATCTATTCCCTTAAGCCTCAATTCTCGTATCAACTGATTCCTACTTTTTAATCTTTTACTTTGGACAAAATCTGTAGCGTAACGCAAATCATTTAATAAGTCATACTCGTATAACATGTTAATGATTTTTTCAACAATGCACTGTGGATAACCATTCTTATGTAAAGACTGACGCATTTCCTCGGTTGACTTTGCTCTAGATTGCAACAAATAAAAAGCACGTTCTTTTCCACGCTTATACAATATGGAATAAATCTCCCGGAGTTTCTCATCCGGGAGATCTTTTTCTTCTGCGAGTTCAAATCGCTTTAATTCTTTGCCATACAATAAAAATGAGCTACTATCCTCTAGGACTACACGATACTTATTTTTGCAATCCGGTTGTGGGCAAATCTTACTAACGTACACTATGCTTCCTCACCATCAACTTTCGTCATCAGACCGTATTCTCTGCGCACTGCAGCTTCTACTTCTGCGAACACATGTGGATTTTCCTTTAAATATGCCTTGGCATTTTCTCTGCCCTGGCCAATCTTTTCGCCGTTGTAGGCATACCACGCGCCGCTTTTGACAATAACATTCAACTTCGATGCTAAATCTAATACATCACCTTCACGTGAGATACCCTGACCAAACATAATATCAAATTCAGCTTCCTTAAATGGAGGCGCAATCTTATTCTTCACGACTTTAACGCGCGCACGATTACCCACCATCTCGCCTCCAACCTTTAATGTCTCGATTCTTCTTACATCAAGACGGATGGAGGAATAGAACTTAAGCGCACGACCGCCGGTTGTTGTTTCCGGATTACCAAACATAATACCAATCTTTTCACGCAACTGATTAATAAAGATAACAGTACAATTTGTCTTGCTGACAATGGCCGTTAACTTACGAAGTCCCTGAGACATCAGACGTGCCTGCAGGCCAACATGGGAATCTCCCATCTCGCCGTCAATTTCCGCCTTAGGCACCAAAGCAGCAACTGAGTCAACAATAATAATATCAACCGCACCGGAACGCACCATCGCCTCTGCAATATCTAACGCCTGCTCACCGTAATCCGGCTGGGAAATGTACAGATTATCAATATCCACACCAATATTCTTTGCATATACCGGGTCAAGAGCATGTTCTGCATCAATAAAGCCTGCAATACCGCCGCGCTTCTGAACTTCTGCAACCATATGCAAGGCAACGGTTGTCTTACCACTGGACTCGGGACCGTAAATTTCCACGATACGTCCCTTTGGTACACCACCTAACCCCAAAGCAATATCTAAACTCAACGAACCTGTCGGTACCGTCTCAATATTCATATTCTTTCCGGAGTCCCCCAACTTCATCACAGACCCCTTCCCGTGCTGCTTCTCAATCTGTGCTAATGCTGCATCTAATGCTTTTAATCTTTCCTGATTCATACAAATCTTCCTCCTCTTTCCAATGACACAAGTTTTATAAAACCACGCTAGCGTGAACGCATGTTCGTTTCTTGATACAAATATACACCAAACTTATGTTCGTGTCAACACTTTCTTTTATTTTTTCGCAAGAAAACCTTATCACACATTCAATATTGACGCAATATATTGTTTGTGAATTTATAAAGATTTTACACATGCAACATATAATAAAAATCGGGCAGGACAGCCTACCCGATTTTAAATTTCACTATTCAGCTAACATTTTTTCCACTGTTGCGAGTTTTACACAAAGCACCAGCACTTCACATGCTTTCTTCAATTCTTCTGGTGTCGGGTATGACGGAGCAATACGAATATTGCTGTCTTTCGGGTCCTTGCCATACGGATAGGTAGCTCCTGCGCCGGTCAACACAAGTCCTGCTTCTGCGCAAAGACCGACAATGCGCTTTGCACATCCTTCCATAACATCTAGGGAAATAAAATATCCCCCTTTCGGATTTGTCCATGTTGCAATGCCAAGTGAACCTAACTCTTTTTCAAATGTCTCTATTACCGCTGCAAATTTCGGTCTTAAAATCGCAGCATGCTTCATCATGTGCGCCATTAATCCGTTGTAATCACCAAAAAATCTCTGGTGACGAAGCTGATTGATTTTATCGTGACCAATCGTTTGTACTGCCATTTGCTTTTTAATGTCGGCAATGTTTCCCTTAGATGAGGAAATCGCTGCCACACCGGAGCCCGGGAAAGTAATCTTAGAAGTAGAACCGAACTGGTAAACCATATCCGGATTGCCGGCCTTTTCGCATTCCTCTAAGATATTCGGAATTTCGTCCTGCATTTCTTTTTCTTCAAATAAATGGTGAATGATGTATGCGTTATCCCAGAAAATACGGAAATCTTCTGCCGCCGGCTTTAATGCTGCGAAACGCTTTACTGTCTGGACAGAGTAAGAGATACCGGTCGGATTTGCATACTTTGGAACACACCAGATACCTTTAATGGAAGGATCGCTTGAAACAAGCTCCTCTACCATATCCATATCCGGGCCTTCATCTAACATCGGCACGTTAATCATCTCTATGCCAAAAAATTCGGTAATACCGAAGTGTCTGTCATAACCCGGCACCGGGCAAAGAAATTTAATTTTGTCAAGTTTACCCCAAGGAGTACTGCCCATAACACCATGCGTCATCGCACGGGAAACGGTATCATACATGATATTTAAGCTGGAAGTTCCGTATACAATGACCTGCTCAGCCGGGCAACCGAATACATCACCCATCATTTTCTTTGCTTCCGGAATACCATCCAAAACGCCGTAGTTTCTGCAATCCACGCCGTCAATGCTTGTCAAATCGGATTCTTTGTTAATTGTTGTCAGTATGTCCATAGACAGCGCAAGCTGGTCTGCCGCCGGCTTACCTCTGGACATGTCAAGCTTAATACCTGCTTCCTTTACTGCCACATACTGTGCCTCTAAATCTGCCTTCAGATTCTTCAAGGACTCTTTGTCAAGTGTCTCATATGTTGCCATATTTTACCTCTTTCCCGACTCCTTTTAAGGAGCCAATTTATCTTATAAGAAGACTTAGCTTCATATTGTCAAATTTCCGTGTGACATATTAGCCTACATTCCGCCTTTTGTCAATACTTCTCTGTTCTGCCAAATATAATCAACCATTGAAATAATTGTCAGAGCAAGAGATAAGTAAATTAAAATCTGCTCGACTACGTTAATAAATGAAAAATCAAAGTTTACAATCAATAAAATGACCATAATCATCTGGCATACTGTCTTGCACTTTCCCCACCAGCCGGCGGCCAGTACAAGTCCCTGGTCAGAAGCGATTAAGCGGAAACCGCTGACAATAAATTCACGGCTAATGATAATAATTACAATCCAAGCTGGAATTTGGCTGCCGGATAAACAAATTAATGCCGAACAGACTAATAGCTTGTCAGCTAACGGGTCCATAAACTTGCCGAAATTTGTTACTAAGTTATATTTTCTGGCAATTTTACCATCCAGCAAATCGGTCAGACTTGCGATAATAAAAATTACTACTGCCAAATAACGGTTTAAACCGTCGCCGAACGGCAGCATCATACATAATACAAAAAACGGAATCAGTGCGACTCTTAATACAGTCAGCTTGTTTGGTAAATTCATAGTTTTTCCTCCAATATCGGTTCCTTAATGCATTCGCCTAAAAGGTCGTATTCTGCGCCACCGGTCACAGTCACTTCCACATATTCACCGGTGTAGAGTTCCTCTTCACAAGTTACAAAAATATTGCCGTCCACGCCTGGTGCATCCATGTAGGTGCGACCGACATAAACGTTATCTTCCGGAAGCTTTCCCTCAATTAAAACGGTTAGTCTGCGACCGGTCATAGCTTCTGCCTTTTCAAAAGCAATTTCCTGCTGCAGCTCCATAATTTCATCGCGGCGCGCTTCTTTTATATCTTCGTCAATCTGATCCGGCATCTTCGCTGCCGGCGTTCCTTCTTCCGGCGAATAGGTAAATACCCCAAGCCGTTCAAATTCCATTGCATCGACAAAATCAAGCGTGTTCTCATGGTCTTCTGCTGTCTCGCCCGGAAAACCGGAAATCAGTGTCGTACGCAGTGCGATATCCGGCACTTGCTCACGAAGCTTAGAAATTGTATCCGAAAGTTGAGCGCAGTTCGTACGTCTGCCCATGCGTTTTAACACCGAATCGCTGCCGCTCTGAATCGGAATATCAAGGTAATGACAAATCTTTTTTTCCGTCGCAATGACTTCGATTAACTCGTCCGTAATTTCTTCCGGGTAACAATATAAAATGCGAATCCATTTTAACCTTTCGATGCAACAAAGCTTTTTCAACAACTCCGGCAGCATTTTTTTGCCGTAGATGTCCACACCGTAAAGTGTTGTCTCCTGGGCTACCAAAATCAGCTCGGTTACGCCGTTTTCTGCTAATTGCTCCGCCTGTGCCACCAAATCTTCCATCGGCACACTTGTAAAATTACCGCGAATGGATGGAATTACGCAATACGTGCAATGCTTGTTGCAACCTTCCGCAATCTTCAGATAACTGTAATAGCCGCCGGTCGTAAGTACACGCTTTTTCGCACGCTCCGGTAATCTTTCCAGCCCGCAGAGTTCCATGCTGCGTTTTCCTGACAAGGCTTTCTCAAGTGCTGTAATCAGGTGGTCGTATGAGCGAGTACCGATAATCGCATCGACTTCCGGCATTTCTGTAAGAACTTCTTCTTTATAGCGTTCCGCAAGACACCCCGTCACAAGCAACACTTTGCATTTTCCTGTTTCTTTTTGTACGGCTAGCTCCAGAATCGTCTGAATACTTTCTTCTTTCGCATCGCCAATAAAGCAACAGGTATTGACAATAATAATCTCAGCTTCCTGCTCATCATCGGTAAAACTGTATCCTGCTTCTCTTAACATGCCAAGCATCTCTTCTGCATCGGCAAGATTTTTGTCACAGCCAAGTGACACAAATAGTACTTTCAATATTGACTCCTGCCGTACGCAATTATTCTTCTACCGTTTCAGCCGTTACTTCTGTAGCTTCTTCTGTAGCCTCTGCAAAAAACTCTTCGGAAGCACCTGCTTCTGCCATCATTTCTTCATTATCTTCTTCGCCGAGAATCTTTGTGCTACCGTTGTGCAGCTCATCTACCGCGATTGATAACGGCTTCTTAGTAATCGGCGTATTCGTTACGTTGCTTGCGGTGATAATCTGTCTCGCTCTCTTTGCAGCCGCCATAACGATAGAATATCTGCTCTGGACTACCGGCTGTTCTCCCTGCTCTACATCGCTGTTTACAACTTGCATTAAATCACTATAAGATGGGTGTAACATATTCTCTCCTCTTTCTGCACAGCTTATAAATTTCGATATTTGCGGAGTTCTGTGCTGCCGCGTTATTTAAAATTTCACAAATATTATTTAGCAAAATTTTGAATTTCTTCTTTCATATTTTGAATCTTTGTCAAATTGCGGAACGTTGCGTTACTGTTTGACTGTATTAGTCGGTGAAGCTCTTCCACACTTTCTGCCAATACATCATTTGTGATGACATATTCATAAGCATCCATGCCCTCAGCTTCTTCAGCCGCGCGGCGCAAACGTGCTTCAATGACTTCGGCTGTTTCCGTTCCTCTACCCTCCAGACGCTCACGCAGTATTGCTGCACTCGGCGGAATAATAAATACCATCAACGTATCCGGGAACTGCTCCTTAATTTTCATTGCTCCCTGAATTTCAATTTCCAAAATCACATGAATGCCCTGGTCGAGCTTGTTCATCACGTATTCCTTCGGTGTACCATAGTATTTGCTGACATAGCCGGCATATTCCAAAAGTTGGTCTTCTGCAATCATTTCCTGAAACTTTTCGTCGGTCAGGAAAAAGTAATGAACACCGTCCCTTTCGCCTACACGCGGTGCACGTGTTGTTGCGGAAACGGACACTGCATACTGCTGCGGATATTTTTTTAACAGTTCCGCCACCATCGTCCCCTTACCAACGCCGGAAAATCCGGAGACAACAGTCAAAATTCCTCTCTGTTTCATAAAAACCTCACGCTTCCTTATTCAATATTCTGAATCTGCTCTCTCACCTTTTCAATCTCAGTTTTTAACTCGATGCCATGGTTTGTAATCGAGATATCGTTGGACTTTGATAAAATGGTGTTAGCCTCGCGGTTCATCTCCTGTGCAATAAAATCGAGTTTTCTGCCAATGGCACCGCCCTTATTAAGCGTATCCTTCATCGCCTGCATATGGCTCCTTAAGCGGACAATTTCCTCATCCACACAAATCTTATCTGCAAATAGCGTAACTTCAGCTGCAATTCTGCCTTCATCAATCTGCGTGTTCTCAAGCAATTCCTTGACACGCTCCTCGATTTTTGAACGATACTCCTGAATAATCTGCGGAGAACGCTCCTCAATTTCGCAAACCCATGTCAGCATGGTGTCTAACTTCTTAATTAAATCTTCCTTTAACTTTTCGCCTTCCGCAATTCTTGTCTCTGTAAACTTCTCGCATGCACCGCGGAATGCCTCTTCCATCAGCGGCCATAATTCCTCTTCCTCGGTTTCCTTTTCTTCCATCGTTAAGACTTCCGGAAAACGTGCCAGCCCGGAAACACGGATATCATTATCAATTGAGAATTGCTGCTGCATCGCTGTAAATACTTTCATGTATTCTTCGGCAATTTCGCTGTTGTACTTAACTGTCATGCGGTTTTCTGCAAGTTCTTCGTAGTTGATAAAAATATCAATCTTTCCACGTTCGGCGTACTCTTTTAATACGGCACGAAGCTGTGCTTCAAACGGATGAAAAAGCTTCGGCATGCGAATATTTGTATCAAGATATCTGTGATTTACCGACTTCATCTCGATACAGATTTTTCTTGAATCATTCTGACTTTCCATACGGCCGAAACCTGTCATACTTTTAATCATTAGGATTTCCTCCTGTCAAATTTCTCCATTCTGCCCATCTCTTTCATAAATATCTTGTATGGACATGAATTTCCAACTTCATATTATAATGCATTTGCGTTATCGCGTCAAGTTTGTTATACTACGGTTATTGAGAAATAATTTACAATAATTAGGAGGATTTTATGGCTTTTGACGGAATTGCCATTACAAATTTAGCTGCGGAGCTGCGTATGCGTTTGACTGGTGGGCGTTTGTATAAGATTGCCCAGCCGGAAACGGACGAGCTCATGCTGACGATAAAAAATAATAAAGATCAATACCGACTTGTTGTGTCGGCGAATGCCAGCCTACCGCTTGCGTATCTGACAGAGCATAATAAACCGAATCCACTGACCGCACCAAACTTCTGCATGCTTCTGCGCAAGCATTTGAATAATGCCCGTATTACTGCAATTGTGCAACCAAGCATGGAGCGAATTATTGAGTTTCATTTGGAACACTTGAATGAACTCGGCGATGTTTGCCAAAAAAAACTAATTGTCGAATTTATGGGTAAGCACAGTAATATTATTTTTACCGATGACAAGGACATGATTATCGACAGTATCAAGCATGTTTCTGCAAATATCAGTTCCGTACGCGAAGTATTGCCGGGTCGCCCGTATTTTGTAGCAAATACGATGCAGAAAGAAAATCCACTTACTGTTTCTACGGATGATTTTTCTGTATTTTGTGAGACGGTATATACAAAACCTGTCAAGCTTGCCAAAGCAATATATATGTCCTACACCGGTATTAGTCCTGTTATGGCAGAAGAAATCTGCTATCGTTCCGGTATCGACGGCGGGCATCCAGCTAATGCATTGGGGGATTCGTATAAACTGCATCTGTTTAAGACTTTCTGCTATTTTATGGAAGATATCACCGAGGAAAGGTTTGCACCTGTTATCTACTACAAAGGAGACGATCCAAAGGAATTTTCGGCCCTGCCACTGACGATGTACGAAAAGGAGGATATTTCAGCAGTTACTTATGACACAATGAGTGAGGTTTTGGAAACATATTACGGCACAAAGAGCCGCATTTCGCGTATCCGCCAGAAATCGGTCGATTTACGCAAAATTGTGACCACATTGCTTGAGAAAGACCGCAAGAAATTTGAACTGCAGGAAAAACAGCTCGCTGATACTGAAAAGCGCGAAAAATACAAGCAATACGGCGAACTCATTACCGCTTACGGCTACGGTCTTGAGGACGGTGCCAAGGAATTAAAAGCGCTCAATTATTACACCGGCGAGGAGCTTGTCATTCCTCTCGACGACACGCTTTCACCGATTGAAAATGCCAAGAAATATTTTGAAAAATACAGTAAGTTAAAACGTACACGTGAAGCGTTGCTTTCGATAGTTGAAGATACAAAGGCTGAGATTGAACATTTGGAATCCATTTCTGCCGCACTTGATTTTGCGCTGGCCGAAAATGACCTTGTGGAGCTTAAAGAGGAAATGATGGAGTCCGGCTATATTCGCAGGAAAGGCAAGGGCAAGAAAGAAAAGGTAACCAGCAAGCCGTTTCATTATGTTTCCTCCGACGGCTTCCATATGTACGTCGGCAAAAATAATTATCAGAATGAATATTTGACGTTCAAATTTGCTACCGGTAATGACTGGTGGTTCCATGCCAAGAGTTATCCTGGCTCACATGTAATTGTAAAAACCGAAGGTCAGGAGTTGCCGGATGCTACCTTTGAGCAGGCAGCCGCACTCGCCGCTTACTACTCGAAGGGTCGTGAGATGGATAAAGTCGAAATCGATTATATCGAGAAAAAACATGTAAAAAAAGTAGCCGGTACGAAGCCTGGATTTGTCATCTATCACACCAACTACTCTTTTGCGATTGCCCCGGATATCCGTGGCATCGAATTAATCTCTGATTAAGTTTTAGGAAAAATATACAGTCAGAAGCTTTTCTAAGAATTTCTGGTCCTGTACACCCATGGTTTCACGCGCCGAATGCATTGCTAAGAGCGGCACGCCGACATCGAGCGTGCGCATCGGTGCAAAGGTGGAGCAAATCGCGCCCAGTGTACCGCCGGACGAGCCACCGGAACGGTTCACAAACTTCTGATACGGTACATCATAAGCTTCGCAAAGCTGCATTAAAATGCCTACGGCTTCCGAGTCGGACGCATAGGATTGCTCTGCGGAGCTTTTTATAATAATGCCCTGATTAAGCACCGCCTTGTTCGTCGGGTCATTTTTATCCGGCACATTCGGATGCACACAATGTGCGACATCCACGGAAAGCATATAGCCGCCGGCCAAGGCGTTAATTACATCCATCCTGCCCATACCGAAGGAAGCAAACACCTTCTCGATAATCATTTCAAAAATCTGGCTGCCGGCTCCCTGCTTTGTTTTGCTGCCGATTTCCTCATGGTCGAATAACACGATCATGTCCAGTCCTTCACTGCCGTCGCCCTCGATAAGACCTTTTACACACGCTACAACAGAAGTAATATTGTCCAGACGCGGTGCGGAGATAAATTCCTCGTAAAAGCCAACCAGGCTACCTTCCTCCCGGTTATATATGGTCAGTTCATAATCTAAAATCTCGTCTTCATCCACATTCATTTCCTTTGCCAGATATTTTGTAAAAAAGTCTTTGGACTCCTGTTCTTCTTCAAACATCTGTGCAAGCGGCAGCATATCCTTCTGCTTGTCCAGTGCAATACCATCATTCATACCACGCTGCAAATGAATCGCCAGGTTTGGCACCGTCAGCACCGGACGCTCAAAGTCAACCAAAGTCGTCTTTGGGAAAAAAATATCGTCACTGCGCAAAGTCACTTTACCGGCAATTGAAAGCGGACGGTCCATCCACGTACTGAGAATCAATCCACCGTAGGATTCGACATTTAATTTGCCGTAACCATTCTCAACCATCTCACAGTTTGGCTTGATACGCAGGCATGGGAAATCCGTATGGGCAGATGCCGCACGAAGCTTTCCCGTCTCGCAAAATTCACTGCCGATGCGGAATGCAATTAACGTCGTATCATACACCTTCACATAATACATACCGTCTTCCTGTAAATCCCAGTGCTTCTTTAAGGAAAGTTCCTCAAACCCTGCTGCTTTTAACTCTTCGGTTGCCATCTGCACAGTGTGAAACGGTGATGTTGCCTGTCCGATTTTTTCAATCAGATTGCCCGCCACTAATTTTCCTCTCATTGTATAATTACCTCCATTGGTATTTTCTTCCTATTAGCTTTAATTATATATCATATTATTTCCTGCTTCAACTGTTTCCATTATCTTTCTGCAAATTTTTATTTGCCAACATTTGTTCGAATTGTGTGATTAATTAATAATGAAAGATGAATGAGGAGATTTGTTTCACATGGACCAGTTCATCCGCCAAGAACACTTTGAACAGACCGTCGATCAGATTCGCGGTAAATTCGGTGCGGATGCGATTAAGCGTGCCAGCTTTCTTACGGATTCCAAACGTAATTAAACATTGTTTACCAGGCCCTTGAAATACATGTTTCGGTAATCTGACGGGGTAACTTCCGTACATTTTTTAAACGCCGTAGAAAAGCTTTGTACATTCCAGTAACTTAAGTTGTCGGAGATTTCAGAGATGGAAGCATTGGTATTGCACAGCAAAAACTTCGCACGTTCAATCTTCGCGGCAATGATATACTGCTTAATGGAAATGTTATATTTTCTGCGAAAACTGGTCGTCAGATATTTTTCGTTATAGCCGAAATGCTCGGCGATATCTTTTACAAGTAATTCTTCTGCGATGTGGCTGGCAATATAGTCTTTGATTTTTTCAAACCTCATCGTATCCTTGCCAACCTCTTGATGCGCCGCATATTTAAACTGATTCTGAATTTCACAGAGCACACTGGTCGCCAAAAACGAATTAGCCTCCACGTCCAAGTAACGTTTCTCCATATCTGAAAGCTGCTGCATCAAAATATAGACACGGTCTTTTGAGGTCAATGCCCCGCCTTTTGGAAGCGTGACGTACTTTGGTTTAAACACAATCTGCTCATGTGGTGCCGTAAACGCTTCATATGCATCCAGCAAATATGGCGTAAAATGCATCCAGTAAAAGGAACACTCTGAAGATTTATATCCTTTCTGTAACTGCGTCGGTGGCATCAGAATATACTCACCCTCATGCACCTCATACCTGCCATGTTCATCCTCGATATAAAGCACACCGCGTTGCACGACCATCAACTCAAAATCAGCCAGTCTTCTTTTCATGTGCACCCAATCCTTGCCCGGAGAAACGAACAATCCTGACCAATTAAAGTGTACCGGCTCATGAATATCAATTTTTAAAATTGTGTTTGTGTCGTCCATATTCCCCCCCTCTTTTCTTTCCCTTCATCCATATAATAAAGTGATAATTCGTGCATCGCTCTTGTTGCACACAGATAAATCATCTGCTTATCCCAGTCATCAAGTTCTTCTTCCCCCTTCGGATACACACCGTGCACAGCATCAAACTCCAGTCCTTTGGCCATATAGTATGTTGTAACCATCACACCGGATGTGAATGTGCTACTGTCTTTGTGAAGTAACGTCACATCCATTTTCTTTCTGAGTAATCGATACAACTCCTCGGCTTCCTCGATGCTGCGGCATAAGATACCAATCGTTTCATACATTTTTTTCTGTTCTGCTATCTGTTCTACAAGGCATGTTGCAACTTTTGCAAGATTTGTTTCGTGGTAAATCGCCGGTTTTTTACCATGGCGCGGGAAATATTCGGTTTCGGTATCATTGATTAATTTTCCGGCAAATGTACCGATTTCCATCGTCGAGCGATAACTTTTTTTCATTGTGATAAATGTCATGTTTCTACGAAAAATTTGGGGCAGAAAACACATCACATTCTGCCGTTCCTCCGTCAGCGTCTGCGCCTTATCACCAAGAATCGTCATCGGGCAAGTAAACATGCGGCTGATGAGTAGATATTGCAAGTACGAATAATCCTGCATCTCGTCAATGACTAAATGCTTTACCATACGGTGTTCTTTATTGCCGAGCATTAAATATTTTAAGTATAATGTCGGATAAACATCCTCATAGGCAAGTAGCGGATACTCGTCACCATTTGCATCTTGACCCAGAAATTCCTGATATAGCCGATAAACATTTCTTGTACCGTACATGTGCAGAAACTTTTCGCGAATCTGTTCACGTTCTTCTTCCTCGAAATCGCGTCCCTTTAACGTCTCCATCCGGTCAAGCACATACTCAGCGATATGCTCCATACGCTGTAAAATCGGAATGTCCGGAAACTTTTCATAGAAATATTCAACCATTTCTTCGCGTGTAATCACATAATTTTTATAAGCGAATGCGCGGAAATCAACCAAATTCTGCTCCAGTTCCAACACAAATCCATGCAGCTTTTTACAGAATTCCTTCGATTGCTTGTACAGGAACTGCCGGTGACGGCGCTCGCGCTCCTCCGCAAAGCCGGCGCGCTGAAACGTCAGTAACTGCTCAATATAATCGTAACGTTCCTCACATCGGCAATATTCCTTTAATTCTTTGGCGGCGAAATCATCAAAGCTCATCTCGCGGATTGGCTCTTCACCGAGCTCCGGCAAAATGTGTGAAATATAATCCGAGAAAATGAAATTCGGCGTCAATATGAGCACATGATTTGCGCGCAACGACTCACGGTTGTGATAAAGCAGGTATGCGATACGATGCAGGGCAACCGACGTTTTGCCGGAGCCGGCGCATCCCTGCACAACCAGTGTCTCTCTTTTGTCAGCGCGAATCAAACGGTTCTGCTCCTTTTGTATCGTTGTAACGATGCTTTTGAGGCGGTGGTCAGAAAGCTTCGAAAGCTCCTGTTTTAAAATGTCATCATCAATCTTCATATCACATACGAAGGAATAAATCATTTTGCCGCCCTTGATTTTGAATTGCTTCTTTTGCAGAATCTCGCCTTCCATGCGGCCGCCCGGAGCATCGAATCCAGCCGGTCCTTTGTCATAATCATAAAAAAGTCCGGACACCGGGGCACGCCAGTCAAATACCACCGGCGGCTTTGTCTTTACCGGTGAAAAATTGCCGAGACCGATGTAATAGGTCTCCGGTTCATCCTCGCCGTCATAGACGAAATCAATCCGCCCGAAATACGGGCTGTCAAGCATCTTCTCGTAGCGGTACAATTCCTTAATCTTGCTGCTTTTTGTATAAGCAGAGGCATACATCTGCTGCTCATTGTCGTAGTGTTCGTAACCGTATTCATCAAACTCGCTGTAGTTTTCCCAGTAATATTCTTTCTGCTTCTGCACATCCTGGTCGACGTTTTCCAGCTCGCTTTTTAATTTTTCAACTTCTATATTTAATAAGCTAAGTACTGCTTCTAAATGTTTCACTTCCATAAATCATTTGCTCCTTTTTATGGATTCGAACGTTCATGCGGAAGATATATTATATCATTTTTACAATAGAATGTAAATTTATTTTATCAAAAGGAAAGAGCTTTTACTCCACAGTTACTACTGTTTTGCAAAAGCTCCTTTATTTTTAAAATATAGTTCGTTTACTTTTATCTAAATCGCACCGGCAGCAGATGCCTCACCTGCGATCTATCTGATATTATTCTCATATAAAAGTACATTTGTAAAAGCAATTATTCCGCTTTTTTCCACTCATTCCTATAAGTTTCTGCACGCTCAAGCGCAATGTCAATATGTGCACAAACGTTGTCATCGCCAATCTTCTCTAAGAGTCCGGCCTCCTTCTTAAGCACACGCATCGGCTGTTCCAGCACGTGCGATAAAATTAAGTGAATGCCTTTCTTTTCGAGACGTTCTTCCATCTTTACGAGATTTCTCATCGCAGATGCATCAATCGCCGGCACACTTCTCATACGCACGATTACCACATTCTTATTGCGATATTCGGCAATCTTGGGAATATCCAAAAACTTATCCGCCGCCGCGAAGAACATCGGACCTTCTACCTCGAATACCAGGGTATTTTCCGGTACATAGCGCAAGTCGTGTGTCTCTCTTCCCTCATCGTGGAAGTCGGAAGCATAAACCCAGCTTCTAACTGTCGCAGTGTCAGACATACGCTTCATGAAAAACAGCGCACTTAAAACGACGCCAATCTCAATTGCCACCACGAGGTCGAAGAATACAGTTAAAAAGAAGCTTGTCAAAAGGACGGTAATATCCATCTTCGGCGCAGTCTTTAACAAGTGAATAAACTGCTTGTATTCGCACATATTGTAAGCAACTACCATCAACACTGCGGCTAATGTAGTCATTGGAATCATCGCTGCTAAAGGCATGCAAACTAACAGCACCAGTAATAAGGTAATCGCATGCACCATGCCTGCTACCGGTGTGCGGCCGCCGTTTTTTACGTTGGCTGCGGTTCTGGCAATCGCACCGGTCGCCGGAATACCGCCGAACAAGCCGGAGAAAATGTTGCCGACACCCTGCGCCACTAACTCTGCGTTGGAATTGTGCTTGCTGTCAATCATACCGTCAGAAACTACGCAGGAAAGTAACGATTCAATCGCTGCCAAAATTGCAATTGTAAAAGCCGGGCTAATTAGGCTTTGCACCATCTTCCAAGAAACCTTCGGCAAAGCCGGTGTCGGGAACTTCGAGGAAAGCTCGCCGTAAACACTGCCAATCGTGCTGACATCTAAATCCGCTAATTTCACAATCAGCGTCGTTACCACAATCGCCACTAAGGATCCCGGAATCTTTGTTGTAATCTTCGGTGTTAGGGCAATCAGTACGATACTGAGCACACCCATTGCCAGCGCAATCCAGTTAATGGAACCGATATTTTCCGCATAAGCAATCATCTTCTCCACAAATTCAGACGGAACCGCACCCATTTCCAGCCCTAAAAAGTCTTTTATCTGGCCGGCAAAAATACTGACTGCGATACCTGCCGTAAAGCCGGTGGTAATTGTATACGGGATGTACTTAATCATCGAGCCGAGTCTTAACACACCCATCAACACGAGCATAATCCCCGCCATAATCGTTGCTACAATCAGACCTTCCACGCCGTACTCCGGATTTGCCACAATACCGTAAATAATCACGACAAACGCAGCCGTCGGTCCGCCAATCTGCACACGGCTGCCTCCGAGGAAAGAAATAAAGAAACCGGCGATAATCGCTGTGTAAAGTCCGCGCTCCGGATTCACGCCGGATGCAATCGCTAACGCAATTGACAGCGGTAATGCCACAATCGCCACGATAATACCGGCAATCAAATCTTTCACAAACTGCTCCTTCGAGTAAGTTTTCATTGTTTTTAAAATCTTTGGTTTCAAATCGTTTTTCATAACAAGAAATATCTCCTTTATTTGACATAATTCATTCAAACGCACTTATATTAGAACCATTTCCCGGAAAATGCAATCTTTTTTTATAAATTTATATATATATATGTGTCAAAAGTACTTACACCCGTGATGCTTACGGATCTCAAGGTTATATATTTTCATGCAAGCATGAAACATATGACTTTTCAACCCTTGCTTCATTTTTTATTTCTTCAGGAGTTTACAAATCAGTGCAGAAATGATAGAATTAGGATTCACAGATTAAGTTTACATGGAGGTATTTCAATGCCGATTAAAGTACAAAACGGTGAGCTGCCTGCAAAGCAGGTCATTGAAAATGAAAATATATTTATTATGGACGAGACGCGTGCGATTTCTCAGGACATTCGCCCGCTTAAGATTGCGCTGTTAAATCTGATGCCTTTGAAAGAGGACACCGAGATTCAGTTGATGCGTGCGCTTTCCAATACGCCGCTGCAGGTGGATTTGACCTTCCTGCATATCGAATCGCATGTTTCCAAAAATACACCGGCCAGCCACTTGAATAAGTTCTATTCTACGTTCCGCGAGGTCAAGAATCAGCGCTTCGATGGTCTGATTATTACCGGCGCGCCGCTGGAGCATATGGAATTTGAGGAAGTCAGCTATTGGGATGAGTTAAAAGATATTATGGCATGGTCCGACACCAATGTTACATCCACCCTGCATATTTGCTGGGGGGCACAGGCCGGTTTATATTACCATTACGGTATTAAGAAGCATCTGCTGTCGGAGAAGATGTTCGGCATCTACGAGCATCAGGTGTTAAAGCGCAGAACGCCTCTTGTGCGCGGCTTTGATGATATCTTCTTGGCACCGCACTCCCGCCACACCGGCATTGATGAAGACGCTGTGGCAAAAGACCCGCGTCTGACCGTCCTTGCCAAGTCTGAGACCGCCGGCACCTTTATCATTCTCGCCGACGAAGGCAAGCGCATTTTCGTAACCGGTCATCCGGAGTACGACCGCCTCACACTCGATACCGAGTACCGCCGCGACTTGGGCAAAGGGTTGCCGATTCAAATGCCTTACAACTACTATCCGGACAACAATATGGACAACCGTCCGCTGCTGTCGTGGAGAGCACATGCGAATACGCTTTATACGAACTGGTTAAATTATTATGTGTACCAGGTGACGCCGTATGATTTGTAAAAAAGAGCTGCATTCCTTGAATTTTCAAAGGATGCAGCTCTTTGCGCGAATACAAATAAGGCTGAAACAATCATTTCTAATAATTCCAGCCTCATTATCAAACTCAGTACATGTTTTCTCAATGAACTATTTTCATTCTTTACATATGCTTTTATTAAAGTATTTTTTTAATGCACATATAAATATGCTTAGAGCACTTACTACCAAACATATCACTAAACTGATGTTAACTCTGTTCGCAGAATATACCGTATATTCATCCGTATAGCTTCCCACCAAAATATGACCTCCCATAAAAATAAGAATAAACCCTATAACATATACCGCAGTATTTATAATTGAAGACAATATGTAACTTGAATTTTTCTTTGTGACAATTCCGCTATACATCTTCAGCATAATTGACAAGGAGCATAAAAGCCCAATACGCATGACTATATTTCCTATAACATCGATATATGTTGACTTCTTATAATCATCATAATCTTCAACAACATACTTCAATCTTTCTTCATAAGATGTGTACCCATCATCATAATTATAATACTCATCTAATGAAATGTCATACTCTTCATCTTCCTTTAACTCTTCTACATCATAATAATATTCACCATACATAATTGTTGCAACAGAATAGGTTGATATAATGATACCTCCATCGCTTAATGATAAACCAGCTAAAATACACACTCCAGACATTATAACAACTATTACACTTACTAATTTATCAACAATGTATTTATATTCATCATTGTAATACAGTGCCTTTATAATCGCTGTTATTAAAATATAACTTAAAATACCAATTAAAACGATTGAATACATACTTCCAAGATCAGATGTCTCATATCCAATATAAACCAAATCTTGTGCCTTAATCGTCAAAATCAGTGGAATTAAAATATATAATATTTTTCCAACATAACCACTTACCAAATATAATTTATCCTTTTTTATGATTCTTATCACTGACCTTGACAAATACACAACTGACCAAATCAATAGATAAGCCTGTAAAATAATAATTAGTACTGCACATACAATAAAGAATATATTATCAACAAAATTATTGTTATAACTATCACTATCAATCGCATTATAGTACTTTAAACAAGCTTTTAAGAAATTAATTTCGGTAATTATATTTATTTCATCATCATTATCGGAAATTTCATTAATATACTCTGTTGTTCGTTCAACTTTCTTCTCACTTTTATCACTTAAGTCTATTGAATTCATAAGATGTTCTTTATACACACTTACCATGTTCTCTTGTGATGGTCCTGTGTCAAGATTTAGTACAAAATAAAATGAGATGTTCTGCCAGCTAAGCTGCCGGCAGTTTCTCAACCCTCATATACAGTTTTTCATAGTCATTAGGCGACAGGTAGTCGCAATGACTGTGTATACGGACAGTATTATAAAAGGTTTCGATATATTCGAAGACCAATGAGTAAGCGTGCCGGT
>SVEO01000002.1:41783-167805 GCA_015057275.1 Lachnospiraceae bacterium | reverse complement strand
CCATTCGAAAGAAGTAAGACCCCTTGAAGACGACGAGGTAGATAGGGCAGAGGTGGAAGTGTAGTAATACATGGAGCTGACTGTTACTAATCGGTCGAGGGCTTGACCAGACGGTTTCGGGACAACGTGGAAGGAAAGAAAAGCGTTGAAGGAGAGAAGTTATCAGGTAGGTAACAAAAGGAATGTCTAGGATGATTTTCAGTATGTGGTTTTGAAGGTATGGGAAAAAAGTACTTGACAACATTAAGATAGTTTGCTATACTATCCGAGGTTGAAAAACAACTATTCCTCGATAGCTCAGTCGGTAGAGCGCGCGGCTGTTAACCGCGTTGTCGTAGGTTCGAGTCCTACTCGGGGAGTTATGGCTCCATGGTCAAGCGGTTAAGACACCGCCCTTTCACGGCGGTAACAGGGGTTCAAATCCCCTTGGAGTCACTACCTAAGAATCTGTTGGATTTCAAGGGTGCTCAATTTCTAATTGGGCAAGAGGTTTTTAGAGAATACGCCGACGTGGCTCAATTGGCAGAGCAGCTGATTTGTAATCAGCAGGTTATCGGTTCGAGTCCGATCGTCGGCTTATGGACCTTTAGCTCAGTTGGTTAGAGCAACCGGCTCATAACCGGTCGGTCCTGGGTTCAAGTCCCCGAAGGTCCACTTTTTCTTAGCTTAATATGGCCCGGTGGCTCAGTTGGTTAGAGCGCCGCCCTGTCACGGCGGAGGTCGTGGGTTCGAGTCCCATTCGGGTCGTTGCTTTATAGCAATGGGATCTTAGCTCAGCTGGGAGAGCATCTGCCTTACAAGCAGAGGGTCATAGGTTCGAGCCCTATAGGTCCCATTTAGTCTTTTAGACTATGCCGGCGTGGCGGAACTGGCAGACGCACAGGACTTAAAATCCTGCGGGCCTAATCGCCCGTACCGGTTCGATTCCGGTCGCCGGCATGATTAATGAGGAAACATTGATAATTCAGTGTTTCCTTTTTTTTATTTCTTGTGATATAATTTAGATAAGATACGAGTTGACTAGAAGGAGATAGAATCGATGAAACTTGGCTTGGTATGTGAAGGTGGCGGTATGCGCGGCGTATTTACGGCGGGTGTGTTAGAAGTATTTATGGAGGAGAATTTCTATCCGGATGAGGTAATCGGTGTTTCTGCCGGTGCGTCGAATACGGTCTCTTATGTGGCAAAGCAGAAGGGACGTTGCTATCGCACAAATGTGGACTATTTTGGAGATAAACGATATGTTAGCATGGAAAATCTGATTAAAACAGGTTCGATGTTCGGTATGGACTTTTTGTTCGGTGAGCTTCCAAACAAGTTGGATCCGTTTGACAGAGAGACATTTTTTGCAAACTCCTGCGAGTATTATGCCGGGGCAACTGATGTGATGACTGGTAAGGTCAAGTTTTTCGGTAAGGAAGACATGGATGAGGCATTTACCCCGCTTCGAGCTTCTTGCTCGCTGCCGCTTGTCGGTAATGTAATTCCATATTGCGGCAGAAAATATATGGATGGTGGAATTGGCGATTCCATTCCGATAAAAAAAGCATTAGATGATGGATGTGATCAAGTCATCCTTATTTTGACGCGTGAACGCGGATATGTGAAGAAGGCACAAAAGGGGGCGTTTATTTACAAGCTCTTGTACAAGAAATATCCGGGGCTTTTGCACGCAATGAAAAATCGTCATATTGAGTATAATAAGACTCTTAAATATATTAAAAAATTGGAGCGGAAGGGAAAAGTGATAGTAATCGCTCCTCCTCAGCCGCTCCCGGTTGGTCGTGTGGCAAAAAATAAAGATGACTTGCTCAAGGCTTATGCAGTAGGGCGTAAGATGGGCAAAAAGTTTTTGGAAAATTATAAATCTTGTTGATCTGGTGTAGCCTGCATGGACAGTGAAATACCGTTGACGGACACTTCATCAGTTATTTCGATGACGATGCAGCGCTTGCCGTCGATGATACGGGTATCCACTAAGTTCGTGCGTTCAGGATTCACTTTAATAACAACTTCCGGTGTTTTGATTTCAAATGTCCGGGAGTTTGTTAAATTTGTTGCAATCAACGCCGGACGTTCCGGTTCAGGAATATGAGAAAAATGTTTTTCGTAAGTTTCATCAAATTGGTTTAAAACACTGTTTTCCACACCACTGTCGGCAAACAGTGTTTTGACTTTTTCTTTTTCTAAGAGCAGAGGCTGGGGAATGTCTTTGTGCTCCTCAATCATTTCGTTTAATTTGTCGTGGATATTTTTAACCACTTCATATTCGCAGGCGGGGCCGAGTGTATCGGCAATTAGTGAGTGAAAAGTTTCTTTTTGTGTTCCGGCAGAGAGTGGGAGTGTGCAGCCGAGGAAATCATGGATAAACATATCATGTAGCATTTCAGCGTTCTTTGCATAATAGAGCAGACTGTAAATATCGGTGCTGCGGTCATTGAATGCCGGGAATAAAAATCCGGTTTCAGGAAGCTCCACAATCCAGTCGCGGATGCGATTGCGGAATGTGTTTGTCTCTGCATCATAGCTTAGACCGGCTTTTGATAAATTTACCGGACAGATGCAACATAAGATGTATTCGTAAACCTCATCGGAAGCATCATTCATTTCAATGCCGTCCGAGGTTTTTCCAGGCACATCATATGCGGCATGTATGAGTAAAATCAGATAGTTACCTACATAATCGTACGTTTCAATCACTTTATCATAGAAACTCTCAAGCAGTTCGGGATTAGTCAGGCGGCTTTCGCGCAGCTGATAGAGAAATGCTTGCGATGTACCTTGGAAATCTAAATTTTTTGGAAATTCCATATTAATTAGGTTTTTGCCAAGCGTACCGCTCAATGACTTGCGAAAAATTTCAAAATATTTAAAAATCTCATCTTCTGGCAGAGAAAGGAATGCTTCCTTAATCTCTGCCATTTTTCTTTTTTCACCATCTACGTAGCAACCGCACAGGCGGGTAATAGTACAATGTTCGTTTGTAAATTGTCTTTTTATTTCCGAGATTTCTTTTTTTATCATAATAGGATACCTTTCTCAAAATTAAATAGTTGTTATTCCTTCGCAATGTGAAAGAATGGTGGAGCAATAGCGCCGACACCGGTTCCAATGAGGACATTCAATAGGCTAATGCATAGAATGGCAGTCGATACATTTGTGAAGAGTCCGACCAATAGGCCGAATAGTATGCACGGAAGAAATGCCATGAACTTTAGGAAAAATTCAAGGATGGAACGTATCAATGCCGGAAATTTCCGGGGAAGAACCATCGAGAGTGTCATTTCCCAGGCGGATGCTGAGAAGTCAATTGAAAGTGCCAATAGGCACCAAGATAAACTCTCTAACAACGAACTGCCGGTCAGCAAACAATATGTGACATAAGCAGGTAGTAAATCAATCAATGTGTGAACAGTTCCTGCGAGGAATGTAAATGCGACTTTGCGATAAGCATTCTCCGGTACCATATAAATATATGGAAGAGCCATTTCGTCAGAGATGGGGTTACCATACGAGCGGAAATATACGAACACTACCATAATAATACCGAATAATACGATATTGGAAGTATCAACAACGAAACGAAGGAAAAAGCCGACACTAATTGCGACCAACAAATAAGTCACGCATGTTTTGCTGAAGATGCCAAATTTTGCATACTGCTTACGCGTGTGAAGCGATTTAAAGAAGAATATGGAAGCACCGTAACCTTTATGGAAATTACCTTTTTTACTTGCCGTTCGTTTCTTTTTCTTTGTGTTGGCGGCTATTTTTCCAGACTCAGCTTGTGCAAGTAGCTCACTCTTTTTCTCTGCCCCAACAAGAGAGTCTTCGTAAAAATCAGCTTTCAAATGCCAGATGAACCATATAAGCAAGCCAAGAGTAACCACAGAAAGCAAAGTAAAAAGTAGGCAAAAACTATAATTACCTTCTATACCATGCATAATCATTGCTTTCGTAAAACCGATGAATGGAATGAAATCGGTCACTGTATTGGCAAATAACAATTCCATGGTTCTAAAGATATCTTTGTCGAATGCTAGAAATGCTAGGCCGATGACAATTACCAACACAAGCAGAGGAAGCTTAGTAAAGAAACTTACATACTTGCGGTAGCGTGCATGTGTTGCAAAATACGTATACGAACAGATGCGAATCAGCTGCAACATCACTAAAATGATACCGTATGCGGTAACCAGGCAAATAATGCTGCCAGGAGATAAGTTCAAGTTCGTAGCAAGATTTGGAATCTGGAACAATATGTAACAGGAACCGAGCAAAACAAGACCCATTTGCAAGATTGTCTTGTATAGCAGCAAGGTTTGTGGCTTCATTGGAGCAGGGAAGAGAAAATTCACATCAGCCATCGTGAAAATATCTGCACCATTTTTCTGCCCGGCATTGATACCGAAAAGAACGATGGCAAATAAAATGATGAGAACTGCTGACTCGATGCAAACCATCATTTCCCGAACATCCGCTTCTGTCATTTCATCTTCTTCCATATAATCCTCAACCGATTCCATTGTCACTGTACTGCTGTCGTTTTCGCCAATGACGGTGGAGTCTTTTGCCTTTGAACCGGCAAAAATTCCTACGCCAATGAAAAATAGAAAGATTGAAAAAACGATTAACCAGACTTTCCAAGTGCGCTTGATGGAATTTTTGAGTGAGTGTGTGACATAGTAAATGAGTAAATTTATCATTCGTTCGTACCCTCCGTCAAAGCGAAGAAGTAATCTTCCAAAGAACCGGAGGATATTTCATCCCTGCCGATGTTGGCAAGTGCCTTACCGTCTTTCATAATAATGGTACGATCCCAAAGCATCTCCATACTGTCAATCATATGTGTACTGACGAGCATCGTGCATCCATCGTCACGTAACTCGCGGAAAATGGTTTTCAGCTCCTTGATGGCATGTGGATCCAAGCCAATCATCGGCTCGTCAAAAAGTATGTAGCGAGGACGTGGAAGTAGGCCGCAGCAGATACTCAGTTTTTGTTGCATGCCTTTCGATAATTCATCGCCAAATTTATCCTTTTTATCAAGCAGCTCCATGCGCGTTAAAAGTGAAATAATATTGTCTTTATAATTTTTAAGCTTATAGGCGCGAGCAATAAATTCCATGTGCTCGATGACAGTGAGATTTGGGTAGAGCGCTGGAATTTCGGGTACATAGCCAAGAATGCGCTTGGCAGCAACGCTTTTATTATCCAGACCATCAACAGTAATCAAACCCTCATATTTTAGAAAGCCCATGATTGCCTTCATGGCTGTACTTTTGCCGGCGCCGTTTGGGCCGAGCAGGACCGCGATGCTTCCGGATGGGATTTCAAATGAAACATGGTCATTAGCAAGCGTTTTGCCGTATTTTTTTGTTAAATTATCAACTTTTAGCATATTTTTTCGCACAGCATTTGTAATGTCTGCGCAACCTCCCTTATAGTTTGCGGAAAAAGGATGCGCCGTACGACACATCCTTTGTAAATTACAATCCTAAATATTCTTTTTCCTTAGCGATGACTGCGCTCATCGATGTAGTGCTTGGCGCACCGATGGTCAGACGCTTTTCTACACAGGTTTTTAAAGAAATCGCTTCGTAAATGTCTTCCTCAAATACCGGACTGATAGCTTTGAACTCTTCCAAAGTCATGTCATCGAGGGCAATGTTTTTCTCGATGCAGAAAAGAACAAGCTGACCGACAATACCATGCGCATCGCGGAACGGAACGCCGTGTTTAACCAAATAGTCCGCTGCATCGGTTGCATTTGTAAAGCCGTTTTTGGCGCTTGCTTCCATGTTGTCTTTTAAGAAGGTCATCGTATTAATCATACCGGTGAACAGGGCAATACAGCCTTTGGCAGTATCAATCGCATCAAAAGTGAGCTCCTTGTCCTCCTGCATGTCCTTATTATAAGCGAGCGGCAAGCCCTTCATTGTTGTTAAGAGCGAGGTTAGTGCTCCGTAGACACGTCCGGTCTTACCGCGTACAAGTTCAGCTATATCCGGATTTTTCTTCTGCGGCATAATGCTGCTTCCGGTACTGTAGGCGTCGTCAAGTTCAATAAAACGGTACTCATTCGAATTCCACAAAATGATTTCCTCGGAGAAGCGGCTCAAATGCATCATAATAATGGATAATGCGCTCAAGAATTCAAGTAAGTAGTCACGGTCTGCCACGGAATCGATGCTGTTTAATGTCGGACCGTAGAAGCCTAACAACTGCGCGCTGTAATCGCGGTCCAGCGGATAGGTCGTACCTGCCAAAGCACCGGCACCGAGCGGACAGTAATTCATACGCTCGTAAATGTCGTGCAGACGGGAGCGGTCACGCTTAAACATCTCAAAGTAGGCGCCTAGATGATGCGCTGCAGTAATCGGCTGAGCCTTCTGCAGATGGGTAAAGCCCGGCATAAATGTCTCGGTATTTTCTTCCATCAGGCGAAGGACGACTTTTAACAGTGTCACCAGCAGCTCGTCGACTGCCTGCACCTCATCGCGTGTATAAAGTTTCATATCAAGTGCCACCTGGTCGTTACGGCTGCGGCCGGTATGTAAGCGCTTGCCGGCCTCGCCGATGCGCTCAATCAAGTTGGCTTCTACAAAGCTGTGAATATCCTCATATTGTAAATCAAATTCTAAAGTTCCGTTTGTAATATCTGCTTCAATGCTCTTTAAGCCGACGATAATCGCGTCGCGGTCCTCATTCGTCAAAATTCCCTGCTTTGCAAGCATCGTCACATGCGCGATACTGCCGGTGATATCCTGCTTATAAAAACGCTGGTCGAACGAGAGGGATTCATTGAAATTGTGTACTAACTGGTTTGTTTCTTTCGTGAAACGGCCGCCCCATAGCTTCATAGGCACCTCCAAAAAATTTTCTCATCAATTTCATAGTATAACACCCCCCTATCGAAAAAACAATTCAAAATTTGTAAAATTTAGTGGATAAAAAAATAATTCCAACTCCCCTGTTATGACACAATCTGCAAAGGCGTTGTGCTAGGATATGAGGGACAAATTTTAGCAGGTGAATGAGTGAGGAAAACATATTGGGAGGTTACTTTGTGTTTGCGGGAGGTTACAGTCCCGTTGACGGCACTTCTGGATACCGGTAATTTTTTGGTTGAACCGATTAGCGGCAAGCCGGTTTCTGTACTGGAGGAAGCATACCTTTTACCGTATTTTTCGCGAAAAGAATTAGCGCAGCAGTTTCGCTTGATTCCGTATCGGAGCGTGGGGAGAAGTCATGGGGTCATGCAGGGGGTAATTTTTGACCGCATGGATTTGCAAAAAGGGCGAAAAAAGAAGAGCATCAAAGAGCCAATGATTGGTATTGTGCGCGGCACAATTTCCGCAAACGGTGCATATCAGATGCTGCTGCACTCGGACTTGCTTTCGTAAAGGGGGAATAAAATGCTATGGTAATAAAAGTTTCCATACCGGAAAAGGCACAGCTTAAAGTTGTGCCGACCGTAAAAAATGTGATTTTTGCAAAAGAAGGAGAAATTCACTACATTGGGGGTGCGGACGTGTTGCCGGCGCCGCTTGAACCGGATGACGAGCAGGAATGTATCGAAGCACTTGATTCGGAAGACGAAATGGAGGCAAAAGACGCTAAATCCATTTTAATTGAACATAATCTGCGCTTGGTTGTGTACATTGCTAAAAAGTTTGACAACACCGGTGTGGGAGTGGAAGACCTGATTTCCATAGGGACAATCGGTCTGATTAAGGCGATTAATACGTTTAATCCCAGCAAAAATATCAAGTTGGCTACGTACGCCTCCCGATGTATTGAAAATGAAATATTGATGCATTTACGGCGCAGCCAAAAAACTCGCTTTGAGGTTAGTATCGATGAGCCGCTTAATGTTGATTGGGATGGTAACGAGCTGCTTTTGTCGGACATTTTGGGCACGGAAGAGGATGTAATTTCTAAAGACATGGAGGAGGAAGCAGAGCGCAAAATGCTGCGCGCGGCTATTTGTAAGCTGCCGCCGAGAGAACGCACGATTGTCGAGTTGCGCTATGGAATCAACGACCCGGACGATATTGAGATGACGCAAAAAGAGGTCGCCGATTTGTTGGGGATTTCCCAGTCATACATTTCAAGACTGGAGAAAAAGATTATTAAGAGATTGCGCAAGGAAATGGTGCGCTAGAACATAAAAATGGCATAAATACGCGGAATTGACCGTGTTTTATCGCGAAAAACAGAAAATTTTGTCGAAAAAAATTTATCCCCTTGACACGGCCGTTCACAGATTTTTGAAGAATAAAGCGAATCGATTCAGCAAATCCTTTTTCTAGAACAATAGAAAAAGGATGGAGAGAACGATGGCTTTATATAAGGTTGAAATATGTGGTGTAAATACGGCGAAGCTGCCGTTACTCAGCGAGGAAGAAAAGGAGGAATTATTTGAACGGATTGAAAAGGGAGATAAGGAAGCAAGAGAGCAGTACATCAAGGGGAATTTGAGATTGGTGTTGAGTATCATTCAGCGTTTTTCGAGCTCCGGCGAAAATGTGGATGATTTGTTTCAAATTGGGTGCATCGGTTTGATGAAGGCGATTGACAATTTTGACCGCTCGCTTGATGTGAAGTTCAGCACATACGCAGTACCGATGATTATGGGTGAAATTAAGCGGTATCTGCGCGATTCGGTAAGCCCATTGCGCGTCAGCCGTTCGTTGCGCGACATTGCATACAAGGCAATTTACACAAAGGAAGTGTTGATGAAAAAATACCAAAAGGAACCGAGCATCGAGGAGATTGCCGAGGCGATTGAAGTGCCGAAGGAGGATGTGATTGTGGCACTGGATGCGATTCAAAGTCCGGTGTCACTCTATGAGCCGGTGTACGAACAGGGCGGTGACACGCTCTATGTCATGGACCAGATTAGCGATAAGAAAAACAAGGAGGATGCATGGGTTGAACGTATTGCCCTCGCAGAAGCCTTAAAACGGTTGCCGGAACGGGAACGCAACATCATCAGTCTGCGATTTTACCGCGGCAAAACGCAGATGGAAGTAGCGGAGGAGATTGGCATCTCGCAGGCGCAGGTTTCACGGCTGGAAAAAAATGCGCTAAAAACTATGAAAAATTATTTAATGGATTGATAAAGGACACAGTGGTTTCAGTATCTATGCAGACAGAGTGGATATAGAAACGCACTGTGTCTTTGTATTTTTAGCCGATAATGCTGTCGAGCTGTTTGTTGCAGAGTGAACGGGGGTATGTTATACTTAAAAAGCAAATTACAAGAGTTCGCTCATTTGGAACCGGCGATTTGTTTGAAGGAAAGTGTTGCCGTGATTGATTGGAAATGGGAGGGAGATTATGCGTGGACGAATTTCAGTCTGGTGGAATGGTCTAGAGAAAAAACAGCGAGGAATTTTTATTAGTGTTGTGATTGGAGTGGTGTTGGCAGTCATAATAGCAGTAAATGTGGTATGTCATACATCAGACAATAAAGAGGAAAATAATGTGGCAATCACAGGAAGTACAGACGTTACCGAAAAAAACGGTGAGGGTAGCGAGAAGCAGACAGAAAATTCCAAAGAACAAGCGAAAGAAGATTCTGCGGGAAATAATACAGAGACAGGTACGATTATAGAAGAAGAGGATCCACAGAATGGGACGGGCGGAAATATGACATCGCAGGAAGGCGCAAGTGTGGATATTTCGCAGGTCACAGAAAATGTAAATGAAACATCAGAGCTGACCTTAGGCATTGATGTTGCAAAATATCAGGGAACAATCGACTGGGAAAAAGTAGCAACTTCCGGTATAGACTTTGCAATGATTCGAGTTGGATATCGCACCCTGAAAACAGGCGAAATTGTTGCCGACAGCAATGCTAAATATAATATGCAGGAGGCTTCAAAGTATGGTATTAAGATAGGTGTTTATTTCTTTTCCACTGCGATAACAAAAGAGGAAGCCCTATCAGAAGCAAATTGGGTCGCGGATTATATTGGCGGTTACCCTATTACATATCCGGTTGTTTACAACTGTGAAGGATTTGAAGATTCAGAAAACAGACAATATAGCCTGACGAAAACAGAGCGGACCGATTTTGCAATGACATTTCTTAATCACATTGCAGAGCGTGGTTATACACCGATGTTTTATGCTGCCAAAAGTGAATTGGAAGGGAATGCAAAATGGGAGACCACCCGCATTGAGGCAAAATATAAAATTTGGGTAGCGCAATACCCGGCGGAAGCATATCCGAGGACAGCGGCATCGTCATATTCCGGAGCCCATGACATGTGGCAATATACTAACAACGGAAACGTGCCGGGCATCAGTAAGCCGGTGGATTTAAATGTGGCATATTTTGGATTTAAAAACACAACCGGGGCGCAAAATAGTGAAGTTGAAGAAGAAGTAACCGCAAATGTGGAAGCACTGATGAATTTTAAGGAAATAAATGAATCAGTTACGGCTAAGGAGAGAACTAATTTACGCGACATTCCGAGTCAGGGCAGTGATAGTAACGTGATGTATACGCTGTCAAATGGAGAGGTGGCAACGCGGACAGGACTCAGCGACAGTGGCTGGTCCAGAGTGGTATTCAACGGAAAGACGTATTATGCGGTTTCCGGTTATTTGACAACCGATTTGAATTATCAGATACCTACAACAGAGACGCCTGAATCAGAGAGCAACTCCGGAATAAAAACGCAATTTACGGCAGTGGATGAATGGGTAACGGCAAAGGATGCCGTTAATCTGCGTACACTTCCAAGTGTTACAAACGAAGATTCAGAGGTGGTAGTGCAAATCGTGCGAGGCGATGTGATACGAAGAATCGGAATAAATACTGAGGTGGGCTGGTCTAAAGTGGAATATAACGGACAGACACTGTACTGTGTGAGTAGCTATCTGATGCTGGCAGAAGAATCAGAGACGGAGAAAGAAGCTGAGTCAGAAGATTAGAGGGAAATAAAACATAAGATATAGCCGATGACGGTGTGGAAATTTCCGGCGTGTTTTTCTTGACAGTATGTTGCTTCAATTTTATAATAAAAACAATAGAAACTGGTTTTTCACGCACCGTATTTCTGCGCATATACTAAAAAAAAGTGCGTAGGAATAATATGAGAATTTATGATTTAAGGCAAAAAGAAGTAATTAACGATTGCGATTGCAAGCGGCTCGGGTTTGTCTCGGATTTGAAAGTAGACTTAGAGAATGGGTGCATCACACACATCATCGTGCCGGGACCGGGCAAAATTTGTGGCGTGCTCGGGCGCGACCTAGAGTTTGTAATTCCGTTTGAGTGTATACGCAAAATTGGCCATGATATTATCATTGTTGCTGTGCGTGAAGAGGATGTTTTAGTAAAATGCAGTTATTAAAATAAAGTAGGCAAGTTCGCCACCGGCGGCAGAGGCGGAACGCTTCGGAATGGAGGAACATATGAGATGTCCGTATTGCGGAAGTGAAAACAGCAAAGTAATTGATTCAAGACCTTCGGAGGAAGATAACTCTATCCGCAGAAGAAGAGTGTGTGAAGCGTGCGATAAGCGTTTTACCACGTTTGAAAAGGTGGAATCGCTGCCACTTATTATCATCAAAAAGGATATGAATCGTGAGCCGTATGACCGCTCCAAAATTGAAGCCGGCATCATTCGCTCCTGTCACAAACGCCCGGTATCCATGCCGGACATTCAGCAGACGGTGGATGAGATTGAAGCAGAGATTTTTTCCAAAGAGAGTCGTGAGGTTTCAAGCACCTGGATTGGAGAACTTGTGATGGAGAAGTTAAAAGATCTCGACCAGGTTGCCTACGTCCGTTTCGCGTCGGTTTATCGTGAATTTAAAGACGTGAACACCTTCATGGACGAATTAAAGAAGCTTCTCGGCTAATTACGTGGAGGATAAGATGTTCAAAAGATTTTACCCGAATGAATATGTGCCGTCAGTTTACGGTATTGATTTTCAGAAATATTATGATCAAGGAATTCGCGGCATTGTGTTTGATATCGACAATACACTCGTGCCGCACGGCTTTCCGGCGGACGAGCAGGCAATTGCTTTTTTTGAAAAGCTTCGTGAAATCGGATTTCAGACATGTCTGATTTCTAATAATAAGGAAGCAAGAGTAAAACCGTTCGCGGATAAGGTTGGTTCGATGTTTGAATTTAAGGCGAATAAGCCTTCGCGTAAAAATTATGTGCGTGCGATGGAGCGCATGAACACCGATATTCACTCGACGATTTTTGTCGGAGACCAGCTCTTTACTGATGTCTGGGGTGCGAACCGCAGTGGCATGTACAGTATTCTAACGCAGCCGATTAACCCCAAAGAAGAAATTCAGATTGTCTTAAAAAGATATTTGGAAAAGATTGTGCTGCATTTCTATAAACCAAGTAAATAAGTGAAATTTCCAAACTTTGGCATGTTGTGCAGAAATCCGTACAATATGCCTTTTAAATTGTAGATTGTATACAGAAAAGTACAAAGATTGGCGGTTTTTCCGTTGCATTTTTTGCAATCTTTTAGTATGATTAGTACATAAGAAAAACGCGGAGGGCAGCGGGCCCTGGCGATAACTCAGATAGGAGGTAATAGATTTATGTTTGAACAGTGGAACGGATTTCAGGCAGGTGCTTGGCAGAAGGAAGTAAATGTAAGAGACTTCATTCAGAAGAACTACACACCATATGACGGTGATGATTCTTTCTTAGCGGGTGCGACTGAAACAACAAAGGAATTATGGGCGCAGGTTATGGACCTTGCTAAGCAGGAAAGAGAAGCAGGCGGTGTTCTTGATATGGACACAAAAGTTCCTTCGACCATTACTTCCCATGCAGCAGCTTACCTGAACAAGGACAAGGAAACAATTGTAGGTTTCCAGACAGATAAGCCTTTCAAGAGAGGCTTACATCCATACGGTGGTATCCGTATCGCTATGGGTGCTTGTAAGGATAACGGCTATGAAGTAGACCCAGAGTTAGTTGACTTCTTTAAGAAGCACAGAAAGACTCATAACGACGGTGTATTCGATGCTTACACACCGGAAATCAGAGCTTGCCGCAGCAGCCATATCATCACAGGCCTTCCGGATGGTTATGGTCGTGGCCGTATCATCGGTGACTACAGAAGAGTTGCTCTTTACGGTGTTGATTTCTTGATTAAGGATAAGGAAGCACAGAAGGCTTCTACTCCGAATGTAATGAACGAAGAAACCATTCGTGACAGAGAAGAACTTTCCGAACAGATTAAAGCATTAAAGGAATTAATCCAGTTAGGTAACATTTATGGATTTGATATTTCCAAGCCGGCGTCTAACGTACAGGAGGCAATCCAGTGGACATATTTAGGTTACTTAGCAGCTGTTAAGGAACAGAACGGTGCAGCGATGTCCCTCGGACGTACTTCCACATTTATTGACATTTACGCAGAAAGAGACTTAGCAAACGGTACATTCACAGAAGAACAGATTCAGGAATTTATCGACCACTTCGTTATGAAGTTAAGACTTGTTAAGTTTGCTCGTACACCGGAATACAACGCATTATTCTCCGGTGACCCACAGTGGGTAACCGAATCTATCGGTGGTGTTGGTATCGATGGACGTCACTTAGTAACAAAAATGTCCTTCCGTTATTTACACACCTTAGAGACTCTTGGTACTGCTCCGGAACCAAACTTGACAGTACTCTGGTCCACACGTTTACCACAGTCTTTCAAGAAGTATTGTGCTAAGATGTCCATCTTATCATCTTCCATCCAGTATGAGAACGATGACCTGATGAGAGTAACACACGGTGATGACTATGCAATCGCTTGCTGTGTATCTTCTATGAGAGTTGGTAAGGAAATGCAGTTCTTCGGTGCTCGTGCTAACCTTGCTAAGTGCTTGCTCTACGCAATCAACGGTGGTGTTGACGAAAACAGCAAGAAGCAGATTGGTCCGAAGTACAGACCGATTACATCAGAATACCTTGATTACGATGAGGTTAAGGCAGCTTACTCCGACATGATGAAGTGGTTAGCAGGCGTTTATGTAAATGCTCTTAATATCATTCATTACATGCACGACAAGTACTGCTATGAGAGAATTCAGATGGCATTGCACGATAAGGAAGTGACTCGTTGGTTTGCAACAGGTATCGCTGGTTTATCTGTAGTAGCTGACTCTTTATCCGCGATTAAGTACGCTAAGGTTAAGACAATCCGTGATGAGAACGGTATTGTAGTTGACTACGAAGTAGAAGGCGATTTCCCTAAGTATGGTAACGATGATGACCGTGTTGACAGTATCGCTTGCGAGCTTGTGGAAGAATTCATGGGTTATATCAGACAGAACTACACATACCGTAAGGGTATTGCAACCACTTCCATTTTGACAATCACATCCAACGTTGTATATGGTAAGAATACCGGCTCTACTCCTGACGGTAGAAAGGGCGGCGTTCCGTTCGCTCCGGGTGCTAACCCAATGCACAGAAGAGATACTCACGGTGCAGTAGCATCTCTTGCTTCCGTAGCTAAGCTTCCGTTTAAGGATGCGCAGGATGGTATTTCCAATACCTTCTCCATTATCCCGGATGCACTTGGTAAGCAGGATACCGTTATCATGGGCGACCTCGACGTTGATATTGATTTAGATTTAAACTAATATAGTTCTATGACAGTAGGTAAGATTCACTCTTTGGAGACTTTTGGTACAGTGGATGGCCCCGGCGTGAGATTTGTAGTATTCGTGAAAGGATGTCCGATGCGATGCCTTTTCTGCCATAATCCGGACACATGGAGTATGGACGGTGCTATAGAGATGACGACGGATGAGATAATGGCACAGTTTGAAAAGAACCGTGCATTCTATAAAAACGGTGGCATTACTGTTACCGGTGGCGAGCCGTTAGTGCAGATTGATTTCGTGACGGAACTGTTCCAAAAGGCGAAAAAGATGGGAGTACACACGTGTCTTGATACCTCTGGGGTTACGTTCCGCAAGGACAAACCGGAGTTGATTGCTAAGATGGACCGCTTGATGGAAGTAACAGACTTGATTATGTTAGACATTAAGCATATTGACGAGGCGAAACATCAGAGGCTCTGCGGACAGTCTGGTATTCCGATTAAAGAGTTTGCAAAGTACACAGAGGAAAAGGGTGTTGAACTTTTGATACGTCACGTATTAGTTCCGGGCATCACGCAGAACGACGACATGTTGTTCCGCCTTGGTAAGTTCCTCGGCACATTATCCAACGTCAAGGCGTTAGATGTGCTTCCGTATCATACGATGGGAACTTCAAAGTACAAAGAACTCGGGATTCCGTATCCGTTAGAGGGTGTTCCGGCACTTTCCAAGGAAGATGCAAGAAAAGCCCGTCAGATTATTCTTCAGGGCATCAAAGAGACTCGTGCAATCTTAAAAAAGTAACATTGACAACTGTTTTTACAGAGAAAGGTGGTATTTATGGCTAACGAACAGCAGATTGACAACTTAGTTTCCTTATTAGATGGTTACGCAGAAAAGGGCGGACATCATTTAAATGTTAACGTATTCACAAAAGAAACTTTATTAGATGCTCAGGCACATCCGGAGAATTATCCACAGCTCACAATCAGAGTTTCCGGTTATGCCGTAAACTTCATCAAGCTGACAAAGGAACAGCAGGATGACGTTATTAACAGAACATTCCATGATAAGTTCTAAGTAATTAAAAATTGACGGCACGGTTTGTGCCGTCTTTTTTTGTTTGGCTTTATAAAATATTTGACAATCCGCGGCTCTCGCGCTTATAATGGGGCAATAAATGATTATGTGCCGGGCAAAGGCGGCAGATTGGAGAATGATATGAAAAAAGAATTTGAAGGATATACCTATGTCGAAGGCGGCGTGTGCGCGGCAAAAGGATTTTTGGCGAATGGCTTAAACTGCGGCCTCAACAGTAATAAAGAAAAATATGATTTGGGACTTGTGTACAGTGAGACAGAATGCAACACGGCTGCAGTTTACACATTAAATAAAGTAAAAGGTGCGCCGATTCTTGTGACAAAAAAGCATCTGGCGGAAACCGGCGGCAAGGCCAAGGCTGTGATTGTGAATTCAAAAAATGCGAACACATGCAATTTTGACGGCGAGGCAAAGGCGGAGCAGATGAGCGCGCTGGCAGCCGATGCGTTAGGTATCCGACCGGAAGAAGTAATTGTGGCATCGACCGGTGTTATCGGCCAAATTTTGCCGATGGAACCGATTGCGTCTCATATTGATGAACTTGCACAGGGCTTGTCTGCGGACGGTAACAGCAAGGCAGCGTATGCGATTATGACGACTGACACTGTGATGAAGGAAGTTGCTGTGGCGTTCGAAATCGACGGCGTGACCTGCCACCTCGGCGGCATGGCGAAGGGCAGCGGTATGATTCATCCGAACATGGCGACCACCCTCAATTTTGTAACAACCGATGTGGCGATTTCTTCGGAAATGGTGCAGAAGGCATTAAGTGAAATCGTGAAGATTACATACAATTGTTTGAGTGTAGACGGTGACACCTCCACCAATGATATGGTAAGTGTAATGGCGAACGGTCTTGCCGGCAATGCGATGATTAGTGAAGAGGGCGATAATTTTGAGATTTTCAAGAAGGCGCTTTATATTGTGATGATGAACATGACAATGATGCTTGCGAAGGATGGTGAGGGTGCAACAAAGCTTATTGAATGTACCTGTTCCTGCGCGCCTGACCTTGATACTGCGATTATTGTGGCAAAGAGCGTGATTCGTTCTCCGCTTTTGAAATGCGCAATCTTCGGCGAAGATGCAAACTGGGGACGTATTCTTTGCGCTATTGGTTACGCGGAAGCAGAATTTGATATTGATAAGGTTGATGTTGACATTCGTTCCGAATACGGAATTATCGAAGTCTGCAGAAATGGCGCTGGTGTAGAATTCTCGGAAGATGAAGCAAAGAAGATTCTCGCTTCTGATGAAATCTACATCGACATCAGCTTAAATCTCGGCCAAAGTCAGGCTAAGGCATGGGGATGCGACTTGACTTATGATTATGTGAAGATTAACGGTGACTACCGCAGCTAATCACTTATTGAAAAATCAGCAGGAGTAACGGAATCGTAAGTAGCGAGAGAATGTGCGATATCAGCGCTAAACCCGCACCGAGCGTTGTATCTCTGCCATATGCGGAAGGAATGATAATGGTGTTTAAGCCCATTGGCATACAAAGGCTGATTAATGCAACTAATTGTATTTCTCCAGATATGGAGAACAACCGTAAAAAAGAAATACCAAGCACCGGCAACACAATCAGCCGGACTAGAGAAGCAAGATAAAGAGTCGGCTCCGTCACGAATGATTTCAACGTGTAGGAGCCGATTACCATTCCTGTGAGCAGCATGGCGACCGGAGTCATGCACCCGGCGCTGCTTGCAACGACAGCATCCAGAAAAGACGGCAGCGGGATGCCTGTCAACCCGAGAAGGATTCCAACAATCACTGCGAAGAATACCGGATTAGCCAACGCACGAAAAGAAAATCTCGCACCACCTGTATTTTTTAACCAGGTAATGCCGACGGAATAGGCAAAAAATGTAAGCGGCAGCGTGTAAATCATGTACAAAAACAGCGCGTCTTCTCCATAAATACCACGCACAAGTGAATTGCCCATAAAGGCAAAATTCGAAACAACAAAGGAATAGCGGTATATCGCAGTGTTACTTTTGGCCAAAAACTTGGCAAATATGTGAGCAAATGGCAGGGTCAAAAGCAAAACCGCGATGCCCCAAAATAAAAAATCCCAGCGAACCATTAGATTTTCAGGGGTAAAATTTGTGCGGAACATATTGAAAATCAGTGCAGGCAGAAACAGATAATTTTCCAGACGGGCAAGCACGCTCTGCGCCTCTTTCGGCAGCAGGTCTTTTTTACGTAGAAAGAAGCCGATAGTTATGAAGAAAAAAAGAATTGACATTTGCTCGAGTGTAGTAAAAAAAATAGCCATGTTTTACAGAAGCGCTCCCATTGCTTTTACTGCTAGTATGAGCAGAGTGGAAGAGAATATGCAAAACATGGCATTTTTATGTTATAGGAGAATTCACAATTTCCAATGAATTCTTAACTGAAATATTTTTCTTTTACAATCGCAACAGGCATCTCATGTCCGGTCCAGAGCTTGAACGCTTCCGCACCCTGATAGAGTAGCATGTAGAGACCGTTGAACGTCGGACAACCGGCATCCTTCGCCATTTTTAAAAGCTTTGTTTCGCGCGGGTTGTAAATCACATCGGAAACAATCAGCTCCTTCGGCAGCCAGGAGGCGCACGGGATCAAGCAGTTATCAGTATTTGGCGCCATACCGACGGATGTGCCGTTTGTTAAAATATCGCTCTCGCTGATGTATTTCTTCAACACATCCTGATCCGCCATATCATAAAGTGTGACACGGCAATCAGTCGATTCATTCAGACGCGCAACCAGCTTCTCTGCTCTGCCAAAGAACGCATCGCGGATGCTGAACATGTTGATTTCTTTAACACCGTCCAGTGCAGCCTGCACCACGATAGAAGTAGCAGCACCGCCGGCGCCCATCAAAGTCATTTTTTTGCCAACGATATCAAAACCCGCATCCTTCACAGACTGCATGTAGCCGATACCATCGGTGTTGTAGCCGGTTAAAATACCGTTGTCATTGACAACGGTGTTGACCGCGCCGATTAGTTTTGCAGCCGGAGAAAGCTCATCTGCCAGCTCACACATCAGATTTTTATCTGGCATTGTACAGTTAAAACCGCGTACGCCCATATTTTTTAAACCATTTACCACGGTTTGTAGCTTATCGGTGCCGACATCAAAGCAAAGATACACATAATCAAGTCCTAATGTCTTGAATGCAAGATTGTGCATCATCGGGGAAATGCTGTGGGAAACCGGGCTTCCCAGTAATCCGGTAAGGACAGTATGTCCGGAAATATTTAACATAAAAACTCCATTCTGCCACCCGTGTTCGGTGACTCGATATTTTTGGACGTAATTGCTCACATTGATTTCTAATAAAGTATTTTATCAAATCTTTGTCAGATGTCAATGCCGGCGACACTTTGTTGCAAAATGAAAGGAACTGTGCTAAAATTATTCGGAAATTTAAATTTTTTTTCTATTTTGCAGGAAACGGAGCAGTATGAGAGTAGTTCAGATAGGGGAGCTCAAAATCGGCGAAGGTAAACCGAAAATTTGTGTTCCGATGATGGGAAAAACCATAGACGCGTTAACAGTCGAGGCACAGGAGGTAAGCAAGCTTCCTGCAGATTTGGTGGAATGGCGTGTGGACCATTTTGCAGATTGGACAAGCTTTTCACAGGTAAAAGCGGCCGCGAAAGCGATTGCACAATACATAAATGTACCGATTCTTTTTACATTCCGCACAGCGGAGGAGGGTGGTGAGTCGGCCATCGGTAAGGAACCGTACAAAAATCTGTTGTCGCAGGCAGCAATTTTACCGGAAATTTCGTTGATTGACGTGGAAATTTATTTTGATACGCAAGCAGTAAAAAATATTATAAGCAACGTGCATGCAGCGGGCAAATTTGTTATTGCCTCGAATCACGATTTTGAAAAAACACCGCCGAAGGATGAAATCATCAAGCGACTATGTTATATGGAACAAATGGGCGCGGACATCAGCAAAATTGCGGTAATGCCGCAGGAAAAGTCCGATGTTGTAATGTTACTTTCAGCGACGATGGAGATGTATGACAAGTATGCGACAGGTCCGATTGTGACGATGTCGATGAGCAGAACCGGTGTAGTCAGCCGTGTGATCGGCGAATCGACCGGCTCAGCGATTACGTTTGGTGCGGCGGGCAAGGCATCTGCACCGGGACAGATTCCGGCGGAAAAGATGGCCGAGCTGTTGGAAGCATTACACACGATTGTTTAAGCAAACGCAGGCTTTAGAGGAGGATATATGAAAAAGAATATTTGCATGATTGGTTTCATGGGTTCGGGAAAGAGCACGGTTTCGAAGAAATTAGAAAGGCTGCTTGGCCGCGAAGAAATCGAGATGGACGACTACATTATTAATAAAGAAGGCATGAGTATTCCGGATATTTTTGCAAAATTTGGCGAAACTTATTTCCGGCAGGTAGAAACTGAAGTCATGCGCGCATTGATGCAGGAGCAGGGGAAAATCATTTCTTGCGGTGGCGGTGTGGTAATGAAGGATGAAAACGTGGCGGCAATGAAGCAGGGTGGTATGATTATTATGCTTGATGCTACGCCGGAGACAATTTACGAGCGCGTGAAGGATTCGACCGACCGACCGCTGTTAAACGGCAACATGAATATTGAGCATGTCCGCGGTCTAATGGCGAAGCGGTCCGAACGCTACAAGGTGGTAGCAGATTACATTGTGCACACGGACGGCAAAACGGTAGCGAAAGTGTGTGAGGAAATTATTGCTATTGTCGAAGCTGCGGAAAGCAATGATTAAGCAAAAGAATTATACAGTTTTTCCGAAAAAAGTAGCTTTTGCGAAAAAAATAGTTGAAAATATCGACTATATATTATAAACTAGAGAGAGCTATTGGGCGGCGCAGGAAGCTTGCTTCTACGGATGCTCAAAAATAAAAGGAGGATTCACAATGATTTCAGCAGGTGATTTCAGAAACGGTTTAACAATTGAGATGGATAACGGTGTATACCAGATTGTTGAATTCCAGCACGTTAAGCCGGGTAAAGGTGCTGCTTTCGTAAGAACAAAGTTAAAGAATGTTAAGGACGGCGGTGTCGTAGAAAAGACTTTCAGACCGACAGAAAAGTTCCCACAGGGAAGAATCGACCGTAAGGATATGCAGTATTTGTACAGCGATGGCGAAATGTTCCACTTTATGGACGTTGAGACATTCGACCAGATCGCGTTAAACGAGGACGCAATCGGCGACGCATTAAAGTTCGTTAAGGAAAATGAAATGGTTAAGATGTGCTCACACAATGGTTCTGTATTCGCAATTGAGCCACCGTTGTTCGTTGAATTAGATATCATCGAAACCGAGCCGGGCTTCAAAGGCAACACAGCAACAGGTGCTACAAAGCCGGCTACTGTGGAGACAGGAGCAACTGTTTACGTTCCATTGTTTGTAGAAATCGGCGATAAGATCAAGATTGATACAAGAACAGGTGAATATTTGTCTAGAGCATAATGAAATTTTGCAAAAAGAAACGACTTCCGTGCGGGAGTCGTTTTTTTGCGTAAAAAATCTTGACGAAGCATGTGAAATAGAGTATAATAAAGATAAGTTAGTTAAAGCTAACTAAAAATGAAAGCGAGGGAAACTATATGCAATATGTACTTGATTTATTCATTATCATTGGCGCTTCGACGGGACTTTTCGCATTTTGTGTATTTGTGAAATCGCTGTGTCGAAGGTATATGAACATGAAACCACGATAATAAACGTAAAAAAAGCTCGACGATCATGTCGGGCTTTTATGCATTCTTTTGCAGAGATTCTTCAATAAGTGGTATAGTATGAAAACTGTTTCAAATTTCTACATTACCAAAGAGTAAATTATTTACGAATTACTTTTCGCATACGCAGGCAACAAATCAACAATGCGACTGCCGATGCCCTACCCTTGATATTCCGGGCAAACGACAACATCCGCAATCAAAAAATACATCCCGTCCCCAATCAAACTCCCCAAAATCTTTATAATCTTACCTCATATTAACAAACAGAGACGTTAAAATCCAGTGAAATCCATATTATGTAAAAAACGGCATATGTGATGTGAAAATTGACATTTTTTGTGTAAAAAATAGCATGCCACACATTATTACAAATAAAAAGTTGCAATAAATAAGCAATAAAAATCGCTTGACAAACAGAATGAACACTGATAAAATCCGAAAACACAAATGCAGGCCGCATGAGAACACTTCAGAGAAAGGGAGAAAAGGAACATGGAATATCAGGAATTTTTAAAATGTGTGAAGGGAATGATTGTGCAGAGAATGCCGGATAAAAAGGTCGAACTCCACAAAATAATCAAGAACAATGATGTGGTTCGTGACGGATTGATTATTCGTAAGCGAGACAGTCAGATTTCACCGACAATTTATTTAAATGAGTATTATGATAAATATATGGACGGCACACAGTTGTCTGAGATTGTTGAGGAAGTTTTACAAATTTACAAGCAATATGCGGTGGATCACTTAGTGGATGAGGATTTCTTTAGAGATTTCAAACGAGTGAGGGCTAGAGTTGTGTACAAATTGATTGGGTTAGAGGCAAATCGGAATTTGCTAAAAACGATACCATACATACCATTTCTGGATATGGCAATTGTCTTTTATTACATGTTTGAGCCGACGGAGGATGTGTGCGGAACCGTTTTGATTCACAATCAGCATATTCAGTCCTGGGGTGTGGAAACAGAATTACTTTTGGCGTATGCGAAGCGAAATACACCCCTGCTGATGCCACCGGCCGTACTTCATATGGATAAAGTGATGCGGGATTATTTACACCTGAATTTTAAAAGCGGACTTAGTGAGAGTACACATCTGCGTGAAACGTTGGATGAGGATGATGAGAAAATTGAGCAATTGGTCGATTACGTGGTACAGCGTGTGACTCTGGAAAGCGAAACGAATATGTTTGTGCTGACGAACGAACGCAGATTTTGTGGTGCAGCGGTAATGTTATACAGCAAGCTGTTACATAAGATTGCCATGCGTCTGGGAAAAGATTTGTTGATTATACCGTCGAGCATTCATGAGGTAATTATTATGCCGGACCGTGGTGAATATTCGATTGAGGAACTTTCTAATTTTGTACGTAATATTAACGAAGAAGCGGTCGAGCAGGAGGAGCGGCTGACAAATCATATTTATATCTATCGTCGCAAGAATGGCTGTATCAGCTTCTGAAAACTGCCCGAAAATGCGCATTTATGCGCATTCGCGGACAGTTCATTTGAAAAATTACATAGATGTGTGTGTTACCTTTTTGCCCCAAACGCAGATGCCGTTTTGATCTTTGCCGGTAAATGCGAGGGTCGGTTTCCAAAGCTGATGATCCCAAACCGGAATAATTTTGCATGTCTCTACAATATTTGCATACTTTAACTGAATCGTGGTGTCATCAATCATTTCCCAACGACCGAAGATAGAGCAAAGTTCAAGACGTCCGTTCTTCATCAGACGAAGCGGTACGGAGTGGGTGATGCCTTGCGGAACGGTCGGGGTCAATTTGATGCGTTCGTACTCACCGATTAAGTCATCGGCAGTAATCGACTGCATTTTCTCACCGCTGTAAACTTCCGGCACGAGAAGTGGCCAGCCGTCATCTGACCAAAGCATCTGGTAGCAGTGCATGGTGGAGATTTCCGGACCTTTAAAGTTGTGCTCGCGGATATGGCAGATTACGTACCAGCGGTCGTCATCGTCATGTAATACTGAGTTGTGGCCCGGCCCCATGTAGCCGACACCGTTTTCGTATTTGTAGCCGCATGCAATCATGTAGCCGAGTGAGTTGTCGTAATCCTCTAAATCGGTCATCTCGCGGCCGTTTACATCGATATACGGACCAGTCACATTTTTGCTGCGACCGACGCGAATGTTGTAGTCGCTTTTTAATGAACCGTAAGAAACAAAAAGATAATAGTAACCGGTGGCCGGATTGTAGCGAATGTACGGACCTTCGATGGCACAATCAGCCCAACGTGGACGGCGGGCAACACATTTGCCGACACCTTCCTCAGCGGCAAGGCCGGTTTCTTTATCAAGGAGAATCATATGGCAACCGCCCCAGAATGAGCCGTAGAGCATATACTGATTGCCGGTCACCTCATCTTCAATGATGTTTGCGTCAATTGCATTACACGGAGAATCCGGTTCGGAGGTTTTCAAAACGCAGCCTCTCGGGATGAAAGGACCTTCCGGATTGTCGGCTACAGCTAGGAAAATACACGATTGGCGGACACCCCAGGATGAATTCGAGCAATATAAACGATATTCCTTACCTACTTTAACGATGTCCGGAGCCCAAATACCACGATCGCCAACCCAGTCTAAAGATTCCTGTGGCGGAGCTTCGACCACGCGGCCGAGACGTTCCCAGTGAATCAAATCTTCCGAACGTAGGCAGTTTGCGCCGGTGGAATAGATATAATACATGTGCGATTCCGGATCGCGGTAAATTGCCGGATCATGGACACCCCAAAGACTCTCCTTTGGCGGTGGAGCCGGTTTTACGCCCTTTTGAAATTTCGGCTTAGGAACCGGAATCGGTGGTTCTGATGGATAAATCAATGTATCTTTCATAGGTAAATCTCCTTTATGGTCTAAAATAATGATTTGGCTGTGGAAGTTCGATTTTTTTCAACATATAAGCGATACCCGATGTGCCTTTTCCGGTAAGGAAAACAGTCTCGGAAGCAGTAACTTTGTCGATCGCCGTGCACAAATTAAGTGCAACTGTATCATGAACGAATGATAAAACGAGTTCATTGCCGCTAAGCTTATAGCTGCTGCGCATACTGCCGCTCAATTCGACGCGGCCGTCGTCATCCTCCGCAATCGGAAAAACCCACTCGTCACCTTTCTGCATGCTCATAATACCACGCTGTTCGCCGGTTAAAAAAGCAATAAAAACGGCAGACGTTAGGCCCTGCGGAAGAGCGGGAGAAAGGATGATGCATTCATAATACCCCTGAATATCGTTAAGTGCGTAGTCTTTCTTGTAAACGGAAGCACCAGCCGGAGCATCGCCCGGGCAAATGAGCGGCCAGCCATCCTGCGAGAAAATGACAGGGAAGGAAGCATCACCAAAACCATGTTTAAATGTGAATATATAACCAGTACCTGTTTTGACTAAACAGCCGTTTGCAGGACCAAAGATACCGGTTTCATCATCATATTTAAAAGAAGCGAGGAATAAAAATCCCGGTGTTTTGCCTGCATCGGAAGCGACAGCTAAATCCTCACCTGACGGATCCAAGAAAGGTCCATTTGCGGATTTGCTTCTGCCAACGCGAATGTGAGCATCCAGTCCGGGAATGCCATACGTCACAAACAGATAGTAAAAACCGGTTTCTTCCACATAAGCAAGGCTGGCATTGGAATTACCTGCGCCGAACTTGCGAAAAATGATAGACATTTGCGCACCTCTCATGTAAAATTAGTAGTAAGTTAATGTAACTTGTTATTCAATATTATAAAAAAGTAACAGTATAACGTCAATTGTTTTTTGCAAAAGCGGGGTGAAATGTTTGAGCATTCGAAACAGTATTGAAGAAAGAGAAATTGTCAATTTGAGTCCGTATGCGGCGCACAGCAGGGAATCGCTGGGACGCGACCGCTACGAGGAACCTTGCGACATCCGCACGGTGTATCAGCGCGACCGCGACCGAATTTTACACAGTAAATCCTTCCGGCGTCTGAAGCAGAAGACACAGGTATTTTTAGCACCGCAGGGCGACCATTACCGTACCCGACTGACCCATACATTAGAGGTGTCGCAGATTGCAAGAACGATTGCCAAAGCGTTACAGTTAAATGAAGATTTGACCGAGGCGATTGCACTGGGGCATGACCTGGGACACACACCGTTTGGCCATGCCGGCGAGCGTGCGTTGTCAAAGGTTTGCGACGGCGGATTTTATCATAATTTGCAAAGTGTGCGTGTAGTAGAAGTGTTAGAAAAGGATGGTAAAGGCCTGAACCTGACAAAAGAAGTACGTGACGGTATAAAAAATCACCGATCCAGTTGCAAACCGGTTACGCTCGAAGGAAATGTGGTACGATATGCCGATAAAATCGCATATATCAATCATGATATCGATGATGCGATTCGCGGTGGCATTATTCACGAAGAAGACATTCCGCGCAAGCTGCGCGATATTTTAGGACACTCTTCAAAGCAGCGCCTGAATTGTCTGATTCACGATATTGTACGAAACAGTGACGGGAAGGCTAAGATATGTATGTCCGATGAGATTCAAAAAGCTATGTACGGACTGCGTGAGTATATGTTTGAAAGTGTGTACCGCAACCCGGTTGCAAAGGGGCAGGAGGGTAAAGCGGAAGCACTGGTTATTTCGCTGTTTGAGTACTATATGGCTCATTTGGATGAATTGCCGAGTGAGTACAGTTATCTAATGAATGAATTGGGTGAGAGCCCGAATCGTGTGGTGTGCGACTACATTTCGGGCATGAGCGACCATTATGCGGTAAACCGCTACGAAGAATTATTTGTGCCGATGTTTTGGAAATAGAACTGTATCGGAAAAGTATGGAGGATGAAAATGCGTTATTCAGATGATTTGATTGAAGAAATCCGCACAAGGAACGATATTGTAGAGGTGATTTCGGGCTACGTAAAATTGCAGAGAAAGGGCAATTCCTATTTTGGCTTATGTCCGTTCCATAACGAAAAATCTCCGTCTTTTTCTGTGTCTCCGCACAAGCAGATGTACTATTGCTTTGGTTGCGGTGAAGGGGGCAATGTGTTCTCTTTCGTGATGAAATATGAGAATTATACGTTTACGGAAGCGGTAAAGATGCTGGCTGAGCGCGCCGGTATTACATTGCCGGAGGTGGAAGAGACCGAGGAACAGCGTCGTGCATCCGATCTACGTACTACGTTACTTAATATCAATAAAGAAGCGGCTGTGTTTTTCTGCCGCCAGTTGCGTGGCGAGAAAGGACGCGTTGCCAAAGGATATCTGGTAGGACGTGAATTAAGCGATGAGACAATCAATAAGTTTGGCTTAGGTTATGCCGGTAAGGGCGGCAATTTGCTCTACCATCAGTTGAAAAAGAAATATTCCGATGCGATTTTGAAGGAGTGCGGACTATTTACATTCGACGAAAAAGGTGTACACGATAAATTTTGGAACCGGGTAATGTTCCCCATTATGGATGCGAACAGCCGCGTGATTGGCTTCGGTGGCCGCGTGATGGGCGACGGTATGCCGAAATATTTGAACTCGCCGGAAACAAAAGTGTTTGATAAGAGTCGCAATCTTTACGGGCTGCATGCGGCACGTACTTCCCGCGCGGGCTATATGATTTTATGCGAAGGTTATATGGATGTAATTGCAATGCATCAGGCAGGTTACACGTCTGCTGTGGCATCGCTTGGTACGTCTTTCACATCAGGTCAGGCGTCTCTGTTAAAGCGTTACACAAAGGAAGTTTTGTTGATTTATGACAGTGATGCAGCAGGTGTTAAGGCCGCTATGCGCGCGATTCCGATTTTAAAAGAAGCCGGTCTGGTGGCAAAGGTTGTTGATTTATCGCCGCACAAGGATCCGGATGAATTTATTAAGACGCTCGGTGCAGAGGCATTTGAAGAACGGCTTCGCAAGGCGAAAAATAGCTTTTTATTTGAAATTGGCATTTTACAGCGTGAGTATAATTTACAGGATCCGGAGAGCAAGACGGCGTTTTACAATGCGGTTAGCGAAAAATTAGTGCGTGATTTTGAAGATGATATGGAACGCAACAATTATCTTGAGGCGGTTTGCCGCGAATACATGCTTCCGTTAGAAGGAATTAAGCGTCAGGTCAATCAAAAGCGTCTTCTATTCAGTAACAAGCAGGAAGTCAAGAAGAAAGAACCGATAATTGCCGAAAAGAAAAAACAGCAGGATAATGGTGTGAATCAGGCACAGAAGTTGTTGCTGACATGGTTGATTGACGAACCGCACATCTATAAAAAAGTAAGCGAATACATTACAAAGGATGATTTCCTGTCGCCGCTGTATAAGCAGGTCGCAGAATTGGTGTTCGCTCAACTTGCGGAGGGTCAGCTTGTGCCGGCGAAGGTTATCAATACGTTTGAATTGGAAGAAGAACATAAAGAAGTAGCAGCACTTTTTAATACGACGTTAAAAGGAGATATGACAGATAAAGAGAAGGAAAAGGCATTGAACGATATTGTTACCCGTGTGAAAAAGAACAGCCTTGATGCGCGAAGTAAAACAGTCAGTGACCCGACAGAATTCCAGAAGCTTTTAAAAGAGCAGATGGATTTAAAGCGGATTAAAATTCAATTATAGGTTAGGATAATAACGTGAAAATTTCAGAGCGATTAAAGACGGTGGCCGGATTTGTAAAAAAAGGCGCGGTGTTAGCAGATGTCGGCACGGACCATGGGTATGTCCCGATTTATCTGGCGAAGGCCGGCAGAATTAAGCATGCAATTGCCATGGATATCAATCCGGGACCGCTGAGCAAAGCAAAAGAGCATATTCAGAATTATAGATTAGAACAAATCATCGAAACAAGACAGTCTGACGGCATGGAAAAATTGCTTCCGGGAGAGGTGGATCATGTGTTGATTGCCGGCATGGGTGGCAGCCTGATGGCGCGGATTCTGGATGATGGCCGGTCAGTTATTCATCATGAGACATTTTCACGTCTCGTGCTATCGCCGCAATCGGAGATTTTTCTCGTGCGCCAAAAATTGGCGAAAGAGTATTTTCAAATCCTCGAAGAACATATGATAAAGGAAGATGGGAAATACTATACTATCATCATTGCTGAGCCGGGCGTCTGTGATTATGCAGACGAGATTGATTTTATATTCGGAAAGCGACTTCTTGAGAGTAATGAGGAAATTGTCGGGAAATATCTTTCGGATAAGGTGGAGAAACTTGCACAGATTCGTGCGGAATTGGCAAGAGAACAGAGCGATGTTGTAATAAAACGCTGTGCAGAGTTGGATGTAGAAATTGAAAAGTATCAGGAGGCTTTGAGAAGATATCAGGCGAATAGAAAGGACTGAAATCTATGGAAATGTATAAAGGGGTTGTAAGAGGGCAAGAGATAGAATTTTCGGCAGATACAACATTGTATCAGCTTGCAAAAAAAGTACAGCCGGAATATTCGTATCCGATTGCACTAGCCGTAAAAAACGGCAAGATATGTGAATTGTATCATCATGCCGGTAAAAATAGTCATATTGAATTTATTACAATTGGCGAGAAATACGGAATGGAAGCGTACCGTAGAAGTGTTACGTTGTTGATGTTGAAAGCATTTTACGATGTATGCGGTATCAAAAATATAAAAAAAATAGAGATTAAGCATTCGCTGGGGCATAGTCTGTTTTGTGCATATAAAGGGAAAGTAGAGTTGACAAAAGAACTGCTTTTTTCGGTGCAGAAAAAGATGGAGCAGATGGTACGGGAACGTAAGCCGATTCGTAAACGCCACATGGAAACGGGTGAAGCGATTGAGTTGTTTCGCCGACATCGAATGTATGAGAAGGAAAAGCTGTTCCGTTTCCGTAAGCATGAGAAGGTTCCGATTTATGAGTTAGACGGTTTCGAGGACTACTTTTACGGACATATGCTTCCGAATACCGAAAATCTGAAAAATTTTGGCCTTTCCCTATTTGAGGATGGATTTTTATTACATTTACCGTCTGTGAAAAATCCATTGGTGGTGCCGGAGGAGACGATTCCGCAGAAATTGTCGGATACGCTCTTGGAGGCCGACGACTGGATTAAGCGGATGGAGGCATCAACCATCGGCGAGCTGAATGAACAGATTGTTAACGGAAATATTACGGAACTGATGCTTGTGCAGGAAGCCTTGCAGGAACGGAAGATTGCAGAAATTGCCAAGACGATTGCTGAGGATTATACAAAGAAGATTGTTCTAATTGCGGGGCCATCCTCGTCCGGCAAGACGACATTTTCACACCGCCTATCTATTCAGTTGCGGGCATACGGATTAAAGCCACACCCGATTGCAGTAGATGATTATTTTGTGGACCGGGAATTTACGCCGCGCGATGCGGATGGAAAATATGATTTTGAGGCGATTGAGGCGGTGGATATTGAACAGTTTCAAAAAGATATGTTAGCGTTGATTGCCGGAGAGGCTGTGGAGCTTCCTACATTCAATTTTATGAAGGGATGTCGCGAGTATAAAGGAAAGCGTTTGCAGTTGGCGGAGGATGATATTTTGGTAATTGAAGGCATTCACTGCCTGAATGACCGCCTGACAAGTCAACTTCCGAAAGAACGAAAATTTAAGATTTATCTCAGTGCGTTGACGCAGTTAAATGTAGATGAACACAACCGCATTCCGACCGCGGATTGCCGAATGCTTCGTCGCATGGTTCGTGATGCGCGGACGAGAAATCTTGATGCAAAGGCGACACTTGCGATGTGGGCTTCTGTTCGCCGCGGCGAGGAAAAGAACATTTTCCCGTATCAGGAAGAAGCAGATGTGATGTTTAACTCAACACTAATTTATGAATTGTCGGTGTTAAAGCAGTTTGCGGAGCCGCTCTTATTTACGATTGGACCGGAGGACGAATATTATCCGGAGGCCAAGAGAATGCTTGATTTCCTGGATTATTTTCTGGGAGTGACAAGCGAGCATGTGCCAAACAATTCGCTTTTGCGTGAATTTATCGGCGGTAGCTGTTTCTCGTAAAGAGTACGGATTTGCTACGATTTTTAACGAACTTCTTTACATTTTTTTTGATTTCATATATAATGCCTCGTAAATGTGTATGAGTAGGATAAATGATCGCGGCCGGTTCCTTCGGAAACCGGGTGAGGAAAGTCCGGGCTTCATAGGGCAGGATGCCGGATAACGTCCGGTGGAGGTGACTCCCAGGAAAGTGCAACAGAAATATACCGCCACGCAAGTGGTAAGGGTGGAAGGGCAGTGTAAGAGACTACCGCCTGGCTGGTAACAGGCAGGGCACATGTAAACCCCATTCGAAGCAAGACCAATAGAAAGCATAAGGCGGCCCGTCTGCTTTCGGGTAGGTCGCTTGAGCCTGGTGGTAACATCAGGCCTAGATAGATGATCATTCTCGACATAACCCGGCTTATCGTCCTACTCATTTACATCAAGATATCATTTTTAACTGTTATAAAGAAAGGAAATTATGGGCTCAGGAGAAATATTTCAATTAATAGTTTTAGTCTGTTTATTAGGCATGTCCGCATTCTTTTCATCGGCAGAAACTTCACTAACTACTATCGGTAAGGTACGAGTAAGAGCATTGGTTGAAGATGGCGTAAAAAATGCCGATAAGTTGCAGAAAATTTCGGAGAATTCCGGTAAGATGCTCAGTGCAATTCTTATCGGTAATAATATTGTGAATTTGTCTGCATCTGCATTAACCACGCTTCTTGCGCAGAAGTTGTTTAATGACTATGCAGTAAGCTTTGCAACCGGTATCCTGACGATTTTAATTCTTATTTTCGGTGAGATTACACCAAAAAACATGGCGACAGTCCATGCAGAAAAGATGGCATTGTTTTATGCGCCGATTATTTTAGCTATCATGACGGTGTTCACACCGGTAATTGTCGTGATTAATTTTATGGCGGGTGGCGTGATGAAGTTTATCGGTGTTGATCCGGATAAGAAGGCCAGCGTTATTACCGAAACCGAATTGCGTACAATGGTGGATGTCAGTCATGAGGAAGGGATTATCGAGACCGAAGAACGCAAGCTAATCAAGAATGTGTTTGATCTTGGCGATGCGACAGCGAAGGATATTATGGTACCGCGTATTGATATGACAATTGTGGATGTGGAAAGCAGTTACAAAGAACTTTTGGAAATTTTTATTCGAGACCGTTTCACGCGATTCCCGGTTTATGAAGATAGTACCGATAATATTATCGGTATTCTTAATATAAAAGATTTGCTTTTATATGATAAGAAACATGACTTCCATATTCGTGATTTCTTGCGAGAAGCACACTTCACTTATGAATCCAAGCGTTTGAATGATTTGATGCTGGAAATGAAGAAAACAGCGGTCAACAGCAGTATCGTTCTCGACGAATACGGAGTACCGGCCGGACTTCTTACTTTAGAAGATATTCTTGAAGAAATCGTCGGGGATATTCGTGATGAATATGACTATGATGAGGAAGATCAGATTCACTCTATTACGCAAAGTGAGTATATTGTATCCGGACAGACACGTATTGCAGATATCAATGATGAACTTGATTTAAAACTTTCTTCGGATGAATATGAGTCGCTTGCAGGCATTATTATCGAAGCACTCGATAAGATTCCGGAGGTAGGAGACTCAGTAGAACTCGAAGAATGTTCTTTGACAGTTCTTACGCTGGATAAAAAGCGTGTCGATAAAATTCAAATTGTGAAAACCGAGAAAAAAGCGTTGAAAAATTAGTCGATTTATATTATGATGTATTTGTCGTTATGCGACAGAATGGAGGAACATCATGAGACATTTAATTAGTCCGTTGGATTTCAGCGCAGAAGAAATTAATCAACTTCTTGATTTGGCAACTGATATAAAAGAAAATCGTGAAAAGTATTCTGAAGTATGTCATGGTAAGAAATTAGCAACTTTGTTTTATGAGCCTAGTACCCGTACCCGTTTAAGTTTTGAGGCAGCAATGTTAAATTTAGGCGGTAGTGTGTTAGGCTTTTCTTCTGCCGACTCTAGCTCGGCATCAAAGGGAGAAAGTGTAGCAGATACGATTCGTATTATTTCCTGCTATGCTGATATATGTGCAATGAGACACCCGAAGGAGGGCGCACCATTAGTAGCATCGTTACATTCAGGTATTCCAGTGATTAATGCCGGTGACGGGGGTCATCATCATCCAACGCAGACGTTGACGGACTTGTTGACGATTCGTTCCTTGAAAGGGAAACTGAACAATCTGACCATTGGTTTGTGCGGAGATTTGAAGTTTGGCAGAACGGTACATTCCTTAATAAATGCGCTTGTCCGTTATGCAAACATTTCTTTCGTTCTGATTGCGCCGAAGGAATTGGCGCTGCCGGATTATATTCGTGAAAATGTGCTGGTGGCAAATAACATTCCGTTCCGCGAAGTGGAAAGTATGGAAGAGGTTATGGGCGAGCTCGATGTACTTTACATGACTAGAGTGCAGAAAGAACGTTTCTTTAATGAGCAGGATTACGTTCGTTTGAAAGATGTGTACATTTTAGATAAGGACAAGATGCAGAATGCCAAGGAAGATATGATTATTCTGCATCCGTTACCGCGAGTAAACGAAATTTCGGTGGAGATTGACAAAGACCCGAGAGCAGCATATTTTAAGCAGGCGCAGTTTGGAGTTTATGCCCGAATGGCATTAATCCTTACCTTATTGAATATCAAAGTAGATGAAGCAAATGCGGAAAGGTGAGAATGATATGTTGAATGTAGGAAGCTTAACGAATGGATTTGTGTTAGACCATATCAAAGCAGGAAAGTCCATGTCCATTTACAAATATCTTGGACTTGATAAGCTGGACTGTCAGGTGGCGATTATTAAGAATGCAACCAGCAACAAAATGGGTTGCAAGGACATCATTAAAATCAGCGCACCGCTTGATGTGTTGGATTTGGATGTCTTAGGATATATCGATGATGCGATTACGATTAACGTAATTGAGAATGGTAAGATTACCGAAAAGAAGAAATTGATGCTCCCGAAGAAGATTACAAATGTAGTGAAGTGCAAAAACCCACGCTGCATCACATCAATCGAGCAGGAGCTTGAGCAGGTGTTTGTTCTTTCTGATAAGGAAAAGAAGATTTACCGCTGCATGTATTGCGATGAGCAGTATGGCAAATTAGAAGACTAAAACCATACGGAATGTTTCCTGCTTCCCGGTCATATATTGAAAAAAAGGTTGACCAAAGGGAAAACGGAATATGAAAGTATGGAAGATTTTCTTGAAGGTTTTGCTGGCAGTCTACGGATTCAGCGCAATTATGATTCTTGCGTTGGCCGGGCTTGCCTACAAATTTCAGTGGCGCGATACTGCGATTGCCGTCGGAGTGGTCGTCATTTACATTTTGGCAAATCTGCTGGGAGGATTTATTATTGGCAAAGTGAAGGAAAAGCAAAGATTCCTTTGGGGCGCACTGCAAGGTTTAATTTACTTTGTAGTGGTGTCGGCCATCTCGTTTATTCTCACAAGGCACTTTTATGATGATGGTGTCGGTATGCTCGTTTCCGCGGCGATTTGTACGCTCGCCGGGATGTTTGGCGGCATGATTAGCTAAAAAGTTACATATCCACATATTTTTTGCGGAATATATGCGGAAGAAATGAAAAAAATATTTGAATTCTTGGCGAAATGTGTTATACTCGTGAAAGATTATGTAATAAGGAGGAGCTTATCCATGAAGCACGTAAAGACATTAACAAATAAGACTTTAAAGGATACAATGAAGAAGGGCGGCTGCGGCGAATGCCAGACATCCTGCCAGTCTGCTTGTAAGACATCCTGTACCGTAGGAAATCAGAGCTGCGAAAACAATAAATAATTGTTTTTCAGAAGAAAATGAAATTTCGGAAGCTGTTGTCATATTGAAAAAAGTATGACAACAGCCTCTTGCGTTATTAAGAAAATAAATTCACGACCTATGGAGGTTTCAAGTGATACACCAATATAAAAACAACGGATACAACATTGTGCTCGATGTCAACAGCGGTTGTGTGCATGTGACAGATGATTTGATGTACCGAATGATTGCCATGTATGAGAGTCATTCGCTTGATGAAATAATCTGTGAATTGCAGTGCGAATACCCGGAAGCAGACATTAAGGAAGCATATGAAGAAATTGAAATATTAAAGAAAGATGGCCAGCTATTTACTGAGGATAGTTACGAACCGTACATCTCGATGATGGACGACCGTCCGACGGTTGTGAAGGCGATGTGCCTACATATCGCGCACGACTGCAACCTTGCCTGCAAATACTGTTTTGCGGAAGAGGGAGAATACCACGGCAGAAGAGCGCTGATGAGCCTCGAAGTCGGAAAGAAGGCGCTCGACTTTTTGATTGCCAACTCCGGCAAACGAAAAAATTTGGAAGTGGATTTTTTCGGCGGTGAACCGTTGATGAACTGGGATGTGGTAAAAGAGCTTGTACGCTACGGCCGTTCCAAAGAAGAGGAATTTAACAAGAAGTTCCGTTTCACTTTGACGACAAACGGCGTCCTTTTAAACGATGAGGTAATGGAATTTGCCAACCGCGAGATGGCAAACGTGGTGCTTAGTCTTGACGGAAGAAAGTCGGTTAACGATGCGATGCGTCCGTTCCGCAACGGCAAAGGTAGCTATGATTTGATTGTTCCTAAGTATCAGAAGTTAGCGGAAAGCAGAAACCAGAACAATTACTATGTGCGCGGCACATTTACGCGCGAAAATATCGACTTTGCGGAAGACGTCAAACACTTTGCAGATTTGGGATTTAAGCAGATGTCCATAGAACCGGTGGTTGGCGGCGAGGACGAGCCGTATGCGATTCGTGAGGAAGATTTGCCGGCGATTATGGAGCAGTACGATATTCTGGCGGAAGAATACATTAAGCGCGCGAAGGAAGGAAACGGCTTTAATTTCTTTCATTTTATGATTGATTTGACGCAGGGACCTTGTGTGGCAAAGCGTCTTTCCGGCTGCGGTTCCGGCACAGAATATCTGGCGGTAACCCCTTGGGGGGATTTTTATCCGTGCCATCAGTTCGTTGGTCAGGAAGAATTTCTGATGGGAAATGTGGATGAAGGCATTAAGCGTCAGGACCTTGTAAAGGAATTCAAGAGCTGCAACGTATATTCTAAGGAAAAATGCAAGAACTGTTTCGCTAAATTTTACTGCAGCGGTGGCTGTGCAGCCAACTCCTACCAGTTCCATGGTACGATTCACGACGCATACGACATCGGTTGCGAGATGCAAAGAAAGCGTGTGGAATGTGCGATTATGATTAAAGCTGCGTTAGCAGAGGAAGAATAAACAGAAAGAAGGACAAAAAGAATGAAGAAAGGGTTAAGCAGCGTTTTATTTGCATTATCACTGATTGCAATTGCAGTCATTGCCGGAATTACATATTTCGGTGTCGGTGAAAATCACACCGGCAGCGCGAAGAACGTTAAGTTGGGATTAGACTTAAAGGGCGGCGTGAGCATTACCTATCAGGTTAAGAATGATTCGTTTACCGAAGAGGAATTTAATGACACAAAAAACAAATTAGAAAAGCGTGTATTTACATATAGCACGGAATCGCAGGTTTATGCGGTAGGTACAGACCGTATTACGGTCGATATTCCGGGCGAATATGATGACGCGAAGGTGGCAGAAGAATTGGGCAGACCGGGCTCTTTGCAGTTCGTATCCGACAGCGGAAAGAAAGATGATCCTTCCACCGAGGTAAACGAAGCTTATACAGTTTGGCTGAATGGTACAGATATTGCTGATGCACAGCCGAATACACAGTCCAGCAGCACAGGAGACGGTCTTTCTACCGATGGTTTAAGTTATGTTGTTGCACTGAAGATGACAGAAGAAGGTACAAAAAAGCTGGCAGAAGCAACCTTGCAGTTGATGGATCAGGAATTGGCTATCATGTATGACGGCGAAATTATCAGTGCCCCGGTCGTATCCGCAGTAATTACGAATGGTGAGTGTGTCATTACAGGTATGGACACCTACGAGGTGGCAGATGAACTCGCATCGATGATTCGTATTGGTTCTCTGAGCCTTGAATTAGAGCAGATTAGTTCTTCGGTGGTCGGTGCCAAGCTTGGTAATGACGCGCTCGGTTCCAGTGTAACTGCAGGTCTGATTGGATTCCTGATTGTTATCATTTTCATGATTATTGTTTACCGTGTGCCGGGCCTTGTTTCCAGTTTTGCACTGATTTTATATATCGCACTTGAAATGCTGATTATGCAGGCGTTCAACCTGACCCTGACTTTGCCGGGTATTGCAGGTATTATCCTCTCCATCGGCATGGCAGTTGATGCGAATGTTATTATTTACGCACGTATAAAGGAAGAAATCGCAGCCGGTGAACGAGTGGAAACGGCGATTAAGACCGGCTTTAAGAAGGCGACAAGTGCGATTGTTGACGGTAATATTACAACCTTTATTGCGGCACTCATCTTGATGTGGAAGGGTTCCGGTCCTGTACAGGGCTTCGCACAGACTTTAGCTGTTGGTATTTTAACTTCCATGTTTACAGCCATGGTGATTTCCAGATTCCTGATGTATCTTGTGTTCCGCATGGGTGTTAAGGATAAGAAATTCTATGGCGCAGCGAAGGAAAGAAAGCCAATCAACTTCCTTGGCAAGAAAAATATTTGTCTGATTATTTCCGGCCTTGTGATTGCGGCAGGTCTTGTTTTTATGGGCATAAAAAGTGCAAGCGGCGAAGGATTTTTGAACTATTCTGTGGAATTCCGCGGCGGTACTTCCGTTACGGCTGAATACAAAGAAAATTATGATATTGATTATTTCAATGAAAATATTAAGCCGGTCATTCAGGAGATTATTGGAGACACCGACGTACAGGGTCAGTGTTACATTGACTCCAGCGAAATCGTCATTCGTATGAAAGAGCTTAATAATGTAAACCTTGCGACTGGTACAGATGCGACTGCAACCGACATTGATAATACCGAAAATCAGGTGCTTGCTGAGGTAAAAAAAGTATTGGTTGAACAGTTCGGCGCGATTGAATCCAGTTTCCAGACCGACTATATCAGCTCCTCCGTCAGCGAAGAAATGAAGTCTGACGCGATTATTTCGGTATTGTTGGCAACGCTTTGCATGCTGCTTTATATTTGGATGCGATTCAAAGATTTGAAGTTTGCGACCAGTGCGATTATCGCCCTGCTGCACGACGTGCTTATAGTACTCGTGTTCTACGGCGTGGCACGTATTTCCGTGGATAACACATTTATTGCTTGCATGCTGACGATCGTAGGTTACTCGATTAATGCGACCATTGTTATTTTTGACCGTATCCGTGAGAATCTTGAATTTATGGGGCCGAAAGAGACCTACGCAGATGTTGTCAATAAGAGTATCACTCAGACGTTGACCAGAAGCTTATACACTACTTTTACGACCTTTATTACCATTTTCATGGTATTCCTGTTGGGCGTGAACTCAATTCGACTCTTCGCAATGCCTTTGATTGTAGGTATTATTGTTGGCGCATATTCATCTGTATTTATTACAGGTGCTTTGTGGTATAGTATGAAGATGATATCCGAAAAGAGAAAAGCGAAACGAGCAGATAAAAAAGAATAAAACATAAAAGTCTGGCGGGCTATAAGTCCGTCAGATTTTCTATAGGATGAAAGTATGAAAAAAATCAAAGAGCAGTGGATGTTACACACAAAAAAAGCAGATTTTAGCGGTCTCGGTGCGAAGTTGGGGGTAGACCCTGTGCTGATTCGTATTATGAGAAACCGAAACCTCGTAACTGAGAATGAATTTCGACATTTCTTATATGATACACCGGCGGATATGCACGACCCGTGGTTGTTAAAAGACATGCGCCGGGCAGTCAATCTGATTCTGGCGGCACTTGGCGCGGGCACACGTATCCGTATCATTTCCGATTATGATATTGACGGCGTGTGTTCCGGGGCGATTTTATTGCGTGGACTAAAATCGCTTGGCGCAGATGTGGACTTAGCAATTCCAAATCGTATCATGGACGGTTACGGAATCAATGATAGTCTGATTGGACAGGCGTACGACGATGGAATCGGTATGATTATTACGTGCGACAATGGAATTGCGGCGGTAGATGCGATTCGTTATGCAAAAGAGCTGGGTTTGACCGTGATTGTTACCGATCACCATGATATCCCGTTTGAAGAAACGGCGACAGATAAATGTGAGATACTTCCGCCGGCGGATGCAATTATCAATCCGAAGCAGAGCGACTGCGAGTACCCATGCAAACATTTGTGTGGAGGAGGGGTCGCTTATAAGCTGATGGATGCGTTATTTCGACAAGTCGGCCGTGGCGAAACGGCTGTGCTGCCACTTTTGGAATTAGCGGCAATTGCCACAATTGGCGATATCGTTGATTTGCAAGGAGAAAATCGTATTATTGCAAGATACGGCTTGCAGATGATTCGTGAGAGTAAATACATCGGTGTTCGCAAATTGGCAGAGGTTAATCAGATTGCGCTTGATACCATCAGTGCATATCATATCGGCTTTATTTTGGGGCCGTGTTTAAATGCCAGCGGACGTTTAGACAGTGCTAAAATGGCAGCTGAGCTTTTGTTGCTTGATGGTGCAGATGCAGAAAAACAGGCGGAAAACATCGCCCTGCAACTCAAAGAATTAAACGATATCCGCAAAGCGATGACAAATGAAGGCGTCGAGGAGGCGAAAAAGCAGCTTGATTTCTATGCGGACGATCAAGTGCTCGTCCTGTATCTTCCGAATTGCCACGAAAGTCTTGCTGGAATTATTGCCGGACGTATCCGCGAGTATTGCTACAAGCCGACGATTATTTTGACGAATGCAGAGGAGGGGGCCAAAGGTTCGGCACGTTCGATTGAAGCCTACAATATGTTTGAAAAACTCTCACAATGCAAAGATTTGATGACAAAATTCGGCGGACATCCGATGGCGGCAGGCCTTTCATTGCCGGAAGAAAATATTGACATTTTACGGAAGCGTCTAAATGCACAGGCGAATCTGTCGGAGAAAGATTTAACGCCGAAAACTTATATTGACTTGCGTATGTCGCTTAAGCATGTTTCCGAAACATTAATCGAGGAATTAAAAATACTCGAACCGTTTGGCAAAGCAAATGAAAAACCGGTGTTTGCCGAGCGACATTTATCAGTTGTGCGACTCGGCGTGCTTGGAAAAAAACGCAACGTAATTCGTATGACGTTCGAGGATGAAACAGGACTGCGGATGGATGGTATTGCCTTCGGCGATAGCGAAGAGATACTGGAAACTGCAAAATGTGACTGCGGAGCGGAAGCGGTCGAGGCAGCACTTGCCGGACGAACGAATCCGATTTATGCGGATATTTTGTTTGAACCGTCAGTAAATGAATATTTAGGTCGCAGAACATTGCAGTTACGATTATTAAGTTTTCGTTTTTGTGCGGAAAGCTAAAGGTTGACAAATTTCAGTGGGATGGTACAATGAAATTTAACGGATGATACGATTTTGCAAAAGAGAGGGATGTGCTATGGAAGAGACTGCTGTAATGAAAAACCCGGATAGCGTAATTCGTGCAGATGAGCCGATTTCCGACTTCAAAGAGACGACGCCGGAAGCGTTATATCAGAAGTTAATCGCGACGATTCGTAAATACCGTCTATCGACCGATTTGAGTATGATTGAGAAGGCTTATCAGGTTGCTACGGAAGCACATAAGGACCAAAGGAGAAAATCCGGCGAGCCATATATCATCCATCCGATTTGCACGGCGATTATTTTGGCAGAGTTGGAACTCGACAAGGAGACAATAGCGGCAGGCCTTTTGCACGATGTTGTGGAAGATACCGACTACTCAAAGGCGCAGTTGACGGAGGTGTTCGGCTCTGACGTTGCAGAACTTGTTGACGGCGTAACGAAGTTGACAAGATTGAATTATGATGCCGATAAGGTGGAACAGCAGGCAGAAAATCTGCGAAAAATGTTTCTGGCCATGGCCAAGGATATCCGTGTGATTCTAATTAAGCTGGCGGACCGTTTGCACAATATGAGAACACTGGAATATATGAAGCCAGAGAAGCAGAAGGAAAAAGCCAGAGAGACGATGGACATCTATTCTCCGATTGCCAGCCGCCTCGGTATTTCTAAAGTAAAAATTGAATTAGACGATTTAGCATTATCTTATTTACAGCCTGACACGTATAACACGCTCGTCGAGCAGGTCAATAAAAAGATGATGTATAATAATAATTACATTGTAAATCTGATTGAAGAAGTCAGTGATGTCGTAAAGGAAGCGCAGATTGAGGCTACGGTTAACGGCCGGGTGAAGCATTTCTTCAGTATTTATAAAAAGATGGTCAATCAGAACAAGACACTTGACCAGGTGTACGACATATTTGCAGTGCGTATTATTGTGGATTCCGTGCGCGATTGTTATGCTGCGCTCGGTGTCATACATGAAAAATACACGCCGATTCCTGGACGTTTTAAGGACTATATCGCGATGCCGAAGCCGAACATGTACCAGTCGTTGCACACGACGCTGATGGGCAAGAACGGCCAGCCGTTTGAAATTCAGATTCGTACGATGGAGATGCACCGTACCGCAGAATACGGTATTGCTGCCCATTGGAAGTACAAGGAAAATCCAAACGGAACCGGTATCAACAACGAAGAAGAAAAATTGAGCTGGCTGCGCCAAATTCTGGAGTGGCAGCGTGATATGAAGGACAACAGGGAATTTATGTCACTTCTTAAGAGTGATTTGGACTTGTTCTCCGAAAATGTATACTGCTTTACCCCGAATGGCGACGTGAAAAACTTGCCGAAGGGCTCGAATCCGATTGACTTTGCATACAGCATTCACAGTGCGGTCGGAAACAAGATGGTCGGCGCCCGCGTCAACGGCAAGATGGTCAATATCGATTATACGATTCACAACGGTGACCGAATCGAGATTATCACTTCGCAGAATTCCAAAGGGCCGAGCCGTGACTGGCTAAAGATTGTTAAGAGCTCGCAGGCTAAGACGAAGATTAACCAGTGGTTCAAGCAGGAATTAAAAGAAGATAATATCATCCGCGGCAAGGAACTCGTCGACAAATATTGTAAGGCGAAGGGAATTGTGTTAAGCGATATTTTGAAGCCGCAGTACCTGAATAAGGTCCTCAAGCGCTATAGCTGCCACGACTGGGATTCCATGCTGGCATCGATCGGACATGGCGGTTTGAAGGAAGGTCAGATTATCAACCGTATTCTTGAGGAATACGAGAAGCTCAATCCAAAGCCGGTATCCGACGCAGAAGTGCTGACGAAGGTGGAGGAGAGCATTGCCAAAGCAGAAAATCAGCCGAAGCCGATGCGTTCCAAGAGCGGTATTACGGTTAAGGGACTGACGGATGTGGCGGTACGTTTCTCCAAATGTTGCGGGCCGGTGCCGGGCGACGAGATTGTCGGATTTATTACCCGCGGCCGCGGTGTATCCATTCACAGAACGGACTGCATCAATATGATGAATCTGCCGGAGATGGAGCGTGACCGCTTGATTGAAGCCGACTGGCAGGAAGATGCTGTGAAGATGGCCGGTGAGAAGTACGAGGCAGATATCAACATTTACTGCGAGAACCGTACCGGACTTTTGTCGGATATTTCAAAAATTCTTACCGAGCGTAATATCGATGTGACAGCGATGAACAGCCGCACGAGCAAGAGCGGTCAGGCGACGATTTCGATGAGCTTTGCTGTGACAAGCAAAGATGAGTTGAATCAGCTGATAGCGAAGATTCGCAGCGTGCCGAACGTTACTGATATCGAACGTACAACAGGCTGATGCGATTTGGCAGAGTGTACGTGAAGTTTGAATGAGAAAGAGAATTTTATGAAATTGATTTATTTTCCGGTGGGGAGCTATCAAGCGAACTGCTATATTCTTTGCGACGAAGAGAAGAAAGAAGCCGTCATCATCGATCCGGGGGCCGAAGAAATGCGTATTGTTGCGCAACTTGACTTTTACGATTGCAAGCCGGTGGCGATTTTGTTGACGCACGGTCATTTTGACCATATGGGTGCGGCCGCGGCCTTGCATGAGCGTTACGGATGCAAGATTTACGCTCATGAATGCGAGCAGGAGATTTTAGAGTCTGCGAAGAAGAATTTGTTTGCGATGTTTGACATAAATCAGACACTCACAGCCGATGTTTTCGTAAAGGATGGCGAAAATATATCTGTGGCCGGAATGAACTTTCGAGTGTTACACACACCGGGACATACTTGCGGCAGTTGTTGCTATTTTGAAGAAGAAAAAGGCATGTTGTTTGCCGGTGATACGTTATTTGCGCAGTCATATGGCCGCGTGGATTTCCCAACAGGAAACATGCGTGAGATGATTACGAGCGGCAAGAAGCTCTTTACAACCTTGCCGGAGAGTACGGTAGTGTATTCCGGACACGGCGAAGCAACTACCATAGAAATAGAAAGAAAATACAACCCGTTAGCGCAGGCGGTGCGTTATTAGCGGATGCAAAAAGTTACTACATTAGGATACATTATGATTATTATTCGATTGAACCGACAAGAATTTGAGTATGATATACAATCTTTGGTAAAAGCATTTTTCCCGAAAACCGAGATGAAAACCGTTGTTTCGGAGGCAGATGACGCGGAAGCCGGAGATTTCATTGTGGATGTCAGATATACCGATGCTGCCATCCATTTATCATTGGAAGAAATCGGGAAAAAATCGCTGATTAGCAGTGATAAGGTCGATTTTGCCGACCGTACCGGCACAAAAAATAAGCTGAAGCAGAAGCTTTATCAGATGTTGTGCGAGTGGACCGGAAAAGAGCTCCCGTGGGGGTCGTTAACCGGTATTCGTCCGGCAAAGATTGCAGTTTCCATGTTGGAGGCCGGTAAAAACGATGACGAAATTCGTCAGTATATGCAGGATACCTATTATACTTCGGCGGAGAAGATTGATTTGAGCTTGGAAATCGGCAAGCGTGAGTTAAAGATTTTAGCCCCGATTGATTATAAAAATGGCTACAGTTTGTATATCGGCATTCCGTTTTGTCCGACGACCTGTGCATACTGCTCATTTACCTCATACCCGTTAGCGAAGTTTAAAAAGATTACCGAGCCTTATCTTGAGGCGTTACTTCAAGAAATTGATTTTGCTGCGAAAGCATACAGCGACAGAACGTTAAATACGGTTTATATTGGGGGCGGAACCCCGACGACGCTGGAAGCGGAGCAGTTAGAACGTCTCTTAAAGGCTGTGTGCAGTAAATTTGATTTGTCACATATGCTGGAATTTACCGTGGAAGCAGGCAGACCGGACAGCATCACACGTGAAAAGCTCGAGGTGCTAAAAGCAAACGGGGTAACACGAATTTCGATTAATCCACAAACAATGAACCAGAAAACGCTGGATATCATCGGCAGAAAACATACTGTAGAACAAATCAAAGAAGCGTTTTCTATGGCTAGGGAAATTGGCTTTGATAATATAAATATGGACCTCATTGTAGGTCTGCCGGGCGAGACGCCGGACAATGTGCGTTACACATTGGAGGAAATCAAGAAAATGGCGCCAGACAGTCTGACAGTACATTCGTTGGCATTAAAGCGTGCAGCCAGACTAAATATCATGAAGAAGGATTTTTCTGACTATCATTATGAAAACGACGTCGACTTGATGAAGATGACCGAGAACTATGCTCGCGAGATGGGCCTGGTTCCGTATTACCTGTACCGTCAAAAAAATATGGAAGGGAATATGGAAAATGTTGGCTATTCAACTGTAGAAAAAGCAGGACTTTACAATATCCTCATTATGGAAGAAAAGCAGACAATTTTGGCACTCGGAGCGGGGGCAATCAGTAAATTTGTCAACTACGATACCGGCGAAATTGAGCGTGTGGCTAATGTGAAAAATGTGGAAATTTATGTGTCGAAAATTGATGAAATGATCGACCGTAAGCGTAATTATTTTCACAGCATCAACCCACTTGATTCCCACGGAAACAGTCGAGTGACAGAGATAGATGCAGAAGTGGATGAGGATGGATTAGATGCGGATTTGGCGGCAGCATATGAGCTGGCACTTACTGATGCATTTCATCATGGCGTAAAGGTCAGCAATCTTGCTTATGATTTGGCGAAATATATGGGTTATGACGATGAGTTCTGCGCAAATGTTGCACTCGCTGGAATGGTGCACGATATCGGCAAGATGTTACTTGTACCGTATTTGAATACTAAGGCGGCAATTGATACGATGAACGTGAAAAAAATCCGTTACATCCGCAGTCACGCGACCTTGGGTTATCAGATATTAAAAGAAAAAGAATTCGCGGAAGAAATTTTGCAGGCGGTGCTTCATCACCACGAAAATTTTGACGGTTCCGGTTTCCCGGATAACCTAATCGGCGAACAGATTCCGGAAAGCGCACGCATTCTGAGAATATGTGATGTTTATACAGCGCTGACATCTGACCGTACCTACCGTAAGTCGTATGGAGAGGAGACAGCCATTCGCCTGATGATAGAAGAAGTGAAAAACTTTGATTTAAAAATGTTTATTGCATTACAACGGTTGCTCCACGAAGATGCGGGCAGCGCTGAAATAGAATAGAAATAGAATTTGGAGGAAAAAACGATGGCAGATTCAATGAAAGGCATGAAGCGAAGTCACAGATGCACCGAAGTGTCAGGTCAAAATATTGGCGAAAAGGTAACTCTGATGGGCTGGGTGCAGAAAAGAAGAAATTTAGGAGGTTTGATTTTTATAGATTTAAGAGATCGCTCCGGTATCATACAGCTTGTATTTGATGAAAACGATGTCAGCAAGGAAGGTTTTGAGAGAGCTGAGACATTAAGAAATGAATTCGTTATTGCAATAGAAGGTCTCGTACAGGCCAGAGAAGGTGCGATTAATTCCGCATTAAAAACCGGCGATATTGAAATACGCGTGACCGCATTGCGTATTTTATCTGAAGCGCAGACACCGCCGTTCCCGATTGAGGAAGGCTCAAACACAAGAGAGGAACTTCGCCTGAAATATCGCTATCTTGACTTGAGAAAGCCGCACTTGCAGAGAAATTTAAAGCTACGTAGCGATGTCACAACCTATGTGCGTTCATTCCTGACAAAAGAAGGATTTTTGGAAATTGAAACTCCGATGCTGACAAAGAGTACCCCGGAAGGAGCAAGAGACTATCTCGTGCCGAGCCGTATTCATCCGGGCAACTTCTATGCGCTGCCACAGTCTCCGCAGCTTTTTAAGCAGCTTTTAATGTGCTCCGGTTATGACCGTTATCTGCAGATTACAAAGTGCTTCCGTGACGAAGATCTGCGCGCAGACAGACAGCCGGAATTCACACAAATTGATATGGAATTATCCTTTGTTGATGTGGATGATGTGATTGATGTGAACGAGCGTTTATTAGCTGGATTATTCAAAGAAATTCTCAGAGTGGATGTACCGTTGCCGATTCCACGCATGACATGGAAGGAAGCGATGGAGCGTTATGGTAGCGATAAACCGGATATCCGTTTTGGTATGGAAATCACCAATGTGTCCGATTTAGTGGCAGAGTGTGGTTTCGGCGTATTTACCGGAGCGCTGGCAGCCGGCGGCTCCGTGCGCGGTATCAATGCCGAAGGTCAGGGAGCAATGCCTCGTAAGAAAATTGACAGCTTCGTTGCTTACGCAAAAGATTTCGGCGCAAAGGGTCTTGCATACATTGCAATCGGTGAAGACGGCGCGATTAAGTCTTCTTTTGCAAAGTTCATGGCTGAAGATGAAATGAGTGCGCTGATTGCCAGAATGAATGGTAAGCCGGGCGATTTACTGTTCTTCGCAGCAGATAAGGACAAAGTGGTATTTGACGTACTTGGCAATCTCCGTCTGGAGCTGGCCAGATACCTTGATATTTTAGATAAGAGTGAATATAAGTTCCTTTGGGTAACTGAGTTCCCATTGCTTGAGTATTCCGAAGAACAGGACAGATATGTGGCAATGCACCACCCGTTCACGATGCCGATGGAAGAAGATTTGCCATTGCTAGAGACAAATCCGGGTGCAGTTCGTGCGAAAGCATACGATATTGTGTTGAACGGCACTGAGCTCGGCGGCGGTTCGGTAAGAATCCACCAAAGCGATGTGCAGGAACGCATGTTTGAAGCACTCGGATTCTCCAAAGAAGATGCTTACGAGCGTTTCGGTTTCCTCTTAAATGCCTTCAAATACGGTGTTCCGCCGCACGCAGGGTTGGCATTTGGTCTTGACCGTTTGGTAATGTTGATGGCGAAGGAAGACAACATCCGTGAAGTTATTGCCTTCCCAAAAGTAAAAGACGCAAGCTGTCTGATGACAGATGCGCCAAATGTGGTGGATGCAAAGCAGTTAGAAGAGCTTTCTATTGGTATTGTGCTTAATGAAGAATCAGCAGAGCAAGAATAATCTGCGCGATTAAGATGGCAGGGATGCCAATGACGAAGTTGGTGTGCTTAGTTTTGTGGCGAAAGTGCCGCATACCGAGCAGAGCGCCGATGCTGCCACCGAGGGCGGCGGTAATAAATAAGCTGCGCTCGCGGATGCGCCATTTGCCTACGCTGGCTTTGTGCTTATCGATACCAAACAACAGAAAAGCGATAAAATTAATTGCAATAAAGTAAATGAAACATACAATATAATAATATTTCATAGGACCTCCGACGTATGTATTCACATATGGTGCAAATGCACAATTTTCTTATTTATAGTATATGAGATTTGGCGGGAAGGTCAACGAAAAAATGAAAAAATAGGAGGAATTTATAATGTTTTCATTCGAGGAAATCAAAAATTTTGACCCGGAAATTGCAACAGCGATGAATGATGAGCTGGAGAGACAGCGCTCTCATATTGAGTTGATTGCTTCGGAAAACTTTGTCAGCAAGGCTGTCATGGCAGCGATGGGCAGCCCGCTGACGAACAAATATGCAGAGGGATATTCAGGCAAACGTTACTACGGTGGCTGCGAATATGTAGACGTGGTAGAAACACTGGCCATCGAGCGTGCAAAACAAATTTTTGGCTGTGAATATGCAAATGTGCAGCCGCACTCCGGTGCACAGGCAAATTTGGCAGCATTTTTCGCGATGGTAGAGCCGGGCGATACAGTAATGGGGATGAATCTTGCGCACGGCGGTCATTTGACTCATGGTTCGCCGGTAAATATTTCCGGTAAATACTTCAATATCGTGCCTTATGGCGTCGGTGACGACGGCTACATCGATTACGACGAGCTGTTAAGAATTGCCAAGGAGGCAAAGCCGAAGTTAATCGTAGCCGGTGCCAGCGCATATCCGAGAGAGATTGATTTTAGAAAATTCCGTAAAGTAGCTGATGAAGTGGGCGCATATTTGATGGTAGATATGGCACATATTGCAGGTTTGGTAGCAGCAGGACTGCACATGAGTCCGATCCCGTATGCGGATGTTACCACTACGACCACACATAAGACATTGCGCGGCCCGCGTGGCGGCATGATTCTTTGCAGTGAAGAAAGCGCCAAGAAATTCAACTTCAACAAGGCAGTATTCCCTGGTATTCAGGGAGGCCCATTGATGCATGTGATTGCGGCGAAGGCAGTCAGCTTCAAAGAAGCATTGCAGCCGGAATTTAAGGCATATCAGATGCAGGTTAAAAAGAATGCATCAGCACTCGCAAATGGCTTGACGGATCGCGGCTTAAAGCTTGTTTCTGGCGGTACGGACAATCACTTAATGTTAGTTGACTTAATCAACATGGGCGTAACCGGTAAGGAAACAGAAAAGCTCTTAGATGCAGCGAATATTACATGCAACAAGAATGCCATCCCGAACGACCCGGCATCTCCGTTTGTAACAAGTGGTATCCGTCTCGGTACACCGGCTGTGACGACGCGCGGCATGGTAGAAGAGGATATGGACGTGATTGCAGAAGCAATTGCCATGTTAATCAAGGATGTCAACGCGAATCAGGCAAAGGCGATGGAATTAGTGAAGACATTAACCGATAAATACCCGTTATACTAAAAATTCAAAACGGGCAGGAATTCTGCTTCCTGCTCGTTTTCTGTTATGACAACCGCTAATCAGAGAGATACGTTAAGCGCATCTCGTCTTTGCATAGAAATCTGCAAATCTTCTCATACTAATACAAAATAATTGTATATGGAGAAGAAATATGGATTTTATTAAGTGCGGCATGCTTGGCTGGTGCGCGGAAGTATTGTGGACCGGCATGGGCAGCGTGAAAAAGAAAGATGCAAAATGCACGGGAAACACATCACTCTTAATGTTTCCGATTTATGGCATGGCATGCCTGCTAAAGCCAATCGGCAAAGGCATCAAAGAGCAACCGGTCGTGGTGCGCGGCGCGGTGTACACCCTGTGTATTTTTGCGATGGAATATATTTCCGGCAGTATTCTTAAAAAACACAATATGTGTCCGTGGGATTACAGCGACAGCAAGTATAATATTAATGGTCTGGTGCGTCTTGATTATGCACCGTGCTGGTTTTCGCTTGGACTGATTTTTGAGCGATTGTTAAAGACAAAAGAAGGAGTTAAAACTTGAAAATTCTGTTTTTGGCAAAGCAGTGTGTGAAAATGCTGATTCAAAACTGTTACTTGCCGCTTGTTTACAAAAAAGAATGTAAAGCCGCTGTCGAAAAAGGGAAAATTATTTTCGCAGACGCGCACAGCGCATATATCAACAACAGCATGCAGGTGATGTACGATAGTCTGGTAGAGAAAAGTTACCACGTGCATAACATGTGTGTGAATTTTAAAGACATGTCGATGAGGCAGCAGATGAAATATATGCGAGATTTTATGAAGGAGTACGCATCAGCGGAGTATGTATTTATTTCCAGCTACTTTTTGCCGGTTTCATCCTGCAAAAAGAGACCGGAGACAACGGTCGTGCAGTTATGGCACGCCGGCGGTCTGATGAAGAAGATGGGTTACGATGCGAAGGATGATATTCCAAAGTTTTACATCGGTAAGCCGACGGCAAATTATGACCTGGTTACGGTCAGTGCGCCGCCGTGTATTCCGGTGTGGGCACAGGCATGGAATATTCCGATTGAAACAGTAAAAGCGACCGGAATCGCCCGCACGGACCGCTATTATGATCAGGCGTGGAATCAGGAAAATATAAGAAAATTTCGCGAAATTTATCCGCAGGCCGAAGGAAAAAAAGTGTGCGTCTATGCACCGACCTTCGCCGGCAATGCTGGAAATCCATACAGCAAGGGGCTGACATCCGGCATCCTCGATGTTATCAAAAAACTGGAGAATGAGTGGTTTTTCATTATTAAGCTGCATCCGCACATGGAAAAGGAATATCCACAGTATGCGTGCAGCATGAAGACGGAGGAGTTGTTTGCATCGGCCGATTTGCTGATTTCCGACTACTCGACCATCATTTACGATTTCTTAGTTTATCGCAAACCATTCCTACTGTATGCTCCGGATCTTGACGAATATGAGGCAGAGCGGGGATTTTACATCGAATACAAGAGCTTGCCGGCGTGTGTGGACAGAACACCGGACGAGCTGCTTCGTGATTTGAGTGACGGCAGTTGGGAAAAGTACCGCGATAAGCTCGATGAATGTTTTGACTATTATATGAAAAATTGTGACGGACAGGCGGCGAAGCGAATCATGCAGGAATGCGGTCTGACAAAAGAATAAGGTCGAATTTGTTGACAATAAAGGCAATTCTGTCTATAATAAAATTTAATAATATTTGAAAGGAAGATAGCTATGAACGTAGGTTTAATCATTGCAGGTGGCGTGGGCGCGCGTATGAAAATGACAACGCCTAAGCAGTTTCTTTCGGTCAAGGGCAAGCCGATTTTGGTATACACCTTGGAAGCATTTCAGCGGAACGAGGCAATCGATGCGATTGGCGTTGTGTGTTTGAGAGGATGGGAAGACGTCGTTTGGAAGTACGTCAGAAAATATAATTTAAGTAAGGTAAAATGGCTGACACTTGGCGGCAACACCGGTATGGAGTCTTTGAGAAACGGTATGGAGATGTTGCGTGAGCACTGCAATCCGGATGACGTCATCGTGATTCATGACGCAGTAAGACCGCTAATCAGCGATAACATTATTAATGCGAATATTGCCGGAGTACACCGTCACGGTACTGCAGTTACATGTGTTCCTTGTACGGAAGCACTGTTGCGTTCGGAAGATTCCGAAACTTCATGTGAAGTTGTTGACCGCGATTTAATTCAGCGTACACAGACACCGCAGAGCTTGCGTTTGTCGAAGTTTGTCTGGGCGCATGAAGAAGCACAGAAGCGAGGCATTACAAATACGGTGGCGACTTGTACGCTCCTTTGCGAACTTGGCGAAGAAGTGCATATCGTCATGGGCGAAGGCACCAACTTCAAAATTACCAGCCGAGAGGATATCGAGCTGATGGATGCTTATCTTACCTGTATGGAGAAAAGAAGATGAATGTAACCCCAATCATTGAAAAAGATATTTTAGCAATGTTAGATGCGACACAGGTAATAGAAGACTTGCGCGGCAGCTCGTTTTTGATTACAGGTGCGACCGGATTTATCGGCTCATACGTGATTCATTCGCTGATGATGGACGCGCAGGCGCATGATGCCGACACGAAGGTTTACGCACTGGTGCGTTCCGCGAATCGGGCGCGCGCGATGTTCGGTGATTACGAGGCTCAGGGACGTGTCATTTTTGTTGAACAGGATGTGTGTACAACACTGACCTTGACGGATGATGTTGACTACATCGTGCATTGTGCAAGCAACGCCGGTCCAAAGGAATATTCCGAGAATCCGGTCGGTACGATGAACATAAACTTTCTTGGCACGGCAAATTTGTTAGAATACGCGATAAAGCATGTGCGCAAGCGTTTCTTGTATGTATCGACGATTGAGATTTACGGCACAACCTACAACAATCCGTCCATTCGTGAGTCGGATTATGGTTTGATTGATGCTTGCAATCCGCGTTCCTGCTATCCGCTGAGCAAAAAAGCTTGTGAAACGATGACCATTTCCTACGGAAAACAGTATCAGATTCCGGTTTCCATCGGCCGTCTTTCTTACATCTACGGTCCGGGCATGAAGTCAGATGACTCGAAGGTAGCGGCGATGTTCCCGCGCCAAGTGGCGGCCGGCAAGGATATTGTGATGAAAAGCCGTGGTGAGCAGAACCGATCTTATACTTATGTGACGGATGCGATTGCCGGATTATTTACCGTTTTAGCAAACGGCGAAAACCAGCAGGCGTATAATATTGCATCAAGGATTGGCATTACGACGATATGCGGTATGGCACAGCGTTTGGTGGAGCTGTTTCCGGAACAGAACGCTAAGGTGGTGTTTGATTTGCCGACCGAGAGTGAGAAGCAAGCATTCTCCCTCATTGCAGATGCAGTTTTAAATTCGGAAAAGCTCGAAGCACTGGGCTGGCAGCCGATAACCGATTTAGATAACGGATTAACTCATACCGTTTTGGATGAAATGGATAGAATAAAAGGAGCAGACCGATAAGATGAATGAATTTGTCTATAATGTCATAAACAATGCGGCAGGCGCAATTAAGAAGCTCAAATTGACAAAAAATCTGAGTGACTACAATGCGGTTGTCATTGCAGACGAGCATCAAATTAGTTATCTTTTATGCGGAACATTGCAGATTTTAAAGAAAACTGTACCGGACATGCAGGTTTCTCTTGTTGTGAACGGACAGGCGGAGGATGCAGATACTCTTGCATTGATACAGGAGGAGTGGCCGGATTTTGCGGTATATTCTTCATTCGACGAATATCTGGCTGCCAAAGATGCGCAACGTAGCGAAGTGATGTTTAATTTCGCGAATTTGCGCCATCCAATGTATGCAAATATGGAGAAGCGTGCACAGAAAGAAGCGGAAGTAAAGCGTATGTTGGATTATTGTACGCAGAATCCGCAGAATCTTTTCCAGCTCATCACCTGTATCCCGGATATTAAGGAAGCTTTGCCGGAAGTGACAAATGCGGTGGCAGAGCGTGAATATGAAGTTATTTACCGCGATTATCCGGAAGACAGTCTGGAAAAATATGTGATTCGCTTAGAAGATATCATCCGCTCTTACACGGATTTGCTGCCACGCGTTCAGGTAATTCGTTTGGACCGTGTATTTGGACCTGGTATTTCCGCGACAGACGATATCTGGGTGATGGATGTCATCCGTGATATGTTTACAAATAAAAAGGTTACAGTATATGACCGCGACCGACATGAATTTGCATCTGCAGCCTATGTAAAGGATGCAATTATCGGTATTCTTGTGGGAATATTAAGCGGTCGCAAGGGAAATATTTATCATGTTAGCTCATGGGAAATTTCCAGATTCCAGATAGTTAGCCATTTGTTTGACTCATTTCCGGAATGCGAATGCGCAATGGAAACAGAGAATGAAGGCTGGGAGAAGGAACGTGCGATTGAATATCGCATGTTGAACGCACGTAAATTGCGTCTGGCACATTCCTCGAATCTTTCAAAAACATTATATACATCCAAACTTGCAGCCTTGAAGGATACTGCATTTTGGTATCAGAACGTAGAACGATACATCCCGAAGAGTGAGATTAATCTTTACTACGGCAGAATGGATCGCATCCGCGAAATGGAACTTACCATTTTAAATGAGGTGGATGCGATTTGTAAAGAACATAATATTAATTACTTTCTTTCTGCCGGTACGATGCTTGGCGCAGTACGCCATAAAGGGTTTATTCCTTGGGATGATGATGTAGATATCGGTATATTGCCGGAAGACTATTTTAAGTTCTTAAAAGTATGTCCGCAGCATTTGAGCGTGGACTACGGCTACCAGAACTTTGGAACTGAGACAACGAGCCATTACATCCATGATAAAATTCGTGTAAAGAATACCTTCTTTTCAACAAAGTATTCAAATCAGTACCCAATGATGAACGGTGTATATATTGACGTGTTCGTGTACTTTAAGACATCGGACAAGCCGTTTTTACAGAAGTTTCACATTTGGTACATCAATGTAGTGCGTCGTTTGATTGGACTTCGTTGGGCAGACCGTCCGAGAAAGCATATTCACTATTATCTTTCGATGGTGGCACTGCCGATTATGCGATTATTCCCATTCCTATGGCTGCACAAATATTATATTCATGTACTAAGCTGGTTTGAAAAGCGAAAGACACATTATCGTGTTGACTCGATGGGATTCAACTTAAAGAAGGTTGGTGCTGTGCCGGATGAATGGTTCCACGGAACAGTAGAAGCAGAATTTTGTGGTAGAAAATATCCGATTCTCGAACGTTATCACGATTTCCTGTGCCATTGGTATGGCGAGCATTATATGGAGCTTTTGCCGGTATCCGGCCGTAAGTCCGTACATGATGTGGTGAGAATTGACTTGGGACAGCATCTATTTGAAGAAACAGCGCACGATGAAGCATTCCGTGATGTTGACCTGCGCGGTGAACTTTTTGAAACTTATAAAAACAAATGATTTAAATTGACAGGATAAAGCGGAGAAGAAGTACGATGTATAAGCGAAATGTGAACGGTTGGATGAAACATATAGACTTTTTGGTGCTTGACATTATCATGCTTGAAATCGCACTGTTATTGGCAAATTGGCTGAGAAATGGTCTGCAGAAAGAAAGCTGGATACAAGTGTTCCAGGGGAACTCGTTGTTGATGATTCTGATTGCTTGCTGTGCTACCTTTTTGTTGGGAACATATAACGGTATTTTGCGCCGTGGTTATTGGAAGGAATTTCAGGCAAGCGTACTATATGTGAGTATTGTAGCAGCCGGGATTTTGCTATACTGGTATCTGTCTCGCAGTGAGATGTTAGAATATTCCCGCTTGGCGTTCACTACATTCCTGCTTTTGGCCAATGTGTTTGTGTATGTGGAGCGCATTCTACTCAAAAATCACTTGACTAAGCGTAAGAAAGAGAATGCTGCACGGCGAATGTTGCTGATTGCAACAAAGGATGACGCGGAGGATTTGGTTCGTACGGTTACGGAAAATAATTTTGCCGATCTTTATATTATGGGAATTATTATTGTTGATCAGGATATGACAGGTCAGCAGATTCATACGTTACCGATTGTAGCATCCGCTGCAGATGCAGCAGATTACATTCGCCAAAATTGGGTGGATGAAGTGTTTGTCGATTTTGTGCAACCAAATGATACTTTGGAAGGACTGCTTGAACAGTGCAAAATCATGGGAATTACACTGCATGTAAAGCTGATGAAGCAGCAACATGCGATGGGAAATGAAACTCTTGAGAAGGTAGCCGGGTACTCTGTGCTATCCAGCAGTATTAACATTGTTACGCCAAGAGAGATGTTTTTCAAACGCGCTATGGATATATGTGCCGGTTTGGTTGGTTGTTTGGTAACGGGAATTATATTTATATTCCTTGCACCGGCAATTTATATTACTTCACCGGGACCGATTTTCTTCGCACAGACGAGAGTCGGAAAAAACGGCCGTAAGTTTAAGATTTACAAATTCCGTAGCATGTACATAGACGCAGAGGAACGAAAAAAAGAACTCATGAAAAACAATAAGATGAGCGGACTGATGTTTAAGATGGATGCAGATCCACGTATTTTGGGCAGCGGACCGGATGGCACGCGTCATGGGCTCGGCTGGTTTATCCGCACATTTAGTATTGATGAGTTTCCTCAGTTTTTTAATATTTTAAAAGGTGATATGAGTCTTATTGGTACAAGACCGCCGACTGTAGATGAATGGGAAGCGTACGAGTTGCATCACAGAGCACGTCTTGCGGTTCGTCCGGGTCTTACCGGCATGTGGCAGGTAAGTGGGCGCAGTAATATTACCGATTTTGAAGAAGTTGTAAAATTGGATATGGAGTACATACGAAATTGGTCATTAGCCTTGGATTTTCGTATCATTTTAAAGACAATTGTTGTCGTATTAAAGGGAGTTGGCTCCGAATAAAAAGAAAAACAGCCGGTCACGGGTAGAATCTCATGACCGGCTTAAGTTTTATATATCTTTATACATTTCCTTTGCTTCGTCCTTTTTCACTGTCTCAGCTACGGAAACAACCTCGACACGCATGGTTCTCTGACCAAACTGTATCTCAATCACATCGCCAATCTTCACATCTGCGGAAGCTTTCGCCACTCTGCCGTTAATCTGAACGCGGCCCGCATCGCAAGCCTCATTGGCAATCGTACGTCTTTTAATCAGACGCGAAACTTTTAAATACTTATCTAATCTCATGTTGTATTATTTTACAGCATCCTTGAAAGTCTTGCCGGCTTTGAACTTCGGAGACTTGCAAGCAGCGATTTCGATCTGTTCCTTGGTTCTTGGATCGATACCGGTTCTTGCTGCACGCTCGGAAACTTCAAATGTGCCGAAGCCCATGATAGCAACTTTGCCATCGTTCTTTAATTCATCTGTTACAACATCAACAAAAGCCTGAACTGCAGCTTCTGCATCCTTCTTTGTTAAGTTTGTCTTTGCTGCGATAGCTGCAACTAATTCTGTCTTATTCATAATATGCTCCTTAAAAATTTTCTTTTTTCATAAAGCCGATAAAGCTTTGATCATTTATATTTATATACTTTCTGCCTATATTTGTCAAGGTTATTTTCAAAAGAATGCGGATGACGGGATTTGTCGGAAATCATTTTTCATACGATTCGTGGTGTTTTACATATATTTAATTGATACATACATCTATGTGATGTGATATTTTATGAGGAAGGAGGGTGTGATGGAGAAGGGAAAACAGGTAATTAATTTAATACAGAGGGAAAACTTAAAAGTGACCGGAGTGCTGGATGTGGTTGCATTTGACGAGAACGGGATTTTACTGGAGACACTGGAAGGACGGCTACATGTCAAAGGGAGTGAACTGAAAGTGAAAAAATTATCCGAGGAGGTACAAGAATTAGAAGTCATCGGCAGGGTAGACAGCTTGGCGTATTCGCAAGGTGGGACAACAAAAAAAGGTGGGTCGTTGCTTGTAAAAATGTTTCGTTAGCGGAGGCGCAGTATGTCGCAGGAAATATGGATTGAATTAAGCTCGCTTGGACAGGCGGTGCTGCTCGGCATCTGCTTAAGAGTCGGCTACGATGCCATTCGGATTATCAGAAGTGTTATTCCGCATGCGAAAATCATCATCGCCATCGAGGACTTTGTTTACTGGACAACAATTTCTTTTTTTATATTTATTTTGCTTTATCGTACAAATGCAGGAGCGTTACGGGGAATTATTATTCTCTGTGTGTTCCTTGGGATGCTGCTCGTGGCAATTATCGACAAAAAAGTCGAAGAATGTTGTCGAAAACCATTGAAAAAAATGAAAAAGAAAGTTATAATGTCATTAACATGCCTAAGAGGGGGAAAACGCAGTGGCAAGAAGCAAGAAGAGCATCCAGCGAAAGATACGAAGAAACGCAAAATATGCAAGAACCACAAAGACAGGTAACGGATTGGCTATGTTGCTGATTGCTTGCGTTATATTGATTTTTGGTGTCGTGCTTTTTCGCAGTATCTCGGGTTCTAAGGAGCAGTTGGCAACTTTGCAGGCGACCGAACAGGAACTTTCCGAACAGTTAGCAGAGCAGGAGGAGCGTTCGGCAGCTTTGGAAGAACAGCGTGTTTACGTAAAAACAAAGGCTTACGTCGAGGAGGCAGCGAAGAAGATTGGTCTCATCTATCCGAATGAAGTGATTTTTAAACCGGCAGAATAATAAACGAAAGAAAGGTGTTACGCGAAGTAACACCTTTTTCTATGCCGAAAATTCCAATATGTGAGCGGCAATTTGATGATAACCGCAGGCGCAGAGGGCAGAACACCGTCGGGACATCGTGGACGATGTCTGCATTGTACGACAATGGGACAAGCGTTTCCATGCCGAGGCAATATGCGCCGGGGGTATCAACGAAGGTAAGGAAATCGAGTCTGAAGAATGTCAGATTTGTTTCCTAAGTACAGTGTATGAAAGAAGCATGGATTTGACACGAAAGATATGGTAAAATCTTTTTGGAAAATTTATGTGACAAAATGAACCAAATTAGTTTCCGGTTCGTATATGAGTATGAAAGCAATAAAATTTTTTGAGCGTATGTTGATCTAGACGCGCGAGAGGAACAATGGAAGAAAAAATTAAAGTCTATGGCCCGAGGCTGTTTGGCTTGTGCATGACATTATGCAAAAATAAGCATGATGCATGGGACTTGTATCAGGAGACTTGGCTAAGGGCATATGAGCGACAAGAACAATATGATGCTTCCGGTACCTACGAAAGCTGGCTGACTGCAATATGTGTCAACCGCTATCGGGATTACCTGCGAAGATTGAAGATAGCACCGTTTTTCGACTTGTTTTCTTCAACGGAGGAAAAGGATATGGTCTTCCGGGATATTCCGGCGGAAGAAAAGGAAGATTTCAGCGAAGTACGGGAAGCGGTGAATGGTCTGCCGGAAAAATTCAGGGATGTAGTAATTCTATTTTATTTTCAGGATAAAGATATCAGAAGAACGGCGGAGATTATCGGTATCCCGGAAGGAACGGTAAAGAGCCGCCTGATGAAAGCGAGAAAACTATTAAAGGAGGTGCTGCAGGATGAATGGAATTTATGATTTCGAGTGCTACAAACCGCCACACCTGGATGTGGAAATGCTGATGGAACGTAAGGCGCAAAAACAAGCAAGAAAAATTATGGTATTATCCGGGATAGCAGCAATCCTCATGGCAGTTTTGGCAGTGATGCTGTTTGACATGATAGCTGCAGAAAGTGCAACACTGTTTGCAGTTTTTGCCACGATGTTTGGTGGATATATCATTGGCGGTGTTTTATTGATTGGAAGATTTATTAAGAAGGGAGAATATCAATGCGAGGAATAGACTTCAGTATGATTGCTTTGATTTATTTGATTATTATGATAATCGCAGCTGTTTTTGTATGCAGGGATGCGAAGAAAAGAAATATGAATGCAGTGGCATGGGCAATAGTCGCATTTTTTGGTCCATTTTTATTGGGGTTGCTGACTTATCTTATATGTAGAAATCCGCTGATTGATTTGCAGTGCCCAAGGTGCGGGGCAAGCTTGTCAGCATCGGCAACATCTTGCCCACAATGTCACAGTCCGCTGATGACGCAGTGCCCGCAGTGTACATTTCCGGTACAGAAGGGATGGAAGTCGTGTCCGCAGTGCGGGACAGAGTTTGCAGGGAATTATGAACAGCCGATTCGTGTCCGCAGAAAGGAAAATGGAATTGGAGCCATTGTTGCCATTATAGTGGTTTTAGTGACCGGACTTTTATTAATAACCGGTTTAACCATGATGAACGATACCTCTTCGAGAAGCGACTCACATGCATATAGTGGTTTTGATGGTATGTATAATATTGCAAAAGAGGACCTTGTAGGAAACGAGACAATTGCATCGTGGATTGCCTCGGCCGATGAATCAAAAAAGGATATTCATGTGCTTTTATCAAAGAGCAGTAAGACCTGTTTGATTTATATAAAAAACAACGAAAACCTAATGAATATTGAGTCGGAGATCGAGTATCGAGGGGAAATTTGTAATCTGAATTTTTATATCGATGAAGATGAATACGAAGACAAATACGGATATCATTTCTTCTTATATGAATTTGAGATTTATGATGAAACGAATGTGACCGCTTACTTTAACGGAGATAAAAGCAGTGTAGAGGTTACATTCACGGATTCTGATATCAATCGTGATACATGGAGGGCAAATCAATGAGGCAGAAGAATACAGGAATAAAATTTATACTTGTGGTTTTGGTGATTGTCTGCGTGATACAGGCGTTTCATTTGTCTTCGCTGACTTCGCAGATGGAGGATTTGAACAATCAATTGAGTGAAGTGAATAGAAAATTACAGGACCATCAATACCAGATTAATGACTTGTGGGAAGAAGAAAAAAGTCTTTTTGATGCATCCTATCAAGTGATTTCGGTGCATTGGGATGCTGGAACGGTGCAGGTGGAGTTTGAGGTTGAGCCGATTATTGTTTCCGAACACACCCGGGTGTTGGTCAACAATCAAATCGCCACAACTGAATTGGAAAGACAAGGCAATTCGTTTGTGGGGTTGGTGGAGTACCCAATAAATCAGGAAGATTATGCGACAGAAATATATCTGTATGAAGGCGATTACGAAGAAACATGGGAGACAATCGATTGGATTGGTGCCGCAACATGGGCATCTGCGCATGCGTTCTGCGGATTCGACGGATTTTCAGCTTACGGAAACGGGAAAATAACAGTCGCCGGAACGGTCAAATATCTACTGGACACGGAAGAAAAAGTTACAAGCGCCCGCTGGGTAGTCGGCGAAAATGTTACTGAATTGGATGCGAATAAAGAAGGCAGCATTTCTATCAATGCATCAGAGTTTGTTGGCGAATCATCTACGGACGAAGACTTAGAAATCGAGTCAGTTTACGTGGAGCTTTTGACGGAATCTGGTGTAACTTATCGCTTGTATCCGGAAATCTTTGCAGGAGCGAATTATCAGATTGACGAAGTTGAGCAGTATAGTGAATATGTGTATCAACCGAATATGTTAGGCGTGATTTTGGCAGATGGTACAGAGTATAAAATGAATATTTGCATGGAATAAACGCAGAAAATACAATAAATAATATCGAAAAGCCGGGCTGAAATTCAATGCCCGGTTATTTTTGTCGAAAACTTTTTTCATTTTGCCACCACTCTTTGACAAAAAATCAGCGGACAACCATGTATACTTGCAGGTATATCAAAGATGGGGGAGGAATGATATGAGGGAAACATGGAAGACACTGCTAAAGATACATTGTGTGACGATATTAATGACACTTTGTGGCGGCGCAGGTGGCATGCTCGGTGCGGCATATTGCACTGCGGTTTTTAGGAAGAGAACGAAAGGATTCCTCGGGTTGGCATTATCGGTGGTGACGGCATTTTTGGCGGCGGATGTGTTGAACGGTATACAATATACCGGTGTATTGGCGATTATGGCGGCGTTTACGGTGCTTGGGCGGATGCTTGGTTTGAAAGAATATCGTTACATTTATGTGGCTGTTGGTATGCTTTTAATGCAGCTGCCGGAGCAACTTCTGGCAAAATGGGATTTGCGGCAGATGGGATTTATCATTTTTTGGGCGGCAGCGACCGGTGTGACCGCATACTTTTTTGAAAAGGCGGTTACGGCCTTGCTGGACGGGCAGATGGCTTTTCTAACGCAGCAATCTGACGCAATGTTAAGCGCAGCGTGGTTAATCGGGGCGGTAACATACGCGGTGATCGGCAATTTTTCACTGCCGTTTTTGGTAACAGAATCGTTGATTTGTATCGCTCTTCTCTATATGGGATACAAATTCGGCGCCGCCATGGGCGGTGTGACAGGGGCGGCTATTGGAGTAGTAATTAGTTTTTCGCAGGGCAGCATGGAATATTTAGGTGTACTTTGCTTCCTGGGCCTTTTGACGGGATTGTTTAAGGAACTCGGGCGTCTCGGCGGAGTGCTTGCCATGCTCGCGGGCGGCGCTGGGTTGATTTTCTGCGGCGTGGAATTTCTTGCACAGCCCGGCTGGCTGCTTGGTATTGTAGCAGCAGCTACACTGTGGTTCTGCTATGACATCTTCACGAAATATCAAAGAAAAGACGAGCCGGACGGCCAATGGGCAGGAGATGCAGAGATTGAAAAAAATAATGTACAAAAAGTGACGGAAACCTTAGAACAAATCGCCCTGCAATGTCTGGAGCAAACACGAAATGGATTTGAGCCGGAAGAAGACTTGCTGGTAGATTTGCAAAAACGCTTGCAAGCGACGAAAGAGAAAAATCAGGAATACGGTAGGGAAGACTTGCTTGATGTGTTACGATTAAATCGTCTGTGGCAGATGAAATGTCTGGAGAGCAAGGAGACAATTGCCTTGCAATTAAAAGAGACGGCTCGACTGATTGAGCAACTGTGCGCTCCGCAGGCGACATGGATAGAACTGGGAAAAAGTGCGGAGGAAACGTTGCGGAAGCAATTTTTAAACCTACGTGTCGAGGCAGGGAAAATGCGCCAAAAGCTACACGAAGACGGACGCATGGAGCTGCAATTCACTTGGAAAGTACGAGCAATGTCCGAAAAGCAATCGGCCTGCGTGATGGTTAAAGAACTAGTACCGATTTTAAATGACTATTTTGGCAGAAGTTTTCAGGCATTTGAAGCAAACAAATCGCTCATCGGCAAAGAGGCGGCAAGCTACCGATTTGCAGAGGTGCCGAATTTTCAGGTACTGCACGGCAGTGCGATGGCAAAAAAAGAAGCAGAAGAGTTGTCCGGAGACACTTTCGGTATTACACCGGTACGAGCAGGACAGATAGTATTCAGTCTGGCGGACGGTATGGGAACCGGTAGCGAGGCAAGACGTGACAGCAATCGCACGTTGGAGCAACTGGAACAGTTTTTGGCCAGCGGATTTCCGGAAGAAATGTCACTTCGGCTACTCAATACGTTGCAGATTTCCAGCGGTGAAGAGCAAGGCGCAAGCCTCGATTTCGGTGTGCTGAACTTAAATTCCGGTATTTGCCATCTCGTAAAAGCCGGCGGCGCGGCGACCTTTATCCGCCGAAACCAGTGGGTGGAAATGATTCAAGGCAAGACGCTGCCAATGGGCATGCTGCCGGGCGAGCATTTCGAGGAGAGTACGAAAAAACTGTACGACGGTGACATGATTTTCCTCGTCTCGGACGGCTTCGTCCAGGCATTTCCGGGCGAAGAAAAAGAGATGGAAATCAGCCGTTTCCTGATGGAGGAGCCGGAAGCTAACCCGAAGGAAATGGCACACAAAATGATGCAAAAAGCTCTCTCCTACGGTCGAAAAGACGATGATATGAGCGTTTTAGCTATCGGCATCTATCAAAAGGCAGGTTGATATTCCGCAAAAATGTGTTAGAATGATATCAGGGAATCAAAGTGCTGCGTTTCATGCGAGAGTGCGAAGCACGAAGCGGCCCGTAGATATCATATAAACAACAGGGAAACAAAACATGAGAAAGAAGCCCGAAGAGATGCAAAGCAGAGTTTATCGTTTTGTCACAGAGAATCGATTGATAGAACAGGGAGACAGAATTGTGGTCGGTGTGTCCGGCGGTGCGGATTCTGTCTGCCTGCTTTTGTTGCTTACAAAGATGAGAGAAGCATTTGCACTGGAAATTTTTCCGGTACATGTGGAGCACGGCATCCGCGGCAGAGAGGCGCAGGAGGACCGCGCTTTCGTGCAGAAATTGTGCGTGAATTTGGGAATCGATTGCCGCATCTTTTCTTATGATGTACCGGCATATGCGGTGGAACACAAGATGACAATCGAGGAGGCGGGCAGATATTTGCGTTATCGTGCGTTTACGCAGGTTGCGGAGGAAATTGGGGGAAATGCAAAGATTGCGGTGGCACATCACAAAATGGACAACGCAGAGACGATTTTATTGCATTTGTTCCGCGGTAGCGGGCTGGACGGACTGGCAGGTATTGCGCCGAAGAACGGCAAGGTCATCCGACCATTGGCAGATATGACGCGCGACGAAATTGACCAGTATCTGGCAGTGTGCGGACAAGCCTATCGCGAAGATTCTACAAATGCAATGGAAGTTTACGCACGGAACCGCATCCGTAATGTAATTCTGCCAGAGGCAGAAAAACTCTACACACGAGTGGCAGAGCATATTGATCGCACCGGCCGGGAAATGGCACAGCTACGTGATTATATGGAACAGGAAACGGAAAAGGGATATGCACGCGTGTGCCTGCATACAGATGAAGAAGGGGCTTATATTGAGTTGTCGACAGAAGCGCTACAAAAAGAGCATCCGGCACTGCAGGGACGAATTATACGTATCGCGTGTGCAAATCTTGCCGGTGGATTGAAAGATATTTCGCGGGCACATATTGATGCACTCGCGGAGCTTTCCGGCAAGCAGGTCGGGAAGCAACTGCAACTGCCTTACAACATCACTGCCAAGCGAACCTACGCAGGGATTCGATTGCAAAAAAACAGCGGGCATGGTGTAGGGCCCAAGCATTCGCAAAACACCGGGGTAAAAGAAATTGCCATTTCCACGGAAATTGTTTCAGTGGTTGAAGGATTCGGGGATTTGTACGAAGAATTTCTGAAAAACGGCATGAAAAACGAAAAAATTCAGAAAAAATTTATGTTTGATACCTATACGAAATGGTTTGATTATGATAAAATAAGCGGGTATGTCGAAGTTAGAACGCGACAGGAAAAAGATTATATCATCGTAAATTCCCGAGGCGATAAGAAAACATTAAAGAGATTCTTTATTGACGCAAAGGTTCCGGCAGAACAGCGGGAGCAGATTCCGCTCATTGCATGCGGTGAGCATGTGCTGTGGATTTATGGATACCGTACGACACAGGGAGCCTATATAACAAAGGATACAAAGCGTATTTTAAAAGTTACGGTTCATATGGGAGGTACAAATGAAAGAACGTATTGATAGTATGATTTCGGAAGAAGATGTAAACAAAAAGATAAATGAGATTGGTGAGCAAATCAGCAGAGATTATGCCGGAAAAAGCGTACATTTAATCTGCGTATTAAAAGGCGGCGTATTTTTCATGTGCGAATTAGCAAAGAGAATTACCGTACCGGTTTCCATGGACTTTATGGCGGTGTCCAGCTATGGCGGCGGCACAGAGAGTAGCGGTATTATCAAAATTAAAAAGGACTTAGACGAAGCACTCGAAGGCAAGCATGTGATTATCGTTGAAGATATCGTGGACTCCGGACGTACATTAAAGAGCTTAAAGAAGCTTCTGTGGGAGCGTAAGCCGGCGAGTCTGAAGGTATGTACCTTACTTGATAAGCCGTCCAGAAGAGTCGTTGACGTGGAAGCGGATTACACCTGTTTTCAGGTGCCGGACGTTTTTGTAGTCGGCTATGGCCTTGACTATGACCAGAAATACCGTAATTTTCCTTTTATTGGAAATGTAGTTTTTGAAGAGGAATAAAGGAGTATAGTAGTTTGAACAGCAAGAGTAAGCAAAACAGAGGATTTTTTCTATACCTTGTAGTGGCGGCGGTGATTATGTTTATCGTGTATGCGATAATGATGGCGAGCATGACCGGCAAGGATTATAATTATAGCAAGTTTCTGGAGGACCTGAAGGCCGGAAAAGTCAAGGAAGTTGAACTTACCCAGAATAAAGAAGTGCCGACCGGTAAAATTACCATTTTGCTGGAAGGCGATGTCAAAAAAGTCTTATATGTATCCGATGTCAATAAGGTACAGGAAGATGCCGCACAGTATGATATCCAGCCTGAGATTTCGGATGTGAAGCGTGACAGTGTATTTGTGACGACGATTCTGCCGTTACTTATCTGCGGTGTATTTCTCCTGATTATTTTCCGCACGATGAACGCTGGAGCCGGCGGTGGCGGCAAGATGGCGAACTTTGGCAAAAGTCGTGCAAAGCTTGCGACCGATATGAACAAGCGTGTAACCTTTGATATGGTTGCAGGTTTGCATGAAGAAAAAGAAGAGTTAGAGGAAATCGTAGATTTTCTCAAAAATCCGAAGCAATATATTGAAGTTGGGGCACGCATCCCGAAGGGTGTAATTTTAACCGGTCCTCCGGGAACCGGTAAGACACTTTTGGCAAAAGCGGTTGCCGGTGAGGCAGGAGTGCCGTTCTTTAGCATTTCCGGTTCCGATTTCGTAGAGATGTTCGTCGGTGTCGGCGCTTCTCGTGTAAGAGATTTATTTGAAGATGCCAAGAAAAATGCGCCATGTATTGTCTTTATTGATGAAATTGATGCGGTGGCAAGACGCAGAGGTACCGGCATGGGTGGTGGACATGATGAGCGTGAGCAGACATTAAACCAGCTCTTAATTGAGATGGACGGTTTTGGTGTGAACGAAGGCATCATCGTGATGGCGGCAACAAACCGTATCGATATTCTCGATCCGGCGATTTTACGTCCGGGTCGTTTCGACCGTAAGGTTGGCGTTGGCAGACCGGATATTAAGGGCAGAGAAGAGATTTTGCGCGTGCATGTGAAGAATAAGCCACTCGGCGACGATGTAGATTTAGAAAAGATTGCCCAAACAACTGCTGGATTTACCGGTGCGGATTTGGAGAATCTCATGAACGAGGCTGCCATCAGCGCAGCAAAGGATAAACGTCCTTACATTGTGCAGGCTGACGTGGAAAAATCCTTTATCAAGGTCGGCATCGGTGCGGAGAAAAAGAGCCGTGTAATTTCCGAAAAAGAAAAGCGTATTACTGCTTATCACGAAGTGGGTCACGCGATTTTATTCCATGTGCTTCCGGATGTAGGACCGGTGCATACGATTTCGATTATTCCGACCGGCATGGGCGCTGCAGGTTATACGATGCCGCTGCCGGAAAAAGATATGATGTTCTACACAAAGAGCCGTATGCTGCAGGATATTATGGTTTCTTTGGGCGGACGAATTGCAGAAGAAATGATTTTCGGAGATATTACTACCGGTGCATCACAGGATATTAAGCAGGCGACTGCGCAGGCAAAGGCAATGGTAACAAAGTACGGTATGTCCGAAAAGCTTGGCTTGATTAATTACGACAGTGACGAGGATGAAGTATTTATTGGCCGCGACCTTGCCCATACAAGGGGTTACGGCGAGAATACAGCATCTCTGATTGATAGTGAAGTGAAACGCATTGTTGATGAGTGTTACGCACAGGCAAAAGCGATTATAGAAGAGAATCGTGATGCCTTGGAAAGATGTTCCTTGTTCTTGTTGGAAAAGGAGAAAATCACTCGCGAAGAGTTCGAAACAGTATTTGCAGGTCAGAATTAAGCGCATTTGTGCAAATTTTTAAGGATTTTCAAGAAAGTTAAAAACAATGTGGCAAAATGCACAAAAAAAATGTCGAATTATTGTGAAGTTTGTGCAGACTTTTCGGTGGGTTCTTGCTATAATACAACTTGTAAAACCCCCCAATACATTATATAGTTTTGCTACACCCCATAAAAACGAAATACCTTCTCTGAGAAAGACAGCATGTAGCAGCTGTCTTTTTCGTTTTGTATGGAGATTTTTCTTGTAATTCTGTCTAACATATTATACAATAAAAGACAAGTTGTTCGTTTGACGAAAAGGAGAAATTATCTTATGTTTATTCAGATGGAGACATCGAACGAAGTGAATAAAAAGTTGATATATATGCAGACACTGCGTCCGATATTGCGACGAGGTGCGTTATTTAGTGACATGACAGAGGAGTTCCTGTTTCCGGTCAATCCCAAGTGTTATGAAGAGGTAACGATTCGTTTCCGAACAGGGTCACATAATGTAGAACATGTATACATTTATGTGGATGATGAGGAAATTGAAATGCAGCTTGCCTGCTCGCAGCGTGGTTTCGACTATTACGAGGCAAAGGTGCAACTAAAGGATAAGATGATTAAGTATCATTTTAAGGTAACCTGCGGCTTTGAAACATGCTACTATGATTTATCCGGTGCGCGAGGTGAAGTGCGTGAAATGTACCGATTTAAGCTAACACCAGGGTTTGAGACACCGGATTGGGCAAAGGGTGCGGTTATGTACCAAATTTTTGTCGACCGCTTTTGCAACGGCGATGAAACAAATGACGTTAAGACAGATGAATATTGTTATATAAATGAAAACGTGACGAAGGTTGAGGAATGGAATAAGTATCCGGCGGCCATGGGCGTGCGCGAATTCTACGGCGGCGATTTGCAGGGCGTGTGGGAAAAACTTGATTATTTACAAGAACTCGGTGTGGAAGTGCTCTACTTTAACCCGCTGTTCGTTTCGCCATCCAACCACAAGTACGACATTCAGGACTACGATTATATCGATCCTCATTTTGCAAAAATCGTTAAGGATGAGGGCAGCTTATTAGAAACCTGTCAGCGGGAAAATCGTTATGCATCTCGTTTTATCACGCGCGTGACAGACAAGGTAAATCTTGAAGCAAGCAATGCATTTTTTGCGAAATTCGTGGAAGAAGTGCATAAGCGCGGTATGAAGGTGATTTTGGACGGTGTGTTCAATCACTGCGGTTCATTCAATAAGTGGATGGATAGAGAGTGCATTTACGAAAATGCGCCAGGCTATGAAAAGGGAGCCTATGTGGCATGGGACAGCCCATACCGCAATTTCTTTAAATTCTATGACGACATGAGTTGGCCGTATAACGCCAACTACAACGGTTGGTGGGGGCACGATACTCTGCCGAAATTAAACTATGAGGAATCGCCGGAGCTTTACGAATACGTGATGAAGATTGCAAAAAAATGGGTTTCTCCACCATACAATGTCGATGGTTGGCGTTTAGACGTGGCTGCTGACCTCGGCCAAAGCAACGAATACAATCACAAATTCTGGCAGGATTTTCGCAAGGCAGTCAAGGAAGCGAACCCGAATGCATTGATTTTGGCTGAGCACTACGGAGATCCGGAACCGTGGCTACAGGGAAATGAATGGGATACGGTCATGAACTACGACGCATTTATGGAGCCAATTACATGGTTCTTGACCGGTGTGGAAAAACATAGCGACCACTACCGAGAGGATTTGCGCGGCAATGCCAATGCCTTTATCGACAGCATGATACACAATATGTCCAAATTTCAAGGCCAGTCAGTGTTGGTGGCGATGAATGAGCTGTCAAATCACGACCATTCCAGATTTATGACGCGAACGAGCGGCAGAGTTGGCAGAACGCACAGCGCGGGTCCGAATGCAGCGAATATCGGCATCAACAAGGGGATTATGAAAGAAGCAGTCATCATGCAGATGACATGGCAGGGCGCACCGACTATTTACTATGGCGACGAAGCCGGACTTTGTGGATGGACCGACCCGGACAACCGCCGCACTTACCCGTGGGGCAATGAGGATCAAGAACTGATTGACTTCCACAAGGCAGTCATTCGTATCCACAAAGAAAACGAAGCGCTGCGCCGGGGTTCCTACTACCCGCTCAATTACGCATACAATATTTTAGTGTACGGCAGATTTTTGGGCGATAACATTGTGGCGACTGCAATCAACAATAACGCGGAACCGAAGCGCATCGAAGTGCCGGTATGGAAGCTTGGCATGGTCGATTATGAGATGATGGAACGTCTCATATTGTCAACGGAGGAAAGTTTTGATACAGAGCCGGTCGAGTACACCGTGGAGCACGGCAAGATTGTCATTGAATTGCCGGCATATTCCGGCGCAATTTTTAGAAAACAACGAGGAAGATAAATGCAACTTTATGCTTGCATGAATGGTTGCATTTATCAGACGAGTGTACAAAATGAGTAACGTAGAGCGACAGCTCGAAGTTACGAATTTTGTGGGTGTGAGAGTCGCATTACGACGGAGCAACCGGTTTTCAAAAAAGGATAAAAAACACTTGCCTTTTTTGAATATTCATGCTATTCTTCTATTTGTGTGAAACACATGGATGGATTCCCGAGTGGCCAAAGGGGACAGACTGTAAATCTGCTGCAACTTGCTTCGGTGGTTCGAATCCACCTCCATCCATTCAAATCCTGAAGATGATTGTCTTCGGGATTTTTCTTTTATCAGATATGTCGTCAAGCATACTACAGAGAGTAAAGATGATGAAACATTATATAATATTTCGAGCATAAATTAGTAAAAAAGCGGTGTATGATATGCAATTTAAAATTATCAGTTTTAATATCCGGTGTTGTGATGATCCAAACGGCCATTCCATCAAGGAACGTGCGCCGCGGTTAAAGAAGATTCTGCAGGAGCAGAAGGCCGATATTATCGGCTTGCAGGAGTGCAGACCGAAGTGGCTAAAACACTTAAAAAAGGATTATAGAAAAGAATATTTAATATTTCACAAATATCGCGGCGATAAAGAATCTACACCTGTATTGATTTCAAAAAAGAGATTCAAAGTTGTTCGCAAAGGATATTTTTGGTTTTCAGATACTCCACACAAAAAATCCGTAGGCTGGGATGAAAAATATCATGTTCCGCGTATTTGCATGTGGGTGATTTTAGAAGATAGGAAAAGCGGTAAGCAGATTCATTTTATGAATACGCATCTGGGGTTCGGCAAGGAGGGGCAACGAAAAGGTGTGGAGCTGATATACCGTCACACGCGCAAATTTCTGCAGCAGCCGGTAATCATTACCGGAGATTTCAATATAACTCCTGCGGCCCCGGCGTACGCGCAGATGACAAAGTATTTTACCGATGTCAATGCAGCTACGGTAAATAATATGCGCAATACCTATCATGGATATAAAACAGAGCTTATCGGACAGCAGATAGATTACTGTTTTGTCGGGGAAAATATTGTGCCGGTTGATTATAAATTACTCGACACACAATTTAACGGAAAATTTGCGTCCGACCATTACGGCATTATGGCAGAGGTGTCAGTACGAGAAAAATAAAAGGAGGAAACCACCTATGAAGAAAGCATTATCAAAAATAGGGGAATTCTTATTGACGGTGCTAATATGTTTCTTATTTATTATTTTGGGAATTGGACTGGTATTTACGTTACCATTTGATTACATAAAATACAAGCGTTCCCGTTATTACAAAGAGCGCAAAGAGAAGTATTCTTTGTGGGCAGCTTCCACGCAGGATTTTAAATATTACAATGAGATTAAGGAGGCAGGCTTACCGATTGAATATGTGCGTTTCCGCAGAGATGATAGCGGAGACATGGATGGTGTTTTTTACTATAAAGACACGATGATATTAACTTCTTTTTTTGAAATATTCTATGATGAAGAGAGAAAAACATGGCTGTTGCAAAGCGAAGAATATGAGGAATGGCTGAGTTTGGATGAGGCAATGGCAGAGGAGATGGAGCTGTATCGAAGATGTAGTGACTTGGAAATATGTAACCGGGCGCTTATTGTCGCAGATGCAGATTATTTTACTAAAGATCAGCTTTCGCGTGCCGAGCAAAACGAATTGATTTTAATCAATTATAAAGATATAGCTACAACACTGAAAGAATATATCAGCAAGCATGAACTTAATGAGTGCAAGGAGATTTAAAAATGATGAACTTTTTAGAAATCGCGCAGGCTCGCCAGTCTTGCCGGAACTATGATGAAACAAGAGAGATAGAACAGGAGAAATTAGACGCTATTTTGCACGCGGCGCAGTTAGCGCCATCCGCGTGCAATGGTCAGCCGTACCATTTTACCGTGTGTACCGGTGAGACGGCAAAAGCAGTGGAAGAAGCAACAAAGGGCATGGGCATGAACAAATTTGCCACGCAGGCACCGGTTGCCATCGTTGTGAGCGAGATGCCGTATGTGAAATCCGCGGCGCTCGGCGCGAAGGTAAAGGGTAACGATTACCGCTCGATTGATATCGGCATTGCGGTTGCATATTTGACGGCGGAGGCTACGGCGCAGGGGCTTAGCACCTGCATTTTAGGCTGGCTGGATGATGTGAAGATTCGCAAGATCTGCGAGCTGGAATATCCGGCACGTTTGGTTATTACCTTAGGCCACGCCAAAGAATCCGACAAGCTGCGCACGAAAAAGCGCAAGGATTTGGACGAACTGGTGTCGGTAAAATAATAGTTGACAAATTGACGTGGTGGTGCTAGAATTGCTTTAACTTAATAAAGTAAACCGTTGAAGCGGAGATAAAGGCGATGATGCCTATACAGAGAACCCGTGTTGCTGAGAGTCGGGTAAGAAACAAGTTGTCAAATGGACCGCGGAGGGTGCAGTCAAATGCGAATTTCGCAAAGTATTCTGCAACGTGAGGCATACGTTAGTTGCCGGGGATATGAAGGTATCCTGCTAAGAGCACGAGTCGTTTCGTGAATTCAAGGTGGCACCGCGGATAAGATTTATTCGTCCTTGACAGAACCAATCTTTCTGTCAAGGGCTTTTTATTTGCCCGAGGCAGGCAAAATTTTAGATAGTGGAGGGATAGGATTATGAATTACAATGGAATTGATTTTGATACTTATTTTAAGTATTACCCGGATCAGAATGGATATTTTGGTAAATACGGTGGTGCGTATGTTTCCCCGGAATTGAAAAAGGCGATGGAGGAGATTTCTGAGGCATATTTTACAATTTGTAAGTCCAGAACGTTCATCAGCGAACTGCGCAGAATCCGTAAGGAATTTCAGGGCAGACCGACCCCGATTTCTCATTTAGAGCGTCTTTCCAGTAAACTTGGTAACGTGCAGCTTTATGTAAAGCGTGAAGACTTAAACCACACCGGCGCACATAAACTCAATCATTGTATGGGGGAAGCGTTACTGGCAAAGTTCATGGGAAAGAAAAAGGTAATCGCTGAAACCGGCGCGGGACAGCACGGTGTTGCGCTTGCGACAGCAGCGGCATATTTTGGTTTGGAATGCGACATTTATATGGGTTCTGTTGACATTAAGAAACAGGCTCCGAACGTAGCAAGAATGAAGTTACTCGGTGCAAACGTTGTGGAAGTTACCGAGGGTCTGGCTACCTTAAAAGAAGCAGTAGACGCAGCATTTGCGGCATACTGCAAGGATTATAAAGATTGTATTTACTGTATCGGTTCGGTTCTCGGCCCTCATCCATTCCCGATGATGGTGCGCGATTTCCAGAGCATTGTCGGTATTGAGGCAAGAGAGCAGTTCTTAGAAATGACCGGTGAATTGCCGGATGCAGTTGTTGCCTGTGTGGGCGGCGGATCCAACGCAATGGGTATTTTCTCCGGATTCTTAAATGACCCGGTTGAGATTTACGGTGTAGAACCGCTCGGACGCGGTGCGACACTTGGGGATCATGCAGCAAGCTTAAAGTATGGTACGGAAGGTATCATGCACGGCTTCAACAGCATCATGTTGAAGGATGAAAACGGTGAGCCGGCTCCGGTTTACTCGGTAGCCAGCGGACTTGACTATCCATCTTCCGGTCCGGAGCATGCATTCCTGCATGACCTCGGCAGAGTAAAATACGACGTCGTTTCTGACGATGAGACTTTGGAAGCGTTCTACACACTTTCCAGACTCGAAGGTATCATCCCAGCTATCGAAAGTTCACACGCAGTTGCATACGCGATGAAGCTGGCAAAGGAAATGGGGAAAGGTTCTATCTTAATTAATCTTTCCGGCCGCGGTGATAAGGATATGGACTACATCATCGAGAAGTACGGTCTTCGCTAAAAATTATTAAAAAATGCTTATGAATTCGTAGAATTCATAAGCATTTTGTGTTTTTGGGGAAAAGTTTTGTCGGAAAATTATTTTTTTCTGGTAATCGTCTCGGTTGGCACGCCGGCCTCGGTCCAGAATTCTGCAAGTGCATGTAAATACTCATCCTGTGCGACCGGATAAGCCAAACCATGGTCGGCACCCGGAATGGTAATCAATTTCTTTTTTGCCACGCAGGCTTCGTAATTTAGACGGCTCATTTCACACGGAACGAAATCGTCCGTCTCGCCGTGAACGAAAAAGGCCGGCACGTGGCAATGCTTCATCGCCTCAATCGGGGAAGCTTCTTCCAAATCAAAACGACCGTAAAGCTTCGCACCGAGCTTGACAAAAGGGTATAGCATGTTCGCCGGCAGGTGCAACTGGCGAATTACTTTTTTTATAATGTCACGAGCAGAGGTGTAGCCGCAGTCAGCAAGAATTCCGACTACGTTATCCGGTAAATCCATCTCGGAAGCCATCATTACGGTCGCTGCACCCATCGAAATACCACATAAGATAATCTTCTGGTCCTTCGGAAAATTTTCCACTACATAATTTATCCAGGACATACAGTCGCGGCGCTCATTGATACCGAAACTGATGACATGTCCCTCGCTCTCTCCAGCTGCACGCTGGTCAACAATCAGTGCGCTGCGTCCAAGGGCAAAACAACGCTGGATGCCACCACAAAGATCGCGCTCAGCGGTGCCGCGATAGCCGTGGAACATCAGCTCCAGCGTCGCACCCGGCGCATATTCATAATATCGTCCATGCAATTTGAGCCCATCAAATGATGTAATCGTAATATCTTTATATGGGGTAGCGCGCATCGACTTCATCCAATGTATCATCATCTCGCGAAAAGGCGCATAAGCCTTACCACTTGGGACATTAAATTCCGGTGGATTTTTCGGTGCCCGCCTGGAAGCGTAAAACGCCATATAAAAGCAAATCAGTGAAGTCAGCAGTACAAGCACGACAATGCACACAGCCACGGTGAACAGAATCAACAAAAAATCCATTGCATTATCTCCATAAATTTGATTTAATTATTATAGCATGTATAAGATTTTATTTCAAGAAGCTATGTAATGTGTTTGAAATTCAAGCGCTACAGCACATTTAGATAAAGGAAAAGGACTATGTCATTGAAAAAAAAGAAAAAGCAGTCGCAGTTATGGTGGCGACCACTTGATAATGCAGCGAAAATATATCCTGCTGCCCGCAGAAAGAACTGGAGTAATATCTACCGCTTTGCAGTCACATTAAAAGAGCCAGTCGATGAGTCGGTGCTACAGAGCGCTTTAGATGTGACGGTGCGCCGTTTTCCGCTGATTGCAGTAAGGCTGCGTCGGGGTGTATTCTGGTACTATTTGCAGCAACTATCGGAAGCACCAAAGATTCGCGAGGAAAACAGCTATCCGTTAGTACGTATGTCCAGAAACGAGGTGCGAAAGTGTGCATTGCGTGTGATTGTTTATAAACACCGCATTGCCATTGAAATGTTCCACTCGATTACCGATGGCACCGGTGCGTTAGTATTTCTCAAGAGCTTGCTGGCAGAATATTTGCAGCAAAAGCATGGAATACAGATTCCAAACGAACAGGGGGTGTATGATCGTCTGGAAGAACCGGGGGCAGAGGAGTTTGAGGATTGTTTTTTAAAGAATGCCGGCAGTATCAGCGCAAGCCGCAAGGAAAAAACTGCGTGGCAGGTGTATGGGACACCGGAGCCGGGAGGATTTGTCAATCAAACTTGTTTTGAGTTACCGGTGCGTACGGTGTTAGAGAAAGCGCACGAATACGGTGTCAGTCTGACCGTGTTTGTATGTGCGGTAATGATGCAGGCGCTACAAAATCTGCAGAAGGAGAGGGTTCCTAACCGAAAATACCGCAAACCAATTCGCGTGCTGCTGCCGGTTAATTTGCGACCTCTGTTTCCAAGCCGGACGTTGCGCAATTTTGCGTTGTACACCACACCGGAAATTCTACCAAAGCTGGGAGAATACAGCTTCGCGGAAATTTGTCAGGTAGTTAAGCATCATATGGGGGCGGAAGTTACCGCGAAACAGATGAGCATGAAGATTGCAACAAATGTCAACAGTGAGCGCATTCTATTTGCCCGTGTGATGCCATTGTTTATCAAAAATATTGTGATGAAAGCGGTGTATGATTCCGTCGGGGAGAAAAAATCGTGCTTAAGCTTGTCTAATCTGGGTGCGGTGAAACTGCCGGAAATTATGATGCCTTATGTGGAACGTTTTGATGTGATGCTTGGGCTGCGTGCAACTACGCCGTATAATTGTGGGGTGTTGTCTTTTGGGGACACATTATACATTAATTTTGTGCGCAACATTAAAGAGTCGGAGTTGGAATATCATTTTCATTGTGTATTGCGTGATTTGGGAATATCGGCGCAGGTGCGAAGCAACAGTCAGGATGAATAGAGGAGAACATTATGTATTGTGTGAATTGTGGAGTAAAATTGGCGGACACCGAAAAGAAGTGCCCGCTGTGTCAAACGATAGTATATCATCCGGACATTGTCCGTAAAGAAGAAGAACATTGGTATCCGCAGGGGAAATACCCAGTGGAGAAAGGCGGCTCACGCTTTCCACTTATTTTTATCAGTGTGATGTTTTTAATTTCGATTTTAGTTGTATTGCTGCTTGATTGGCAACTCAATCAGGCGATTATTTGGTCTGGCTTTGTCATTGGAGCGGTGCTGACTGCGTACGTGATTTTAGTTTTGCCTGTCTGGTTTAAAAAACCGAATCCTGTGATTTTGGCTCCATGTACTTTTGGGACGATAGGGGTTTATTTGTTATATATCAATCTGGCATCCGGCGGAGCATGGTTTTTAAGCTTTGCGTTTCCGGTCGTCGGAGGTATCGGTTTGATTGTGACCGCATTCATAGCACTTTTACGGTATGTTCGAAGAGGCAAACTGTACATCTTTGGGGGTACGATGATTGCCCTGGGTGCGTTCATGCTCCTAGTAGAATTTCTCATGAATTATACATTTGAAAGATCACATTTTATCGGTTGGTCACTCTATCCACTGACTATTTTGGTGCTGCTGGGAGGCATGCTGATTTTCCTGGCAATTAACCACCCGGCGAGAGAAATGATGGAGAGAAAGTTCTTTATCTAATAATATGGATAGAGTCTGAGAAGAACATAGGAGAAAACATATGAGTTGGGAAGAAGATTATACATTAAAATATCCCGTTTTGATGGTACATGGCATGGGTTTTAGAGATAATAAATACATCAATTATTGGGGGAGAATTCCTGCGGAACTAGAAAAAATGGGCTGTACTATTTTTTATGGGAATCAGGATAGCAATGCTACTGTGGAAACGAATGGTGAACATATTAAAAAGCGTATCGAGGAAATTTTGCAGGAAACCGGTGCTGACAAAGTAAATATCATCGCACACTCCAAGGGCGGTCTGGACAGCAGATATGCGATTTCTACACTCGGCATGGGTGATATGGTAGCTTCACTAACAACCATGAGCACGCCGCATCATGGCTCCAAAACAGTAGATCTTCTGCTGAAACTTCCTGATTTTCTTGTAAGATTTGCAGGCTTTTGCACAGATTGTTGTTTTCGACTCGTTGGTGATAAAAATCCGGAATCCTACAAAACCTTCCATTTGTTCACAACGAAAGTTGCAGCGGAGTTTAATCGCAAAAATCCGGATGTTGAGAAAGTGTACTATCAAAGTTACGCATTTGTGATGAAGAATCCATTCAGTGATATTTTTATGTGGCTGCCGAATTTGGTTGTAGGATTGATTGAAGGAGAAAATGACGGTCTGCTTACACCGGAAGCTGTGAAATGGACAAATTTCAAAGGTATTTATAGGGGCGTCGGCCGGCGCGGGATTTCACACTGTGACGAAATTGACATTCGCCGACGTAGATTTTCGAAAAAGAATGGTGATGGCGTGACGGATATTGTTGATGTCTATAAAGATGTTGTACATGAGTTACATAAACGTGGATTTTAAATAAGAAGTACCATTTGAAGATATAAATACAGAGGATGATTAGCTTGGAAAACTATGCCTATAAAGGAAGAGAAAAATCAGTAGAAGAATTGTTATAATGAGGCTATGGTATGAAATATTGTTACATAAATGACGAAGCCGAAAAGTTCATATATGACAGCGATTTTGTCAGAGAATTGCGTTGGGATGAGAGCGTTCCGTTGGTACGATACATAGAAGATTACAACGGTGAAGAGGTTGTAAAACTCAGTTGCACGCAACATTCCCAAGTGGTCGGTTGGCAAGAAATGATTACAGATTATCAGAGAAAGAAAATCATGCAAAAATGGGCAGATTTTTTGTCGGCAGGTGTATTGCCGATGAAAGAAGTACAGCTTTGTACCATCACACCGCAAAAGATTTTTGATGCACTCTGCACGCAGACAAATATCGAGTCATTAAGAATCAAACATTTTAGCGGCAAAGACTTCAGCGCAATTCGCAATCTGACAAATTTAAAAAAGTTGTTTATCGAGTCAGCAACTTTTATTGAGGATATCGCACCGCTTGGCGAATTGAAAAATTTGGAAGTACTGATTCTTGGCAGTGCGAAAAAAGTGACTGATTATTCGTGCCTTGGGAAACTTAAGAATCTCAAGGTGTTTATCATCTGCAGTTATCAGTTCCGCAACGATCGGATGACGATGAAGGACGATAGCTTTATTGAAGATATGCAAAGCTTGCAATATCTGGATTTGCGCAATACGAGAATCATCCATCGCAACTTTTTGACAGAGAAAAATGCGCAGCGCTTTGAATATGCGTGTTTTCCGGTGGAATGAACCTACCAGCAGGCGGGGCATTCCTTTTCCATTTCTTGACATATCACATATTGTGTGGCATAATAAAATTGTTGTTTTTACAACAAGAAAAAACAAAGGCGGTTACTTATGGAAGAACGTTTTCAGACGTTTACAGTGCTGATTTCGAAATTCAGTCGCAGTATACGCAAAATCAAAACGGAAGAGATGGCCAAGTTCGATTTAAAGAGCCAGCATGTGTCGTGCCTGTATTATCTGTACAAGATGGGTGCACTGACGGCGAAAGAGCTCGGTGACGTTTGCGAAGAAGACAAGGCAAATTTGTCCCGCGCGATTGAATATCTGGAAACGAATGGATACATTACGTGCGAATCCAAAACACAGAAGCGGTATAAAAGTCCGCTGAAGCTGACCGAGAAAGGTGAAGCAATCGGCAAGCAGATTACGGCGCGTGTTGATCACATATTAGAGGAAGCAAGCGCCGGTATGACAGAAGAGAGCAGAGCTGTCCTATACCGCAGCCTTTCATTAATCAGCAGCAATTTGCAAAAAATCTGCGACCAATACGAAGAGTAGCCGGAAGGGTATTTCCGGTAAAAAATAAAAAACGGAGGTTTACACTATGCAACAAGTTGATCCAAAGTATCAAGCGCTGTTCACACCGTGGAAAATCGGTAACGTGGAAATCAAGAACCGAATTGTTATGTGTCCGATGGGAGGCACATCGTTGTTCGGCTGGATGGAACACACCGGCAACCATTTTGATAAGGAAGCAGCGAAATTCTTTATTGAAAAGGCGAAGAACAATGTCGGCCTGATTATCCCGGGTATTGCGCCAATCCGCAGTACGTTTATGGGACAGTGGCTTTACCAAAACAAGAAGATGTTCGTTGAGCTGAAGGAGTTCATGGACGAGATTCACAAATACGGGGCGAAACTGTTTATCCAGATTACAGCCGGTATGGGACGCTCTTGGGCGATTCCGACCCCACTCGTAATGTTACATAATGCGCCGGTAGTGCGCGATATCATCAAACCGATTATCAACATTCCTTACCAATCGGCCAGCCCGAGCGAGCTGCCGTCCCGTTGGAGTGATAAGGTAAAATGCCGCGCGATTACAGTTAAGGAAATCGAGGAGATTATTGACGCATTCGCGAAGACCGCGGAGCTTTGTAAGGAAGCAGGCGTTGACGGCATTGAAGTGCATGCTGTGCACGAGGGCTATCTGCTCGACCAGTTTACATTGAAATATACAAACAAGCGTACCGACGAGTGGGGCGGCTCTTTTGAAAACCGTTACCGTTTCCCGGTAGAAATCGTTAAGGCAATCAAGGCAAAATGCGGACAGGATTATCCGGTTTCCCTACGTTACTCGGTTACTTCTAAGGTGAAAGATTTCTGCGTGGGTGCATTGCCGGGCGAGGAATACACCGAAATCGGCCGTGACATGGAAGAAAGTGAAAAGGCAGCGAAGTATTTGCAGGATGCCGGTTACGATATGTTAAACGCCGACAACGGTACCTACGACTCTTGGTACTGGGCACATCCACCGATGTACATGCCATTAAACTGTAACCTTGATGATGTAGCACATATTAAGAAATTTGTCGACATTCCGGTTGTCTGTGCAGGACGTATGGAGCCGGATGTGGGCGCGAAGGCAGTAGAAGAAGGTTTAATTGACGGTGTGGGTGTTGCCCGTCAGTTCCTTGCAGATTCCAAGTGGGTAACAAAGCTGATCGAAAATCGCATGGAAGATATTAAGCCATGTATTTGTTGTCACAATGCATGCTTTAATATGTCACATTATAAGGGCGTGGCAAATGCACAGTCGATTTACGATGCCAGCCATATCGCACGTTGTGCACTGAACCCAACTGTGATGCAATCTGACAAGTACAAGCTGATACCGGCGAAGAAGCAGAAGAATATCGCGGTCATTGGCGGCGGTATCGGTGGTATGGAAGCGGCAATTGTTTGTGCAAAGCGCGGCCACAAAGTAACACTCTACGAAAAGAGCGACCGTCTCGGCGGTGTCTTTATTGCGGCAGCCGCACCATCTTATAAAGAAAAAGACCGCATGTTGATTGCATGGTACGAAAGAGAAATTGCGAAGTATCCTTCAATTACCATTAAGATGAATACCGAAGTGACGGATGTAGCTTCCCTGCAGGCAGATGAAATTATCGTTGCAACAGGTGCAAAGGCTAGAAAATTGCCGGTGAAGGGTGCGGAAAAGGCTGTAGAAGCTGTGGAATACTTGCTGGGCAAAAAGCAGGTCGGCGATAAAGTTGTCATTATCGGCGGTGGTTTGACCGGCTGTGAAATTGCTTACGAGCTTTACCTTGAAGGCAAGCAGCCTATGATTGTAGAAATGAAGAATGACCTGATTGTGGCGGATGGTGTCTGTCTGGCCAATTCCAGTTATCTGCGCGACTTCTTTACGGCAAATAAGGTTCCGACTTATCTGGAAACCGGCCTTTCCGAAATTACCGACACTGGTGTTATTGTGAAGAATAAAGCCGGCGAAATAATGAGCATTGATGCAGATTCCGTAATTCTTTCCGTTGGTTACACACCGGCACCGGTAGTTCCAAAGCAGAAACACGTGCATATCATCGGTGATGCAAAGGCAGTCGGCAACCTGCGAACCGTAATTTGGGGCGCATGGGATGTCTGCACGAAGTTATAGAATAAATCGCCGCTTCGACGGCAGAATGGAGATAAAGCTATGATTCTTACGGAAGAACAAAAAGCAATATGGAACGGGGAAAAGGGCGAAAATCTTGCCAAAGTCATGCAGACGATGATTCGTTACGGTGAGCTTTTCGGTGCGGAAAAATTAGTTCCGGTAACAAGTAAATATAATCATTTAGTAACCTCTTTCGGATTGAAAGCCTTAGGGCCGGTTTACGACTTGATGGACAAGCTAATTCAGGAAGGAGCACTTTCTCAGCAGCAGTTTTCCTGCGACCCGCGTCCACTCGATCCGAACGTGCCGAAAAATTTTCTGCAGGACTTTATTTTTAAGAATTTTATGTATTCGAAGCAGAACTTCTACGAAGGGCAGTTAAAGGAACTTGGTCTCATGGAGAAAGATGCATTTACCTGTACCTGCTACATGGATGAGGTAGGGAATAAGCCGCAGAAAGGTGAAGTGCTTAGCTGGGCGGAATCTTCAGCCGTTGTGTATGCGAATTCCGTTTTGGGGGCACGATGCAATCGCAATTCCGGTATTATCGACATTATGGGTTCGATTGTCGGTTATGTTCCATACTTTGGGCTTTTGACCGACGAGGGCAGAAAAGCATCCTGGATTATAGAAATTAAGACCACCAAGAAGCCGGAAGCACAGCTTCTTGGTTCAGCTATCGGTATGAAAGTGATGGAAGATGTGCCGTATGTGAAGGGGCTTGACCAGTGGATTGGAAGTACACTGGATGATGCAGCTTGCACATATCTTAAAGATTTTGGTGCGGCGACAGCATCCAATGGCGCGGTTGGTCTGTATCATATTGATAATTTAACTCCGGAAGCAAAGGAACAGGGCGAGGCGTTGATTAAGGAAGGCGCAAAAGTCTACGTGATTGATGATGCAGAATTGCAGCGCGTCTACGATAGTTACCCGGTTGTTTGGAAAAATCCGGATGCAAAGCCGAAGCTCTGTTTCATGGGCTGTCCGCACATGAGTCTGGAACAGTTAATCACTTGGACGGAAAAAGTGGAAACCTCCTTAAAGGAAGCAGGAAACAAGAAAGTTGTCATTCCGACTGTGTTTACGGCGGCGCCGGGTGTCATCAAGAAATTCGAGCAGACCGAATACGCAGCCCGCTTAAAGGCGACCGGTGTGATTGTGTCCTATATTTGCCCGCTCATGTACATGAACAATCCGCTGTGCGGTAAGATGCCGGTCATCACATCGTCGAACAAGCTTCGCACGTACACGACCGCGCGTTATTACACAGACGATGAAATTCTTAAGCAGATTACAAAAGGAGGGAATAAATAATGAAAACATTTACCGGTAGAGTTGTAGCTCCGGGAGAGGTGAAGGCAGAAGCACTCGTATCTCACGGCGGACTTAACACACTTGCTTCCTTCCAGAAGGCGCTCCAGTTCGGCGACAAAATGGCGACCTGCGGTGACCAGAATAATACAGATTTGTACGGAAAGCAGATGGCAGGAAAGGCACTTTGCCTGCCGCAGACCATTGGCTCCACGACCGGCGGTTTGGTGCTTTACTGTGCATGTTCGATGGGCAGACAGCCGGCTTGTATGTTGTTTTCGCAGCCGATTGACTCGTTGGCAGGCGCAGGGGTAATTTTAGCCGATGTTTGGTTGGAAGGTGAGAACACACACATGCCTGTAATCGATTCTTTGGGCGAAGAATTTTTAAATTATGTCAAGGACGGTATGACAATTACCATCAAAGAAAATGGAGTTATTGAGGTTGCATAAGCAACGAAATAGTACAAAAAGGGCGGGGTGTTTCAAACGCTCCGCCCTGTTATATTTAAGGTTAAAAAGTCAAATATTGATGGAACGATATATTTGCGCAACTGATAGTTTTGAATCTGCGTGATCTGCGCAGAGATGGAATTTCGCAGCAGTAAATAGGTAATAATATATAAATAAAGGAGAGTTTTAAATGGTAAGGATTATTGTTGACTCAACATCAGATATAACACCAGAGGTTAAAAACAGGCTTAAAGTGGTACCACTCACCGTACATTTTGGCGAGGAAGAATATATAGACGGTGTGACGATTAACCATCAAAAATTTTATGAAAAGCTGGTTGAGAGCGATGTGCTCCCGCGCACCAGTCAGGCCAACCCAGCAGCTTTTGAGCAGGTATATGAAGAAATTACAGCGACCGGCGACAGCGCAGTTGTGATTACGGTTGCATCCAAACTTTCCGGCACATATCAAAGTGCAGTCATTGCATCGGAAGATTACGGCAATATTTATGTCGTGGATTCTAAGACGGTAGCGATTGGAGCAGGTATTTTAGCAGAATACGCATTAGAGTTAGCGGAGAGTGGCATGGAAGCGAAGGACATCGCCGCGAAGTTGGAAGAAGAACGTGACAATGTTTGCCTGATTGCGATGCTTGATACTTTGGAATATTTAATGCGCGGCGGACGTATTTCCAAGACAGCGGCTTTTGCCGGCGGGTTGCTAAATATTAAACCGGTTATTTGCGTTAAGGATGGTGAAATTATCACACTCGGAAAGGCGCGCGGCTCCAAACAGGGAAATAATTTGCTTGTGACGGAAATTGAAAAGGCCGGCGGCATTGATTTTGATAAGCCAATTATGCTCGGTTACACAGGCCTTAGCGATGTGCTTTTGCAGAAATATATTGTTGATAGCAAGAAGCTGTGGGAGAAGGGCACAAGTGAACTTCGCAGTACACCGATTGACAGTGTTGTTGGTACCCATGCAGGCCCGGGGGCAGTTGCTGCCGCATTTTTTAAGAAGAACTAAGAAAATGAGGATGGCTCTGGCCGCAGAATTGCAGCTGGAATCATCCTCATTTATAATCTTTCTTACAATAATTCTGCCCGTAATTCCTCGGCAGATTTTGTACTCAAATATGCCGGCGGCACATCGAACACGGTCTTGCAGCCGCAATCGCCTGCCAGCGCCATCTTATAAGCGGCGCGTGCGTATGCCACGATGACGGAAGCGGTGAATTCCGGATTGGAATCGAGCTTTAAGCTGTATTCAATCACGTGGGTATTCTCGGACGCCGCGCCGGTCTTGCCGCTGCGAATCACAAAGCCGCCGTGCGGGATACCGCTGTGGTTGCGGGCGAGTTCTTCTGCGGAGATGAAATGAACGGTCGTGTCGTAGTCTGCAAAATAGTTCGGCATCTCCTTGATTTCCTTTTCGATGCGCGCCTTATCCGCATCTTCTGTTGCCACAACAAAGCATTCTCTCGTGTGCTTCTGACGTGTGGTAAGCTCTGGAGCTGCGCCGCTGCGAACCGCTTCCAAAGCGCTGTCCACAGGAATTGTGTACTGCTTTGCGTCTAAAACGCCCTCGATGCGGCGAATCGCATCGGAGTGTCCCTGGCTGACGCCTTTACCCCAGAAAGTATAATCCTTGCCTTCCGGAAGAATCGCACCGGCATAAAGTCGATTCACGGAGAACATACCCGGATCCCAGCCAACCGAAATCATCGCAATTTTGCCAGACTCTTTTGCAGCAGTATCCACATTTGCAAAATGCTCCGGAATCTTCGCATGTGTATCGAAACTGTCGATGACAGTAAACATTTTCGCAAGTTCAGGTGTCTGCTTCGGCAAATCGGTGGCACTACCGCCGCAAAGAATCATCACATCAATCTTATCTGTATACTGTATCACATCATCTACGTGGCACACCGGAACATCAGGAGTTCCGATTTTCAGCGTGGCAGGATCGCGGCGTGTAAAAACGGCTGCTAATGTCATGTCCGGATTCTGACGGACTGCATTTTCAATACCTCTGCCTAAATTACCGTATCCATAGATACCGATTCTGATTTTCATAGCTATCACCATGCCTTTACTTAAATTTGTAATTCCGGTGGAAAATGAGAAAAATACTTCAATACGTTACACCGAAAAAACACACGCATATTCTACCGCATGATACTAGGATTTGTAAAGTAGTATGAAAAAATTTTTTTCGCATCCATCATAAAACCAAACCCATTTTACAACTATTATATTGCGCAAAAATTGTGAAAATGTTATACTCGACAATAGTAAAATGCAGTTATTTCGCGAAATAATTGGTACACATTATTGTATAAATCAAGGAGGGGTTTTATGGGAATTCAATTTGATGCGCAGCAGAAGATTTTTCATCTGCAGACAAAAAAAACAAGTTATTTGATGCAGGTTGTCAAGGGAAAGTACCTTGTGCATTTGTATTGGGGAAAGAAAATGGAGACGCCGCTACATCCGGCCAATGCGTTGGTGATGGAAAATACTGCTTTCGGAGCGAATCCCAACCGCGATGACAAGTCGTATACACTTGACTACACACCGCAGGAATATCCGACCGGTTGCTCAACCGACTACCGTATTCCGGCCATTTCCGTGCTGTATGACGATGGCAGCCGTGTCATGGATTTGGCGTATGTGGATTACCAAATTGTGGCCGGGAAACCAGCACTGGAGGGACTGCCGGCTACTTATATGGAAGACGATTCCGAGGGGGCGACATTATATATTACGCTTCGCGACAAATTAAAGGGCGTAGATGTTATCTTGAGTTATACGGTGTTTGACGAATTTGACGCGATTACCCGCAGTGTGAAGGTAGTCAACCAAGGTCAGGAGCATCTGCTGCTGGAACGTGTGGCAAGTGCCTCGGTTGATTTTGAGACGATGGATTATGATTTTATGTCTTTCCCGGGTTCATGGGGGCGTGAGCGCCACATCGAGCGCACATCGCTGCGCAGTGGTATTCAGTCCGTAGAGAGCCGCCGCGGTGCCAGCAGCCATCAAAACAATCCATTTATTGTGTTGGCCGGCAAGAAGACGGACGAGGAGCATGGAGATGTCTACGGGTTCAATTTCGTTTACAGCGGCAATTTTGTCGCCGGTGCGGAAGTGAGCCACATGTACACGACACGTGCCTACATGGGTATGAACGATTATGATTTTGCATGGAATTTGTATCAGGGCGAGTCTTTTCAGGCACCGGAGGTGGTGATGGTTTATTCGGCCGAAGGACTTGGCGGTATGAGCCGTACCTACCACCGACTGTACCGTAAGCGTCTTGTGCGTGGCAAATACCGTGATGAGGCCAGACCGATTCTTGTGAACAATTGGGAAGGCACCTATTTTGATTTCGATGAAGAAAAGATTGTCAGCTTGGCGAAGGAGGCAGCGAATCTGGGTATCGAGCTGCTTGTATTGGACGACGGCTGGTTTGGTGTGCGCAACGATGACCGTACTTCGCTCGGTGACTGGTTTGTCAATAATGAAAAATTACCGAGCGGCTTAAAGGGTCTTGGTGACCGCATCCACGCATGCGGTATCAATTTTGGACTCTGGTTTGAGCCGGAAATGGTTTCGACAATCAGTCAGTTGTATGAGAAGCACCCGGACTGGTGTATTGCCACACAGGGCAGAGCGCGCACCGAGTGTCGTAATCAGCTCACGCTTGATTTGAGCCGTGACGAAGTATGTGAATATATCATTAGCGCGGTAAATTCGATTCTCGACAATGCACCGATTAACTATGTAAAGTGGGATATGAACCGTCATTTCAGCGAAGTAGGAAGCTTAAAACTTCCTGCACATCGACAGAAAGAGATGCCACACCGCTATATGCTCGGTTTGTACCGTGTGATGAAAGAAATCACGGAGGCACATCCGGATGTGCTGTTTGAGAGCTGTTCCGGCGGTGGTGGGCGATTCGACCCGGGCATTCTTTACTACATGCCGCAGACTTGGACGAGCGATGACACCGATGCGGTGGAACGTCTGTTTATCCAGTACGGCACTAGTATGGCTTATCCAATTAGTGCAATGGGTGCGCATGTTTCTGCGGTGCCGAATCATCAGGCTGGCCGCGTTACCAGCCTTAAGATGCGCGGCGATGTGGCGATGAGCGGTAATTTCGGTTACGAGCTCGATTTGATGACGTTTACAGAGGCAGAAAAAGAAGAAGTAAAACGTCAGGTAACGCAGTACAAAGAGTTACGTGAATTTGTACCGTCGGCTGACATGTATCGACTGCAGAGTCCTTTCGAGGGAAACGTGACCGCATGGATGTTCTTGTCGGAAGACAAAGCGGACGTTTTCGCTGCATATTTTCAGATAAAAGGCATGGTAAATCCGGGTATTTCACGCATGAAATTTACCGCGCTTGAGCCCGACGCATTTTACAAAGACGTGGAAAGCGGACAGATTTATCGTGGCGACGAGTTGATGAATATCGGTATCCGCGTCAGATTTTACGGAGATTTCCAGAGCAAAACGTGGTATCTGCGCAAGAGTATGTAAAATGTGGATGAAATTTTACATAGATTTTACACAAACTGCATTATAGATTTACATTCCTGTGTTAGGATGTTTCAAAACGGTCCTTATGTTAAAGAAGCCGTTTAGAAACATTTCATTTTTCACGAAAGAAAGGAACAAATTATGGGAATTTTTGAAGTATTGACAATGATTGGCGGACTTGCCTTGTTCTTGTTCGGTATGAATGCGCTGTCAGAAGGACTTGAAAAACTGTCCGGCGGCCGTCTGGAGAAGATTTTACAGAATCTGACTTCCAGCCCAATCAAAGCAGTTTTACTTGGTATTTTAGTAACATCGGTAATTCAGTCATCCTCCGCGACTACGGTTATGGTTGTCGGATTTGTAAACTCCGGAATTATGAGGCTGACACAGGCAGTCGGCATTATCATGGGTGCGAACATTGGTACAACCACTACCGCGTGGATTTTAAGTTTATCCGGCTTGGAAGGAAGCAATCTGATTATGAAGTTGTTAAAGCCGACATCCTTCTCGCCGGTTCTTGCAGCTATTGGTATTATTTTTATTATGTTTTCAAAGAAGCAGAAGAAGAAAGATATCGGAACTCTTCTCTGTGGATTTGCAATTTTAATGTTCGGTATGGACATGATGAGTGATGCAGTTTCTGTATTGAAAGACGTACCGGAATTTGGGCAGATTCTTCTTATGTTCAGTAATCCGATTTTAGGTATGCTTGCCGGTGCGGTAATTACCGCTGTAATTCAGAGTTCCTCTGCATCGGTTGGTATTTTGCAGTCTCTTGCCAGTACCGGTGCAGTACCGTATGCAACTGCATTCCCGATTATCATGGGTCAGAACATCGGTACATGTATTACGGCAATTCTTTCAGCAATTGGTGCAAATAAAAATGCAAAACGTGCAGCTTGCGTACATCTATCGTTTAACTTACTTGGAACAATTATTTTTATGATTGGTTTTTATGCATTGGACGCAATTTTTAATTTTGCTATCATGGATGCGCCGATTGACGAAGCTGGTATTGCGGTAATCCACTCTATATTTAATATTGGTGCGACGCTGTTGCTTTTACCATTTTCCAAATTGTTAGTGAAGTTAGCAACTTTGATTATCAAGGATGGTCCGGAAGATGAACTGGATGAGGAAGAAAAAGATTTTCAGGTTCTCGACCCAAGATTCCTCGACACGCCGGCGATTGCGATGGAGCAGTGCCGTAATTGTACTGTTAAGATGGCAGAAGTTACGAAGAATGCACTCCGTTTAGCCATTGGGCTGTTAAGCGAATACGATGAGAAAAAGGCACAGAAAGTTGTGAAGCTGGAAAAACTGACCGACCGCTACGAGGATGAGCTTGGTACCTATATGGTTAAGTTGAGCAGAAGAAGTCTGACGGAAGAAGACAGCCATGCACTCTCTCTACTGTTGCATACGATTGGTGACTTCGAGCGTATCGGCGATCACGCAGAAGAAATTGCAACCGCAGCTACCGAGATGAATGAGAAGAAGCTGCGTTTCTCTGAAAAGGCACAAAAAGAGTTAAAGGTACTTTGTGCAGCCGCATATGACACGGTTGACATGGCATTTACTTCTTTTGCAAACAGAGATCTCGACATGGCACAGAGAGTTGAGCCGCTTGAAGAAGTGGTTGATGTATTAAATGATGAACTTAAGAGACGTCATGTACAGCGTCTGACTGCGGGCACTTGTACGATTGAACTTGGCTTTATGCTTTCTGATATTACAACCTCCCTTGAGAGAATTGCAGACCACTGTTCAAATGTTGCTGTAGGCTTGATTCAGGTTGCTGTGGACAGTTATGAAACACACGAGTATTTGGGTGAATTCAAGGCAAATGCTGAGTTTGGAAAGCTTTACAAAGAATATACAAAGCAGTATATACTGCCGGCAACCGGACCGGTGACAACTCCGGAATTACAGTAGTAAATTGCCGGCATGCAATGCTTGCAAATTGTTCAAAGAAAGGAATGAAGCATTGATGCAGAATATCTTTGTTGTAGAAGATGACAGCAATATTTTAGAAATTGAATCCTTTGCCTTAAAAAACAGCGGTTATCAGGTGACGGAGTTTGAAAATGCGCGTGATTTCTACCGCGGACTTTCTGAAAAAACACCGGACCTGATTTTGCTGGATGTGATGTTGCCGGACGAGGACGGCTTAAAGATTTTGAAAAAGCTGCGTCAGCGTGGCGACACAAAATATGTGCCGATTATTATGGTAACAGCCAAGTCTTCGGAAATCGATAAGGTAAAAGGTCTTGACTCCGGAGCAGATGATTATATTACGAAGCCGTTTGGAATTATGGAGCTGATATCGCGTGTAAAAGCACTTTTGCGCCGCAGCGAGCGCGCGACAGAGTCAAAATTTTATACCGCAGGCAGCATCTTTATGGATGGCGAGAAGCATCTTGTATACGCGAATGAACAACAGTGTGAACTTACCTTTAAGGAGTACGAGCTGTTAAAATATTTGATTATTAACCAGGGTGTGGTTGTCAGCCGAGACATGATTATGGAACGTGTTTGGGGCACGGCTTATGAAGGCGAGACGAGAACGGTTGATGTGCATATCAAGTCGTTGCGCAAGAAGCTCGGCGATAGTGGCCAGTTGATTAAAACAATTCGTAACGTAGGATATATTCTGGAGAGCTAACGCAGATGAAAAAAAGAATTAATGTGCAATTGGCAGTAATTTCTATGATGGCCGTGGTGGTAACCGTCGCCTTTATTATGGGAATCTACTACCGGATGACACAGCAGCAGGTTATGCAACAGCTTCAATATGAAGCAGAGCTTTTGGCCGACATCGGAATTGTAACCGAAGAAAAATTAAATGCAATTGAAGATATGCCGGACGGGCAGTACCGCATTACTTTAATTGATGACGAAGGTAAGGTTCTGTGGGATAATAAGGTTGATGAATCACAGATGGAAAACCACAGGGAGCGCCCGGAAATTGCGGATGCTTTCACAAATGGCATAGGTCAGTCCATGCGTCATTCCTATACGCTTGAAAAAACGACGTTTTATTTTGCAAAATTACTTGAAAACGGCACGGTTTTGCGTATCTCACGTGAATCACAGAGCGTACTGGCGATGTGCATGCAGATGCTGCCGGCTATTGGTATCTGTATTGGTTTACTGATGATTGTCTGTTTGGTAGCAGCGCGCATTATGACAAAGAAGCTGGTAGCGCCGATTGAGGCGGTGGCGGAAAATTTGGATAATCCGGATGCTGTGACTGTTGCCTATAAGGAAATGCTCCCTTTCGTGACCAAAATTCAGCAGCAGCATGCGGATTTGATGAAAAGCTCTAAGATGCGCAGAGATTTCACGGCAAATGTCTCACACGAATTAAAAACACCGCTGACGGTTATTTCCGGTTACGCTGAGTTGATGGAACATCGCATGGCATCCGAGGAGGATACCACCAGATTTGCGGCAGAGATTCATCGCAATGCTGACAGACTTTTGGTTCTGATTAACGACATTCTGCAGCTTTCCGAACTGGATGTCTGCAGTGATAGCAGTGACATTGTACCGATGGATGAAGTTGATTTGCATACGATTGCATCACAGTGTGTGGAACGCCTGAAGGTAAGTGCAAAGAAAAATCAGGTTACCATCGAATATGAGGGAGGACCTGCAATCATCACCGGAAACCGGGAGATGCTCGAACAGGTAATCACGAACCTGTGCGACAACGCCATCCGATACAACCATACAAGCGGTAAAGTTTGGGTGACGTTAAAGAAGATGGATGCGGATGTGTATCTTTCGGTTAAGGACAACGGTATCGGCATTCCAAAAGACAAGCAGGAACGTGTATTTGAGCGTTTTTACCGCGTTGACAAGAGCCGTTCAAAAGCGAGCGGCGGTACCGGCCTTGGACTTGCCATCGTCAAACATATCGTTGGTATTCACAAGGCAAAACTTGAAATGACGAGTGAAGTTGGTGTCGGCACCGAGATCGTGATTCGATTTTCGGAGAGTGATTTATAAATATAAAATAACGGACCACCGGTCAAAGCAGAGAATGCTTAAGACAGGTGGTCTGTGTTGTCTATGAACGCATTTGATTATCATTCGTCGCACATTGAACTCAGATGCTCAATTTCTAAAATATCAAGGATACCACGACATAAAGAAAGATACTGTTTTCGAAGATCTTTTAAGTATTCTTTCCCCGCATCTTCTAAGTGATAATAATTTCTAATGCGTCTTTTTCCAACTTTCATCAAATGATCCGAAATCATTCCTTTTTCAACCAAACGATAAAGCATAGGATAGAGGGAAGTTTCTTGCAATATGTAGCGCCCGTGGCTACGGTCCTTTAGTTCCTGTGCCAGTTGATATCCGTACATATCATCTTTTGATAATAATGTTAGGATTAAAAGGTCAACGCTTCCCCGCTTTAAATTATCAGTAATAGCCATAGTGAAATCCTCCCTTTTGTAATTAATATAAGTTTAGTATAAGCGAAAAAAACATTAGTGTCAACGATATAATTTGAAGAATAGTACAATTGAAAAAATGGGAGGATAACAAACATTGTAAAATATTTATATTTTGAAAGGAGACATCCTGCGATGGAAAACAGGATGATTAAAATTTTGCTTGAAAATCCCCCAAATCAAAGGTAAAATAAATTGATATGAGATAGGGGAGATGCAATTCCCGGAACGGAGTAGATTATGCTTTTAAAGTTTCTAAATAAAGAAGGAAAGATGTTCGGCTGGGATATCAAAACAGAGGTTGGCGAACGCATCGGCGTATATCCGCTGTCAGATGCAATTACGTTTGTGGCAGATGAAAACGTTTTAGTCGTCGAAGATTTCAGACGTGGTCCGGCGGAGGGACGAACATTTTTTGTGGCAGATGATGCCGACTACCTTTACCAGTACGCGACGCGCGTGATTTTCTGCAATGAGAGACAGATTTTGGCGGATGGTAATCCGGAAGAATTATTTAATGATGAGTCGTTTTTGGCAGAGGTTGGCATCGAGAGGCCGAAGCTTTTGCAGACGACGGATATTTTAAAATATTTCGGTGTGCTGGGCAAGGATGACAAGCCGAAATCTAAAAAAGATTTAAAGGAAATGTTTTCTAACCTTGACAAAGACAAAGGACAGATAGTAAAGTAGAAAGATAGATTTAAGTCGAAAGGCAGGAGTATTATGGCAAATATTATTTCAGACGAGACAATCGAGTATGTCGGCATTCTTGCGAAGCTTGAGTTGTCAGCGGAGGAGAAGGAGCAGGCGAAAAAGGACATGGGCAGCATGCTTGACTATATTGATAAATTAAATGAGTTGGATACGAGTGACGTAGAGCCGATGTCACACGTGTTTCCGGTGAACAATGTGTTCCGTGAAGATATTGTTGTGAATGGGGATGACCGTGAGAGCATTCTTGCAAATGCACCGGGCGAAAAGGACGGCGCATTCATCGTACCGAAGACGGTTGAATGATTAAAAAATCACACGGGTGCGTTGATTTTTTAATCGGCAAATTTGTGCCTGCGGCCCAAAGTTTGCAGGTGTTTAGAAAGGCATGAGGACAGTGATGAAGGATTTAATGAAATTAACGGCCGTCGAACTTGGTAAGAAGATACAGGCGAAGGAAGTGACGGTTGCTGAGGCAGTGGAAGCTGCATTCGAGCAGATTGAGAAAAAAGAAAAAGATTTGAATTGCTACGTGACAGTTTGCGACAAAGAAGCCGTGCTTGCGCGTGCGGCAGAGGTACAGAAGCAGATTGATGCCGGTGAGCTGACAGGACCGCTTGCAGGTGTGCCGGTGGCAATTAAGGACAATATGTGTACCAAGGGCTTGCTGACTACGTGTAGCTCGAAGATTTTAGGCAATTTTGTGCCGACTTACACAGCGGAGGCTGTTTTGAATTTGGAAAAGGCCGGTGCCGTGATTATCGGCAAGGCAAACATGGATGAGTTCGCAATGGGTAGTACGACTGAGACTTCCGCATACGGTGTGACGAAGAATCCTTGGAATCCGGAGCATGTGCCGGGCGGTTCCTCCGGCGGCTCCTGTGCAGCAGTAGCAGCCGAGGAATGTTCCTACGCGCTAGGTTCCGATACCGGCGGGTCCATTCGACAGCCGAGTTCTTTCTGTGGTGTGACCGGTATTAAGCCGACCTACGGCACGGTGTCCCGTTACGGTTTAATCGCTTACGGCTCCTCGCTTGACCAGATTGGCCCGGTCGCAAAGGACGTAACCGACTGTGCGACGATTCTCGAAACGATTGCCAGCTATGACCCGAAGGATTCCACATCCGTAAAGAGAGATTCCTATGACTTCACATCCGCGCTTATGGCTGATGCAAGCGGTTTAAAGATTGGCATTCCGAAGGATTACTTCGGCGAAGGTCTGGATGAGGAAGTTAAGACATCTATCTTAAATGCAGTAAAAGTATTAGAAGAAAAGGGTGCTACCGTAGAGTTTTTTGATTTCAAATTAGTAGAATACGCGATTCCGGCATATTATGTTATTGCTTCCGCAGAGGCCAGCTCTAACCTGTCACGCTTTGATGGTGTGAAGTACGGTTACCGCACTGAGGATTACGACGGTTTGCACAACATGTACAAGAAGACCCGTTCCGAAGGCTTCGGACCGGAGGTTAAGCGCAGAATTATGCTTGGCTCCTTCGTTTTGAGCAGCGGGTACTACGATGCTTATTATTTGAAGGCGCTGCGTACAAAGGCATTGATTAAGAAGGCTTTTGATGAAGCATTTGAAAAATATGATATCATCGTGGCTCCAGCGGCACCAACGACCGCGCCGAAGCTCGGTGAAAGCTTATCCGACCCGATCAAGATGTATTTGAGTGATATTTACACAATCGCGGTCAACCTTGCCGGCCTTCCGGGCATCTCCGTTCCTTGTGGAATGGACAGCAAAGGTCTACCGATTGGCATGCAGTTAATCGGTGATTGCTTCAAGGAAAATGACATCATTCGTGCAGCATATACGTATGAGCAGTGCAGCAAAAACGCTTAATGGAGAATAAATATGAAACAGTATGAAACCGTGATTGGTTTGGAAGTTCACGTAGAACTTGCAACAAAAACTAAAATATTCTGCTCCTGTTCCACGCAGTTTGGCGGAGCACCAAATACACACACCTGCCCGGTTTGCACCGGTATGCCGGGTTCCCTTCCGGTATTGAATAAGCAGGTGGTTGAATATGCGATGGCGGTTGGTCTGGCAACCAATTGTACGATTAACCAGTTCTGCAAATTCGACCGTAAAAATTATTTCTATCCGGACAACCCACAGAACTACCAGATTTCCCAGCTTTATCTGCCGATTTGCGTCGACGGCGGCGTGGAAATTGAGACCGCAGCCGGCAAAAAGACGGTGCGCATCCACGAAATCCATATGGAAGAGGATGCTGGTAAACTCATTCATGACGAATGGGATGATTGTTCGCTGGTAGACTTCAACCGTTCCGGCGTGCCGTTGATTGAGATTGTATCGGAGCCTGACATGAGAAGTGCGGACGAAGTTATCGCATATCTTGAAAAATTGCGCATGATTATCCAGTATTTAGGGGCATCTGACTGTAAGTTACAGGAGGGTTCCATGCGTGCGGATATTAACATTTCTGTACGCGAGGTTGGTGCAGAAAAGTTCGGCACCAGAACTGAGATGAAGAACTTAAACTCTTTCCGTGCGATTGCCAGAGCCATCGAGGGTGAGACAGAGCGTCAGATTGATTTGATTGAATCCGGGCAGCCGGTCATTCAGGAAACCAGAAGATGGGATGATAATAAGGAATATTCCTACGCAATGCGTTCCAAGGAAGACGCGCAGGATTACCGTTACTTCCCGGACCCGGACCTCGTGCCGGTAGTTATCAGTGACGAGTGGTTAAATGAAGTGAAGAGACGCCAGCCGGAGCTTCGCGACGAAAAACTTGCCCGTTATAAGGAAGAATTCGGTCTTCCGGCATATGACGCAGACATTTTGACAGGAACCAAGAAGTTGGCTGACATCTTCGAAGCAACAACTGCAATTTGCGGCAAGCCGAAGAAAGTATCGAACTGGCTGATGGTAGAGACGATGCGTCTGCTAAAAGAAAACAACATGGAACCGGATGAAATTCGTTTCGCACCGGAAAATCTTGCCAAGCTGATTGAGCTTGTGGAAACAGGCACGATTAACGGTAATGTGGCAAAGAAAGTTTTCGAGGAAGTATTCGCAAACGATATTGATCCTGAAAAGTACGTTGAGGAAAAGGGCTTAAAGATGAGCAACGATACCGACGAGATTAAGGAAATTATCCTTAAGGTAATGGCGGACAATCCGCAGTCGGTAGCCGATTACCATGCAGGCAAGACAAAGGCGATGGGCTTCCTTGTCGGCCAGACGATGCGTGCCGCTAAGGGAAAAGCAAATCCGGGTATTGTAAACCAGCTATTAACGGAATTGCTGAATCAGTAAAAAGAATCATTGACCGCTCGTGCGGTAAGAAAATGCCGGGGTATTTCCCCGGCATTTTATATGAAGATAAGTCGAGCTCTTTGCAAGAAAGGGAATTAAATCCAACCACCGTCAGCGGTCAAAATCTGTCCGGTCACGTAATCACCGAATTCGGACAAATGATAAATGATTTCCGCAGCCTCATCCGGTGTCGCCATGCGGCCGACCGGAATCTGCGCCGTTAGTTCGCGTCGTTCTTCCGGTGTTAAAAACTGATTCATCGAGGTATCAATCGCACCGAATGCTACGGCATTCACCGGAATATGGCTCGGAGCGAGCTCCTTGGCCAGCGCTTTTGTGAAGCTATTTACCGCGCCCTTAGAGGCAGAATAGGCAACCTCGCAGGATGCACCATTGATGCCCCAAACGGAAGAAACGTTAATAATTTTGCCGGAGCCCCATTGTAAAAAACGAGGAATCGCATACTGACACATACGGTACATCGCAGTCACATTCACACGCTGGATGCGTTCCCATTCTTCTAAAGAAGTGTCCTGAAGCAGTCCGATTTTCACAATGCCGGCATTGTTAATTAGTAAATCAAAGCGCAGATCCAAATCATCGAGTCCCTTAAAAAAGGCTTTCACGGAGGCTGGGTCATTAAAATCTACGTGGAAAATGTGGCACACTACGCCGTGCGCCCGCATACCTTTCTGGAACGAAGTGAGCTTATTCATGTGGGAATTGCCCGTCAATATGAGACTATAACCTTTCGAAGCGAAATACGCAGCCGTGGCCGCTCCGATTCCGGAAGATGCACCGGTAAGTAATAATGTTTTCAAACTATCGACTCCTTTCCGAATACTTTACTGCTCATATTTTAGCAAAAAACCCAGTAAACTGCAAGGAAATAGCAAAGAAAATGCTAGAAAAAAAGCACAAAAAGTACTTGTCAATTGAAATAACCTATGCTATACTTTAAAAGCTGTTTTTAGAAAACATAATTGACTGAGGTCAGTTTGAATAATTACGAAGATTAAGAGGTGAATAAAATGAAGCAGGGAATCCATCCAGAATATCATCAGGCAACAGTAACATGTAACTGTGGTAACACATTTGTTACAGGTTCCACAAAGGAGAGCATCCACGTTGAAATTTGCTCTAAGTGCCATTCCTTCTACACAGGTCAGCAGAAGACTGCTGCAGCTCGTGGACGTATCGATAAGTTCAATAAGAAGTATGGTATTGCTGAATAATGAAAGCATAAGGGTTGAGATTTACTTCTCAACCCTGTTTTTTACGTTTAAACAATAGGAAAAAATAAATTCATGTTCGTATGAAGCTTAGGGAGACCAAGTATGGCAGAAACAAAATTTCGTCCTTCCGGCATCGGCGGTCAGGCTGTGATGGAAGGTATTATGATGAAAAATAAACAAAAGTACGCGGTAGCTGTGCGCAAGCCGGACAAGGAAATTGAAGTGGATGTGAAAGAATACGTCAGCATGTCCGACAAGCACAAGATTTGTCGTGTACCATTCATTCGCGGCGTGTTCAGCTTCGTGGACAGTCTGGTGGTAGGGATGAAGTGTATGCTTTATTCCGCGGACTTTTTCTTAGAAGAGACACCGGAGGAGAAGGCAGCAGCCGAGGCCAAGCGCGAGAAGGCTGAGGCCAAGAAAGCGCGTAAAAAGAATAAGGGAGCGACTGGTGAAGTTGCAGCAACCGCCGAAGAAGCTGCGGATGAGAAACCTGCGAGTGACATAAACAATGATGCGCTCATGATTCCGCTTGTACTGTTCTCGGTAGTAATGGCGGTCGGCTTATTTATGGTGTTACCGCTTGTAATCGCCGACCTGCTTGTAAAGTTTGTGCCGGGGGTTACAGACACATGGCGTCCGATCATCGAAGGTGTAGTAAAGATGATTCTGTTCATTTCTTATATGCTGCTCGTCTCATTGATGGAAGACATTAAGAGAACCTTTATGTATCACGGCGCAGAGCATAAGTGTATCAACTGTATCGAGAATGGAATGGAACTGAACGTGGAGAATGTGCGTAAAAGCTCCAGATATCATAAACGCTGTGGGACAAGCTTTTTGCTGATTGTTATGATTGTCAGCATTGTATTCTTCCTTTTTATGAACTTCGAAAATATTGTACTGCGTTACGTGGTACGTTTATTATGCGTGCCAATTATTGCGGGGATTTCCTATGAATTCATCCGCCTTGCGGGAAGAAGCGAGAATAAGCTGGTCGGATTGCTGAGTAAGCCGGGCATGGCGATGCAGAAGATTACGACCAAAGAGCCGACGGATGATATGATTGAGGTTGCGATTGCGGCTGTGGAAGCAGTATTTGACTGGAAGGCATATTTGAACAATGAAGAGTTATAAAGAAGCACTGCACAATGCAGCGGAGGTGCTTGCACAGGCAGACATCGAGGAAGCAGTGAATGATAGCTGGCTTTTGCTGCAATATGTAACCGGCATTACACGCAGTGAATACTTTTTGCGCCCGGATACTACATTGAGTGAGGTACAGCAACAGAAGTTTTTCGCGTTAGTGGAAAAGAGAGCAGAGCACATTCCGCTACAACATATTACAGGCATGCAGGAATTTATGGGCATGAATTTTCTGGTCAATAAGCATGTGCTCATTCCGCGTCAGGACACTGAGATTTTGGTGGAGACTGCCCTGGAACTGTGGAAAAAGCAGAGTGTTGGTGTCGACAGCGAGCAGAATGCTGTCGGACAGAACGAGATTCTTGATATGTGCACCGGTTCCGGATGCATTGCGATTAGTCTTGCTGCGCTTGCGAAAAATGCACGCGTGTCGGCGGTGGACATTTCGCCGGAGGCATTATGTGTCGCAAAAAAAAATGCGGAAAATCTTTGCCATGGCAAGGTCACATTCTATCAGGGGGACCTGTTTGCAGCGCTTAATGAAAAATGTAAATTTCAGATGATTGTCTCCAATCCGCCGTACATACCAAGTGCGGATATCGAGACTCTGATGCCGGAAGTGCGTGAGTATGAGCCACGTCTGGCACTCGATGGAACTGAGGACGGATTATATTTTTATCGTAAACTTGCGGCACAGGCTGGAAACTATCTGGCGGCAGACGGTTGGATTCTATTTGAAATCGGTTGTGAACAGGCAGATGATGTAAGAATGCTATTGGAAGAAAATGGTTTTTGTGATATATTTGTAAGGAAAGATTATGCAGGACTTGACCGTGTTGTTGGCGGTCGCAAAGTCTCATAAATCGGTAAAACAAGGGGTGGCGTTTTGAAAGAGTTAAATCAAAGAGAGCTGGAAGAAAAATTGGCGAGAGTCATTGACAAGATGATGCATCTTGGCGACCCGGATAATTCAAAGGATTTAGAAAGCGGCGGTGAGGCTAAGGGGTTTTTCCGCAGAGATTTCGGCATCCGTGAGTGGGACTGGCCGCAAGGTGTTGGTTTGTATGGGCTTTTGAAAGTTAGAAAGCTGCAAAATCGTGATGAGTATCGTGATTTCCTGTACAGCTGGTTTAAAGAAAATATGGAAAAAGGATTGCCATCAAAAAATATTAACACGACAGCGCCTCTTCTTACCTTAGTGGAATTGAACGATGAGTTTGGGGATGAGACATTCGAAAAGCTTTGTGTTGATTGGGCCGATTGGTTGATGGAGTGTCTTCCTCGCACAAAGGAAGGTGGATTTCAGCATGTGACGAGTGCCAATGGCGACTTGCAAGGTGTGCGCCTCAATGAAAATGAAATGTGGATTGACACCATCTTCATGGCGGTGTTGTTCTTAAATAAGATGGGACAGAAATACAAACGCACTGATTGGATTAGCGAATCCATTCATCAGGTGTTACTGCATATTAAATATTTATGTGACAATCACACCGGTTTGTTTTACCATGGTTGGACATTCCGTGAACGAAATAATTTTGGTGGTGTTTTCTGGTGCCGTGGCAACAGTTGGTTTACCTTAGGCATCCCGGAATTTGTAGAAATGTTTGATGGCAATATGGATGCGGGAGTGAAAGCGTTTATTCTGGACGCATACCGAGCGCAGGTGGAGCAACTTGTGAAACTACAGGCGGAAGATGGCTTGTGGCACACAGTGCTCGATGATGCCGACAGTTATACCGAAGTTTCCGGTAGTGCAGCCATCGCAGCGGGCATTTTAAAAGGTATCCGCAAGGGTATTCTCGATGACAAGTACATGCCTCACGCGATTCGTGCCGTACAGGGCATTTTAAATAACATTGATGATGACGGAACTGTGCGAAATGTATCGGGCGGCACCGGCATGGGATACAATAAGGAACACTATAAGAACATACTGATTGCGCCGATGGCGTATGGCCAGTCGTTGACGGTGCTTGCGCTTGTAGAATCAATGAGTTAATGGGAGGAAGAAAATGTTTGATAAGTTAGAAGATATTTTAGTAAGATTTGATGAAATCTTAAAGGAGTTAAATGACCCGTCAGTGGCGCTCGACCAACAGAGATTCCGCAAATTGATGAAAGAGCAGAGCGATTTGACCCCGATTGTGGAGGCATACAAAGAGTACAAGGCTGCCAAGCAGACCATAGAGGACAGCCTGTTTATTTTGGAAGAAGAATCCGACGAAGACATGCGCGACATGGCCAAGGAAGAAATGAACGAGGCCAAGCAGCGTGTGGAAGAATTGGAGCAGGAGATGAAGATTCTGCTTCTGCCGAAGGACGAGAACGATGACAAGAACGTTATCGTCGAAATCCGCGGCGGTGCCGGCGGCGACGAAGCTGCGTTGTTTGCGGCTGAGCTTTACCGTCTGTACTGCAGATTTGCTGAAAGAAACCGTTGGAAGACCGAGCTCATTTCTTTTAACGAAAACGGACTCGGCGGCTTCAAGGAAGTGGTATTCATGATTAACGGCCAGGGTGCGTACTCCAAGCTTAAGTACGAGAGTGGCGTGCACCGCGTGCAGCGTATTCCGGTAACCGAATCCGGTGGCCGCATCCATACATCCACTGCAACCGTAGCAATTATGCCGGAAGCTGAAGAAGTAGACGTTGAAATCGACATGAACGACTGTAAATTCGACGTATTCCGCGCGTCCGGTAACGGCGGTCAGTGTGTAAACACGACCGACTCCGCGGTACGTCTGACACACCTTCCGACTGGTATTGTCATCTCTTGTCAGGATGAAAAGAGCCAGTTGAAGAACAAGGATAAGGCTTTAAAGGTGTTGCGTGCAAAGTTGTACGAGTTGGAATTGCAGAAGAAGCAGGAAGCGGAAAGCGCAGAGCGCCGTAGTCAGGTTGGTACCGGCGACCGCTCCGAGAAAATCCGTACCTACAACTTCCCGCAGAGCCGTGTGACCGATCACAGAATCAAGCTCACGCTATACCGTCTGGAAGATATCATGGACGGCGATATCTACGAGCTGGTGGACAGCTGTATCGCAGCAGATCAGGCGGCGAAGTTAGCAAATATGGGAGAAGAATAAGAGCGAATACAATGTATGAACGGTAAAAACATAAATTTAGCATGTAACTATTAAGTTTAGCTTTAAATAATTATAAAAGGCAATCATCGCAGAGTGGCTGACCGAACTGAAAAAACCTTTCCTAATTTCGTAGAAATATAGGGAAGGTTTTTTGCAGCTTTAGTGACAAATTAAATTAACCTAAGCCTTCTTCCCCAATTCCCAAAACGCTACCGCGCTGGCGGCAGCCACATTCAGGGAATCTACATGATGTGACATCGGAATGCAGACCGTATAATCGCAGTCGGCGAGGGTAGCGGAGCATAATCCGTCACCTTCCGTGCCGAGAATGATGGCGAGTTTTTCTTCAGCGAGAAGCCGCGGGTCATTGATGCTGATGGCTTCGTCGCTTAATGCCATGGCGACTGTTTTGAAGCCGAGTTCCCGAAGCTGGTTGATGCCGGGCTGCGGCCACTCGGATGCTTCGGCACCAAGGAATGTCCACGGAATCTGGAACACCGTACCCATGCTGACGCGAATCGCGCGGCGGTACAGCGGATTGCTGGACGCCGGCGTAAGCAGCACCGCATCCATATTCAGCGCGGCGGCTGAGCGGAAAATCGCCCCCACATTCGTCGGATTCATTACATTTTCCAAAATCGCAATTCTGCGCGCACCGGCGCACACTTGGGCAACGCTCGGCAGCAGTGGGCGGCGCATCGCGCACAGTACCCCGCGGGTCAGCGGAAAGCCAGTCAACTGCGTCAGCACATCAAATTCCGCCGTATAAATCGGGATATCGCCACAGCGCGCAATCACATCGCGTGCCTGCCCATCAATATGTTTCTTCTCTAGCAAAAGCGACACCGGAACGCATCCGGCATCCAGCGCACGCTCGACCACCTTCGGACTTTCTGCAATGAAAAGCCCATGTTCCGGTTCCGCTCGGTTGAGCAGCTGACCTTCTGAAAGACGAGCGTAAATGTCAAGCTCCGGCGCTGAAAAATCAGTTATTTCTATAATATTTTTCATTCGTCACACTCCGCTTGAAATGCCTTATCCTCAAAACAATGATTCACATAAATCATATGCGACACCGCAATAATCACACTGCGGAGCATCTTTTTGGCAAAAGTTGCATCTGCCTCCAACTCAGACGGCTGATAAGGCAGTCCGAACAAGGAGTAAAGCATGGTCTCAAATTCGCGACAGTAGTAGTTGTAAGCAACTTCAGGTGTGTATGTTTGTCGCTGCAGTTGGAAAAGTGCTACAATGTGTGGCATTGGTAACACCTGCTTGGCCACGACCAGAAAAAGAAGGCGCGCAATCTGCTCAGCGTAATATTGCTTTTTTATCGGGCGCTCAATGTAACCCTTCTTCACATAATTGCTAATCATCGAAGACGTCACGGTAATATCACCGAGCGGTGCCAGACAGTCATTTATATAAGTAATTGTCTGCTCCAAATAGAGTCCGACCGTCGGAAGCTCATGGTAGCGAGGCAATTTAAAATGTTCGATATCATATTTCATAATCGGATCCTCCGTTTCTTACTGTCATATTATAAATCCGATGCAAAAAAACTTCAATACGGTTTTAGAAAAACTTGACAAGGCACGTGCGTACCTTTATAATTAACACAACATCGGTTTTTGAAAAACCGATAAAAAGATAATAAAAACTACATTTTGCAACAAAAAAGAAAGGATAAAGATATTTTTGATACGAAAATCATCTTTGGTGGCAGGTATGAAATATAAAATTGTCGCAGATTCATCGGCGGATGTCTTAAGCTTGACACAGGTTGCATTTTCCAATGTGCCGTTACATATTGTAGTCGGTGAGCAGGAATTTGTCGATGATGAGAATGTTGATCTCAAGAAAATGCAGGAGGCATTGACGAAACACAAAGGCAAAACGAGTACCGCGTGTCCGGGCCCTGAGGATTGGATTACTTCGTTTGGCGGGGCTGAAAATGTATTTTGTGTGACAATTACGAGCGGTCTTTCCGGTTCTCATGCTTCTGCCCAAGTTGCAAAACAAATGTACGAAGAGACAAATCCGGGCAAGTGTGTGTACATTATCGATTCCCTTTCCGCAGGTCCGGAAATCACACTAATTGTTGAAAAACTGCAAGAAATGATTCTTGCGGAAGAAGAACCGCAAGAGATTTATCGTAAGATTATCGAGTATAAGAAGCGCACGCATCTCTATTTCTCGCTGGCATCGTTAGATAATTTGGCGAAGAACGGTCGTGTTAGCCCGATTCTTGCCAAAGGAGTCGGACTGTTGAATATTCGCATTGTTGGCAAAGCGAGCGATGTCGGACAATTACAGTCGCTTGACAAGTGCCGCGGTCAAAAAAAGGGATTTCAGAGCATTATAAAGCATATGAAAGAGCATGAATATGCGGACGGAAAGATTATCATTTCACATAATAACAATACTTCGGGAGCCGAAGAATTAAAGCAAATGATTGTGGAAGAATTTGGGAAATTCCGAGGATACATTCACGAAACACGCGCATTATGCAGCTATTATGCAGAGCCGGGTTCCCTCTTGATTGGTTTTGAGGCGAATTTAAAATAGTGCAATAAGTAAAAGCAGCCTGTACTCTTGGACAGGCTGTTTTTACATCATAGATTTTATTTCTCTTTATTCTTTAACAACTTATAAATCCACATATAAATGTAAAGCATAATCGGTAACATAATCGTGCAGAAAGCAGATGCTAAGAACATTTTGTCTGCGCCCGGCACGTCAAGCACCGAAAGCACCAGCGTTACGATGTACAGTGCCACCAAAAGCACGATGCAGAGAATAGCAAGAATACGCTTTAAATTTTTCATAAGTAATTCCTTTCCTAACCGCCGGTTGCCCATGCATCAATAATAGGAGCTGCGGGGGAGCAGCTCCATGCTAGGGGAGGATAAGTATTTATTCGTCTTTTGTATAATAAGAGTATACCCTTTGCCCCGGCAGTTATACATAATATTTTATTATTTTGAGTTATTTTTTTTCATTTTTCGCCTGCCAAGTGAGAGGCTCCAGGCATGGCGGCGATTGGTGTCGGTGTAGCCGACGATAACATCCGGTTGTGTTTCCTTTAAATATCGCAAAATTCGTGTCGAATCATCAGCGCTCATTTGCTCTGATTCCAGTAATACGCTGCCGCGCCCCAGAACATGAAGCTCGTAGCGAATCGGCAGACGAAAGAATAATAGCTTCTGCATGGTGGCAAGTTTGTATGCCCATACAATGTGTCTGCGCGGCATAATCTGGAACTGATATTTGCCGAACACGAGATAATAATTTGGTGTCAGCGTGGCGATGCCGAATTGTGCACTCACATCGCTGGAAAGCTCGCTGTTCGCGCGTGCAATCTGCTCGCGAATCGTACCGTAACGCAGGAGTTTTAAACATCCCCAATAAGCATGCGGATGCATGATCCACACCAGCAAAATGATAATCCAGAAAGCAAAAATGCCGAGCAATACGCAGAAAATAATGCGCAGATGCTGATAAAAGTCCAAATCATAGGAGCATTCATCCAAATAGTAAGTATTGCACGATTCGAGCACGCCGTCGGTCGTCCAGTTCAAATCAGTCGCTAATGACGCAAAAAGCTCATCTGGAATTTCGGAAATTTTTCGCAGTTTACCGGTGGCTGCAAAGTCGGTCAACACAGGCTCCAACCATCGATTATTACCGCGTGGGTTGCCAAAAAACGTTAAATCGTCGATTTCAAGCAATACAAGATAGCAGGTGTTATCTACAAATGTGTAGTAGTAGGCGCCCAACTTATCATCATTTAGATAGTAATCATATCCGGTGTAGTGCAATTCATCACATGTCACGTTCACATAATATTCGTGTTGCTCGTATTGCAAAGTTATTGCGGAAATTTCTTCAAGTTTGGTCGGATGAAAAATCTGCGAAAACGGGAGAAACGCAAACAATAGGCCAACGATGATAATACAAAGAAACGGAAGCAGCATTCGCCGCACACTGATTTTTCGAATATGAGATTCAATCATCCTAATGCCTCCCTTTCGCGAAAACTTATAACAAATAGTATACTAAGGAATGAGACAATAATCAAGCTTGCTTTTCTGAAAAAAAGCTGATAAACTATTGCTGCATGTAGGTGGAAAAGAAAGGCGGCAATAAAATGGAAGCATACACCGGATTTGCGGAAGTGTACGATACGTTCATGGATAATGTGCCTTACGAGACATGGGGCAAATGTGTTCACAATATGTTGCAAAAATATAATGTGAAGGACGGGCTGATGCTGGACTTGGGCTGCGGCACAGGTACACTGACCGAATATTTCGCGAAAATTGGCTATGATATGATTGGTATTGACATATCCTATGATATGTTAAATATTGCGATAAATAAGCGCTTTGCATCCGGGCTTGACATTTTGTATCTCGAGCAGGATATGCGTGAGTTTGAACTGTACGGTACTGTGAGGGCTGTCATCAGTATCTGCGACTCGCTTAATTATATTCTTGCATATGATGAGTTGGTGGAAGTGTTCCGGCTGGTAAATAACTACCTCGACCCGAGAGGTATCTTTGTTTTTGATATTAACACGATTTATAAATATGAACAAATCGGGGATTCAGTTATTGCCGAGAATCGTGATGAGTGTAGCTTTATTTGGGAAAACACGTGGCATGAGCAGGAGAAAATTAACGAGTATGATTTAAGCATTTTCGTGAAGGGTGAGGACGGACGTTACGACCGCTTTGCGGAAACGCACTATCAGAAAGGTTACACATTAGAGCAAATAAAAAATGCAATTAGGGAAGCCGGCATGGAGTTTGTGGAGGCACAGGATGCTGTGAGCGGTAAGGAACCTTGTGAGACGAGCGAACGAATTTATGTGATAGCGCGCGAGCATGGCAAGGAAAAATGTTAGACGGAGGAAAATTTATGGGTGATTATATAATCAGAGCAACGGCGGCGAATAAGCAGATTCGCGCGTTTGCGGCAACAACAAGAGATTTAGTAGAACATGCGAGAAGCATTCACAATACGAGCCCGGTGGCGACGGCAGCGCTCGGTCGTTTGCTGACGGCCGGCGGTATGATGGGTGCAATGATGAAGGGAGAAAAGGATATCCTCACATTGCAGATTCAGGGTAGCGGCCCGTTAAAAGGATTGTGTGTGACCGCGGATTCTAAGGCGAATGTTAAAGGTTATGTTTACAATCCGAACGTCATTATGCAGCCGAACTACCTCGGCAAGCTGGACGTCGGTGCGGCGATAGATACCGGCGTGCTCAGTGTAACGAAGGATTTGGGCTTGAAAGAGCCGTACTCGAGCCAGGTGGCCCTGACGACCAGCGAGATTGCCGAAGATTTAACATATTATTTTGCATCCTCGGAGCAGGTGCCTTCCGCGGTGGCACTCGGCGTATTGATGAACAAGGATAATACGGTGGCGCAGGCCGGTGGTTTTATCATTCAGCTGATGCCGTTTGCGGAGGAAGAAGTTATCAGCAAGCTGGAAAAGAGCGTGGAAAAGATTACATCCATCACGAGCATGCTTGAGAGCGGTATGACACCGGAAGATATTTTAGAGCAGGTGCTCGGCGACGTTGGCTTCGAGATTACTGACCGCATTCCAACTCAGTTTGCTTGTAACTGCAGCAAGGAGCGTGTGTCTAAGGCACTGATTAGTCTGGGAAAAAAAGAAATGAATGAACTAATTCAGGAAGGCAAGGAAATCGAAATTAACTGCCATTTCTGTAGTTCACATTATAAGTTTTCAGTGGAAGAGCTGAAAGAATTATACCGTTTTGTAAAGTAACGAAGGAGGAAATAAGATGATTCACTTATTGATAAATGAAAATTACCCGATTATCGCATTCATCGGTATTTTATTCGCCTTTGTATGCACCTGCTTATTCACAGCGAAATTAAAGAAATATCTGCCGACCGATGCGGGACGTGATTTTGCTCACGATGGTAAGCTTTCCGCGGGTAAACCGAGAGGCGCCGGCATTATCTTTACGCTCGTGTTTGCAGCATCGGGATTGATTTTTGCAAATTTGAGTGTCGAACTTGGTATTTACATTTTTCTTGTAGTTGTAGAAATGCTTACCGGTTATTTGGATGACGCATCGGATAAGCCGTGGGGCGAGTGGAAAAAGGGTCTGCTTGATTTGTTGGTAGCAGCGGTAGCAGCTATCACATATTATTACTTTAATGGTAGTACGATTGCTTTGGCAATGCTCGGCATCGAAGTGACGATTCCGCCGGTCATCTTTATCCTGCTGGCTATCATCCTGGTGTGGGCATCTATCAATGTTACAAACTGTGCTGACGGTGTGGATGGACTTTCCGGAACACTGACGATTATTACGCTGGGTACGATTTATATTATCAGTGAAATTCAAGGTTTGGGCGGAGAATTTGGCTTCCTGAACCTGATTTTTATCGTATGTATCCTTGGTTATCTTTGGTACAATGCGACACCGAGCCTTTTGCTGATGGGGGATGCTGGTTCCAGAGCGATGGGATTTTTTATCAGCATCGCAATCTTAAAGACAGGCAGTCCGTTCCTGTATCTGCTTGTAGCATTCGTACTGCTCGTGGACGGCGGCCTCGGCTTAGTAAAAGTATCGCTGATTCGCGTGTTTAAGATACATATTCTCAAAAATACAAGAACACCGTTACACGACCACGTGCGTAAAATTCTCGGTTGGTCGAACACGCAGACTGTGTTCCGTTTCGCAATCATCCAGATTGTAATATCCGTAGCGGCGGTGTATATAGTTATGATGTAAATGTAAAAAGGGAGTTCAGGAATGCTGAACTCCCTTTTTATGTGATATTGTATGATTCTGGTTCCCGATACCATCTAGCCAGTTTATCAATTCCAAGTGTGCGAAAGCTTTTTGCCACCATCCCGGCGACAATCATAGCACCGGCCTTTTGCAGGTGCGTGTTGTCGGCAACACCGTTCGCATAAACACCGGCATATTCGCCCGGTTTTGCGTGATTGAAAATTTTAGTCTCGGTCGCTCCGATTCCGTACTCGTGATTCAGCCGGTCAAAATATTCCACAGTCATAGCGTTTAAATCAATGAGAGGGGCAGCGGTTTCCGCAGCCACCTCGCGCGTTGCCTGTACATATTCCGGAAAGCTCACATTGAACTTGCCTGTGTTCGGGTCATAGTCATTTCGGTTCACGAGCGTTATCAGAATTGGGATGCCACCGCACTGTCTAGTTGCTGCGATATAATGCTTGGTCAGATTTGCTTTAAAATCCAGTACAGGCACATAGCGCTCCGGTTTGTTCCACGTTGCATCATTGTGCCCGAACTCAATCAGCACGTAATCGCCCGGCTGCAAATCCTGCAGCACTTTATCGAACCGTCCCTCGCGCAGGAAGCTTCCTGAACTTCGTCCGCCGATAGCATGATTCTTCACAACAACATGCGCTTCATTAAAGTATATCGGAAGCATTTGCCCCCAGCCGGTCATCGGTGCGTAATCCTCGGTGTAGGTCTGCACGAGCGAGTCGCCGACAGTAAAAATGGTAGTTTTATTTGATAGTTCTGTTTTCATAATCTCCCCATTTTTCCAACAGTGCATTATATTCTTCATCCGTAATCGGCATGAACGAGCCGTGCTTTGCACCGAGTGGCATCTCGAACTCGTCCTCGCTCAGACGGCGGAAGTTTGCATTCTGCAAATCATTTAGACTTTCCGCAATCAGAGGGAAATAGCCGACACCGGAGTTTTCATCCGCATAGCCATCCATGTAGAGTACCCATTTTTCCTCACCGAACACCTGGTAAATCGACGGACCCTCTACGCCGTATTCGTCAGCGATGACTGTTTTTACGAGCGAGTAGTCGCCGAGAACGGCGTCGCTTGTTTCAAGCAGAATCGTCAGATTGTTTTCATTCTTTGTGAAACGATAATATCTACCATCGTATTCAATCATAGTTGTATCAATATATGTTGTGCCGCTGGAAAATGGCTTGTAAACCTGTGGCTCGGTAAATGTGTAGAAATCGCGCGTCTTTGCGTACCAAATCTGCTTTCCGCTGCCCTTTAAACCGGTCGACCAGTAAACAACATATTCGCCGGTCGTCGGATCATAGGTTGATTCCGGCGCCCAGGTACAACCCGCGTTTGACGGAGCGATGCGCACAAGACGTGGCTCGGACCAATTCACAAGGTCATCAGACTCCCAAACGTAAATATAGTGGCTGCCTTCATTGCCGTAAGATGCCCAGTCACCGCCGTTGGCATCAAGATCAGTACCAATCAAATAGAAGTGATCGCCGTAAGAGGAGCGCAGCAGGAACGGATCGCGTACGCCGCCGGTGCCTAACGTTGCTTCCAAAATGTACTCGTCATTGTTCAGCGAATCCCAGAAAAATCCGTCCTCACTTGTTGCCATATGGATGTGCTGACTTTCGCCATTGCCGTAAATGTTCGCCTGAAAATATGTATATACATATTTTGTGTATTCCTTTGCGATTGGAGCAGCCTTGACGGTCAGCTCATATTCACGTGTGATTGTGTCAGTACCATTTGTTAATTCAGCAGTCAGCGTCACGACAGTGTCTTTTGCGCCTCTCGTCACATAACCAGCAGGGATGACATCACCCTCGCCAGTTGCAGTATCAGTAATCACATCCGGATTGGAAGAAGCCCATATAATGGAGATTTCATCATTTTTGCCGGCTGTTGCTGGCAGAGAGATATGGTCACGCACATTGTCCATATTGTGAAACATATTGTCGGCAACCTGTTCCATCACTGCATAGGAGGCGCTTGTCGGAGAAAGAACGGTAAATGTGAAATAACATTCGCCGCCGCGATATTTCACGTAGACATTGACATTTGTATCCTCGGTAACTTCCTTAATAGCTCCCTTAGAGTCAATCACGTCGCTGTCTACTACCGTATACATGCAAATCTGATCTTCCACATTAAAATCGAATGCCAAATCGGACATAATATGGGATGCATCGCTGTTTTCGGCGAGCATATTTTCAAGAATCATTTGGATGGCCGCATCGGTGGACTCATTGCCGTAAGTAACTTCTGTAAGCGAAATCGTTTCTTCAGTGTCCTGCTTTGCCGTGCTCATCGGCACCTTGCCGTTCTGCGCATCATGGCATCCGAGTAGCATGGTCGCGAGCATGGCTGCGGCGAAAGTCAGAAAGATAAAATGTTTCTTCATAGGTGTAGCCTCCTTACGATTTTAATTGTTTATATTTTAACATAAGTAACCTCAAAAAACCAACTGTTTTAATGGAAAACATAAGAAATCTTTTGCTATATAAAGTGTCTCGTGATATAATATACGCGAACACAATGAGCCAAGCGGCTGCGAAGCAGACATTTGGCGAATGTGCGCGAGCCGGGATGGAGCGAAGCGAAAACACGGCAGGGTATACGCGAACACAATGAGCCAAGCGGCTGCGGAGCAGACATTTGGCGAATGTGCGCGAGCCGGGATGGAGCGAAGCGAAAACACGGCAGGGTATACGCGAACACAATGAGCCAAGCGGCTGCGGAGCAGACATTTGGGAATGGAGAGCAACATGTTAGAGTTTATTCAAAGCATAGACGGACAACTCTTATTATGGATTCAGGAATATATTCGTGTGCCGGTGTTGAACCCACTCGTGGTGGCGATTACATCGTTGGGGAATGCAGGGTTGATTTGGATTGCATTGTGCATGGTATTTTGCCTGACGAAAAAGTATCGCCGGGTGGGGATTGCAGGCTTGTTGTCGTTGCTACTTTGTTTTCTTATAACGAATGTAGTGCTGAAAAATGCGGTGGCGCGCATTCGGCCGTATGAAGTGATTGACAGCTTACAGATTTTGATTGCCAAGCCACACGATTTTTCCTTTCCTTCCGGGCATACGGCATCATCGTTTGCCGCAGCAATGGCACTTGTCTTTGCCGGGAAAAAAAAGGAAGGCATTGCGGCGATTATTTTGGCGACTGCCATCAGTTTTTCAAGACTGTACATCGGCGTGCATTATCCGACAGATGTAATTTGTGGGGCGCTGATCGGAACAATGTGCGCGTACATTATTTATAAAATAATTCCGTGGTGGGAAGAAAAAATAAAAGCAAAAGGTAAGATTGGATAGTATTGGAGGAAAGAACAATGAAAAGATGGGCAAGAGCATTTTATCAGCCATCAATTCCATTAGGGGAAGATGGTACGCGCGTGACGGCATCAAAAGCGCATATTGAATTATCGAAGAATGCGGCGAAGGAAGGTATGGTGCTGTTAAAAAATGACGGCGGGGTCCTGCCGCTTAGCGCGGGCAGCAAGATTGCGTTGTTCGGTAAAGGCAGCTTTGATTATGTGAAAGGTGGCGGTGGCAGCGGTGATGTGACCGTGTCATATGTTCGTAATCTTTATGAGGGTTTGAAACAGCAAAATGATACCGTTTCGATGTGTGAAGAATTGTGTGACTTTTATTGTAGGTATGTAGCTCAGCAATATGAGACTGGTTTATTGCCGGGCAAACCGGAAGAACCGGTGGTACCGGTGGAATTGCTTGCGAAAGCGAAGGCGTTTACCGATACAGCGATAATTGCACTTTGCCGTTTCTCGGAAGAAGGGTGTGACCGTAAGCCGGAAGATTTTTATTTGACGGCGGGCGAAAAGCTGCTCATTCAGACCGTAAAAGAAAATTTTTCTCATGTAATTATAGTGCTTAACATTGGCGCGGCGGTTGAAACAGCCTGGTTTGCAAAAGAAGATTCTATTGAGGCGGCATTGCTCATATGGCAGGCCGGCATGGAAGGCGGATTAGCTGCGGCTGAATTGCTCGTCGGCAAGGGAAATCCGTCCGGGAAACTGGTCGATACGTTTGCAGAGGATTTGTATGATTATCCATCCACTGCCGCATTCCAAGAATCGGATGATTATGTGGAATATATCGAGGATATTTATGTTGGCTACCGTTATTTTGAAACAGTATCAGGCGCGAAACAAAAGGTAATTTATCCGTTTGGTCACGGATTATCGTATACAACATTTGACATCATTCCTGTGGAGAAGGCGGAGAATGAAAGTTGTATCACATTGAAGATAAAGGTAATAAATACCGGCGATTACGCGGGGAAAGAGATTGTGCAGGTGTACGCAGAAGCTCCGCAGGGCAAGCTCGGTAAGCCCGCAAAACAATTAGTTGCATTTGCGAAGACAGAAGAATTGCAGCCGGGTGAAGTGCAGGAATTAGACATGACTTTTGCGATTGCGTCGCTGGCATCTTATGATGACACCGGTAAGGTGCAAAAATCAGCCTACGTTCTGGAAGTTGGTGCTTATCGTTTTTATGTTGGAAGTTCGGTACGCAATGCAGCATTGACAGATTTTTCCTATGTTTGCGGAAAAGATATCGTGGTTGAACAGTTGAGCGAAAAATTGGTACCGGACCGTTTAAGCAAGCGTATGTTGGCCGACGGAACCTATGAAAATCTTACAGTAGAAGATGCGAAGGACCCGAACGAGAATGGTCTTGAGCGTCTGAAGTGGGAACAGATGGAATGTATGCTGCCGGAAGTGAGAGCGCAAAAGGGCTATTGCTTCCTGTTACCGGAAAATAAAAAGAAAATGTTGTTTTCCGACGTTGCAGAAGGGAAAATGACCTTAGATGAATTTTTGACCCGACTGACAGACGAGGATCTCGCCGTGCTGCTTGGCGGACAGCCGAACACCGGTGTTGCCAACACCTTTGGTTTTGGAAATCTTCCGCAGTATGATGTACCGAATATTATGACAGCTGACGGCCCGGCAGGCTTAAGAATTGCCCCGGAATGCGGTATTTGCACGACAGCCTGGCCGTGCGCAACATTGCTTGCCTGCACGTGGAATACAGCGCTCGTAGAGAAGGTTGGTGCGGCAGCGGCAATGGAAGTCAAGGAAAATAACATCGGTGTATGGTTGGCTCCGGCTGTGAATATTCACCGAAATCCGCTCTGTGGACGAAATTTTGAATACTACTCCGAAGACCCATATGTGACTGGTAAAATCGGCGCTGCCATGGTATGCGGCATCCAGTCACACAAGATTGCAGCAACGGTTAAGCATTTTGCCCTCAACAACAAGGAAGTGAACCGCAAGGACAGCGATTCTATCGCTTCCGAGCGTGCAATTCGAGAAATTTACTTAAAGGGATTTGAAATGATTGTCAAAGAGGCAGGCCCGTGGGCGATTATGTCCTCATATAATATCATTAACGGAGTAAGAGCATCGGAAAACCGCGAGCTGTTGACCGATATTTTGCGTAACGAGTGGGGCTATCGAGGCATGGTAACGACCGACTGGTGGGCGTTTGCCGAGCATTATAAGGAGACCAAAGCCGGCAACGATGTGAAGATGGGGTGCGGCTATCCGCAACGTCTTCTGGAAGCTTTGGAAAAGGGTTTGCTGACAAGAACAGAAATGGAAATCTGCGGCAAGCGAATTTTGGATTTAATTTTAAAGATTGAATAATAAGTGATATGCGGGCTGTCAGGCACTGCGATAATGACATATAGGGAGGGAATGCCGGTGATTATTGAACTTCGGGCAAAAAACTGTTACATTTTTTCAGAGGGAATCCGTTTTTCGATGTATGCGGACATGAACGATAAAAAATTGGCCGCTAATGTGCATCGCAAAGAGCAGGCGGATATTTTAAAGGTCGCGGGAATTTACGGTCCGAACAACGTCGGTAAGACATGCCTCTTAAAATGTATCAAAAGCTTAAAACAGATTCTGCAGAACAAGCCGACCGAGCTTACTACAAACATTTTTAACGACAATGATGTTTGCGAGCTAGGTGTGACATTTATGGAAAACGAGCGCATTTTCTCGTACGATTTTTGCTATGATACCGCTAAAAAAGAATTTCCGTACGAGAAATTTACAGAAATCGTCCGTGACGGCGAGGCGGCGAATGAGAAGATTTGCTGGGTTCGCGATACAATGCACGGCGAGTATGTGTACGAGGACGAGACATTGACAAAGTTGATGCCGGTACTAGCCAAAGGAAGCTTATTGCTTCATCTGCTTGACACGACTGCTTTCCCACTACTTCAGGAGATGAAAGATATGGTCATCGCATTTGTCAACCGTATCGACATTATCAGTATGGTTAACATTCCGATGCAGAAGACGATTGATTTGCTGAAAAACAAGAACCATCTGCAGGAAAAGGTCGTGCGTTTTATCAAAAATGCGGACCTTGATATGGACGGTTTTGCGTATGTGGAGCCGGGCGAAATCCCATGGGATGAGGCAAAACTCGACAAAACGGACGAACAAGTGTTAAATATGCCGGATCGTGCGCTTGATCAGATTCGACTTGTTTCGATTTACAAGGGTAAGCCGGTGCCAAGTATGCTGTTTGACTCGACCGGCACGAAGAAAATTGCTGCGCTTGCCAGTTACATTGTCGAAGCGCTCGAAGAAGGACGTATTCTGGTGATTGATGAGCTCGACAGCAGTATTCATTTTAAACTGACACGCGCAATTGTAGCGATGTTCAACAATGAGTTAAATAATAGTGCACAGATGATTTTCTCAGTACATGATATTAATCTGATGGATTGTCGTAGATTGCTGCGTCGCGAGCAAATTTGGTTTATCCACAAGGATGAGCAGGGTGTGTATGTGTATTCACTGGCTGATTTCTTAGAGAGTCAGAGTGGCGATGGAGCAAATGTGATGGAGCGTTATCAGCGTGGAAGCCTCGGCGCCGTGCCGAAGCCGGAATTTATTGATACGCTGATTGAAGTTAAGGGGATTAAGTAAGAAAGAAGGGGAACAGGATGCCGGGAAAATTTCCGCTGTTTTTCGAAAAGAGAAAAATTTGTATCATATGTGAAGGATACGAGGAATACGATTATCTGGCCCGCCTCACATCACTTGATGTGTGGAATTCACAATATGAGATCACGCTTGTAAATGCCAAGGGCAACGGCAACATCCCTGCCCGTTATCAGGATAAGTATCAAAATGGTGAATTTGATGCGGTTTTTGTGTTCTGCGACACGGACCAAAAGCCATTTGAACCATATGATGCTATTAAAAGAAAAATCAATGAGTTTCACGGATTAGACTATGCGGCGAGGGAAGTTGTCGTTTTCGGCAATCCGTGTACATTACAGATTATCATTTTGCATTGGCGCAATATTATTTTGAAGTCACACAAAAAGAGTGTAAATTCAAAAATTCTGGCCGATGTGCTGCGGATTCGCGGCTATAACGCACGGACAGACCAGCGCCGTCGACTATTTGCTAATGTGACGGAAAAGAATTTTTGGAAGATGTATCATCGTGTGAAAGGACTGCCTACGAACGATCACATCATGGGTAGCAGTAATTTCGGCACGCTGATTGACCGTCTGCGCGAGCGCGATGCCACATGGATCGATGCATTAAATGATAAACTGGACTCATATTAGGAGGTGCCGTAGGTGCACGGTAAAAGGAAAATGGAAATGAAACACAACGAAGCTACGGACGCGTCGGAAAAGCTTGCCATGCGCGTTTCGAGAAACAGTATATTTGCAAATGTGATTTTGTCTGCGTTTAAGATTATCGCCGGTCTGGTCGGCCATTCCGGGGCGATGATTTCCGATGCGATTCACTCATTTTCGGACGTCATCAGCACGGTGGTGGTAATCATTGGTATTAAGATTTCTGCCAAAGATGCCGATGAAAAACATCAGTACGGACATGAGCGGATGGAATGTGTGACAGCGATTGTACTGGCGGTAATTTTGGGGATTACCGGTGGCGGTATCGGGCTTGCAGGACTGAAAAATGTCATTGCGGGGAATTACGACAGCCTGCAGATTCCAAGCATGATTGCGCTTTTGGCGGCGATTTTGTCGATTGCAATCAAGGAGGGTATGTATTGGTATACCCGCGCGGCGGCGAAAAAAATCAATTCGCCGGCATTGATGGCAGATGCGTGGCATCATCGTTCCGATGCGTTTTCTTCCATCGGAAGTTTCATCGGTATTACCGGTGCTCGACTCGGCTATCCGGTACTCGACTCGGTGGCGAGTATCGTGATTTGTATTTTTATCATCCGCGCGGCTGTGGAGATTTTTATGGATGCGGTTAGTAAAATGACTGACGAGAGCTGTCCGAAAGAAGTAGAAGAGTCGATACGTGAACTCATATTAAGTCAGGATGGGGTTATAGAAATTGATGAACTGCGAACCCGCCAGTTCGGTGCAAAGATTTATGTTGATGTTGAAATCGGTGTTGCCGGCGATTTATCCTTGCGCGCAGCACATGAAATTGCCGAGCAGGTGCATCATGGAATCGAAGAAAATGTGTCCGGAGTAAAGCATTGTATGGTGCACGTAAATCCGGTGGACTGATAGAAAAAATGACCGGCATGCCGATGGGCGATGCCGGTTTTTTAATAATCATTTAATATTATACGTAATTTCTTGCTCGTAAAGTCGGCTACGTAGCCGATAAAGCATCCGGTAATCAGACCGGAGAGTAACAAAAATGGCAGATAAATGAGCACCACAGTGCTGCCGGTAATGAAAAGAGCAGCCAAAATCTGCCCGAAATTGTGAAAAATCGCGCCGATGATGCTGACGATGACGGTGTACTTATTTTGCAACAAAGCATTCATAAGTGACATTGCAAGAAAGCTTGCAAGACCGCCCGCAAGGCTGTAAAAAAGAAACAAAATCTGTCCGGCAAACAGGCTTGCAAATACGATGCGCAGTAGAAGCACGATGAATGCATCCTTATATCCATACTGTTTGAGAATGACAAGTGTTACCACATTGGCCAGACCGAGTTTAATCCCGGGAATCGGCAAGATAACCGGAATCGCAGATTCAATTGTGAAAATAATTAATGCAAACGCTGTAAACAGCGAGAGTAACACAAGACGTCGCGTTTTCATCGGTCCCCCTTTTGCGCATATTGGGCACAATTGTAATGAATATTAATAAGTAAAAACATCCGGTTGCTTTTCTTCCGAAAGAGAGCCGGCTTTTATTTGGATGACAAGCTTGTTCGGCAGGCAGGTAATCGGCAGGGAATTTGTACGGATTTCTCCCATGTGCATGCACAACAAATCCGGGCAATTTGCCTCGATGACTGAAATGCCGCCGTCTTTTACCTGTATCTTATTGTATGCGCCTTCCTCGCCGGAAACAGTAAATGTTTCCTCGACCAGCGGGTCTGACAAATCAATCGTGCGAATCAGTTTTCCGTCCTGATAAATTTCGGCATAAACATGGTCACTCTTGCCGAAATACATCATTAGAATCGCAGCCACGCTCGCGACAGCGATGAATATGAGAACGGCAATCGTGCCGATTAAAATCTTTTTTTCACGTGTCATATATGATAAATTCTCCTGTTCATGCGTCGGCAGATGGCATCGGTGCATCACTTATTGCAGTGTATACACATCATTTGATAATGTAAAAGCATCTGTGATACCGTCTGTCACATATACATTGTAATTTTCATCTACAAAAATTGCATCTGCATCATAAATTTTAAGCAATTCTAAACTTTTTTCATAGCCGGCTACAAAACATGCCGTAGAAAGTGCGTCGCTAAGAAGACCGTTGTCACATACAATCGTCACAGAAATCAATCCATTCTGTGCCGGATAACCGGTCAAAGGGTCCAATATGTGATGATAGCGCATATCATCTTCCATAATATATTTTTCATAATCACCGGAGGTCGAAATATAATTCGTACCGGAAAGCGAAAGTATGCCGAGGTAGCTGTTATCATAGCGTGGGTCAGTGATTGCTACGTTCCAATTCGAGCCGTCCGGCTTGCTGCCATAGGTAATTATGCTGCCGCCGACACTTACCGTTGCCGCATTTACCGAGGAATTCGCGCGCAATAAATCGTAAATTTCATCACAGCCGATGCCTTTGCCAACTGCCCCCAAATCGAGACTCATATTACTAGGAAGTAGCAATGTGTTACTACTTAATGTTACTTTTTCATAACCGATATCTGCAAGAAGTTCTAAAATCTCCGATGCTTCCGGTACTTGTGGATTGCTGCCGCCAATGTCCCACAGTCGCGAAAGCCGGCCGAGCGTTATATCAAGTGCACCATCGCTGTTTTTTGCAACTTCCAGTACGGTTTCCAGATAAGCCGCGGTCGTATCAGACAATTCAAATCCATCTACCGAACCTGCCGAAGCATTGGCCTGTGCAATCTCTGAATCAGCGACACGCCATGAGATTAGCGAATTTTCAATCTCTCGTAATGTATCTAAAACAGCATCTCCGGTAGAGGACAGTTCTCCATCGCCGTAAAGGGACATGGAAATGGTAGTTCCCATCGCAATATTGGTGGTCTGATACGGAACCGCATTTTTTGACTGGCATCCGGTCAGGGGAAAACATAAAAATACTAGAAGAAAAATGTATAAATATGCATAATGTTTCATAATTTTCCCTTTCCGACGCAACAAGTTTGCGACAAATATACATATGATTTTTATACACTACGTGGGCGAGCGGTGTCAATTGTTTTTCACTGGATTTTTTGATAAAAAGGATGGGATTTACCGATAGAATATGGTATAATGAGCCTTGCAGAGCTCCGTGCGTGCACAAGGAGCTCTATAAGGCGAATGCTCGCACGGAGACGTCAGTCGACGTGGTATAATGAGCCTTGCAGAGCCCTGCGTGTACGCAGAGGGCTCTATAAGACAGGCGCACGCACGAGTTCTTGTGTTGTGTGATTTGCGTTGTAATTACGTAGCGGAATGGAGTCTTTATGAAAATGGAAGAGAAAATCGTTGAGCTTTTATTACAATATAAAATGCATATTGCCTTTGCAGAGTCGTGTACCGGCGGACTGTGTGCGGCGCGACTGGTGAACGTGGCGAGTGCATCTAAGGTGTTGGAAATAAGCTTTGTGACCTATTCGGAAGAAGCAAAGATGCAATATGTGAATGTTGCAAAAAATACCCTGGACAAATACGGTGTCGTTAGTACTGAGGTAGCAGCCGAGATGGCAGAAGGCGTGGCGAAAAATGCGTGTGCGGATGTCGGTGTCGGGGTAACCGGTCTGGCGGGACCTGGGGGCGGCGTAAATCCGGACGGTGAGGACATTCCGGTTGGCACAGTTTGCTTTGGATTTTATATCAAGGGAAAGTGCGAAGTCAGCAAGGTGGTATTTGACGGATGCTCGCGCAACGAAGTGCGTCAGCTGGCATGTGATTATGTTTATGAAAAATTAATTGATAAATTGACGGAGGTGTAACGTGAAGTTACCGAAATCTTTGGAAAAGACACTACAGGATTATTCTGTAGGAAATATAATATTTACCACGGTCGCGGATGTGCATGAGGACTATGTGTTTGCAAACACATATATTGTGATTGCTGAGGACCGTCTTGTGATTGCAGCGTATCCGCAAAACAAGGTTGAGTACCGACTCGGCGGCTATGACAGCGAGTGGCAGGACGAAAAAGCGGCGCATCAGGATGCCGCAGTGCGCATGTATGAGTTAGCACATGTCGAACGCCTGAAAGTTGAGCGTGAAATTGGCGGCGGAATTCTGTTTGCTGAAATTGACGGTAAAGAAATTTTACTGTGCCGTTTTACGAACACGCGCATGGACGCATTTATGCGCTGTACAAATATTTTTGATAAAATAAAAAAGGGCGAAGAGATTACAGAAGATGACTTAAAAGGGCGCAAGCGCGAGTGCTGTCCGAAGTGCGGCTCGCTCTACCCGGACCCGGAACGCAAGGTTTGTCCGCGTTGTATGGATAAACGGTCGATTTTCATTCGCTTGGCAGGATATTTAAAATCGTACAAAGCCGCGTTGGTGGGGATGTTTGCCTGCTACATTGCGACGGCGATGTTGAACATTGCCTGGCCTTATTTGAGCGGTACTGTCCTTTACGATAAAGTGCTTGCAAAGGATGCGGCATTTATGGAACTGTTTCACTTCCCGGCAGGCAATTATGTGCTGTTGCTCGGGATGGTTGTGCTCACAATGATTGTGACGAAGATTATTATTCAGGTGGTCGGTATCATACAAGGCGTGTTCACGGCAAGAATTGCTCCGGATATTATGGCACGCATGAAAAATCAGGTCTTTGATTCGATGGGCAGATTATCCATCAGTTTTTACAACCGCAGACAGACCGGCGGATTGATGACACGTGTAGCGGATGATGCCGAGGAAGTAACCGGATTTTTTATTGATGGTCTGCCGTATTTCTTCATTAATATCGGCACAATTATCGCGACCGTGGTCATCATGTTTTCAATGAATCCGCTACTGGCGGTAATTTCCATTTGCTTGCTGCCACTGCTTTTTATCATCAGTTTCTACATGATGCCGCGTCTATGGCATACATACGGCAAGCGTCATCGTGCGAATCGCAGCCTAAACGGTCAGATGAACGAGAACTTTACAGGCGCGCGCGTGGTAAAGGCATTCGGGCAGGAAAAGCAGGAGTTAAAGCGTTTTGCGATGCGTAATAATCGCGTAAAAGATGCGGAACTTTTGGTGGCAAAATACGACAATCGTTTCTATGCGCTGTTTACCGGCGTGGAGAATGTGGCGGACTTCCTTGTGTGGGGAACCGGTGCGGCGCTGATTTTGAACAGTACCGGTCTGGAGCTTGGTATACTTATCACATTTACCGGCTATGTTGCGCAGCTCAAAGGGCCGCTCGATTTCATGTCGCGTTTCATCCGTTGGTACACAAATGCCATGAACTCTGCACAGCGAATGTTTGAAATTATTGATGCGCAGCCGGAGGTAAAAGAAAAAGAAAATCCGGTTATTTTGCCTGAGATGAAGGGCGAGATTGAACTGAAAAATGTGACATTTGGCTATGAACCGCATAAGCCGGTGTTAAAAAATATTAACTTTCATATCGGTGCGGGCGAGATGCTCGGTATTGTCGGTCGTTCCGGCGCAGGGAAAACAACACTCGTTAATTTGATTTCACGCCTGTATGACGCGGAAGAAGGCGAAGTGTTAGTGGACGGTGTGAATGTGAAAGAGCTGAGCTTTGCGCAATTACGTAAGAGTATCGCTATGGTTTCGCAGGAGACATACATTTTTATGGGCACGGTGGCGGAAAATATCGCTTATGCTCGCCCGGATGCAACCCGCAAAGAGATTATTGAGGCGGCCGTGAAAGCGAGCGCGCACGATTTTATCTGCAAGATGCCGGAAGGATATGATACAGTACTCGGCGCATCGGGACGTAGCTTATCCGGAGGTGAGCGCCAGAGAATCTCGATTGCCAGAGCAATCTTGGCAAATCCGCGCATTTTAATTCTTGATGAGGCAACCTCGGCGGTCGATACGGAGACTGAACTTGCAATTCAGGAATCGCTTGAGCGTCTGGTAAAAGACCGCACAACTATTTCGATTGCGCATCGACTTTCCACATTGCGCAACGCAGACAAACTGATTGTCATCGACCGCGGGGAAGTGACGGAGTCCGGTACGCACCGGGAATTAATTGAATTAAAGGGAACATTCCACAAATTGATGGAATTGCAGACAAAAGCTTTAGCATTAAAGGGCATCGAGTAAGGAGGGATTATCGTGGCAGAAGAACACGGTTCATTATTGGATTTAAATGATTTTGACGAGGAAGCCTACAAGAAGGAGTCCGAGGAAATACAGAAATTATATTATTTGACAAAGGATAACTGTACGTTTGCACGCACCAAGGGAGGCTTCGTGTCACTAACCTGCGGCGAGAAGACGTATGAGCGGGTAAATTTGTACCGCACCTTCCCGCTGACTGACCCGGATAAATATATTTCAGTGCGTGAGGCAGACGAGAAAGCAAAAGAAATCGGCATAATTGCAGACCTTGATGATTTGGACAAGGAACAGGCGCAGATGATTTGCGAGCAGCTTAAGCTACGTTATTTTACGCCGATTATAGAAAAAATCATTGATGTGAAGGACGAGTATGGCCATGCATATTTCCATGTAAAGACGACATACGGTGTGTGCCGTTTCACGACACACATGGGTGGAGATGCGGTAGTTTCGCTTAGCGAAAGTCGCGTGATGTTCACAGATTTAGACGGAAATCGCTATGAAATTCCAGATATTTACACGCTGACAGCAGCGGAGCGAAAAAAGTTAGATTTGTTTATTTAATTCATGAAGCGCTGAAAAACGCTTCGGAATGGAGAAAAGAGTTCAAAATCGCACGGATGTGCTGATTTTTCACTCGGCAACTTTGTGTTGGAGCGTCACAAAGTTGCTCTGATGCTGCAAAGAAATCGCATACGCGAATTTCTTTGAGCGATTCCTCAGCGAAAACGCTTCGGAATGGAGAGAAAATGAAGTTATTATATGAACTATCGGAAGAGCAGATGGGGCTGCTCGGCCTTGCCGAGACGGAAACGATTGAATATGCGATTCCGCTTGATTTAGCTTACAATCATAAGTTACATCAGGCGAAAGATGCATTCGCCGGCAAGGGAGAATTTTTGGTCGTAACGCACGAACATCTTTATGTTCTTTCCGAAAATGAAGTTGCAAAGAAGGTCGTGTTAGCCGACTGTAGCGAGGTGCGTTGTGAAGCACAGATTTACAGCGGTATTTTGACTGTCACTTACAAATCCGGGGAGAAAGAATGCGTGGCACGTTTCACGATGCGTGAGATGGTCCGCGTATCTTATGTAGCGCGCGGTGCGGATATTTTCGCGAAAGGACAGGAAGAAAAAGTTACAAGTTTAGAATACGAGAAATACTGCGAACATTGCGGACGTGCACTTCCGGGTACGAGTAAATGTCCGTACTGTGACGGTAAGCGTGTTATCTTTCAAAAATTTTGGGATTTGTGCCAGGGGTTCCAATGGAAACTTTTACTAATTTCCTGCTTTATGGTTATTGGCTCAGCGTTAGCAGTTTACATGCCGGTCGTGCAGCAGCAATTTATCGACAATGTGTTGGCTGATAAGAGCGGAGGTACGCGGGAAATCTTGATTTTCGTCGGCACGATGTTGGCAATCGTAGCACTACGTACCGTGATTGAAGTCATCCGTTATTGGTGGTGTGTTTCCCTTGGTGCACAAATCAGCCTGAATCTGCGTGCAAAAATGTACTATAAGATTCAAGTGTTGTCGCTGTCTTTCTTGAATCGAAGGAAACCGGGGGAACTGATGAACCGTGTGGCTGGCGACACAAGACAGATTCGTCAGTTTATGGAAGGTGTATTTGGCGACATGGTAGCAACGCTGGCGACAATGATTGCCTCGTTCGCGATGATGCTGTACCTAAGTCCGAAAATGACGCTCTACTCGACGGTGCTGATTGTGTTGGTGTTCGTGTTGACACGCATATTTTGGCATAAAATTCACACCATTTTTCACAAACAATGGCTGAAAAACGATAAAATGAGAAACGGTCTCTCCGACATTATTTCCGGTATGCGTGTGGTAAAGGCGTTTGGCAAGGAAAAGGAAGAAACGCAACGTTTTGAAAATTTGGCAAACGATTTTGCTGCCACGCAGAAGAAAAATGAGACATTTTGGGCGATTTTTTATCCGTGCCTGACATTCATCATGGGTGTGGGCTCATATGTTGCGATATATTTCGGCGGCCTCTCGGTGCTGGAGGGCGACATGACGACAGGCCAGTTGATTCAGTTTGTGACATATACCGGTTATCTCTATGGACCTCTCGGCTGGATGACACATCTGCCACGATCTATTATGCAGATGCTTACAAGCTTAAACCGTATTTACGATGTGCTTGATGAGCCGCCGGCAATTACCGATAAGGAGCAGGCACTTGCGCATGAAATCGAGGGAAACATCGAATTTTGCGATGTGAGCTTCGGCTATCATTCCTATGAGCCGGTGCTGGAACATATTTCTTTTCATATAAAAAAGGGTGAAATGATTGGTTTGGTCGGTGCCTCAGGAACCGGAAAAACAACACTCATCAACCTGCTAATGCGCCTCTATGACGTGGACGGTGGCTGCATTAAGATTGACGGTCACGATATCCGCTCGCTCAAGGGAGAGAGCCTGCACTCACAAATTGGTGTCGTGCTGCAAGAAACTTTCCTTTTCTCGGGCAGTATTTTAAACAATATCCGTTTTGCAAAGCAGGATGCAACCTATGAAGAAGTGATTCGTGCGGCAAAGGCGGCTAATGCACATGATTTTATCTGCAAGACGCCGGATGGCTATAACACCTACGTTGGGGAACATGGCTATAATCTGTCAGGTGGTGAGCGCCAGCGAATCGCCATTGCCAGGGCAATTTTAAACGAGCCGAAGTTACTGATTTTGGACGAAGCGACTTCAGCGCTTGATACCGAGAGCGAATACATGATTCAGCAGGCATTGGAACGGCTGATTTCCGGCCGAACTACGGTTGCCATTGCCCATCGCTTATCCACTCTGCGAAATGCGGATCGTCTGGTTGTACTTGACGGTCATCATGTTGCTGAAATCGGCAGCCACAACGAGCTGATGGAAAAAAGAGGAATTTATTACGGACTTGTGATGGCACAGTTGGAAATGGCAAAGCAGAAGCAGGTATAAAAAGTATTAAAAAAGTATGTCGAATTGTGTCAAATTCGTATCGTTTTACGGTTGACAAGCTGGTCTCACATTGTTATAATGATGTAAGAATTGTAACAAATTTGTAATAATTAACGAGGAGTTATGAAAGGGGTATGGATGTGAGAAAACAGGTAGTTGGACTTTGCTTCGGAATCATTGGTGCGGTTTGTTTCCCGACATTGGCAGCCCAGGCGGCTGAGCTTGATACTCAGTTAGCAGGTGCGGGAATGTCTGTGATGTTGGAGAAGTATTACGCAGAAAGCGAAAATCCGCAGGACGAGATTTCAGCGATGCTTAGCAAGGTATCTTCTATGGAAGGCGAGACGGAAGGGGAGACCGAACCGGAAACAGGAGAAGAGGCAACAACCCAAGCAACGGATGAAGAGATAAATCCGCTGGATGCATATTATGACACGGTGGCGATATCTCAAGTTGATACATATGTAAATGTTCGTAAGGAGCCAAACACAGAAGCAGAAATTGTCGGTAAGTTGTATGATGAATGCGCGGCGACGATTTTGGCCGAAGAAAACGGTTGGTACAAGATCAACTCCGGCTCGGTGGAAGGATATATTAAAGCAGAATACTTTGTTACAGGCGAGGAAGCTAAGGAGTTAGCACTCAGTGTCGGACATGTTGTGGCAAAGGTAACGGCAAGTATTTTGAATGTAAGAGAAAATCCGGGTGAGGAAGAGCGTTGGTTAACGATTTTAGAGAACGGCAGTGAAGTAGAAGTTCTTGAGTACGGTGATAACTGGGTGAAGGTTGCTGTAGATGCAGATATTGTCGGTTGGGTTTCCGCGGATTACGTGGAAATTCGCGTGGACTTTGACACTGCGATTTCCTTAGAAGAAGAGGCTGCAAAGCTTGCTGAGGAAGAACGTCTCCGTCAGGAATACGAAGAGGCGATGAAGAAGCTGGAGGAAGCACAGAAGGCAACCGAGACAACTACAAAGAAGCCGGAAAACTCCGTAACATTTGAAAAAGTAAATGATACCATATACGCAACTACTGCAGTAAACATCCGCAAGAGCTACAGCGCAGATTCTGCGAAGGTAGCACAGGTAACCGCAGGCACGGCACTTACACGCACCGGTATCGGTTCCAACGGTTGGTATCGTGTTACATATAACGGCAGCACGTGCTACGTATTCGCAGAATATTTCAGCACGAAAAAGCCATCGGCCGGCGAAACTTCTACCACAAAGAAAGAAGAGGCACCGGTAACTGACACAACTTCTAACGCAGAATTGCGTAATGCGGTTGTAGCCTATGCGATGCAGTTTTTAGGAAATCCGTATGTATACGGTGGTACAAGCCTCACAAACGGAACGGACTGCTCCGGATTTACGATGAGTGTGTACAAGCATTTTGGCTACAGCTTAAACCGTTCTTCCTCTGCGCAGGCAAGCAACGGTATTGCGGTAGAGGTGAAGGAATCCGAATTATTGCCGGGTGATTTACTTTTCTACTCAAACAATGGCACAACCATTGGCCATGTAACGATGTACATCGGTAACGGCCAGGTAATTCACGCAAGTACCGCAAAAACGGGTATTAAGATTTCTAAATGGAACTACCGTACTCCGGTATGTGCGAGAAGAATCATATACTAAAATAAACAACGAGGAAAATAAAGTCAGGGTTCATGCTTGCATGAAAGCCTGGCTTTATTTGACGAGTGTCCCGGATGAGCAAAAAGCACGAAGTGCGAATTGCGAATACGGGTAGGAAGCGGAAGCCGCAGCGCGGCGAAGCATCCGTGTTTATAGCATAGTATAGAGTGATGCGAGCATAGTGTCCCGGATGAGCAAAAAGCACGAAGTGCGAATTGCGAATACGGGTAGGAAGCGGAAGCCGCAGCGCGGCGAAGCATCCGTGTTTATAGCATAGTATAGAGTGATGCGAGCATAGTGTCCCGGA
>SVEO01000002.1:0-41773 GCA_015057275.1 Lachnospiraceae bacterium | reverse complement strand
AGTGTCCCGGATGAGCAAAAAGCACGAAGTGCGAATTGCGAATACGGGTAGGAAGCGGAAGCCGCAGCGCGGCGAAGCATCCGTGTTTATAGCATAGTATAGAGTGATGCGAGCATAGTGTCCCGGATGAGCAAAAAGCACGAAGTGCGAATTGCGAATACGGGTAGGAAGCGGAAGCCGCAGCGCGGCGAAGCATCCGTGTTTATTACATAGAGTGGAGTTACACGGGACGAGTGTCCCGGAAGAGGCCCCAGAACATATTTTGTCTATTTTGCACAGAACAAATCGAAAAAAAGAAAAGCTTTATACAAAATTCACAAAAAATCCACCATTTTACTAGACAAAAGAATAGAAAGTATAGTATAATAAATACAGGCAAAAGCCTAATTTACAACGAAGGGACGTGTTATTATGCGTTATGTTATTACAGGCAGAAATATTGATGTTACAGAAGGTTTGAAAGCGGCCATTTACGAGAAGATTGGGAAGCTTGAGCGTTATTTCGCAGAGGATACTGAAGTCCTCGTTACACTTAGTGTAGAAAAAGACCGTCAGAAGATCGAAGTTACTATCCCGGTAAAAGGCAAAGTGATTCGCTCCGAACAGGTAAGCAGCGATATGTACGTTGCAATCGACCTCGTTGAAGAGATTATCGAAAGACAATTGAAAAAATATAAGACTAAGATCGTAGATAAAAAGCAATCCGGTGTATTCACAGAAGAGTATGTAGAAAAAGATTTTGAAGAAGAAGACGCTATTAAAATCGTACGTTCCAAGCGCTTCGGATTAAAGCCGATGGATGCTGAAGAAGCATGCATTCAAATGGAGCTGTTAGGACATAGCTTCTATGTATTTCGCAATGCAGACACCGACGAGGTCAATGTAGTATATAAGAGAAAAGGCAATACATACGGATTAATCGAGCCGGAGTATTAAAATTAATAATGAGAACCAGATTTCATGCTTGCATGAAATCTGGTTTTTTTGTTAAAATATACGATTTCCCTATACAAGATGAAAGTTCAGTGAAAAGTTCTTGAATATATGTCTTGAAAATGGTATGATATCCTTTGAAATTGGCGCAGTAGGCTATCTTGCGCTTTTTTGGAATGGAGGAAAACATGGGTTTAGTTGAGAAAATTTTCGGCACGCGTAGCGAACGTGAAATTAAAAGAATTCGTGGATTGGTTGATAAAATTGAAAAGATGCGCCCGGATATGATGGCGCTTTCCGATGAGGAATTGAGAGGAAAAACAGCAGAATTTAAGGAGAGATTACAGGGCAAGGAAACGCTTGACGATTTGCTTCCGGAAGCGTACGCGGTTGTACGTGAAGCCGCAAGAAGAATTTTAAATACCGAGCATTATCCGGTACAGTTGATGGGTGGTATCATTCTTCATCAGGGGCGTATCGCTGAAATGAAGACCGGTGAAGGTAAGACACAGACATGTCTCTTGCCGGCCTATTTGAACGCGCTTGAGGGCAAGGGTGTTCATGTCGTGACGGTCAACGATTACCTTGCAAACCGTGATGCACAGTGGATGGGTCAGGTACATGAGTTTTTAGGTTTGACGGTCGGCTGTGTGTTGAACAGCATGACGAATGAAGAACGTCAGAAGGCATATGCTTGCGATATCACATATATTACAAATAATGAATTAGGCTTCGATTACCTGCGTGACAACATGGTAATTTATAAAGAAAAGCTCGTGCAGCGCGGTCTGCATTTTGCGATTGTCGACGAAGTTGACTCCGTGCTGATTGACGAAGCGAGAACGCCGCTGATTATTTCCGGTCAGAGCGGTAAGTCGACCAAGCTCTATGAAGCCTGCGATATTTTAGCGCGCCAGATGAAGAAGGGAACGTACAAGGGCGAAATGTCCAAGATGGACCTCATCATGGGCGAAGTTCAGGAAGAAGACGGCGACTTCATTGTCAATGAAAAGGACAAAAACGTAACGCTGACAGCCGCCGGTGTGGAAAAAATCGAGCGTTTCTTCCATCTTGAAAACCTTGCTGATGCAGAAAATTTGGAAATCCAGCATAATATTATTTTGGCGTTGCGCGCGCACAATTTGATGTTCCGTGACCAGGATTACGTGGTAAAGGATGACCAGGTACTGATTGTTGACGAATTTACCGGACGTATTATGCCGGGAAGAAGATATTCTGACGGTTTGCATCAGGCGATTGAAGCAAAGGAGCATGTAAAGGTAAAACGTGAGAGCAGAACGTTAGCGACGATTACCTTCCAGAACTTCTTTAACAAGTACGAAAAAAAGTGTGGTATGACTGGTACAGCACTGACGGAAGAAAACGAGTTTCGTAACATCTACGGCATGGACGTTGTCGAAGTTCCGACCAATCGTCCGGTTGCCCGTATTGACCATAACGACGCTTTCTATAAGACAAGAAGAGAAAAGTTAAATGCCGTCGCAAATGAGGTTGAAGTGGCGCATGCCAAGGGGCAGCCGGTGCTTGTCGGTACAATTACCATCGAATCATCCGAAGAAATCAGTGCGCTTCTCCGCAAACGCGGTATCCCACATAAGGTGTTAAACGCGAAATTCCATGAGATGGAAGCAGAAATCGTTGCTGAAGCAGGTATTCACGGTGCGGTTACCATTGCCACCAATATGGCAGGTCGTGGTACCGATATTAAGTTGGATGATGAAGCGAAAGCCGCCGGTGGTTTAAAGATTATTGGTACGGAGCGTCATGAGTCCAGACGAATCGACAATCAGTTGCGCGGACGTTCCGGACGTCAGGGTGACCCGGGTGAGTCAAGATTCTACATTTCTTTGGAAGATGATTTAATGCGACTGTTCGGTCAGGAACGTCTGATGAGTGTATTCAATGCCTTGAAGGTGGAAGAGAATATGCAGCTTGAGCATAATATGCTCAGCAATGCGATTGAAAGAGCGCAAAAGAAGATTGAGAATAACAACTTCAGTATTCGTAAGAATTTGATGGAATACGACCGTGTAAACAACGAGCAGCGTGAGATTATCTATGCGGAGCGTCTGCGTGTATTAAACGGCGAAAATATGCGTGAGTCCATCATGAAGATGATTCAGGATACGGTGGAAAATATTGTAGATACCTGCATTTCCGACGAACAGCCGGCGAGTGAGTGGGATATCGACGAGCTGAATCGTTCGTTCCTGCCGGTGTTCCCGATGGAGTCGATTGTGCTGACGGAAGACCAAAAGGAATCCTACAAGACCGGCCAATTAAAACAGTGGTTAAAGGAAGAAGCGGTAAAACTTTACAATTCCAAAGAAGCTGAATTCCCGGAACCGGAGATGATGCGTGAAGCTGAGCGAGTTATTCTGTTAAAGACAATTGACCGCAAGTGGATGGCACATATTGATGATATGGACCAGTTGCGTCAGGGTATCGGTCTGCAGGCATTAGGTCAGAAGGATCCGGTCGTTGAGTACAAATCGAGCGGCTATGATATGTTTGGACAGATGACAGCAGCGATTCAGAAGGAAACTGTGCAGATGCTGCTGCACATTAAGATTGAGCAGAAGATTGAGCGTGAGGAAGTGGCAAAGGTTACCGGCACAAATAAGGATGAATCGTTAGCAAAGAAGCCAATTAAGCGCGAAAATGTAAAGATTTACCCAAACTCCCCATGTCCATGCGGCTCGGGTAAGAAGTATAAGTTCTGCCATGGATTAAATCCAGCAAAATAATAAGCGTTTGCAGCCTTTTAGGCGACCGACGCATATGAGAGGTAAGATATGGTTGAATTAGACCAATTTAAGTTTACGCTTGGCACTTATGAACAGCCAATGCGTGAGTTAGAAGAGTCTTTGGACTTGGCAAAAAAGATAAAACGAGTGGATGAGATTGCAGCAGTGATGGAGCAGCCAAACTTCTGGGATGACATGGAGCAGGCCCAGAAGCTGATGAAGGAATCAAAATCTTTAAAAGATACGATGGAAGAGTTCAAAAACCTCACAACTCGCTATGAGGACGTGGAAACGTTACTTATGATGGGCTACGAGGAGAATGATCCGAGTCTCATTCCAGAGGTGGAAGAAGCACTGCGCGGTTTTGAAAAAGAATTTGATCGCATGAAGATTTGCACGTTGCTTTCCGGTGAGTATGATAATTGCAATGCGATTTTGAAACTTAATGCGGGTGCTGGCGGCACGGAAGCGTGCGACTGGGTAAGTATGCTTTACCGTATGTACTTGCGCTGGGCCGAATCGAAGGGATTCTCTACGGAAGTGCTTGATTATTTGGACGGTGAAGAAGCCGGCATCAAGTCGGTAACCGTGCAGATTAACGGGGAGAACGCGTTTGGCTATCTGAAATCCGAGCGCGGTGTGCACCGCCTGGTGCGTATTTCTCCATTCAATGCAGCGGGTAAGCGCCAGACATCGTTTGCCTCGTGTGACGTGATGCCGGACATCGAGGAAGATTTGGATGTAGAAATTAACGAAGAAGATTTGCGTATCGATGTGTACCGTTCGAGCGGTGCGGGCGGTCAGCATGTCAATAAAACATCATCCGCGATTCGTATCACACATTTGCCTACGAATATTGTTGTTCAGTGCCAGAATGAGCGTTCACAGCACATGAACAAGGATAAGGCGATGAAGATGTTAAAAGCGAAGCTGTACTTATTAAAACAGCAGGAAAACGCGGAAAAGATTTCCGACATCCGCGGGGAAGTCAAAGAAATCGGCTGGGGAAATCAGATTCGCTCTTATGTGATGCAGCCCTACACGATGGTTAAGGATCACCGCACAAATGAAGAAGTTGGTAATGTAGGCAGCGTGATGGACGGTAACATTGATCCGTTCATTGGTGCATATTTAAAATGGAACAAAAGAAACGAATAATCAGAAAGGGAGCCGCCGTATGAGAAAAAGCGCAGGACAGAAGCAAACACAGGAGATGCCTGTATTATTTGCCGAGGGAGACGCCGCGCAATTTGACATGCGTAAGGCTCCCTTTGATATGTTTTTAGAATTTACCTATATTGAAAAGGGTAAAGTACGCCTCGTGCGCAATAAGCAGGTGTTTGTGGCGGAGGAAGGGGAACTGATTTTGTCGGGCGAGCTTTTAAATCGCTATAGTGTGGCGAAAACGGAGACGGAAAAGAGCAATGAGTACCACAGCCGACGTTGGATGATTGATATGCAGTATTTATCCGGCGGTGCCTTTGATATCAGCTCGCAACGAATTGTTGATCCGCTGATATTGCATCGCGACCTGATTTTCTTCCGTCTGCAAAAAGGGATGCCGGCCTATGAAGAATTGTTGCTGCAGTTAAATGCAATCAAAACTACCATTGAGGTACGGGAGCGTTTTTTTGAACTGAAACTGAAAATCCAGCTCTTTGAGCTGTTACATCTTTTGTTGCATGAGGGGTGTATCTGCGTCCCGAAACCGGAGGAAAACCGTCGCACCGCAGCGATGAAACAGGCGATGGCTTACATAGCGAATCATTATGCCGAAGAAGTGCGTGTGGAAGCACTTGCGAACCTTGTGCATTATAGTGAATATTATTTTATGAAGTGTTTTAAACAGTATACCGGTAAAACCGTGTCCGAGTATGTCACCCAGTACCGCCTGATGATTGCGAGGACCATGTTGCAAAATACGAACGATTCCGTTACAGATATTTGCTACAACGTAGGATTTGCCAACCCGAGTTATTTTATTTCCAAATTTTCGCAGAAGTTTGGCAAAACTCCGAATCAGATCCGTAAGGAAAACGCAGAAAATTAATATTTTTGAGCAGTATATCGATATAATTATTGAAAACAGAGTGCTACTATGACGGCGTGACAAGGAAAAATCAAAATGTTCCAAGAAAGTTAATTTGTGGAAACGGAGGATTTTAATTATGACAATTGTAAACGTAAATATTAACTCAATCGATAAGGTAAAAAGCTTCGTAAACGATCTTGCAAAGTTTGACTGTGATTTTGACTTAGTATCCGGCAGATATGTGGTTGACGCAAAATCCATCATGGGTATCTTCAGTATGGATTTATCCAAGCCGATTCAGTTAAACATACACGTCGACATCGCAGAGTCTGAAGAAGTAATCAGTGCATTAGACAAATATATTATAAAATAATCAGTAACATATTAAAAAAAGTAATCAAGGCGGGTTTTCTTTGATGAGAAAATCCGCCTTTTTGTACTTGATTTTACCGCGCAACTGTGCTAAGATTCCCTGTAGTAAAAACATGTGTATTTCATGCGCAAACACATGACGTGAAATTTGTTTGTTTCATACAGTAGGAGAAGGAGTATGGCAGATTACAGTAAGTATTATATTGTCAGAAAAAAAGCGGTTCCGGAGGTTCTGTTGAAAGTTATCGAGGCGAAGCGTCTGCTTGATTCAGGAAAAGTTGAATCCGTGCAGGAAGCAACCGACATTATCGGTATCAGTCGAAGCTCTTTTTATAAGTATAAGGATGACATTTTCCCGTTCCGTGACCACACAGGCAAGACAACGATTACGTTTGTGCTGCAGGTCGAGGATGAACCGGGCATACTCTCGCGCGTGCTGAACAAGATTGCGGACTGTAACGCGAATGTACTGACGATTCATCAAACGATTCCGATGAATGGTATGGCGACACTTACTTTAAGTGTGGAGCTTCGCGAAACATCCGGCGATGTCTCTGATATGATTGCGCAGATTGAGCATTTAGCAGGAATACATTATTTTAAAATATTAGCACAAGCTTAAAATATAAGATGCATTTCAGGAGGAAATTATGGCAAAAGTAGCAATATTAGGATATGGTACCGTTGGTTCCGGCATATATGATGTGTTGACGACAAACAGTGACACGATTACCGTAAAGGCTGGTGAACCGGTGGAAGTAAAATATGTTTTGGATTTGCGCGAATTCCCGGGTGATCCGGTCGGCGAGGTCTTAGTGCACGATTTCCAGATTATTTTAAATGATCCGGAAGTGGAAGTAGTGGCCGAAGCGATGGGAGGTTTGAAGCCGGCATATTCCTTTGCAAAGGCATCTTTAGAAGCCGGCAAGAATTACTGCACATCCAATAAGGAGTTGGTGGAAAAGCATGGTGCTGAGCTCGTGGCATTAGCGAAGGAAAAAGGAAAGAACTTTCTTTTCGAAGCGAGTGTAGGTGGCGGAATTCCGATTATCCGTCCGATGTTGCAGAGTTTAACTGCAGATAGAATTACCTCGATTACCGGTATCTTAAATGGTACAACGAACTATATTTTATCGAAAATGAGCCGCCAAGGGCTTGCTTTTGATACCGTTTTAAAGGAAGCGCAGGATTTGGGCTACGCAGAACGCAATCCGGCAGCGGATGTAGAAGGTTTTGATGCCTGCCGTAAGATTGCAATTTTAGCATCTTTGGCGTTCGGCAAGGATGTGGACTATGAAAATATTTATACGGAAGGTATTACCCAAATTACCGATACTGATTTCAAATATGCGAACAAGATGGGCATGTCTGTAAAGTTATTTGGTGATGCACGTGAGGAACGCGGCGACGTGTATGCGTGTGTGGCACCGATGCTTGTAGACATGGAACATCCGCTCTATGCGGTCAATGGCGTGTACAACGGCATTTTAGTCGAAGGAAATAAGGTTGAAAAACTGATGTTCTTCGGAAGCGGTGCCGGAAAACTTCCGACTGCCAGCGCGGTAGCTGCTGATGTAGTAGAAGCTGTGAAGTTTAAAAATACCAATCTGCCGATTTACTGGTCCGCAGAGAAGTTGGAACTGTCTGATTTCGGCACTTCCACGAAGCGATTTTTCGTGCGTGTTGCCGGCACATTGGCAGAAAAGAAAGCAATGTGCGAAGCAGCATTTGGTCCATGTGAGTATGTGACAGTTGACGGTTTGGAGGATGAATTTGCACTTGTAACGCAGACCATCAGCGAAAATAAATTTGCACAGGCTGCAAAAAAAGTAGAAGGAATGATTACAAAAATTCGTTTAGCTTAAAAGGAGGAAACATGATTTAAAATCACACCGATGTGTTGATTTTTAAATCGAGAAGTTGCGCCGGAGCCGCAACTTCCCCCTAATCGCAGTCGCAAATCTGATATTTGCGACGCGTTTCTCCGCAAATAAATTTGCTCCGAGTAAGAGGTAGTATGAAATATATTATTGTGCTCGGCGATGGTATGGCCGATTATGCAATGGATGAATTAGAAGGCAAGACCCCGTTAGAGTATGCGGATACGCCGGAAATGGACCGCTTGGCGAAGCAGTCCGAAATCGGTCTTGTGCATACGATTCCGGAGGGCATGAGCCCGGGAAGCGACACCGCGAATTTGTCGGTGTTAGGCTATGATCCGAAAAAATATTACACCGGACGTTCCCCGCTCGAAGCATTGAGCATCGGCGTGGACATGAAGGAGACGGATGTAGCATTGCGCTGTAATATCGTGACTCTTTCTGAGGATGACGTACCGTACGAAGAAAAGACAATCATCGACCACAGCTCAGGCGAGATTTCCACAGAGGAAGCAGCGGAATTGTTAAAAGCGGTAAAAGAAGCATTTGATAGCGAGATGTTCCAATATTATCTGGGCACGGCTTATCGTCATCTGACCATTTGGGATAAAGGTGATGTGGTGCCATTAACACCGCCGCATGATATTCTTACAAGAGTCATCGGCGAGTATCTGCCGCAAGAGCCGCAACTGCGTGCGATGATGAAAAAGAGTTATGAGATTCTTGTAAATCATCCGGTAAATGTAAAGAGAAAAGAACAGGGATTAAATCCGGCGAATTCCATTTGGTTTTGGGGCGCAGGCACAAAGCCATGCGTAACATCTTTCTTAGAAAAGACAGGTAAAAAGGGTACGATGATTTCAGCGGTTGACCTACTCAAAGGAATCGCCGTGGGAGCAAACATGAAAAATATTATCGTTCCGGGTGCTGACGGAACATTGGAAACGAACTACGAGGGTAAGGCCAATGCAGCGGCTGATGCACTTTTAAACGATGGTTATGATTTCGCATATATTCATGTGGAAGCACCGGATGAAATGGGGCATCAGGGCAGCAGGGAGCGCAAGATTAAGGCGATTGAAAACCTCGATGAACGCGTGATTAAAGTGGTGCGTGAGCGTATGGAAGCTGCCGGCGCAGATTACCGTATGCTTGTACTGCCGGATCATCCGACACCGATTTGCGTGCGAACCCACACGAGTGATCCGGTACCGTATATGCTTTATGACAGTACCGATTTACAAAATAAGACGTGGAAATATAATGAAAAAGAGGCAAAGGCTTCCGGCAATTATTTTGCCGAAGGTCACACGATTATTGACTACCTATTTTCAAAATAATCCACAATACAACGGAGGAAAACGATGAAAGTTGTTGTTACTTCAAAAATGAATCAAAAGAATATGTTTGACTTTTTGCTTCGTCACTCATACTTTTCTTTCCGTGGTTATATCGGACTGCTGATTAGCATTTGTGCATTTGGGGCGGCAATCTATACTTTCGGTAAGATGCAGCTACTGTTGACCCTCATATTGCTTGGGGCCGGAAGTCTTTTTACAATTGTGCAGCCGATTTTACTTTACAATCGTGCCAAGCTCGATGTGAGTAAAGGAGGACAGTTCCACGTGCCGATTACTTATACGTTGTCGACTGATGGCATCGAGCTTGCCAGAAACGGCAATCAGGTCGAATACGGCTGGGATACTATCCACAAAGTAATTACAACAAAGTATGCGGTCGTGCTTTACAGCGGTCAGTATCTGACATTTATCCTTACAAAAGAGGGTATCGGGGAGCAGTTTGATTTGATGAAAGAGCTCATCCAGAAAAATGCTTCGGCAAAATATATCAATATAAAAAAATAATATTGCACGCGAGCAGGACACCCTGCTCGTTTGTGTGCGTTAAAGAGGAAACATGATTTTAGAGACATTCAGTCCACAGGAAACATTTGAATTTGCAAAAAAGCTGGGGCAGGAAGCGAAGCCGGGGCAGGTTATCTGCTTAGACGGTGATTTGGGCACCGGTAAGACTGTATTCACGCAAGGATTTGCAGCGGGGCTCGGCATCGACGGGCCGGTCAACAGTCCAACCTTTACCATCGTTCAGATTTATGAAGACGGTCGCCTGCCGTTCTATCATTTTGATGTGTATCGCATCGGCGACATCAGCGAGATGGATGAAATTGGCTGGGAGGACTGCTTTTACGGCGAAGGTGTGACGATGGTCGAGTGGGCGGTGCTGATTCCGGAAATCATCCCGGAAAATGCTGTGCGCATCAAGCTGGAAAAAGATTTGCAAAAAGGATTTGATTATCGTAAAATTACGGTGAGCGAAGCATAAAGGAGAGAAAAGCGTGAAGATTTTAGCAGTAGACACATCCTCACTCGTGGCATCCGCGGCCATTGCAGATTTCGCAGAGGATGAGATTTTAACAGCAGAATATACGACAAACTTCAAGAAGACGCACTCGCAGACTTTGTTGCCGATGATTGCGGAGATTATGAAAACACTGGAGCTTGATGGCAGCGAATTCGATGCGATTGCGGTGGCTGCAGGACCGGGTTCATTTACCGGCCTTAGAATCGGCAGCGCGACGGCGAAAGGACTTGGTCTTGTCTGGGATAAGCCACTCATTTCCGTGCCGACAATCGATGCGATGGCGTACCAGTTTTACGGTTCAGAAAGTTTGATTTGTCCGATTATGGATGCCAGACGTTCCCAAGTTTACACTGGGATTTTCACTTTCCGCGAGGGCACTGAGTTCGAGGTGCTGATGGAGCAGTGTCCGTTAGCCTTGGAAGATTTGTGCAACGAATTAAATGCCCGCGGCAAGCGTGTGATTTTTACCGGCGACGGCATCCCGGTTTACAAAGAGAAAATTCAGGAAATGCTTACCGTACCGCATTCGTTTGCGCCGGCGCACATGAACCGTCAGAGAGCAGCAGCCGTGGCGGCACTGGGAGCTATTTACATGCGCGAAGGCAAGAGTGAGCACGCCAGAGACCACGGCCCGGAATATTTGCGAGTGTCGCAGGCGGAGCGTGAACGGAAAGAAAAGCAGAATGCAGAATCATATGGAATTTAAAATCAGAAAGATGACGGCGGCGGACATACCGGCAGCGGCACTGCTCGAACAGAAATATTTTTCCGTTCCATGGTCCGAAAAAAGTCTGCGTGACAGTTTGAACAATCCTCATGCACATTTTGTCAGTGCCCATATTGCGGATAAGATGATTGGCTACGGCGGTATGTATATCGTGTGCGGCGAGGGCGAAATCACGGATATCGTGGTCGATGAGGAATACCGTAACTTGGGCGTCGGCACCGCCATGATGCGCACGCTAGAGCGCGAGGCAAAGGCGGCCGGGGCAGAGTACATTTTACTCGAAGTGCGAGTGTCGAATCAGGCGGCCATCCGTTGCTACGAAAAGACCGGCTATGAGTGCATCGGCATTCGCAAAGCATTTTACGAAAAGCCGGTGGAAGATGCGGTCATTATGAGATTGGAAATAGAGAGGGAACAAGAGTGTTAGACGTTTGTTTATTGGGAACAGGTGGTATGATGCCATTGCCGAAGCGTTGGCTGACATCATGCATGATGCGATATAACGGAAGCAATTTGTTGATTGACTGCGGTGAAGGCACGCAGATTGCCATCAAGGAAAAAGGTTGGACGGTCAAGCCGCTTGACATCATTTGCTTTACCCATTTCCACGGAGACCACTGTAGCGGTCTGCCGGGGCTCTTGCTAACGATGAGCAATGCAGAGCGTACCGAGCCACTGACAATTATCGGCCCCAAGGGTGTGGAACGTGTGGTAAATTCTTTAAGAGTCATTGCACCGGAACTGCCGTTTGCAATTAAATTTATCGAGGTAACTGAGCAGACGCAGACGATTTGCTTAAATGGATACCGTATCGAGGCATTCCGCGTGAACCACAATGTCGTGTGTTACGGCTACAATGTGTGTATTGACCGCGCTGGAAAATTTGAGGTTGAAAAGGCGCACGCGCACGGAATTCCGCAAAAATACTGGAATCCGTTGCAGAAAGGACAGACGATTGTTACGGAGGATGGGGAAACTTATACACCGGATATGGTCCTTGGAGAGGCGCGCAAGGGCTTGAAGGTCACATATTGTACCGATACCAGACCAACACCACTCATTGCGGAAATGGCGCAGGACGCTGATTTGTTTATCTGTGAGGGTATGTACGGCGAAAAAGAAAAGATAGCGAAAGCAAAAGAGTATAAGCACATGACGTTTTATGAAGCGGCCACGCTGGCAAAGCAGGCGCAACCGAAAAAAATGTGGCTCACACATTACAGCCCATCGCTGTTGCGTCCGTCTATGTACATGAAGGATGTGCAGGAAATTTTCGCTGAGAGCTACGAGGGTAAAGACGGCATGAGCGAGGAATTGAAATTCTTTGATGAAAAATAGATTTTGGCACAGATACATGGAGGATTACCGTGGAAAAGGACATAAATATTCTGGCAATTGAAAGTTCCTGTGATGAGACAGCTGCCGCGGTTGTGAAAAACGGCAGAGAAGTATTATCGAACGTGATTTCATCGCAGATTGCATTGCACACATTATATGGTGGTGTGGTGCCGGAAATTGCCTCAAGAAAACATATTGAAAAAATTAACCAAGTTATTGAGCAGGCACTTGCGGAAGCGGACAAGAAGCTCGAGGAAATCGACGCAGTGGCCGTGACATACGGCCCGGGTTTAGTTGGTGCCTTGCTTGTAGGTGTGGCAGCAGCAAAAGCGATTGCCTTTGCGGCGAAAAAACCATTGGTCGGTGTACATCATATTGAAGGACATATCAGCGCAAACTATATCGAGCATCCGGAATTGAAACCGGAATTCCTTTGTTTGGTCATTTCCGGCGGACATACACATCTCGTAAAAGTAAAGGATTACGGCGTGTACGAAATTCTCGGCAGAACGCGTGATGATGCGGTCGGCGAGGCATTTGACAAGGTGGCGCGAGGCATTGGCCTTGGTTATCCGGGCGGTCCGAAGGTCGACAAACTTGCTAAGGAAGGGAATCCCGATGCGATTTTCTTTCCGCGTGCACATATTGAAGGCGCACCGTACGATTTCAGCTTCAGCGGTATCAAATCGGCTGTGTTGAATCATTTAAATTATTGTCAGATGAAGCAGAAAAAAATTGTACCGGCGGACATTGCGGCATCTTTCCAACAGGCGGTCGTAGATACGCTTGTATCACGCACGATGCGCGCTGCCGATGAATTTGGCTTTAAACGTGTGGCGATTGCCGGCGGGGTAGCATCAAATTCCGCAATTCGACAGGCAATGAGCGAGGCATGTGAGAAAAAAGGATTGGAATTTTATTATCCGTCGCCGATTTATTGCACGGACAATGCGGCGATGATCGGTGCAGCAGCATATTATGAGTACAAAAACGGTGTACGACACGGCTGGGATTTGAATGCGATGCCGAATCTGCCGTTAGGACAACGATAAAGATTTTAGCGATTTCGATAAGGCATGCTTCAAGGTTTCGAATAGCACGGCCTCGGAATGGAGATTACCATGAAAACAACAGCAATTATTCTGGCGGCAGGCAACGGCAGCCGCATGCAGGCAGATCGACCGAAACAATTTTTGGATGTGCACGGTAAGCCGATGATTGTGTATACAATTGATGCTTTCGAACGCAGTGCGGTCGATGAAATCATCCTTGTGACATCGGAAAGCAACATCACATATTGCGAAGATGAAATTGTGAAGCCGTTTGGCTTTACGAAAGTGACAAAGGTCATCGCCGGAGGTAGAGAGCGTTACGACTCGGTATACCAGGGCTTACAGCAGGCGGAGGACGGATATGTTTTGATTCATGACGGAGCCAGACCGTGTATCCGCCCGGAAACCATCAATCGTTGCATCGAGGAACTGAAAAATCATCCTGCGTGCGTCATCGGAGTGCCGGTAAAGGACACCATCAAGGTAGTCGATAAGACGCAAATAGTAACGGCAACGCCGGACCGCAAAACCTTGTGGCAGGTGCAGACTCCGCAGTGCTTCCATAAAAATGTGCTGGCTGAAGCATTTGAAAAAATGTACGCTGCCGGCGACACTGCGATCACGGACGATGCGATGGTCGTGGAAAAATACGGAAACAGCCCGGTAAAGATGGTGCTCGGCGATTACAACAATATCAAAGCCACCACTCCGGAGGATATGCAGCTGCTGGAACAAATCCTGCGTTAAAATGCCTGCAATTTATTGCCGAAATCCTGCGAAAAAAACTGTTTGAAAAAAGAAAAAAGTGGTTGACAAATCAGCGAAGATAGATTATCATGTAGTTCGTTGGTTGAACCAATGGATGTGTGTGTAGCTCAGCTGGATAGAGCACTTGGCTACGGACCAAGGTGTCGGGAGTTCGAATCTTCTCACGCACGCTAGAATCCCTCGTCGAAAGGCGAGGGATTTTTTGCAGTAGGATTGAATACAAAAGGTGAATTGCGCTTGGAAATAGCGAAGCGATAGGCAGTGTCTATGAGCGCATCAGAGGACTTATATCGACGGACATTTCTTTGATGAAGGAATGGCTGGAGACAAACGTGCCGGGATATTTGTCCTGAACAAAGGAGATATTTAAATTCTATATTGGATAAGCTGAATTATTAACTTGGTTGACAAATCAAAAACTCTATTTTATAATTAAAGCAACCGGAAGGTGAGTGCACTTCACCCACTCTGGAAAATAATTAGCTAAGAAGTAGCCGTTTACTTTGCAGGGTAGGACGGCTATTTCTTATGTTTATCGTGCAAATTAAGAATTGAAACAATAAGACTGGCAGTTGCCAGAATAATTACAAATTCTTCATAAGTACTCATCATAAACATCATCCTTTCTGTGGCCTCAGAATGGATGAAAAGCACGTCCTCCGGTTGTAGATGTAAGTATAGCATATCTTTGTGGTTAAATCAATAAATATATAAGCTTATACAAAATAAAAACATTATATATAATATGTTACATAAAGAAAGTGGAATTTGAGGAGAACCAACCATGGCGAAATACCAGCACATTTCCCACATCTTCGAACCGGTGTATGATGAAAATTCTGAAATTTTGATATTAGGCAGCTTTCCGTCAGTAAAGTCGCGGGAACAAGGATTTTATTACGGACACCCACGCAATCGCTTTTGGCAGGTGTTAGCGGGGATTTTTGATGAGCAACAACCGCAGAGCATTGCTGAGAAAAAAGCGATGCTACTTCGCAATCATATTGCTGTTTGGGATGTGATTGGCAGTTGCGATATCAAAGGTTCGAGTGACAGCAGCATCCGCAATGTAGTGCCGGCGGATATTGAAGGCATTTTGCCGCAGACAAAGATTACGCGTATTTTTGCCAATGGTCAAACGGCCGGCAAACTTTATCAGAAGTATATTCAGCCGGTTACAAGCATGCAAATTACGATTCTACCCTCGACCAGTCCGGCAAACGCAGCGTATCCGCTGGAACGGCTTAAGGCAGAGTGGAGGGAGAAAATAGCTTTAACTAAGTTTGTTGAATTTGATATGATAAAATGATACATCTTTTCTTGAGATAACAAATACCACGGGTTTGAAAATTAATTCGCCCGTGGCATTTTACGTCTATCTATTCATCTGTTTTCCCGTACACTTCATCGGCAACCGATACCGTCAGTGCATCAATGGAATGCTTCAAAATCAGTTCCACTTCCTCGACATCGGTGTGCAGTTCCTCGGCAAGTTCTTCCTTGGTGGCTTCGCGGCCGAGTTCTTCAGCGAGCTTGCGAGAAGTGGTATCCATCTGCGAAATGCGCTCCAGCAGATGCTTGGCAACATCATCGGATTCTGTCTGCTCGGCGACAATCGCCTGCATCGCAGATATGATATGTTCTTTCACGTGGGAAATGAAATCAGTACCGCTGTAAGTGGAAACACCGGTCATCAGCCCGAGGTTTCCTTCCTGAATTAAATCGCCGATGCGTACACCGCGATTGTGAAATGCCGGCAGAAGTTCCATTACAAGATACAAATGTCCTTCAATCAGGCGGTTATTCGCTTGCGCATCGCCCGCCCGCATTGCGCCACAAAGTGCAGTGCGTTCTTCTTCAGTCATCGGTTCAATGGCAGCCAAATCTGCTTCGTAGAAAGCAAGGTACTGTCGCTCTTCCTCAGTCAGAGTAGATTTATCAATCTCCTTAGGAATCTCGGTTTTGGCAGGAGCAGCGGCATAGCCTTCCACGCGGATGCCTTTTTCCGCCAGAAAACGGTAGATAAAATCGTACTGTGCTTCGTCCTTAATCTGATCTTTAAAATAAAAATGAATCTCACCCTGAGAAAGCACACCACCTTTGGCTGCGGCAAGTTCTAACAGGGCAGATAATGTTTCTGTAAATAAAACCTGTTCGTTCATATTAAGAATCTTTCCTTTCTAAAAGTTCTGTATACAAATCCATAACACGTTTTCTGTAAAGCGGATGAATCGCATACGGTGCAATCTGGTTTAACGGTTCGAGTACAAAATGGCGCAGATGCATCTGCGGGTGTGGCAAAATCAAATGCTCATTGACTGTTACCTCGTCATCAAATAAAAGAATGTCCAAATCGAGCGTGCGCGGTCCCCAATGGATGATGCGTTCACGCTTGGCTTCCAGCTCAAGCTCCTGCAAAAAAGAAAGTAATTGCGGTGCGCTGAGTAACGTCGTTAGCTTTGCGCAGCAGTTTAAGAAATCCGGCTGGTCTTGTGGGCCGACCGGCGCGGTAACAATAAAATCGGACACATTCTCAACTTCAATTTCCGGATGACTGCGCAGGCGGTCAAGCGCGGTATTTAAATAAGCTTCGCGGTCACCGAGGTTTGAGCCGAGTCCAATGTAAGCGGTGTGACGCTTACGTGTAATTGTCACGGATGCGGTCTTTAACGGCAAGCCAATTGGTGCCTCCGGTTTTTTTAATTCCAGCGTCACTTCCCTGATTATCGGATATGTGTGCAACAAGTAACGCGCAGTTTCCTCAGCGGCAGTTTCAATCAAATCATAGCGATTCTTTGTCAGAAACTCCGTCACGCGGTGACAGACAGCCCCGTAATCCACTGATAGCGATAAGTCACCGGAATCCGCCGCCGGGGCGGTATCACAACCTAAGCGCAATGAAAGGTAGAAATTCTGTCCGTTTTGCTTTTCCTCTGCAAACAAACCGTGATATCCGTAAAAATGTAAATCGTAAATGTTAATAAAATCCATTGGGTGCCCCTCTGTAAAATTGACATTGGTATTTATTTGTAGTATAAATAAAGAAAATAATTGGTTCCATGATGCCTACGGATTTCTGCGTGCTACGCACTTGCGAAATCTACTTCGTAGGATGCCTACGGATTTCTGCGTGCTACGCACTCTCGAAATCCTAAAAACATTCGGAATCCGCTCATTTTTTTCAAAAATGGCTCCTTCCTCATGTTTTGCGGGTGCCAAGGTCATGCATTTTTATGCAAGCATGAAATGCATGACTTTTGCACCCTTGGCATCATAATAGTATAAAAATGCAAAAATAACAAGGGAAGAGTGAAATAAAGTGTTGGATTTACTGCAGATTAGAGATGAAATCGATAAAATCGACCGCTCTATCGTCGAACTGTTCGAACAGAGAATGAGCCTCGTAAACAATGTGGCAGAATATAAGCTGGCGACCGGTAAGCCGGTGCTTGACCGTGAGCGCGAGCAAATAAAGATTGAAAAGGCAAAGGAATTGGCGCACGGCGACTTCAATAAGCAGGGCATTTCCGAACTGTTTGTGCAGATGATGGCAATCAGCCGCAAATGGCAGTATCGCTTGCTACAGGAATATGAGGAGCAGCACGGCGGCAACGTGCAGGCAGTTAAGAGTGCAACTGAGGCGAAGGATGATTATCGCGTGGTGGATGCGTTTGATTTTACCGGTGCTACGGTTGCATATTGTGGCATTCCGGGAGCTTATGCCCATCAGGCACTGCGCGGTTATTTTGGCAGCGATGTGAAGGAAATTTCCGTGGCATCGTTTCGTCAGGCAATGGAAGCAATTCGCGAACAGACGGCAGATTATGCAGTACTGCCGATTGAAAATACATCTGCAGGAATCGTCAATGACGTTTACGATTTGATGGTCGAATTTGACAATCGCATCATTGATACGTACGATCTGCCGATTAGTCACTCATTGCTGGTTGTTAAAGGTGCGAAAATGGAAGATATCCGTTTTGTATATTCGCATCCGCAAGCATTGATGCAGTGTCAGAAATATTTGGATGGTCATTTAGAATGGAGCAAAATTCGTACCGAAAACACCGCAATCAGCGCAAAAATGGTAGCCGAGGACGGCGACCGAACCCATGCGGCGATTGCCAGCAGTGTGAATGCTGAGCTGTACGGTTTAGATATTTTGGAAGAAAATCTGCAACATAATGATAACAATATGACCCGCTTTGTTGTAATCGGCAGAAAAGCGGAGTACCGCAAAGATGCCCAAAGAATCAGCATTAGTTTTGAACTGCCGCACGAGGAAGGTGCTTTGTACAATATGTTGTCTCACTTTATTTATAATGACTTAAGCATGACGAAAATTGAGTCACGTCCGATTCAAGGCAAGAACTGGCAGTATCGCTTCTATGTAGAATTTGAAGGGCGGCTTGATCAGGCTGGCGTAAAAAATGCGCTGCGCGGCATCGAGGCTGAAGCCATCGATATGAGACTGCTGGGCAATTATTAATAAGTAAAATGCAATGGGCCGCTACAATACGTAGCGGTCCATTAATTCCCATACGGCATCGTGGAAGGACATGGCAAGCGTCTTCCACGATTTGTGTTTTTCGGTCTGGTAGGCGAGCTGGGTCTGCATTTCCTTACATTCCGCATCTTTTGCGGCCAGAATTTGCTCTAACTCCTGATTTCGTTTTGCTAAATCCGAACAATAGGTGGACATCCGCTCCAGCTCCTCGCGTGTCTTTAGAAGCACCTCTTTCGTACCGTCGGCCTTCTTTTGCAACTGCATCATTTCCACCCATGAAAATAAAGGCGAAGTAATATGCTCCGGCATCTTCTTGCCGGCACGCAATCCCGTCCCCTGTACGTCCATTTTTTTTGACATAATAAGTGAATTCCTCCCCATAATGATAACCCCAAGCGGCAAACCCGCATCGTTATCATACAACAAGCCGAGAGCGAAAACTGTCGTAAAAACGGTGCGGGAGTGAAAAATCATTCGACAAGTCATTGAAATTTTCCGTTGTCATGCAATTAAAACTGTGCTACACTAAAGTACAGTTCTTTTAATAAATACGAAAGGTTGGTATTTACAATGATAGCAGATAAAATGGTAGGCTTAGTGAAGGGGAGTAGTGCCATTCGCGCAATGTTTGAAGAAGGAAAAAGATTAGCGTCGATTTACGGTGCGGAAAATGTGTACGATTTCAGTCTCGGCAATCCGAACGTACCGGCACCGGCAGAAGTAAATCAGGCGGCGATTGAGATATTAAGCGAAGAAAAGACGATTGCTGTGCACGGTTACATGAGTAATTCCGGTTACGAGGAAGTAAGAGCGAAGATTGCGAACTCTTTGAATAAGCGTTTCGACACTAACTTTACCGAGCAGAACATTATTATGACTGTTGGCGCAGCCGGCGGGCTCAATGTGATTTTAAAAACCTTGCTCAACCCGGGCGATGAGGTTATCGCGTTTGCACCGTATTTCGGTGAGTACAACAGCTATGTCAGCAATTTTGATGGCAAGATTGTGGCGATTAGCCCGAACACAGAAAACTTCCAGCCAAACCTCACTGAGTTCGAAGAAAAGATTTCTGCCCGTACCAAAGCGGTCATCGTGAATTCTCCGAACAATCCGACCGGTGTTGTCTATTCGGAAGATACGATTAAGAAGATGGCAGACATTTTAAATAAGAAGCAGGAAGAATTTAGTATTGATATTTACTTGATTTCCGACGAACCGTACCGTGAGTTGGTGTACGATGGCGTGGAAGTGCCGTACCTGACAAAATATTATGCGAACACAATTGTCGGCTACTCCTACAGCAAATCACTATCCCTGCCGGGCGAGCGTATCGGTTATCTTGTGATTCCAGATGAAGTGGCAGACTTTTCAATGGTGCTCGGCGCAGCGAATGTTGCCAACCGTATTCTTGGTTATGTAAATGCACCGTCATTATTCCAGAAGGTCATCGGTAAGTGTATTGATGTAGAAATGGATATCACACCGTACAATCGAAATCGTGAGCTTTTATACAATAGCCTTGTAGAATATGGATTTACCTGCATCAAGCCGGAGGGCGCGTTCTATCTGTTCGTGAAGTCACCGGTAGCAGACGAAAAGGAATTCTGCGAAGAGGCGAAGAAACACAATATCTTAGTTGTGCCGGGAAGCTCCTTTGCCTGCCCGGGCTATGTGCGTATTGCATATTGTGTTGCATATGAGACGATTGAGGGCGCATTGCGCGGCTTTAAAGCGTTAGCTGTAAAATATCAGTTATCATAAGGGAAACACTGGAAGCGAAAATGCTTCAGATTGGAGAAGTAATGAAAGCCTGGAAGAAAAATATCAGACAAGTAATACCATATGTGCCGGGCGAGCAGCCAAATTGTGCGGATATGGTTAAATTAAATACAAATGAATGCCCGTACCCGCCGGCCCCGGGCGTAATTGCGGCGGCGAAAGCGTTTGAGCCGGAAACGCTGCGTTTATATCCGGCGTTCCCGGAAAACACAAATCTTGTAGAAGCGTTAGCAAAGTTTTATCATCTGAAGAAAGAACAGATTTTTGTCGGCGTCGGCTCTGACGATGTGCTGGCTAATATATTTTTAACATTTTTTAATTCCGATAAACCGATTTTATTTCCGAATATTTCGTACTCTTTCTACAGTGTGTGGGCGGACGTGTACCGCATCCCGTATGAGTGCCCGGCATTAGACGAGAACTTCTGCATTCGTCCGGAAGACTATAAAAAGGAAAATGGCGGTGTCATTTTCCCGAATCCGAATGCGCCGACTTCCATTTATATGCCGCTTATGCAGGTGGAAGAAATTGTGGCGGCCAATCCGGATGTAGTCGTTGTTATTGACGAGGCATATATTGATTTTGGCGGACAGTCTGCATTGTCTCTGATTGATAAATATGACAATCTCTTAATTGTGCAGACATTCAGTAAGTCAAGAGCGATGGCCGGTGCCAGAATCGGTTTTGCGATGGGCAATGCCGAATTAATCAAGGCGATGAACGATGTGAAATATTCGATTAACTCCTATACGCTCAATGCGCCGTCACTGGCAATGGGGGCGGCAGCGGTCGAGGATGTGGAATATTTTGGAGAAACGTTGGCAAAAATTGTAAATACGAGAGAAGAAGCGAAGAGGCGTTTAAGCGCCCTTGGATTTTCTTTCCCGGATTCGAAGACAAACTTTTTGTTTGCAACGCACAAGGAAGTTGCGGCGAAAGAAATTTTCGAATATTTGAAAACGAAGAATATTTATGTGCGATATTTTTCCACTCCGGGTATCGATAATTATTTAAGAATTACCATTGGTACGGATGTGGAAATGGAACGCCTCTACACAGCACTTGAAGAGTTTTTAAACTAAATTTGAAAGGAGATAACATTATGAAAATCGAAACATTGCAGAAAGATATGATTGCTGCCATGAAGGCGAAAGATAAAGTGAGAAAGGATGCGATTTCCGCACTTGTTGCCGCAACAAAAAAGTTAGCAATTGACGAGGGCGTGCGCGACAATATTCCGGAAGAACTTGTGGCAAGAGCCGTTTTAAAGGAAATGAAAACTTTAAAGGAGCAGGTGGATACCTGCCCGGCTGACCGTGACGATTTAAGAAGTGAATATCAGGCAAGGCTTGATATCACTGCAGAATACGCACCGAAGATGCTTTCCGAAGAAGAAATCAAACAGGTGATTAACGAAAAGTTTGCGGATGTTATTGCAACAAAGAATAAGGGTATGATTATGAAAGCTGTGATGAGTGAGTTAAAGGGTAAAGCTGACGGCAAAGTAATCAGTCAGGTAGTTGCAGAGTTGTGCAAATAGAGGTTATATCAATATAGAAGAAAAGCGGGCAGCGAAAGCTGCCCATATTTTTGTACAAAAATCACAAAATATTTGGCCAATATCATCCATTTTTATCTGTCCATTCCGCAACAGTTAGTCATGCCTTTCGCTTGACATTAGGCATGTTTCGATATATACTCTAAAAGTATAGGTATAATTGCGTCTTTTATGGGCAAATGATTATTTTTTGATAGAAATTGGTTGAAATTTCGAGAAATTTCTCCGCAAATTTCCACAAATGCTGTCGAAAAGTATTTGCAAGGAAAAGACAAATATTATACGGTTTCCCGGAAGGTCTTAATGGCTGAGCCGGGGACGTGGGATATATAGTATTTATTAATTATTTAAGATAAGGAGAGTGACGCCCATGGCAACAAAAATTACTGTGATCGGTGCAGGTAGCGTTGGCGCGACAATCGCGTACACATTATCCAGCAGCACAAAGGTATCGGAAATCGTTTTGATCGATATCAACAAGAACAAAGTGGAAGGTGAAGTGATGGACATCGCACAGGCAACTGCATTCCGCGATCCAATCGAAATCACTGCAGGTGATTATCCGGATGCGGCAGATTCCGATATCGTTATTATCACTTCCGGCGTAGGCAGAAAGCCTGGCCAGTCCAGAATCGATTTGACACAGATTAACGTAAATATTTTAAAGAGCATCACACCTGAAATCGTAAAGTATGCTCCAAAGGCACTTTACATTATCGTAAGTAACCCGGTTGACGTTCTTACATATGTATTCACAAAGATTTCCGGACTGCCGGAGAACCAGATTATTGGTTCCGGTACGATCCTTGATACGGCAAGACTTCGTGCAAGATTATCCGACCACTTTAAAATTGCACAGAAGAGCTGTCATGCAAACGTATTCGGCGAACATGGCGATTCTTCTTTCGTTCCTTGGTCTCAGGCACGTATTTCCGGCGTACACTTAGCAGATTTCTATGACAAGCTTCCAGCAGACATGCAGGTAGAAAAACTTGATTATGAAGAGGTGGAAAACCATGTTCGTACATCTGGCGGTCAGATTATTGCGAACAAGGGTGCAACATATTATGCAATTGCAACATCCGTGTGCCGCATTTGTGAACTTCTTCTTTCTGCATACGATTCCGTTGCATGTGTATCTTCCATGCTTCACGGCGAGTACGGCATTGAAGATGTATGCTTAAGCATTTTAACATTAGTTGGACCGGAAGGTATCAAGGGCAGAATCGAAATGCAGTTGACAGACGAAGAAGTTGCAAAGTTACAGCACAGTGCACAGGTTCTTAAGGATGTTATCGCTCAGATTGAAATCTAAGCATCGATAATAAATAAGTTATATTTTGGAGGTAAGAAATGGAATACCGTATTGAAAGAGATTCCATGGGCGAAATGCAGGTGCCTGCAGACAGATACTGGGCAGCTCAGACGCAGAGAAGTTTCCAGAACTTCAAAATCGGCGGTGAGCTGATGCCTAGAGAAATTACCCATGCATTCGGCATTTTAAAGAAAGCAGCAGCGATTGCAAACTACAATCTCGGCAAGCTTGACGATGAGAAGTTAAACGCAATAAAGCAGGCATGTGACGAAGTTGCAGCCGGCAAGCTTGACGACCATTTCCCATTGGTTGTATGGCAGACAGGTAGTGGCACGCAGTCCAACATGAACGCAAACGAAGTTATTGCGAACCGCGGAAATGAAATTGCAGGCAAGAAGCTGCTTCACCCGAACGACCATATTAATATGTCTCAGAGCTCAAACGATACATTCCCGACAGCGATGCACATCGCAGCGGTTATGGCTATCGAAGATAAGCTGTTCCCAGCTATGGATCAGATGATTGCTACATTAAAGAGACTTGAAGCGGAAAACGATGATATTGTAAAGAGCGGACGTACTCACTTACAGGATGCAACTCCGATTAAGTTCTCCCAGGAAATCAGCGGTTGGAGAAACATGATTGAAAAGACCAAGGCGCAGCTTGAGCTTGCACTTCCGGGGATTAAGGAACTCGCACTCGGCGGTACGGCTGTAGGTACAGGTCTTAACACACCGAAGGGCTTCGCAGAAGAAGTTGCTAAGGTAGTAGCTGAATTAACAGGCAAGGAATTTGTGACAGCAGAGAACAAGTTCCACGCTTTGACAGCAAAGGATGACCTCGTTTTTGCACACGGTGCATTAAAGGCGCTCGCTGCAAACTTAATGAAGATTGCCAATGATATCCGTTGGTTAGCCAGCGGCCCAAGATGTGGTCTCGGCGAAATCAAAATTCCGGAAAATGAGCCGGGCAGCTCCATTATGCCGGGTAAGGTTAATCCGACACAGTGCGAATCTATGACGATGGTAGCCGTACAGGTAATTGCCAACGACGTTGCAGTTGGTATGGCAGCATCTCAGGGTAACTTCGAACTGAATGTATTTATGCCGGTTTGCATCTATAATTTCTTACAGTCTGTTCGTTTATTGGCAGATGGCCTTGTGTCTTTCCACGACAACTGTGTAGTTGGCATCGTGGCTGACAGAGAAAAGATGAAACACAACTTATACAATTCCTTGATGTTGGTAACGGCATTAAATCCTTACATCGGATATGACAATGCAGCGAAGACAGCAAAGAAGGCTTACAAAGATAATATCTCTTTAAAGGAAGCATGCGTAGAACTTGGATTCCTGACAGCTGAACGTTTCGATGAAGTGTTTAAGCCGGAAGAGATGGCATAAATCTATACGAGAAAAGGAGGATTGTCCGATTCCGGACTGATAAAGAATATGACATACAGTTACTATCCGGGTTGTACCCTGAAAACAAAGGCAAAGGATTTGGACATGTATGCAAAGAAGTCTGCAGAGGCGCTCGGGATTACTTTAGAAGAAATTGACGAGTGGCAGTGCTGCGGCGGTGTTTATCCGCAGGCACAGGACGAAATTGCAACAAAGCTGTCCTCCATTCGTACCTTGAACAGTGCGAAGGAAAAGGGACAGGACTTAATCACCGTATGTTCCGCCTGTCATCACGTGTTAAAGCGTGTAAATCATGACATGCAGACAAACGATGATATTTGCACACGTGCAAACAATTACATGGAACTGGCAGAACCGTATAAGGGCGAGACGAACGTCATCCACTATTTGGAAATGCTTCGCGACATTGTCGGTTTTGACGAGATAAAGAAGAAGGTTGTAAACCCTCTGAAGGATAAGAAAATCGGCGCATATTATGGTTGTATGCTTTTAAGACCAAGCAGCGAGATGGGCTTTGATGATCCGGAAAATCCGACCATCATTGAAGATTTCATCAAGGCACTGGGCGCAACTCCGGTTGTATATCCATTCCGTAACGAATGCTGCGGTGGATACGTTACTCTTCAGGATAAGGGATTGGCCGAGAAGAAGAGCAACAAAGTGCTGGCGTCCGCAGAAGGAAATGGTGCAGAGATGTTAATCACTGCCTGCCCGCTTTGCTTGTACAATTTAACGACCAACGGAACCGAACATCAGATTCCGGTTTACTATTTCACAGAGCTTTTAGCAGAAGCATTGGGCGTAAAGTAAGAAAAGGAGGAAGAAAACAGTGACTACAAATTATAAAGAACAGGCTGAGATCATCCTTCAAATGAGTGGTGTAAACCCATTGAAATGTATGCAGTGTGGTAAGTGCTCCGGCGCATGCCCTGCATATGATGCGATGGAGTATCACCCACACCAGTTCGTTTCCATGGTAAGAAGAGGAAACTTAGAACCTCTGATGAAGTCAGAAGCAATCTACAATTGCTTATCCTGCTTCGCCTGTGTGGAACGTTGCCCAAGAGATGTTAAGCCTGCGAAGCTGATTGAAGCAGTTCGTTTAACTGTGATTCGCGAACAGGGTATGAACAAGTTAAAGCCTGAACAGATTCCTTGTCTGATGGATGAAAATCTTCCTCAGCAGGCACTTGTCAGTGCGTTTAGAAAGTACAGCAAATAATTCAAAGAAGGTGGAAAAAGAACATGCAGAAAATAGGTGTATTTGTATGTTGGTGCGGTAGTAATATTGCAGCCACGGTTGATGTAAAAGCAGTTGCTGAATCTGCTTACAGTTGTCCTGGCGTAGTATATGCAACAGATTACCAGTATATGTGTTCTGAAAGCGGCCAGACCATGATTAAACAGGCAATTAAAGAATACGGCCTGACCGGTATCGTCATTGCCTCTTGTTCTCCAAGAATGCATGAGACGACATTCCGTAAGACTGCGCAGGCAGCAGGATTAAACCCATACATGGTAGAAATTGCCAATATCCGTGAACAGTGTTCCTGGATTCACAAGGATATGGAAGTTGCAACAGAAAAAGCAAAAGTATTGCTTCGCGCTGCAGTTGCAAAGCTTAATTTAAATAAGCCTTTAACCGCAGGCACCAGTCCGGTTACCAAGCGTGCGCTTGTCATCGGCGGTGGTATTGCAGGTATCCAGACAGCATTGGATATCGCAGATGCAGGTTATAAGGTAGATATCGTGGAAAAGAAGCCGACAATCGGCGGTAAGATGGCTCAGCTTGATAAGACATTCCCAACGCTCGACTGTTCCGCTTGTATCCTCACACCGAAGATGGTGGACGTAGCAGCAAATGAAAATGTTAAAATTTATTCTTACAGTGAAGTTGAATCCGTTTCCGGTTTCGTAGGTAACTTTACCGTTAAGATTCGCAAAAAAGCGAGATATGTAAAAGAAGACCTTTGTACCGGCTGTGGTGCCTGTACCGAAAAGTGTCCGTCCAAGAAGGCTCGTAACGAGTTCAACATGGGACTTGACACAAGACCGGCGATTTACATTCCATTCGCACAGGCAGTTCCGAAGTTAGCCGTGATTGACCCGAACGCCTGCATTAAGTTAAAGACCGGTAAGTGCGGACTTTGTGAAAGAGTTTGTGAGGCAAAGGCCATCGATTACACGCAGAAAGATGAGATTATCGAAGAACAGTACGGTGCGATTGTGGCAGCGACCGGCTTTAACCCGATTAAGCTTGATAAGTTTGGTGAGTTAGGTTATCAGTATCCGGACGTTGTAACATCTTTGGAATACGAGCGTTTGATGAATGCTGCAGGTCCTACCAAGGGACATGTCGTTCGTCCGTCCGATGGTAAGAAGCCAAAGAGAATCGTATTTATTCAGTGTGTAGGTTCCAGAGGGCAGTCCTGCAGAGATAAGAGCTACTGCTCCAAGATCTGCTGTATGTACACGGCGAAGCACGCAATTTTGACAAAAGACCACTATCCGGAAATGGATGTTAAGGTATTCTATATTGATGTTCGTACCCCTGGAAAGAACTTTGATGAATTCTACCGTCGTGCCGTTGAGGAATATGGCGTTGAGTACATCAAAGGTCAGGTAGGTAAGGTTTACGAAGAAAACGGTAAGATGATGGTTCAGGGCTCCGATTTGCTGTCCAACGAACAGCTTACCATTCCGGCAGATTTAGTCGTTCTTGCGACTGCAATCGAACCGGATGAATCCGCTAGAAGCGTTGCTACGATGCTGACCGCTTCCATGGATACAAACGACTTCTTTACCGAAGCGCATGCAAAGTTACGTCCGGTTGAATCTCCGACTGCCGGTATCTTCTTATCCGGTACTTGTCAGGGACCAAAGGATGTTCCGGAGACGGTATCTCAGGCAAGTGCTGCGGCTGCAAAGGTAATCGGCCTTTTAGCAAAAGATTATTTAACTGGTAACCCATGTGTAGCAGGTGCAGACCCGATGATTTGTAACGGCTGCTCCCAGTGTGCTAACGTATGTCCGTACGGCGCTATCAGCTACGTAGAAGAAGAAGTAAGAGGTCCGGGAGTGCGTGAGGTGCGCAGATTTGCACGTGTAAACGAAGCAGTTTGCCAGGGTTGCGGTGCTTGTACTGTAACTTGCCCATCTGGAGCAATGGACTTAAAGGGCTTCACAAATAGACAGATTATGGCGGAGGTAGATGCAATATGCAAGTAAACGAGAGCAAAGAATTTAAGCCAACCATCGTTGCATTTTGTTGTAACTGGTGTAGTTATGCCGGTGCAGACCTTGCAGGTTCCGGCCGTCTGTCTTATCCGGCAGATGTAAAGATTATTCGCGTACCATGTTCTTGTCGAGTAAATCCGCTGTTCATCCTCCGTGCATTCGAAAAGGGTGCTGACGGCGTAATTATGTGCGGATGCCACCCTGGCGACTGCCATTACTCCACCGGTAACTATTACGCAAGAAGAAGAATGACAATGTTATTCTCCATGTTAGATTACATGGGAATCGAACGTGAAAGAACCAGAGTTGAATGGGTTTCCGCAGCCGAAGGTGCCAAGTTCGCAGCTACCATGAACGACTTTATTGAAACAGTGACAAAGCTTGGTGAAAACAGAAAGTTGAGGGATCTTAGATGCAAAAAATAGTAGATAAAATCAATGAACTGTTCGCTAACGACACAGTTGACAGAGTACTCGGCTGGAAGACCGGCGAGTTCTCTTATGACAGAACTCCTGCGGTATTCACAAAGGACACAGGACTTGACGGTTTCGTATATGATGATTTCTGCGGAAGCAATTTAAGTAAGTACCTGATTTCTGAAAGTGCTAAGGGCGGCAAGATGGCTGTTTTATTGAAGCCATGTGATACTTACAGCTATAATCAGTTGGTAAAGGAACACAGAATTAAAACAGAAAATGTATATGTAGTTGCAATTCCTTGCCGTGGCAAGGTAAACGTAGAGGCCATCAAGGCACAGGGCGTAAAAGGTATCCTTTCCGTAGAAGAAACTGCAGGTGACACCCTTAAGGTTTCCACATTGTACGGTGACTGCGAATGTGACCGTAACGACGTATTATACGAAAAATGCTCCGTATGTCAGAAGACACACGTTGTATATGATGAAATTATTGAAGAAGAGCCATACGACAGACCGCGTAAGGACCGTTTCGCAGAGGTGGAAGCACTCGAAGCTATGACCGCAGAAGAACGTTTTGCATTCTGGAGAGAGCAGCTTTCCAAGTGTATCCGTTGTAACGCGTGCCGAAACGCGTGTCCGGTATGTAACTGCCATAAGTGCATCTTCGATAATGCGAATTCCGGCGTAGCTGCCAAGGCAAATACGGATGAATTCGAAGAGAACATGTTCCACATCATTCGTGCATTCCACGTGGCAGGACGTTGTACTGACTGCGGCGAGTGTTCAAGAGTATGTCCGCAGAACATTCCGTTGCATCTGTTAAACCGTAAGTACATCAAGGAAATGAACGAGTTGTACGGCGAGTATCAGGCAGGCGCAGATGCGGAAACAAAGGGACCGCTCACAAATTTCACAAAAGACGATGTAGAACCTAGCATCGTTTATCAGAAAGGCGGGAAGTAAGAATGTTAAAATTTACAAGTAATGAAATGAAGACACTTTTTTCTGCCATCGCTGAGTTAAGAAAATTATATTTACCAATCGAAAAGGCAGGAGAAGTTGGCTTTTATCTTTGGGAGGAAGACGCAAAGGTACGTCTTGACGTATTAAAGACAGTAAAGTCTGCCAAGGACGCTTTCTTCCCACAGAGCGAACATTTAATGTCATTTAAAGTGAAGGATAAGGCGATTGAAATCGAACAGCCTTCCGACGATATGGATGACTTTGTTATCATGGGCGTGCGTGCCTGTGATGCGAAGAGCTTCGAAATCCTTGACAGCGTATACTTAAGCAAGCCAGTGGATACATATTATCAGATGCGCAGAGAACACGGTCTTGTTATCACTATGGCGTGCGGACAGCCAGAGGAATCCTGCTTCTGTACCGTATTCGGTATCGACCCGGCAAACCCAATCGGAGATGTAGTAACATGGCTGGTTGATGGCACCTTATACTGGGAAGCTAAGACCGAAAAGGGTGAAGCATTTACCGCAGAGCTGACAGCAGTGCTGGCAGAAGCTTCCGCAGAAGATGTGGCTGCTGTTAATGCGCAGAAGGATGCGATTAAGGCAATCACAGAAAAGCTTCCGTTTGCCAACCTCAACTTAGAAGGATTCGACGGCGAACACCTGATGGAGAAGTTCAATGACCCTCAGTGGGCTGAATTATCCAAAGCATGTTTAGGCTGCGGTACTTGTACTTTCGTGTGCCCGACATGTCAGTGCTACGATGTACGCGATTATGATACCGGAGACGGCATTCGCAGATTCCGGTGCTGGGACTCCTGTATGTATTCCGACTTTACTATGATGGCGCACGGCAACAACCGTAATAGTCAGGTAGAGCGTTTCAGACAGAGATTCATGCACAAGTTAGTTTACTTCCCGGCAAACAACAACGGAGAATACTCCTGTGTCGGTTGCGGTCGTTGTATCAACAAGTGCCCGATTCAGATGAACATCGTAAAAGTAATCAAAGCTCTGGGGGTGAAAGAATAATATGACAGCAGTAAGAGAAGATATGCTCATCCCAAAGATTGGTATCGTAACCGATATCAGACAGGATACACCGGACGTTAAGACGTTCCGTGTCAATGCTTTGGATGGCGGTAAGGTATTTGAACATATGCCTGGACAGTGCGCAATGCTGTCCATCCCGGGCGTTGGTGAAGCGATGTTTTCTATTACATCCTCACCGACCAACAAAGAATTCATGGAATTCTCGATTAAGAAATGCGGATGCCTGACCGAGTGGCTCCATCAGATGGAAGTCGGCCAGCAGGTAACCATCCGCGGACCGTTAGGAAACCACTTTCCGGTAGAAGATGAATTAAAGGGCAAAAACCTCTTAATCATCGCCGGAGGTATCGGTATTGCTCCGGTTCGTTCCGTAATTAACTACTGCCGTGATAACCGTGCTGACTACGGTACGATTGATGTTGTATACGGTGCAAGAACACCGGCGGATCTTGTTGACTTCCAGGAAATGCAGGAAGAATGGATGAAGACTGAAGGTATGAACGTGCACCTTACCATCGATGTACCGAGCGAGGGATGGGACGGACATGTAGGATTTGTTCCTAACTATGTAAAAGAATTAAATTTCAGCACAGACAAAACAGTTGTTATGTGTGGACCGCCGATTATGATTAAATTCACCTTGCAGAATTTGATGGAATGCGGATTCGCAAAGACGCAAGTTTACACCACGATGGAGCTTCGTATGAAGTGTGGCTTCGGTAAGTGCGGCCGTTGTAATATCGGTGACAAGTACGTTTGTAAAGATGGCCCGGTATTCCGCTTCGACGCGTTAGACCAATTGCCAAGTGAATATTAATTCGGTTTTTTAAACATGGAGGATTACAATGGAAGAGATGATTAATGTATATTTATTCGGCAAGAAGTATTCTGTACCAGCGAGCAAGACAATTATGGAAGCGATGGAATATGCCGGATATCAGTTAGTACGTGGTTGCGGCTGCCGTAACGGTTTCTGCGGTGCCTGTGCAACGATTTACAGAATTAAGGGAGAAAACCAGCTGCACGGATGTCTTGCCTGCAGCACAAAGGTAGAAGACAACATGTATGTTGCCACACTGCCGTTCTTCCCATTAGAAAAGAAGATTTATAATATCAATGAAATTAAGCCGACTGAACAGATTATGATGCAGTTATATCCTGAAATTTATAGCTGCGTAGGCTGTAATGCATGTACAAAGGCTTGTACACAAAGCTTAAAGGTTATGCAGTACATCGCATATGCTCAGAGAGGCGAGTATGAGAAATGTGCAGAAGAATCCTTCGACTGCGTAATGTGTGGCGTATGTTCTTCCCGTTGCCCGGCTGGTATTTCCCATCCACAGGTAGCACTTCTTGCAAGAAGATTAACCGGAAAGTACATTAAGCCGGAAGCAGAACACTTAACAACCCGCGTGAACGCGATTGCAAACGGTGAATTCGACGATGCGATGGCAGACATCATGGCGAAACCAATCGACGAATTAAAGGAAATGTACAACACCAGAGTGATTGAGAAGTAAGGAGGATTTAAGATGAGTTTACCATACACACAAGAGATGTTGGATTCTATTAAGAAGGTAGAAGCCGGCAGAGCTGCTCGTGTAAACGGACCGGAACCTGTTCGTATGACAGCAGATCAGAAGACAGCTTTATTAGAAGCATTCCATCCGGATTATAATCTGGACAGCTTTGAAGAAATTAAGATCGGACCGAACGCAGGTCAGAAGGCTCCGAAGGAATTAGTAGAAATTCTTCAGGCAAACAGCAGAATTAAAGATATGGATATCGACTTGTCCAATCCGGATTATGACGTTGACGTATTAGTTATCGGCGGCGGTGGTGCCGGTGCATCGGCAGCAATCGAAGCAAACGAAGGCGGCGCAAACGTTATGATCGTTACAAAGCTTCGTATTGGTGATGCCAACACGATGATGGCAGAAGGCGGTATTCAGGCAGCAGATAAAGAAAATGACTCTCCGGCTCAGCACTACTTAGACGTAATGGGCGGCGGTCACTTCAAGAATGTACCGGAACTTGTTCATAAGCTTGTAACAGACGGCCCATCCGCTGTAAATTGGCTTGACAAGTTAGGTGTATTATTCGATAAAGATGAAAACGGCGTAATGGTTACAACCCACGGCGGCGGTACATCCAGAAAGAGAATGCACGCTGCAGCAGACTACTCCGGTGCGGAAATTATGAGAGTTCTTCGTGACGAAGTTATCAACAGAGGCATCCCGGTTGTAGATTTTACCGCAGCTATCGAATTAATCAAGGATAATGAAGGTAAGGCAGCAGGTGCTGTTCTTATGAATATGGAAACAAAGGAAATCCTCGTAGCGAAAGCGAAGTGTGTAATCATCGCAACAGGCGGTGCAGGACGTATGCACTATCAGGGATTCCCAACATCCAATCACTACGGTGCCACAGCAGACGGTCTTGTACTTGCATATCGTGCAGGTGCTTCCCTGTTATATCAGGATACATTACAGTATCATCCGACCGGTGTTGCATTCCCGGCACAGATTTATGGTGCATTGGTAACAGAAAAAGTTCGTTCCATGGGCGCGATGTTCGTAAACGTGGATGGCGAAGTATTCATGCATCCACTGGAAACAAGAGACGTAGCAGCATCCGGAATCATTCGTGAATGTAAAGAACGCGGCAAGGGTGTTCCAACACCGGTTTCCGAAGGCATCTGGTTAGATACGCCGATGATCGACATGATTCACGGTAAGGGAACCTTGGAGAAGAGACTTCCGGGTATGCTTCGTATGTATATGAGATACGGCATTGACATGAGAGAAGTGCCGATCGTAATTTACCCAACCCTTCACTACCAGAACGGTGGTATTAAAATTTCTGCAAACGGTATGTCTGACGTTGAAAATCTGTTCGTAGCAGGTGAAGCTGTCGGCGGTATCCACGGAAGAAACCGTCTGATGGGTAACTCCTTACTTGATATTATCGTATTCGGACGTAATGCAGGTCAGCAGGCTTCTAAGAAGTGCAAAGAAGTTACCGTTGGCGAGCTTACATTGTCCCATGTTGATGCGTTCAGCAAGGAAATGGCAGATGCAGGCATTGTAACAGATGTAGTTTCTCCGAAGTTACTCCCAGAGTACAGACCGGAAGGCGTTACAAGATTAAACTAATAAAACACGCGAATTCCAACGACAAATTCGGTCGTTGGATTTCGCATGTAAATAAAAGGTTCAGCAAATAATAAAAACAAATAATGTAAATGGGGCAAATTTTTTATTTGTTTGGAGGACAAAGCAATGAGTTTTAATATTGCAAAAGTAATGGTGTTTTTTATCATTTTTGCCATTATGGTAGTTGGTTATCTTGTTGGTAGCATCAAAGTAAAAGGTATAACCTTAGGTACCGCGGGTGTATTCTTAGTAGCACTCGTATACGGACATTTTGCAGGCGAATATCCGGATAGTGTATTCTCGGTAGAAATTCCGGGATTTGTTCAGACCTTCGGTTTGGTTTTGTTCGTATCTTCGGTAGGTTTTATTGCAGGTCCGAGCTTCTTTAGAAACTTGATTAAGAATGCGAAGTCATATGTACTTTTAGGCGTGATTGTTATCGGCTCAGCAGCCCTTGCATGTGCAGGATGTGTTCTTTTATCCGGCACAAACTCCGGCTTGCAGGTTGGTATCCTTTCCGGTGCATTAACAACTACACCTGGTTTCTCTGCGGCTCAGGATGCAGTAGCAGCAAAGGAAATCGAAATCTCTGATGACCTTAAGGTTATTCTTGATGATGGTATTGCAAATGGTTTCGAAGCTGCTGATGTTGATGCGGCGAATGAAATTATTAAGGATGCATATGGTTGTACCTTAGAGAAAGAAACATATACATCTTTGACAGAAGCAGGCGATGCGGCAGAAAAAGCTGTTTCCGCAGCGATTACAGCAGCTTTGCTTAAACAGGTATCTGTAGGTCATGCGGTTGCATACCCATTCGGCGTTATCGGTATCGTATTATTCGTGCAGATTATGCCTAAACTTTTAAAGGTAAATATGGAAGAAGAACGTGCGAAATTAAAGAGCGATGCGAAGGAGCATGAAAAGGAGAAGAAGCAGGTTAAATTAATCAACTTCGATGAGTTTGGACTGGCAGGTTTTGCACTTGCAGGCATCTGCGGTTTGATTCTCGGCAGCATCTCGATTCCGCTCCCGGGTGGTGCATCTTTCTCGCTCGGTACTACAGGCGGTCCGCTTGTAATGTGTTTGATTTTTGGTCACTTTGGACGTATCGGCAGACTTAATGTAACTGTCAAGAAGGAAGTACTTGAAATTTTCCGTGAACTTGGTCTTGTACTTTTCTTGATTGGTGCCGGTGTTGACGGTGGTTCCGGTTTCGTACAGATTATTAAGGAAGAAGGCGTAATGCTTTTCGTCTACGGTGCAATCATGACAATTGTACCGATGGTGCTTGGATATATCGTTGCACGTTACGTATTAAAGTTAAGCTTATTAAATAACTTAGGTTCTCTGACAGGTGGTATGACATCTACACCGGCACTCGGTACATTAATCAGTGTATCCGGTACGGCTGACGTAGCATCTGCATACGCTGCAACTTACCCAATTGCGCTAGTGGTAGTCGTATTAGCGAGCCAGTTCTTGTGTATCTTCTTATAAGATAATAAGTTAATTGAAAACAGGTTCTCATGCTTGCATGGGAGCCTGTTTTATTTTATAATAAAATAGCGAGTAGAAAACTTTTATACTTACATGAAAATGTTTTTATGTAACACGATGTTTGGGAGGGAAGCGATGAAAATAATAACCAACTCACAAAACCGAATAGAGGTCAAAGATGATATGATTGGTCTCTTTTTCGAGGATATCAACTATTCTCTGGACGGCGGTTTGCATGCGGAAATGATTGAAAACCGAAACTTCGAAGCAGTCATTGCCTACGGTGGCTGGGATGACTATCACACGACACCGGACAGCGGTTACGCGTGGAGTAACCTCACAAAAACCGGACGTATGGAATACCATACCGACCGGCCGATGAGCAGCGCGAATCCGCATTATCTGCGATTCTTTGCACAGGAAGCGGGAGACGGCTTTGGCAATAAAGCATATGATGGACTTTACCTTGAAAAAGGAAAAGAATATAAGATTTCCTTCTACGCAAGATGTGTAGCATACAGCGGCATGATTAAGGTAATGGGAGTGCCGGTAACACTCGATTCCGACAGTTGGAAGAAATATGAAATGTTTTATGTTGCACCGGAAACCGCAGAGGGTGTAAAGTTTGAGATTTGCCTTGATGCGCCGGGTGTGCTTGATTTTGATATGATTTCAATGATGCCGGCCGATGCGGTATACGGTATATTTCGCAGAGATCTGGCAGACATGTTAAAGGAATTAAAACCGGGATTTTTGCGTTTCCCAGGCGGCTGTATAATTGAGGGAAACAATCTCGACAACCGTTATCAGTGGAAACTAAGTCTCGGCCGACCGGAGGACCGTGTGTTCAACTGGAACCGTTGGGCGGTGCATGGCACATCACCGCAGACCGATTTCCATGGACCGTACAGTCATTATGGCCAGACGTTAGGTGTCGGTTATTACGAATATTTTCTGCTATGTGAATATATTGGCGCGAAGCCATTGCCGGTCATGAATGTGGGTCTGGCCTGTCAGTATCAGTCAACCGAGCAGGTGGCCATCGACTCGCCGCAAATGAAACAGTTCATTCAGGATGCGCTTGATTTGATTGAATTCGCAAATGGTGATGCATCGACCTTGTGGGGTGGTATGCGTGCGCAGATGGGTCATCCGCAGCCATTTGGCATGGAAATGCTAGGCATCGGCAACGAGCAGTGGCAGACCGAAAAAGTGGATTTCTTTGGCCGCTATCTGATGTTTGAAAAGGCTATTCACGACTGTTATCCGGATATCAAGTTAATTGGCTCCGCCGGACCGAATGTGCAATCAAAAACATACGAGGACGCGTGGAATTTTATTCGTCCGGAAGCTGAAAAACGTGAAAATCCGGAAAGCTTTGTATATGCAGTCGATGAGCATTATTATGTGAAGCCGGAATGGCTCTGCGAAAATGTACATTTTTACGATAATTATCCACGTTCCGTCAAGGTATTTGCCGGTGAGTACGCGGCACATGTCGATGGAGCCTGTGGCATGAATCGCCCGGATTCCAATACATGGGGTGCAGCACTTGCAGAAGCGAGCTTTTTAACCGGCGTCGAGCAGAATGCTGATGTAGTGGTGCTGGCTTCTTATGCACCGTTGTTTGGCAGACTTGGTTATTCCCAGTGGTCGCCGAATCTGATTTGGTTTGATGCGAAAGACGTCTACGGTACACCGAGCTATTATGTACAGCAGATGTATTCCTGCTATCGCGGCAATCAGGCGGTGGAAACAAAGGCTGAGGGCGAAGGCATCTACGCCAGCACAACGATTGACATAAAAGAAAACATTGCAATCATTAAGCTGGCTAATGCTACGGACGAGGCACAGGATATATCGCTTGCGCTTGATTTTGCTATAGAAGCCAATGCCACGGTGTTTGAATTAACCGGTGATAAAGCGAAGGCCAATAACATGAATCATGCAGAGAATATCGTGCCGAGCAAGCGTGAAATGGATCTCTCCGGCAACGTATATCACGCAAAACCGTATAGTTTCCAGGTAATTATGTGTAAACTGTGTCAATAAAGCGCAAAAATATATGTGAAAAGAATATTTTTCATATTTACATTTTTTTATACGCTGGCTATAATCGAACTGTCGGTAAAACGGCAAAATGTAAAAATTAATAAAAAGGACTGGTAAACCGTAATGGAAAAGAAAGCATTACTTTACGAAGGAAAAGCAAAAAAGGTATGGACTACCGAAAATCCGGATGTACTGATTGTTGATTACAAGGATGATGCGACTGCCTTTAACGGTGAGAAAAAAGGCACTATTATGGGAAAAGGCGTTGTAAACAACCGCATGACGAATCATATTTTCAAGATTCTTGAAGAAAAAGGTGTACCGACGCATTTCGTGGAAGAATTAAGTGACCGTGAAACATCAGTAAAGAAGGTAGAGATTGTTCCACTAGAAGTAATTGTGCGTAATGTGGCAGCCGGCAGTTTCTCCAAGAAGCTCAGCATCGAAGAAGGCACAAAGCTTTTGAATCCGACACTGGAATTCAGCTATAAAAATGATGATTTGGGCGATCCGATGATTAACGACTATTATGCAATCGCCATCGGTGCCGCCACAAGAGAAGAGATTGACAAGATTACCGAATACGTATTCAAAGTCAATGAGGTATTAAAGGAATATTTCCTGGGCGCAGGCATGGAATTAATTGACTTCAAGGTTGAGTTCGGCAGATATCATGGCGAGATTATTCTCGCGGACGAGATTTCTCCGGATACATGCAGACTGTGGGATGTAAATACACACGAAAAGCTAGATAAAGACCGCTTCCGTCGTGACCTCGGCAACGTGGAAGAAGCTTACAATGAAGTGTTTAAGCGTTTAGGATTATAATTAGGAGGAACATTATGTACGATAAATATCAAAGCCCATTATCCGAGCGTTATGCAAGCAAAGAAATGCAATACATTTTTTCTCCGGATAAGAAATTTAAGACGTGGAGAAAGCTGTGGGTGGCATTAGCGGAATCCGAAATGGAGTTGGGACTGCAGATTACAAAAGAGCAGGTGGACGAATTAAAAGCCCATATGGACGACATCAATTACGAAGTGGCAAAGGAACGTGAAAAGCTTGTACGTCATGACGTTATGTCTCACGTATATGCATATGGCACCCAGTGCCCGAACGCTAAGGGTATTATTCATCTGGGCGCAACTTCCTGTTATGTCGGTGACAATACCGATTTGATTATCATGACCGAAGCGTTGAAGCTCGTGCGCAAGAAGTTGGTAAATGTTTTAAATGAACTTTCCAAGTTTGCAGAGCAGTACAAGGCGTTGCCGACGCTGGCATTTACCCATTTCCAGCCGGCTCAGCCGACCACGGTAGGTAAGAGAGCAACCCTTTGGATGATGGAATTAAAGCTTGATTTAGATGATCTCGATTATTTAATCGATTCCATGCGACTGCTTGGTTCCAAGGGTACGACCGGTACACAGGCCAGCTTCTTGGAATTATTCAACGGCGACCATGAAAAAATTAAGAAACTTGACCATATGATTGCTGAAAAGATGGGCTTCGCGGGCGTGTATCCTGTATCTGGCCAGACATATTCCAGAAAAGTGGATACCCGCGTACTGAATGTGCTTGCCGGTATTGCAGCCAGTGCGCACAAGTTCTCCAATGATATCCGCTTGTTGCAGCACTTAAAGGAAATTGAAGAACCGTTCGAAAAGAATCAGATTGGTTCCTCGGCGATGGCATATAAGAGAAATCCGATGCGCAGCGAGCGAATCGCATCTTTGGCAAATTATGTGATGGCCGATGTGATGAATCCGGCGATTGTTTCCGCAACACAGTGGTTTGAGAGAACGCTTGATGACTCAGCAAACAAGAGACTTTCGATTCCGGAAGGATTTTTAGCTGTGGATGGTATTCTCGACTTATACTTAAACGTTGTTGATGGTCTTGTCGTATACGATAAAGTTATTACAAAGCATTTGATGGCTGAGCTGCCGTTCATGGCAACCGAGAATATTATGATGGATGCAGTAAAACGTGGTGGCGACCGTCAGGTTCTGCATGAAAAGATTCGTGAATTGTCGATGATTGCCGGTGCGAACGTAAAGCGCGAAGGACTCGAGAATAATCTGTTAGAGTTGATTGCAGCAGACCCGGATTTCGGTGTGACATTAGAAGAATTAAAGGCAAACTTGGACCCGTCAAAGTATGTCGGACGTTCCAAGGAGCAGGTAGAAGAATTCAACCGTGATGTGATTGCACCGATTCTTGCGCAGTATCAGAAAGAATTAGGTTTGACAGCAGAGATTACGGTATAGGAAATTGTTGTCAAAATGAACAAAAAAGTATATGATATAAGTATACAAAAAACATATCAAACGTATGAAATATAAGAAAGGAGAATTGAAATGGCATTTTTTGATGATTTAAAAAAGAACGTTTCCAAAGTTAGTCAGGATGCGGTACAGAAGACAAAAAGCTTTAGTCAGGATGCAATTCAAAAGACAAAGAACATGGCAGATGTGGCCAAATATCGTAGCTTGATAAATGACGAGGAAAAGAAGATTACGAACGGATATCAGCGTATCGGTGAGCTTTATTATGCAACTCACGAAGGTGAGCTGGCTGCCGGAATCGATGTAATCATCGGAGAAATTGACGCTGCGAAAGCCAAGATTGAAGAGTATAATGAGCTCATAAAACAGGCAAAGGGCGAAATTATTTGTACGGAATGCGGCGCACAGTTGAAACCGGAACAAAAATTCTGCACACAGTGCGGTAAAGCAGTACAGTAATCGCTGCTGTTCCAAGTTTAGGGATTTTCTGCCTAACGAAGTTAGGAGAAGGGAGAAAAGTTATGTTATGTCCGGGTTGTGGAGAACCATTAGAAGACAATGTAGATGTTTGCCCAAAGTGTTCCGCAAACATTGATTTGCCAAGTGATATAGCGGAGGAAGCTGTGGCAGAAGAAGTGGCTGCCGCAGAAGCAGATACAGAGGCTGCGAAGACAAATGTTTTAAGCGATTTGGCGGAGAAAGTAAAGAAGATACCGCCGAAAAGGCTTGCGATGATGGCAGTGGCAGTAATTGCAGTAATTTTTGTATTATGTATCGTGAAGAATGTATTCTTTGGTAATTCCTCTTACAGTGTAGCATATTTCTACGATTCTGAAGATGATACTACATATATTTATGTCGGCAAGAAGAATATCGGTACGATTGACGGCACACTTGAAAATGCAGCAAAGAATATGGCTCGTGATGCATACTTTGTAGTGGCAGACGATGGTACTGCATATTACATTGCAAAAAACAAAGTGCATGAAATGATTGATGATTGTACGGCGATTGAAGTTGCTGCAAACGCAAAGAAAGCGCTCCTTTTAGATGAAGATGGTACATTGTACACCTATTCCTGCTCCAATAAAAAGGCAAAGAAAGTTGCAGAAGACGAAGAAATTACCAGTATCGTACTTTCCGGCGATGGCAAGACCTACGCTTATGTAACTGCGGATGAAGACGGTGCGCTTACCAGCCACATCGGCAAAAAGACAGAAGTGGATGATGTGAGAATTTGCGCGATTTCCAAGAATGGCAAGTATATTTACGGTACAGAAGATAATGATCTTGTGTTAGTATCCAAGAAAGGTAAGACGAAAAAGATTTCCGGTGACTTCAGCAGCATTGTCGGCTTAAATGAAGACGGTACGCAGATTATGTTTGCAGCAGACGGAAAGATATATGTCTCCGTAAAGGGTGGCGAGAGAAAGAAAGTTGCAAACGGTGAAGTTAGTATTTATTATGACGATACAGTGCAGACTTATAGCAACTATTGCTATCCGGTGCAGACTTTTAAGAAGTCAATTGTTGTGATCGGTGAAGATGATGAATACTACATTGCGAAATTGAATAATAAGTTTGAAGCAAAAAAAATTGAGGATGATCTTTCCAATGCATATGTAGATGACGACCTGAAGAAAATGTACTATTTGGATGGTGACGAATTATGCCGTATTACTTTAAAGCCGGGCAAGAAGAGCAAGACGATCGCTGAAGAGGTTGTATCTGTGTGCGGAGTATCCGATGATGGCAAGATTCTTTACTATTTAAACGAAGATGGTCAGTTATATTATGTGAAGGATGGCGGCAGTCCAAAGAAAGTAAAGAATATGGACGATGTAGACAGTTGCTACGGCACCGTGATTGACGGAACCTTCTATGCAAGAATAGCGGAAGATGAAGATGATTACGCATACTATGCAATCAAAGGTAAGAATGCGAAAGAAATTACTGATGATGAAAACATTACGATGATTCGCAATTCCTATGCCGAGATGCTCTACGCGTACGATTCCGAAGACGGCAAGTTATACACCGTTTCCGGCAATAAGTTAAAAGAGATTAAGACAAAGATGGAAAGTATCACAAGCGGTGGATTTATCTACTAAGATAAAAAACAACGGCCTTTTGCAAAAGTTGAGGTGACCCCAAAAAGTTAGACTTTTTAAGCGTAGCAGTTTAATGGCTGCTACGCTATTTTTATGCAGCCATAGCGGATAGTCTGTATTCGACAGGACTCATCCAGCCAAGTTTCTCTTTAATTC
>SVEO01000013.1 GCA_015057275.1 Lachnospiraceae bacterium | reverse complement strand
TCCAACTTAAACTGTTTGGTGTGATGGGTTTTCTTGCGTGACATAATGAGATCCTCCTAAATGTTATTATAGCACGGATTGAGAGGAATGTCTCATTTTAAATTGTGCTAATTAGATGCTAACACTAAAGGTTACCTGTTAAGTTATACAGGTTTATGAAGATTTATATAGTGAGTTAACATAAATCTCTATCAATATCCTATAAAAAAGCCTTGAAAACCCTATATTTTCGTGTTATATTTGATGCAGAAAATAAAAACTATTTCAGGGCAGGGTGAAATTCCCGACCGGCGGTACAGCCCGCGAGCGGTTTTATAACTGCTGATTCGGTGAGCAGATGCGATTCCGAAGCCGACAGTAAAGTCTGGATGGAAGAAGTAGACATGCAGCGAGATGTTCATGCCGGCAAGCCGGGATGAAACATTTTCGTTAAATGAATTGCAATTAGTCTAAGAATTCAGGACATGCCCGAAGTGGCATGTCCTTTTAATGTTTTAGGATTTCGGGAGCGCGAAAGCGCGGAGAAATCCGTTGCATCATTATGCATCACATAGTAAGAATCAAGGGAAAGATAAACTATGAAACAACACGAACAGTATATGAGACATGCCTTAGCGCTGGCGAAAAAGGCGGAAGGCTATACGAATCCGAACCCGATGGTCGGTTGTGTGATTGTCAAAGATGGCAGAATCATCGGGGAAGGCTACCATGAGCGATGTGGTCAACTGCATGCCGAGCGCAATGCGTTTCTGCATTGCACGGAGGATACTGTGGGCGCGGATTTATATGTGACATTGGAGCCGTGCTGTCATTACGGAAAGACACCGCCGTGCACGGAAGCGATTATCGAGCATAAAATCGCCCGCGTGTTTGTGGCATGTCTAGACCCGAATCCGCTCGTCGCAGGCAAGGGCATTGGTATCTTAAGGAACCACGGTATTGAAGTTATCACGGGCATTTTAGAAGAAGAATGCCGCAAAGTGAATGAAGTATTTTTCCACTATATTCAGGGAAAACTTCCCTTTGTAGCTATGAAATACGCGATGACGCTGGATGGCAAGATTGCCGCGTACACCGGCGATTCGAAGTGGGTAACCGGCGAGGCGGCGCGCCGACATACGCACGGGCTGCGCAAAAAATATAAAGGCATCATGGTTGGCATCGGCACAGTGTTGGCAGACGACCCGATGTTAAATTGCCGCACGGCCGAAGGAGCGGACCCGATTCGCATCGTATGTGACAGTCATTTGCGTCTGCCGATGGAATCAAATCTCGTGAAAACCGCACAGCAAATTCCGGTCATTGCAGTTTATACCGACGCGGATACGGAAAAGATTACAGCGCTGACGCAGGCAGGTGTTACCTGCCTTGCGGTTGGTAAATCAGCAAACGGCAAAATCGATTTGAAGGAAATGCTTACAAAGCTTGGTGCGATGAACATCGATGGCATATTGGTTGAAGGCGGCGGCACCTTAAATGCTTCGTTAATTGAGCAGAAGCTTGTGCATCGCGTCTACGCCTATGTTGCACCGAAAATCATCGGTGGCGGCACGGCGCTTTCACCGGTTGAAGGTGAAGGCATCGACAAGATGTGCGATGCAATTACATTAAGTGATATTGAAATTTTGACGCTTGGCGCGGACATTTGCATTACCGGCCGGGCAGACGGATAGGAGGCGGAAGATGTTTACGGGGATTATCGAAGAAGTAGGAACCATTCGCGGTATTCAGACGAGTGGACATTCCTCAATTTTAACTATCGGCTGCAGCGATGTGCTTGCCGGCACGAAGCTCGGCGACAGTATCGCCTTAAACGGCATCTGCCTCACGGTAACTTCGATGACCGGAAGCGAGTATCAGGTTGATGTTATGGCAGAAACGATGAATCGCACAAACCTGTCTAAATTGCGGGTCGGCTCGAAGGTAAATCTTGAGCGTGCGATGGCGGCGGACGGACGTTTCGGCGGTCACATTGTATCGGGACATATCGATGGTACCGGTACAATCAAAGAAATACGCATCGATGAAAATGCAGTTTGGTATACGGTGGCAGCACCGGAATCCATCTTATGTTACATTGTTGAAAAAGGCTCAATTACAATTAACGGCATCAGTTTGACGGTGGCGTATGTGGATGATGTATGCTTTAAAGTGTCTATTATCCCTCACACACGGGCGAACACGAACCTGCCGGAATACGGTGTTGGCGATTTGGTAAATTTGGAATGTGATATTTTAGGAAAGTACGTGGAGAAGCTGCTGCGTCGCGCACCGGAGAAAAAGGAAAGCCGAATTACCGAAGAATTTTTGCGAGAACACGGGTTTTAAGATGCCAGGGTGCAAAAGCCATGCGTTTCATGCTCGCATGAAAAAACATGACCTTGGTATCATAATATGAGAATAATTTGTACGAGGAGGAAGAAGATGCATCCTATTGAAAAAGCATTGGAAGATTTGCGAAACGGCAAAGTGATTGTAGTAATTGACGATCCGGACCGCGAAAATGAGGGCGATTTTATATGTGCAGCCGAATTTGCTACCACGGAGAATGTCAATTTCATGGCGAGCTGCGCTAAGGGATTGATTTGTATGCCGATGAGCGGCGAGCTATGTGATAAGCTACAGCTTGAACAGATGGTGGCGGCGAACACGGATAATCACGGCACAGCGTTTACGGTGTCCATCGACCATGTGGAGACCACGACCGGTATTTCGGCAGTGGAGCGCTCGTTGACGGCTATAAAATGTGTTGCGGATGACGCGAAGCCGGAAGATTTCCGCAGACCGGGACATATGTTCCCGCTGCGCGCAAAGGACGGCGGCGTACTGGTGCGAACCGGTCATACTGAGGCGACGGTTGACTTGATGAAGCTGGCCGGATTAAAGCCATGTGGCTTATGTTGTGAGATTATGAAGGATGATGGCACGATGATGCGCACGACCGAGCTGCAGGCGCTTGCCGCGGAAAAAGGTCTGACACTCATTACCATCGCAGATTTAGTAAAATATCGACTGGAAAAAGAAATGCTTGTGCAGAAGGCGGCCAGTGCAAAAATGCCGACCAAGTACGGCGATTTCATCATCCACGGCTATGAAAATAAATTAAACGGAGAGCATCATATTGCCCTGACGATGGGGAATGTGGCGGATGGCGAACCGGTACTTTGCCGTGTACATTCCGAGTGTTTTACCGGTGATGTGATTGGCTCGAAACGTTGCGACTGCGGAGAGCAGCTCGAAGCGGCGATGAAAGCGATTGCCAAGGAAGGACGAGGCATTCTCCTTTACATGCGTCAGGAGGGACGAGGCATCGGACTAATTAACAAAATTAAGGCTTATGCATTGCAGGAACAAGGCCTCGACACGGTGGAGGCGAACATCAGGCTCGGATTCCCGGCGGACATGCGCGATTACGGTATCGGTGCACAGATTCTCTATGATTTGGGTGTGAAGAAGCTGCGACTTTTGACAAACAATCCGAAAAAGATTTCCGGTCTTGCCGGCTACGGCATCGAGATTTGCGAGCGCGTGCCGATTCAAATGGAAGCCAATGAGGTTGATATCGAATATCTAATGACAAAGCAAAATCGCATGGAGCATATGACAAATTATTGCAAAATGCTGGAAAAAAGAAATTAATTTAAAATAAAGTAAGAAGCGCTGTGCGCTTCGGAATGGAGGATAAACATGAGAGTTTTAGAAGGAAATGTCGTAGCAAAAGAGATGAAAATCGGTATGGTGGCATCCAGATTTAATGAATTCATCGTATCGAAGTTAGTGGGCGGTGCAGAGGATGCGCTTGTTCGTCATGGCCTCTCCACAGATGACATCGATTTGGCTTGGGTGCCGGGTGCATTTGAAATCCCGCTTGTAGCACAGAAGATGGCGCAGAGCGGCAAGTACGACGCAGTCATCTGCCTCGGCGCGGTAATTAAGGGTTCCACATCTCATTATGATTATGTATGTGCAGAAGTATCCAAAGGCGTGGCGCAGGTAAGCTTGAATGCCGGTATTCCGGTCATCTTTGGTGTGCTGACTACCGACAATATCGAACAGGCTATTGAGCGTGCCGGCACAAAGGCTGGCAACAAGGGCTACGATGTAGCATGCACAGCCATTGAGATGGTTAATCTTGTGAAAAATATCTAAGGACTTCTTTTGCGTCCTTAGCTAAGAACAGTGTGAGATTCCTGTATTGGTCTTCCGGATACTTCATGTCCGGAATGCCGATAACGGGAATTTTTCCATTTGCAGCAGCTAAAATACCATTTTCCGAATCTTCGAGTACGAGGCAATCAGCCGGAGCGAAGTCAAAATGTACACAGCAGGAGAGAAAAATTTCCGGATTCGGCTTTGATTCGGAGACCATATCACCGCCAATGACGTAGGAAAAATAGGATAGTAATCCGGCGGATTCCAAATACTTTTTTACAGTTGCTGTGCGAGTTGAGGAAGCCACGCAGCAAGGTATATCATGTGACGCGAGAAAAGCAAGCAGTTCGCGTATACCGGACTTAACCGGCAGCGCACCCGCATGGCAAAGCGCGTGCATATCCTGACTGGTGAGATTACTGATTTCGTGGAAAGGATAATCCTCGCCAAACATTTCTTGCATTGTGTGTATCAGACGGTTGCCGGCAATACCGAGTGTGCGGCAATATTGTACACGCGTCAGCGTATAACCGCGTTCTGCCATGCGTTTCTGTAAAAGCTCGAAAAATATCCGTTCCGTATCAAAAATCAATCCGTCCATGTCGAAAATAAAAAGTTTTGGTAATTTCATACAATCCTCACTTGCTATGTAGTATTGCTAATGACAATAATCAAAAAAGTCGCATCCATGCGAATGCGACCTTTTAAATCTCGGGGTGACGTGACTCGAACACGCGACCTCTTCGTCCCGAACGAAGCGCTCTACCAAACTGAGCCACACCCCGTAAGCGAAATATAGAATAATCCATTTTGTGAGATTTGTCAATGGGAAATATGAAAATATTTGCAAAAAAATATTATGAAAAAATCAAAAAAAGCATTGACAAAGTCAAAAATGTTTAGTAAAATTTTTTTCGTTGTAATGACATGCGCGAGTGGCTCAGCGGTGGAGCACCTCCTTGCCAAGGAGGGGGTCGCGGGTTCGATCCCCGTCTCGCGCTTCTTTTTTTATTATAGGATGTCCCCGGAGTTATATCATGACTCCGGGGACATCCTATTTCTGCTTGGAGAGTTATTTTTGAATGCATCTGCCATAAGCCTCTGCAATATGGCGCAGTGTGGTTGCAAGCTCTTTGTTCAATTGCTTTTCTGTCACACGCCATTTCCAATTTACTCCAATTGTTGACGGCGTATTCATGCGGGATTCATCCGTAAGACCAAGATAATCTTGTAATGGGATGATACAAATGGCTGCTTTGCTCTGCAATAGCATATAAATAATTGATTTGTAAAGTTCAAAAGACGGTGAATAATAATTACACAGGTAATCACGGACCATGCGCCGTTCCTTCTCGGTAATGGTATCAAACCATGAGGTAATGGTGTGATTATCATGTGTTCCGGTGTAGGCAACGCAGTTTTCAGGATAATTGTGTGGAAGATGATCATTGCCATTGCCACTATCTCTTTCATCAAAGGCGAATTCAAATACTCGCATGTTCGGAAAGCCGCTGGCATTTACAAGCTGGCGTACGCTGTCGGTCATAAATCCTAAATCTTCAACAATAATATCTTTTTTCCCGATTGCCATCTCGACAGCATGAAATAACTCCATCCCGGGACCTTTTTCCCAATGCCCGTTTCTTGCATCTTCAGCTCCATACGGAATGGAATAGTACTCATCAAAACCGCGAAAATGGTCAATTCTGACTACGTCATACAGATTAAAACAGTGTGACAGGCGCGAAATCCACCATCTATAACCAGTTTCTCTGTGATAATCCCAATTGTAAAGTGGGTTTCCCCAAAGTTGACCGTTTGAGGAGAATCCATCCGGCGGACAACCGGATATAGCTTGTGGAAAATTATTTTCATTTAACTGGAAAAGTTTTGGGTTTGCCCATGTGTCAGCACTGTCAAAAGCAACATACATCGGAAGATCTCCGATAATGCGAATGCCGTGACTATTTGCGTATTTCTTTAAAGCCGACCATTGTAAATAAAAATGGTATTGGAGAAATTTATAAAATTCAATTTCGTTTGCCAGCTTTTCCCGGTATTTTTCAAGCGTCTCCGGGTTCCGCAGACGAAGCGGCGTCTCCCATTCAGTCCAGGTAATGTCATGGAAATAATTTTTTAACGCCATAAAAAGGGAATAATCGCTTAACCAGTCATTATTGTTACAAAATTCGATAAATGACGGGTCGTCTTTTATATTGCTGGATTGATAAGCTTTTTTCAATAGACGGAGGCGGTTGTGATAAAGCTTGCCATAATCTACACTTTCAATATTGCTGCTAAAATCCGTTGCTCTGCACTCCTCTTCGCTTAAGTAACCTGCAGAAATAAATGCTTCCAAGCTGATAAAATATGGGTTGCCCGCAAAAGTAGAAAATGATTGGTACGGGGAGTCACCAAAACCTGTTGGACCAAGAGGAAGGATTTGCCAATAAGACTGACCGGCTTCACATAGCCAATCAATAAATTTATAGGCACTTTCAGAGAAACAACCAATTCCGTATTTGGATGGAAGGCTTGTAATAGAAAGTAAAATGCCTGTACTTCGTTTCATGAGTTAACTCCTTTCATATTCAATCATGACACCGTAGTGATCCGATATGATTTCATAACGATTTGTGTTAAAAATGACCTGAGAATTTTTTATTTTTTGAATTTTATTACACCAAATGTAGTCGATTCGCATATTACTTGCATGATCAGTTTTTTTACGCCAACCATCAATAATTTTGTCAACCGTGTTGCCGCTATCTTTGCTTTGAGCAACAGCATAGCTGTCATACCAGCCTGAGGAAGCGATCATGTCGTAGCCTTCATGTCGTACATTAGATGGACTGTTAAAATCACCCAACAGCCATATGGTAGCGCCTTTTTTCATGGAAGAGACAGTGGTACGCCATTGATATGCAAACGGTTCCTCGGCATCATTCCACCAACCGTAGTGAACGCAGTAGTACCACTCTTTAGGTGCGGCTGCGGTGCGAATTCCAACGATTTTGCGGGTTTTCCAATTATGGTAGTCATTTGTTTTGCTAATCTGCAGGACATCAGTTTCCGTAATCGGCGACAGGCTTAGGAGAGCAATTCCTTCGTCAAACTTACCATAACTGATTTTTATGCCAAGCCATGTCCAGTAGTATATGACACCACGTTCATGAAGTTTTTTTACAACCTGATATGCATGATTGTCTTTTCGAATAACGGAATGTGTGTCACAAGGGGTGTAAGACATCAATTCATCAGGACTGACAATTACCTCACAAATGCTTTGGTTTACCTCCTGCAAGGCGATAATGCCCGGCCTTTCTTTGTAAATAGCATCAACAAAGACCTCTAATTTATGGGTATATGCTTCTTCTGCAAGACTATGGGTATTTAAAGTCAGAAGTTTCATTCGCTTTACCCCGCAATCTATAAAATATCGTTAATATCAGATTTTAAAATGTCAGCTTTTGGACCATAAATTGCCTGAATGCCGGTATCTTTTTTAATAAGACCAAGCGCACCTTCCACTTTCCAAGCATCTGCGTCGGAAACAAGGTCGGGATTTTTTACAGTCACACGAAGTCTTGTCATGCACGCATCTACAAGTGTAATATTTTCTCGTCCGCCGAGAAGAGCAATAATTCGTTCTGCCTGAGAATCCGTTGTACCTGTTTTTTGGGTGGTATCTGTGTTGTCAGAAGAACTATTGTCCATGGAGTAGTTTCCGAGACGTCCCGGTGTAGCATATTTGAATCTGCCAATCATAAAGTACGCAACAAAATAGCCAATAACAAAAAATATAACAGAACAAAGAATAAAATTAATGATATCTTGAGTAAGTCCTGCATTTATTGACATCGGAATTCGAGTGAAAAATTCCAAATTTCCGAAAGAATGCAGGCGCAAGTCGAAAATTCCAGATAATGCAAATGCAAAGCCTTGCAAAATTGCATAAACAAGGTAAAGCGGCAGTGCACAGAACATAAACATAAACTCCAATGGTTCGGTAACACCGGTCAGAAAAACGGCCAGCGAGGAAGAGATATACATCGAACGATAACGCTCTCGCTTGTCAACATCCACTCGGCGGTACATTGCGAGTGCTATGCCGAGAAGAAGTCCGGTAGCTCCAATCATCTGACCAACCTTAAAACGGGCAGGGGTTACCGTCGTCAGCAACTCGTTATAGGATGCGATATCGCCGGCATTTTTAAAATTAATCAGGTCTGTAATCCATGCAAGCCAGAGAGGGTCCTGACCAAACACCTCGGAGCCTGCATTGATGCCGGTTCGTATGACATAGCTGCCGCCGAAAGAAGTGTAATTCATCGGAATTGTGAGCATATGATGCAAACCAAACGGCAGAAGCAGTCGTTCCAGTGTACCGTAAATAAATGGTGCAAGAAGCGGAGAAGTCGAGGACGAATTGGCAATCCAGATGCCAAAATTATTGATTCCCAACTGCACAAACGGCCATAGGATTGCAAGTGCAAGAGAAACAACGGCAGACCAGAAAATAACAGCTAATGGCACAAAACGCTTTCCATTGAAAAAAGAAAGGGCATCCGGCAATTTTCGGAAATTATAAAATTTATTGTAAACGATACCACCGACAAAACCGGAAATAATACCGATAAATACTCCCATATTAAGTGCAGGAGTGCCGAGTACAGTGGTAAAATAATTTGCTACCAACATCTCCTGACCAAACAGCGAGTATGTAACTGCGGTCGGGTCATTTAACATTTCGTTTGTTACATCAAAAACAGCTCCGGTAATATTATTAATTAAAATAAACGCAATTAGGGCGGCAAATGCGCCGCCGGCTCGTTCTTTTGCCCAGGAACCGCCGATAGCTACGGCAAAAAGAATGTGCAGATTGCTGATAATGGCCCATCCAATGTTTTCCATAACATTGCCAATCGTGGTAAGTATAGTTATATCACCGCTTGCCATAGTTATAAGTTTACCCAAACTAATCATAAGTCCGGTTGCCGGCATTACTGCAATTACGGTCATTAATACCTTGCCAAGTTTTTGCAGCAGGTCAAAATTTAAGTTAATTTTCTCTCTTTTCGTTTCGTTTTTTTCATCTTCATTATCAAATGTAATTAAAGCATCGCCTTTACGAATTTTGCCCTCGTGTATTTTTAAGGTTAGAGCGTCGGCACCATCGCAAATTAGTATCGGCGTAATAAGATTAATATTGCGCTGCTTTAGAAAAGGAATGTCCACTTCGCAAATTAAATCACCGACATGAACTTTGTCACCTTCTTTTACATGGGAGGTAAAACCTTCACCTTTTAGGGATACGCTTTCTAAGCCGAAATGAATTAAAATCTCCAATCCATCTTCAGAGGTGATGCCGTACGCATGTTTTGTATCCGTTACGGATGAAATAACACCGTTTACCGGACTGTAAATCTTTCCTTTGTTTGGAAGAATAGCGCAACCGTCACCGAGTAGTTTCTCTGAAAAAACAGGGTCTGGAATTTCCGTAAGAGGAACGACATAACCATCGAACGGAGCAGCAATAGAATTACTTTTTTGTTTTTTTATGTTACCCATTTGTTTGTCCACCTTAAGTTAAAAGATTTTAAATCCTAATGTTATTATTCTGCCCTTATTTACAAAAGAATTGTTTGAGAATTCTTTCCATTTTCAGTTGACAGAACGAAAAAAATTCATTATAATGTGCAAATAAATGCGAAGATGGAGACAGTATGGTTGCAGGAAAGTGATAGAGAGTCGGGGACGGTGGAAACCCGATACGAGTAAAGCAGTCAGAAGATCACTCCGGGAGCAGCAGACCGAACGGATTTTATCCCAGTAGACTCTGACGGATTTCCCACGTTATAGGGAACGCATATACGTTTGTATGTTGTAATCAGGTGGTATAACGAGATTTTTATGACCTCGTCCTAATTACAGGACGGGGTCTTAGTGTTTATATAAGAAAGATTACTCGCAAACAAATAAAGTAAGAAAGGAACTTGTAAATTATGTACGATAAGGTTTCTACGAATCTAAATTTTGTCGAAAGAGAAAAGAAGACAGAGCAGTTTTGGCGCGAGAATGACATTTTCCGTAAGAGTATGGAAAACCGTGCAGAAGGTGAAACGTATACCTTCTATGACGGCCCGCCGACCGCAAACGGCAAGCCACACATCGGCCATGTGCTTACCCGTGTCATCAAGGATATGATTCCTCGTTACAAGACAATGAAAGGTGCGATGGTACCGAGAAAAGCCGGATGGGATACACATGGCCTTCCGGTAGAACTGGAAGTGGAAAAACTTTTAGGGCTTGACGGTAAAGAACAGATTGAAGAGTATGGTTTGGAGCCGTTCATCGAGAAGTGTAAGGAAAGCGTTTGGAAGTACAAAGGTATGTGGGAGGATTTCTCCGGCACGGTTGGTTTCTGGGCGGATATGGATGACCCGTATGTCACCTATCATAATGATTTCATTGAGTCCGAATGGTGGGCATTGAAGCAGATTTGGAATAAGGGCTTGCTGTATAAGGGACACAAGATTGTACCATACTGCCCGCGTTGCGGAACACCTTTGTCCAGTCACGAAGTGGCACAGGGCTATAAGGATGTAAAGGAACGTTCAGCAATCGTTCGTTTTAAGGTGAAAGGCGAAGATGCATACTTTTTAGCATGGACGACAACACCTTGGACATTGCCATCGAATGTGGCACTTTGTGTAAATCCGCAGGAAACGTATGCATATGTGAAGGCAAATGATGGCAATAATTATTATATGGCACATGCATTGCTTGATTCTGTATTGGGCAAACTTGAAGATAAGGAAAACGGCGTGCCGGCTTATGAAGTTTTGGCAACTTACACCGGTAAGGAGCTAGAATATAAGGAGTACGAGCCGCTCTTCCCATTTGTACAAGATAAATTAAAGAAAAAAGCATATTATGTAACATGTGCAGCATACGTTACACTTACCGATGGTACGGGGGTTGTTCACATTGCACCGGCATTCGGTGAAGACGATAATCAGGTCGGAAAGAAGTATGACCTGCCGTTCGTTCAGCTTGTTAACAGTAAGGGCGAAATGACAGAGGAAACACCATGGGCAGGCACTTTCTGTAAGCAGGCAGACCGCAGTGTGCTGCAGGCATTGGAGGATGCCGGATTATTATTTGCGGCTCCGAACTTTGAACACAGTTATCCGCACTGTTGGAGATGTGATACTCCTCTCATCTACTATGCAAGGGAATCCTGGTTCATCAAGATGACTGAGGTGAAGGATGACTTAATCCGCAACAACAACACCATCAATTGGATTCCGGAGAGCATTGGTAAAGGTCGTTTCGGCGACTGGTTGGAAAATGTTCAGGACTGGGGCATTAGCCGTAACCGTTATTGGGGTACTCCGCTTAATGTTTGGGAATGCTCCTGCGGTCATATGCATTCCATCGGCAGCATCGCAGAATTAAAAGAATTGTCTGCGAATTGTCCGGAAGACATCGAATTGCACCGTCCATATATTGATGCTGTTACTTTCCCATGTGAAAAATGTGGTAAAGAAATGCATCGCGTACCGGAAGTAATCGACTGTTGGTTTGACTCCGGTGCAATGCCGTTTGCACAGCATCATTATCCGTTTGAAAATGCAGATTTATTTGAACAGCAGTTTCCGGCAGATTTCATCTCCGAGGCGGTTGACCAGACAAGAGGTTGGTTTTACTCGCTGCTTGCAATTTCGACCTTAATCTTCAACAAGGCTCCGTACAAGAACGTTATCGTGTTAGGTCACGTTCAGGATGAAAACGGTCAGAAGATGAGTAAGTCCAAGGGCAATGCGGTTGATCCGTTTGACGCACTCGAGACATACGGTGCTGACGCAATCCGCTGGTACTTCTACATCAACAGCGCACCTTGGTTGCCGAACCGTTTCCACGGCAAGGCTGTAACCGAAGGTCAGCGTAAGTTTATGGGTACTTTATGGAACACCTACGCATTCTATGTGTTGTACGCGGAAATCGACCAGTTCGACCCGACAAAGTACGCACTTGAATATGATAAATTATCCGTGATGGATAAATGGCTGCTATCCAAGCTTAACTCTGTAGTGAAAGCAGTGGATGATAACCTTGGCAACTACAGAATTCCGGAAGCAGCAAGAGCATTACAGGATTTCGTTGATGAAATGAGTAACTGGTATGTAAGAAGAAGCCGTGACCGTTTCTGGGCAAAGGATATGCCGCAGGATAAGATAAATGCGTACATGACGCTATACACTGCATTAGTGACTATTTGCAAGACGGCTGCGCCGATGATTCCGTTTATGACGGAAGACATCTATCAGAATCTTGTGCGTAATGTCGATAATACTGCACCAATGAGTATTCATCTTTGCGATTTCCCGGTAGCAAACGAAGCTTACATCGACAAGGCTTTAGAAGACAGCATGGAAGATGTATTAGAGGCGGTTGTGCTCGGCCGTGCAGCAAGAAATACTTCGAATATTAAGAACAGACAGCCAATTGGCAAAATGTTCATTAAGGCAGACTGGCAGTTGGACGAATTTTTCAAGGAAATCATCGCAGACGAGTTAAACATTAAAGAAGTGGAATTCACTTCCGACGTGCGCGCATTCACAAGCTACAGCTTCAAGCCGCAGTTAAAGACCGTTGGTCCGAAGTACGGCAAGTTGTTAGGAAAGATTCGCACCGCGCTTACCGAACTTGACGGCAACGAGGCGATGGATACGTTAAATGCCGAAGGTGCGCTGAAGTTTGATTTTGACGGCAGTGAAGTCGTGCTTGAAAAGGATGATTTACTCATTGAAATGGCGCAGATGGAAGGCTACGTTTCCGAAGGAAATCAGAACGTAACCGTTGTGCTTGACACTAACCTGACAGCGGAATTAATCGAGGAAGGTTTCGTGCGCGAAATCATCAGCAAAATTCAGACGATGCGTAAGGAAGCAAACTTTGAAGTAACTGATAAAATTCTTGTCTCTGTAAGTGGAAATGACAGAATTTCGGGCATTATGACGAAAAAACGTGAAGAAATTTTATCAGAAGTATTAGCTATTGACATTGTCATAGGCGAAAATATCGGTTATAATAAAAAATGGTCCTTAAATGGAGAAAATGTAGAATTAGGCGTACAAAAGGCTGAATTCTAATAGCAATAGGAAAGAATGAAAACTCGGAGGTTCATATGACAAAGGAACAACAGTTGACAAAAGAAGCTTTCAAGAGAGATGTCGAAGAAAACATCAAAATGTTGTATCGTAAGACAATTGAAGAAGCAAACATGAGACAGCTTTATAACGGTGTTGCTTATGCGGTAAAGAATCTGGTTATTGACCAGTGGATTGCGACCCATAGGGAATACGAAAAGCAGGATGCAAAGACAGTTTACTACCTTTCCATGGAGTTCTTAATCGGCCGTGCATTAGGTAATAACATCATCAATTTATCCTGTCGAGAGGAAATCAAAGAAGCAATCGAAGAATTAGGTCTTGATTTAAATGCGATTGAAGACATGGAGCCGGATCCGGCATTAGGTAACGGCGGGCTTGGCCGTTTGGCAGCATGCTTCCTTGACTCTTTAGCAACTCTTGGCTACCCGGCCTATGGCTGCGGTATCCGTTACAAGTACGGTATGTTCAAGCAGGAAATCGCAGACGGTTACCAGAAGGAAGTGCCGGATAATTGGTTAAAGCACAGATATCCGTTCGAAATTCGCAGAGACGAGTATGCTTGTGAAGTTAAGTTCGGCGGTTATGTACGCATCGAAAAGGGTGCGGACGGCAGAGACCACTATGTTCAGGATGGTTATCAGGCAATCCGTGCCGTTCCGTATGATATGCCAATCGTTGGTTACGGCAACAATGTAGTAAACACATTAAGAATTTGGGATGCAGAGCCGATTCAGCATTTTAACCTTGAGCATTTCGACAAAGGTGACTATGCAAAGGCCATTGAGCAGGAAAACCTGGCAAAGACAATTGTAGAAGTATTATATCCAAATGATAACCATTACGCTGGGAAGGAATTGAGACTGAAGCAGCAGTATTTCTTCATTTCTGCAAGCATTCAGACAGCAATCAATAAGTACCTTGATAAGCATGATGATATCAGAAAGCTGCACGAGAAGGTAATCTTCCAGTTGAACGATACCCATCCGACACTTACGGTAGCAGAGTTGATGAGATTGCTCGTGGACGTTTACTACTTAGAGTGGGATGAAGCATGGGAAGTTGTTACAAAGTGCTGTGCTTACACAAACCACACCATCATGTCCGAAGCACTTGAAAAATGGCCAATCGAGCTGTTCTCCAGATTGCTTCCAAGATGTTACCAGATTATCGAAGAAATCAATCGCAGATTCATACTCGATATCGAAAAGAAGTACCCGAACAATTATGATAAAGTTCGCAAGATGGCAATCATTTATGATGGTCAGGTAAAGATGGCAAACCTCGCTATTTGCGCAGGATTTTCTGTAAACGGTGTAGCAAGACTGCATACGGAAATCTTAAAGAAGCAGGAACTTCGTGATTTCTACGAGATGTTCCCAGAAAAGTTTAACAATAAGACAAACGGTATCACACAGAGACGTTTCTTATTACACGGTAACCCACTCCTTGCAGACTGGGTAACCAACAAGATCGGCGACGATTGGATTACAAACCTTGCACATATCAAGGAATTAGAAATCTACGCTGACGATAAGAAGGCGCAGAAAGAATTCATGCAGATTAAGTACCAGAACAAGGTTCGCCTTGCAAAGTACATCAAGGAGCACAACGGCATTGACGTTGACCCACGCTCCATTTTCGACGTGCAGGTTAAGAGATTACACGAGTACAAGCGTCAGCTGCTTAACATTTTACATGTTATGTACCTTTACAACGAGATTAAGGATCATCCGGATATGGAATTCCATCCGAGAACCTTTATCTTCGGTGCGAAGGCTGCAGCAGGTTACCGTATTGCGAAGCTGACCATTAAATTAATTAACAATGTAGCAAACGTAATCAATAACGATAAATCCATTAACGGCAAGTTAAAGGTTGTATTTATCGAAAACTATCGCGTATCCAATGCGGAAATCATTTTCGCAGGTGCTGACGTATCCGAGCAGATTTCCACAGCTTCCAAGGAAGCTTCTGGTACCGGTAACATGAAGTTCATGTTAAACGGTGCGCTGACCCTCGGTACGATGGACGGTGCGAACGTTGAAATCGTAGAAGAAGTCGGCGAAGAGAACGCATTTATCTTCGGTTTAAGCTCAGACGAAGTTATTCGCTATGAGAACGAAGGTGGCTACTATCCGATGGATATCTTCAATCAGGATGCAGACATCCGCAGAGTATTGATGCAGTTAATCAACGGTTTCTACAGCCCGGAAAATCCGGAATTGTTCCGTCCGTTGTACAACAGCTTATTAAATACGATCGATAGCTCTAAGGCAGACACATACTTCATCTTAAAAGACTTCAAATCCTATGCTGAGGCGCAGAAGAAGGTAGAGGCTGCTTACAAGAATGAAGAAGGTTGGGCTAGAAGTGCCATCCTCAATGTGGCAAACGTAGGAAAGTTCACATCTGACCGTACGATCGAAGAGTATGTTCAGGACATTTGGCATTTGGAAAAAGTAACCGTAGAGCTCTAATCATTAATAACAAAGATAATCTCAGCAATGTTTCATTGTTGAGATTATTTTTTCAAAGTAAGGTGGTGGGTAAATGGAAGAACGTAAAAATGAATATTGCATGAAAATTCCAAGAGCAGCAGCGCAGATTATTCGCACCATCGAAAATGCAGGCTACGAGGCTTTTGTGGTTGGCGGCTGCGTGCGCGACATGATTTTGCAAAAAGAGCCGCAGGATTGGGATATTACAACGTCCGCGAAGCCGGAAGTGGTGCAGGCATTATTTCATCGTACCATTGCCACCGGCATTAAGCATGGCACCGTGACGGTGCTGATTGACAAAGTCGGCTATGAAGTGACAACGTATCGTATCGACGGCGAATATGAGGATGGCAGACACCCAAAACAAGTTGAGTTTACCGCCTCGCTTGTGGAAGATTTAAGGCGCAGAGATTTCACAATCAATGCGATGGCCTACAGTCCGGAAAAGGGCATCATAGACTTGTTCGGCGGACAAGAGGATTTGCAGGCAGGCATCATCCGTTGCGTCGGTGAGGCGAAGGAACGATTTACGGAGGACGCGTTGCGCATCTTGCGAGCACTTCGTTTTTCGGCACAACTCGGCTTTGAAATCGAGGAAAAAACGCAGGCGGCAATTCGTGCGTTAGCTCCGAATCTTAACAAAATCAGCAAGGAACGCATTCAGGTAGAGCTTGATAAGCTGCTTTGCTCGCCGCATCCGGAGCGCATGGAACTGGCATATGAGCTTGGTGTGTCGCAGGTAATCTTGCCGGAGTGGGACCGCATGATGGAAACGCCGCAGAACACACCATATCACATGGGTACGGTAGGCTTACACACCTTAGAAGTGATGAAGGCGACACCACCGGAGCATTATTTGCGCTGGGCAGCGTTTTTGCACGATGTTGGCAAACCGCAGACGCGTACAACCGATGAGAATGGCCGTGACCATTTCCACGGACACGAGCATGTCGGGGCGAAAATGGCAGAAAATATTTTAAAAGGGCTCAAATTTGACACGAATACCATCCGTACAGTTTCAAAACTTGTCGAGGTACACGGAAACAAACCGACATTGACATTGGCGGGCATTCGCCGCAGTATGAGCAAGATAGGACCGGAACTCTACCCATATTTTATTAAGATACAGGAGGCGGATGCTGCCGGTAAGAGTGAGTACGGAAAGGCAAGTTCACGTGAACACCTTGCGTTTTTAAAGCAGGCATACGAAGAAATTACTCGCGCCGGTCAGTGTCTAACGCTCAAAGACCTCGCCGTGAACGGAAGCGACCTGATGGCCGTTGGTATTGAAAAAGGCCCGATGTTAGGAGAATACCTGAAAAAATTGCTCGATTATGTTGTCGAGCACCCGGAGAAGAACACGAAGGAAGATTTACTTGTGTTAGTAAAAGAAAAATAATTTATAAAACGAGCTGCACTCTTGTGCGGCTCATTATCATATCTATCATCTTCGCAGCATAACATATTTTGTGAGTGGTAAATGTGTCCGCAGGCCGGGCAGAAAGGGGCGGGGATGAATGAGAAGCTAAATCATGTGCTGGAGCAATATCCGGTGGAAGTAAGCAGAGTGACAAGAGTCCGGGGAGGCTACGTGATTGACACCACAGCAGGGTTACGGCTGCTTTCCGAATACAAAGGAGGCTTGCGCAGGCTGCTTGTGGCAGAGGAATTATTGCACTATTTGCAGGAAAAGGGATTTGAAACAGTCGATCAAATCGTGCGCACAAAACAGGATGAGCTGACGGCAACCGATACGGATGGGACGACTTATATCATGAAGTGTTGGTACGCAGGCAGGGAATGTGATTACGAGAACCGTCAGGACTTGTTTGCCGGCATGGATACGCTTGCCAAGCTGCATGAGATTATGCAGGAAACAAATCTGCCGCATGGAACGCTGCTTGCAGAGCAGCCCCACACCGATTTACCCGATTTGTATCTTAAACGCAGTCGCGAAATGAAACGTGTCAAACAATTTATCAGCAGTCAGACAAGAAAAACAATGTTTGAGTACGGACTTTTGCAGAGCTTCGCAGAATTTTTTGGTTATGCAACGGAGGCAATCAGGCAATTGGAAGATTCTGACTATCGGCAGATACTTACAGATGCGCGAAGACGTGGCACAATGATTCATGGCAGCTATCATTATCACAATATTTTAGTGTTGCGGCATGAGGAAAAAGAACTGAGCAGAGATTATTTGCAGGCGGCAGCAACCGATGTAAATGCCGGTTTTTCACCGGTGGCGGTAACAAATTTTGAAAAGACCGATTATAATCTGCAGGTTGCAGATATTTATGGTTACTTGCGTAAAGTGATGGAGAAAAATCATTGGAATTGCGATTTCGGCAAGCGGTTACTCGACATTTATCAGCGTACAAAACCGCTGCCAGAGTCGGAAAAAAATCTCTTAAAAATCCAACTTCTTTTTCCGGAAAAGTATTGGAAGCTGATGAATTATTACTATAATCACACAAAAGCATGGATTCCGGAGAAAAATTCCGAAAAATTGTTGATGATTCGCAGACAGCAGGAGCAGAAGCTGAAATTTATTGAGACAATTACGTGATTACCTATTCACTTTTTGACCGATATGTTATATAATAGATGCATTGAAAAATGCTTTTTGGGGGCGTTTACGCGCAGAAAAGGCAAAGAGAAATAGAGGAGGATATACATTAAATGGATTACAAAGCATTGTATAATGAATGGATTAATAATCCGTATTTTGACGAAGCAACAAAGGCAGAGTTAATGGCGATTGCAGATGATGAAAAAGAAATCGAAGAAAGATTTTACATGGATCTTGAGTTTGGTACTGCCGGTTTAAGAGGTGTCATCGGTGCAGGTACAAACCGTATGAACATTTATACCGTTCGTAAGGCAACGCAGGGTCTTGCAAATTACATTATTAAGCTAGGTGGGCAGGACAAGGGCGTTGCGATTGCATACGACTCCAGAAGAATGTCACCGGAATTTGCCGATGAAGCTGCACTTTGCTTAGCTGCAAACGGTATCAAAGCTTATATTTTCGAATCCTTAAGACCGACACCGGAATTATCTTTTGCAGTACGCGAACTTTCCTGTATCGCAGGTATCAATATCACAGCCAGCCACAATCCACCGGAATACAACGGTTACAAGGTATACTGGGAAGATGGTGCGCAGATTACACCACCGCATGACAGCGGCATTATGAGCGAAGTTAAGGCTGTAACTGATTATGCGACTGTGAAGACGATGGACAAGGAAGCTGCAAAGGCAGCAGGTCTTTATGAAGTGATCGGCGCAGCGATTGATGATGCTTATATGGCAGAGTTAAAGAAGCAGGTTCGCCATCAGGACAGCATTGACGCAGTTCAGAAGGATTTAAAAATTGTTTACACACCGTTGCACGGTACCGGTAACATTCCGGCAAGAAGAATTTTAAGAGAACTTGGTTTTGAGAATGTTTACGTTGTACCGGAACAGGAATTACCGGATGGCGAATTCCCAACCGTAAGTTATCCGAATCCGGAAGCAGAAGAAGCTTTTGAATTAGCACTTAAGTTAGCAAAGGAAAAGGATGCAGACCTCGTATTGGCAACGGATCCGGATGCAGACAGACTCGGTGTATATGTTAAGGATGCTAAGACAGGTGAATATATCACATTGACAGGTAATATGTCCGGTTGCTTACTGGCAGAGTACGAAATCAGCCAAATGAAGGAATTAAACGGCGGTTTACCGGAAGACGGTGCACTGATTAAGACCATCGTTACCACAAACCTTGCAGATGCGATTGCGAAGGGCTATGGCATCCGTTTGATTGAAGTGTTGACAGGATTTAAGTTCATCGGTCAGCAGATTTTAGGTTTCGAACAGTCCGGTAAGGGCACATACCTCTTTGGTTTCGAGGAGTCTTACGGCTGCTTAATCGGTACTCACGCAAGAGATAAAGATGCGATTGTAGCTACGATGGCGCTCTGTGAAGCCGCTGCTTATTACAAGACACAGGGCAAGACATTGTGGGATGCCATGATTGATATGTACGAGAAGTACGGCTACTATAAGGATAATGTAAAGTCCATTACTTTAAAGGGTATTGAAGGCTTGGCAAAGATTCAGGAAATCCTTGAAACATTAAGAAGCAATACCCCGACCAAGATTGGTGCTTACGATGTTCTTTCCGCAAGAGACTACAAGCTTGACACGATTAAGGACATGGCGACCGGCGAAGTAACACCGACCGGCTTACCGAAGTCGAATGTATTATACTACGACTTAAATGACGATGCATGGTTGTGCGTTCGCCCATCCGGTACCGAACCAAAGGTTAAGTTCTACTATGGCGTAAAGGGTACATCTTTAGAAGATGCAAACGAAAAGAGCGAAGAACTCGGCAAACAGGTATTAGCGATGATTGACGCGATGTTATAAAAAACAACGAGGAAAGTATATGCAATTTTCATGCTTGCATAAGAAATTGCATATACTTGACGAATGCTGCGGCTGCAAGAGCTTCAAGGAAGCAAAGCAGCCGTTATCAAGAAGTAAATTAAAAACAGGGCAAGTACTCATTTTATAGTAAAAATGCGGACTTGTCCTGTTTTTATAGCTTGCAAAATGCGTATGATTGTAGTATAGTGTGGAACAGTGAGGAAAGCATATGTAATTTTTATGCTTACATAAGAAATGACATGTATATTAGTGAGTTAAATGATTTTTGAAAGGATACATATTTCACATGTTAAAGAACGATAAGAAAAAAATCATGGCTATGGTCTGGGCGGTGATTGCGATTATTATTTCCATCGGCATTTGCGTGGTGGCGACTCAGGGACTGAAGGATAAGAAGCCTGCGAGTGGCAAACCGGCGACAGGTACGGACATGGCAACCGGTACTGATGTGGCGACGGATTCTGACACTGAGCAGGAAACAACGACAATACAGCAGGAGACGGTAACAGCGCCTACAGGGCAACCGGCGGAGACAACACAGCAGCAAACAACGCAGACGGAAACGAGCGAATCTGAGACAACGACTCCGCCGCCGACGAAAAAGCCGCAGGAAACAACAAAAAATAGTGCAAGTGGTACAACCACACAGAAATATCCGCAGGAAACGACCAAAGTGACCAGTTTCGGTTATGTGAGTTTTCAGACAGAGGTAATGACTAAACAGGAAATTTACAACGCATTGCCGAAGGCATTTATCGAAGTGGATTATACGCCGCCGGCCGGGGTAAAATATCCTTATGCGATTAAAGTAAATCGCGCACAATGCTGCATTACCATTTACGGAATTGATTCGAAGGGAGAGTATTCCGTTCCGGTAAAAGCGATGGTTTGCTCCGTTGCCAAGACAATTACAGGCACGCCGCTCGGTACGTTTCACACAACAGACATGTACAAATGGCGTCTTATGCAGGGCAATGTTTACTCGCAGTATGCGACCAGATTTACCGGTCACATATTGTTCCATTCGGTACCGTATTATACGCAGAATAAAAATGATTTGGAAACACACCATTTTAATAAGTTAGGAAATCCTGCTTCTGCGGGATGTGTCCGCTTATGTGTAGCGGATGCAAAATGGATTCAGGAGAACTGCCCGAAGGGAACGCAGGTAACAGTTTACTCGGACAGTGTTGTAGCTGGCCCGCTTGGTAAGCCGACGATGATTAGAATTCCGACTACCGGAAAGAACAAAGGATGGGATCCAACCGACCCGGATTCGAAGAATCCATGGAATTCTTGTATGCCGGTAATTAAGATTACCAATTCGGTAATTCAGGTAAATCAGGGAGCGAAAGTTACCACAGCGCAGCTTTTTACCGGAGTAACAGCTACGGATACTTGTGGAAATGATATTACGGATCGTATACGCATTAACAATATTCAATTGGTAAAGAACACCGGTTCATTAAGGACGTTAGAAGTAACCTATTTTGTAGTCGATTTGCTTGGTAGAGAGGCGACAGCGACAAAGACGGTAAATGTTACGATTACGCAGGAAATTCAACCTCCGACGACACCGCAGAAACCGATTGCGCCGCAACCGACGACACCACAACCGACCACACCGGAGACGACGACACCACAGCCGCCGACACCACAGCCGACGACAACACCTGCAGAGCAGCCGACGGAAACGACGACACCGGAGTCAACGACGCCGTCTGCGGAGCAGCCGACAACAGAACAAGGAGAGGATTCGGCAGGTGAAGAAGAGGAGCTTTCGGGTGAAGATTATAGAATGAACGAATGAGCGTTTTCCTATAAGCAAATGAAAGGAGTTGCCTGTGACAACTCCTTTTACTTTTACAAAGATTAGGAGAAAAATGGTGAAGAGAAGTAAAACATCATACATTTTTACAATTAGACAATTACCCATTACAGAAAAGGTAGGATTTTGCTACGGGTACCTGATGTTGCTTGTATTCCCGCTTGTCTATCATGACTATTATTTTGATATTACAGCAACTAAGTTTATGGTTTTTGCCATTGCCACGATAGCAGCATTTTCGCTGATGCTACTCAGTTTCGTTATACAGGAAGATTTTAGTGAACAGCTTGCGGCAGCATTTCGGCTGACCAAGGTGGATATAATCTTGCTCGTATGGCTTGGAGTGAATGTCATAAGTTGCATTTTTTCGATTCAGATGGACATTTCACTTGTGGGAGAAAATGCCAGATGGCAGGGCTTACTGAGCGTATTTTTATATGTGTTTGCATACTTTGTGATATCAAGAGCAGCACGTGTCGATTTGATTTTGCTTGGCGTGTCGATGTTCACGGGCGCAATGGTAGCGCTTCTTGGTGTCCTAAATCATTATGGAATCGACCCGCTTGGTTTCTATGAACGCATCAAAGATTCACAAATGCCAAAGTTTTTATCAACGCTCGGAAATATCAATATTTATTCGAGCTTTGTGTGTATGATGTTAGCGGCGACATTTGCATTGTTCATATTTGACGAAGAAAAGAAGCGAAAAGGAATCTGGTGCGGTTTGCTGGTATTGTTTTCACTCGGCACGTTCGTGGCAAACAGCGACAGCGGTTACATTGGTATTATGCTGGCTTTGGGAATATTATTTTTCCTCGTCTGGAAAAATAAAAAGGGCTTAGCGTGTTTTTTTGCAGGCGCCGGCATCTTTGTGTTAAGTCTCTTCCTGTATGGAAAATTGCAGATTGTTCTGGCAGAGCGTGCGGTAGAGGCGAGCGGATTGACGGACATTTTGATTTCCATTGATTGGTTACTTTCCGTAGGGGCGGTGATTTGTTTTGCACTTGCCGTCATCTATTATATGATGCAGAAAAAACAACTCCCAAAAGGATATTTTCATGGAATTACAGTTTGCGTAGTAATCGGTGTCATTGTTGTGATAGGTGTGATTTGTCACAATGACAGTATGGCCGGATTTTTTGAGTTTAACGATGAATGGGGAACGTATCGCGGATATGTTTGGAGCCGCTTGTGGCGCATATTTACCGATTTTTCTCCGGGACGTATACTCATCGGTGCAGGGCAGGGAACAATTCTTGAGTTGATGACGGCTAATTTTGACGGCGAAATGCAGGCGGTCACAAATAGTGTTTATGACAGTGCACACAATGAATATTTGCAATCTATGATTACAACAGGCATGTTGGGAGCAATATCATATGTGACATTGCTTGTGACGCTCATCGCCCGTGGCATCCGATATTTTCAAAAAAACAATATACCGGAAAAGAGGGCTTGCATGATTTTTGCGACTATAGCAGTGATTGCATATGCCGGGCAGGCATTTTTCAGTCTTGCACAGCCGATTACCACGCCGCTTTTATTCATCTTCTTAGGATGGATGGAACGAATGAACAGAATGGAGAACAACTAAATGTATCAGTTTATTTTAGCATCTCAGTCGCCGCGCAGACGAGAATTATTAGAACAAATCGGCATGTCATTTACCTGCATCCCAAGCCAGGGAGAGGAATATGTGACATCTACTGACCCAGAAACAGTGGTTAAAATGCTTTCTGAGCAGAAAGCAAAGGAAATCGCCGGTACCGTTTCCACGCACAACACAGTTATCATCGGTGCGGACACAATCGTTTCTTACGGAAATGAAATTTTAGGAAAGCCAAAGGATGAAAGTGATGCCTTCCGCATGCTCGATATGCTGCAGGGCAATGTACATCAGGTTTACACAGGCGTGACGCTCATCATTCGCGGCAAGGACACAGAGGAAGTGGTAACATTTGCGGAGAAAACCGAGGTAAGTATGTACCCAATGAATCAAAAGCAGATGATGCGATATATCGCTAGTGGCGAACCGATGGATAAAGCGGGCGCATATGCCATTCAGGGCAAGTGTGCAGCCTATATAGAGAAGATTAACGGCGACTATAACAACGTTGTGGGCCTCCCGGTTTCTGCAATTTGCCGAGAATTGTATATAAGAGGAATTGATTTTTTGTAAATTTTAGATTATAATGTAAAAAGAATAGGAAAATTGTCGGTTTTCACAGTTGAGGAGGAGGTAAGAACGATGAGTAAACAAGAAAGAGAAAATCAGGAAGTTCGTCTTGCGGCAAGAAGGAAAAGAGAAAGACAGGATTTTCTGTTGAATATTGCGGCAATTGGTTTGATGGTAGCCATTGCGATTGTGTTAATTGCAGTTGCGGTAACAGGTATTAAGTTAAAGTCCGGAGAAGCAGCAAAGAAGGATGATCCGCAAAAGCAAACGGAGCAACAAACACCACCGGAGCAGACGACACCGGAGCAGACCACACCGGCACCGAAGCCTGGCGAAGGTCATATCGTTTGTATCGATGCCGGCCATGGCGGAAGCGATTCTGGTAACACTGTTGGGGACCGTGTAGAAAAAACCGAAAACCTTGAACTCGCGAGTTTGGTAAAGGCTTCGCTTGAAGAACTTGGTTACACGGTTGTTATGACCAGAGATGATGACAGTCAGGTTGCACTGCGTGACAGAACGGCAGCAGCTGCTGAGGGTAATGCAGAAGTTATGGTTACCTTGCACAGAAGCAGTAACGAAGAGTATTCCAGAGCCGATACCGGCGCTACCGTATACGTTCGTAAAGACGGTCCGGAAGATGCGACAGCACTTGGAAACAGCATTTTAACTGCACTTGGCGAAACCGAGATTACCGTGAATGATGTTAAGAAGGGCTTTATCACAAGCTCCAACTCCGACTACACGGTAAACGAAGTGAGCACCGTTACCACATGCGTTGTGATTGTCGGCAACATGTCGGTTGAGGAAGACAATAACGGATATGACGTTTATAAGACACAGTACGCAGCAGCAATTGCAGAAGGTATCAGTAATTATATTGAATCTTTAGAATAAGATGTTAAAAAGGGTCGGTTGACAACTGACCCTTTTACTACGAAATATAAAAATTTACAAAGTGATAACACTTACGAAAAAGTAAATTTTGTCTAACAGACATTGACACAGCGGAGTAGAAAAGCTACAATGATATCGTGCTCGAAAGCAAAATCTCTGCATTAAGATGAAATAATCACAGGTGCATTCAAGTCAACGGTGACGTAGGTGTTACCATTGATTCTGCACTTTTATATTTTGGCAGATGCACTTTACTGCAGTAATACAATAACTTATCAACTGCGTAGAAAATATATCCAAGCAGCAAAAAAAACAGCAGGTACGCGATTACATAAATATAAACGCGGGTACCGACTATATCAATATTGAGAAAAAAATAAGGATATTTCCCTGTTGAGGCAAACGCTTCCGGCGGATGGCAGAGAGCGCGAATGATGATGAGAAAAAAATAGCTCATCGGTGCCAAAATCCAAAGCACCGGACTGTACCAGCAAATCCGGCCTTTGGGCGTAAACAGCAGCCAGTCAAGACACACAAGTGTTGGCGCAACATAATGTGCGATAAAATTTGCCATGGTAAGATTCAAGACACCGCCATTGTATGTTTTTGCGGAAACGACCGCATAATGAAAGCAGAGGAATGTGACGATAATACAAAGTGTGGCAGCATATTTTGTCTCTGTAAGCGTCGACTTACTTCCGCGCAGTGTCTGTGTGATTAGAATGTAGAAGCACAAAAAACAAAAGATATTGCTCTGCACGGTAAAAAACGAAATGTTATGCGCCGTAATATCCGGATTTGTAAATGATAAGTGACATAAGATACCATAGAACAAAAATATGGCAGTCATCATCCGGTATGCAGTTGAAAAATAAACATTTTTGATGTACACGGCGCGCTCCTTTCACAACAGATATGGTTGTGATTTTTATTATAAACATTCAAAAAAAGAATATGTTAGCAAATTTTTATAGAGAAGTTTGAAATTGGAAGAGAACAGATTTATGATTCATGTACACTTCAAAACGGAGGCAGAATATGAAATATGAAAGATGCTGGTTGGAAATTGATTTGACAGCCATCGAAAAAAATCTGGCAGGTGTTCGTGAAATTGTTGGTGACGATGTGAAGATTATGGCAGTCATCAAGGCTGATGGTTACGGGCATGGGGCGGCGGAAATCGCTGCACATGTGAAAACGCAGGTCGACTTTTTTGGTGTCGCATCCATTGATGAGGCACAAGAGTTAAGAGAGGTCGGAGTCACGCTGCCGATTTTGATTTTAGGATATACATCGCCACACGATTATGACCGTGTTATCAAGTATGATATCCGACCGACGATTTATACAAAAGAAAGTGCCGAAAAACTTGCAAAGCAGGCGCGCGAAGTCGGTAAAAATGTGAAGATACATATTGCGCTCGACACCGGTATGACGCGCATCGGATTTCAGCCAACAGAAGAATCAGCTCGGATTGTTCGCCAGATTGCGGATATGGAAGGTATTCGAATCGAGGGCCTGTTTACCCACTATTCTTGTGCGGACATGACAGATAAAAGCTACAGCAGGATGCAAATGAAAGAGTATGACGATTTCGTGGCCATGCTGGAAGCCGGTAGGGTGAACATACCGCTCAAACATATGGCGAACAGCGCCGGCATCATGGAATTTGACCACCATCGCTTCGACATGGTGCGTTCTGGCATCATCACATACGGTTTATACCCATCCGATGAGGTCCATGCAGATTCGATGGAACTTTATCCGGCACTGGTGTGGAAAACTCGAGTTGTCCACATTAAGACGGCAGCAGAAAACCGCGGCGTTAGCTATGGGGCGACTTATGTGACGAAGGGCGGCGAAAAAATTGCTACCGTATCAGTTGGTTACGGCGACGGTTATCCGCGTTCGCTTTCCGGTAAAGGATATGTGCTCATTCACGGCAAAAAAGCACCGATTATCGGACGTGTCTGTATGGATCAGTTCATGGTCGATGTTTCACATATTCCGGAAGTGCAGATGGAGGATGAAGTCGTGCTCGTAGGCACGAGCGGCGAGGAGAGAATCACCATAGAGAAGCTGGGAGATTTGTCCGGCAGATTTAATTACGAATTTGTTTGCGATATTAACAAGCGAGTACCTAGATATTACAAAGAATAGTGGACTTATGCGGGACAATATCGTCTTATAAATTAATAAATATAGACTAGGATATATAGTCGAAATGGAGGAAAATATGAAATTAAAGAAACTGATTGCGGGTATGTTGCTCGTGATGATGGTAGCAGCAGTATTTACCGGATGCAAAAAGGAAGAAAGTACCGGTGAAGACAACTCTTTACAGAAAGTAAAAGACGCAGGCAAGTTAGTGCTCGGCCTTGACGACAGCTTTCCGCCGATGGGCTTCCGAAATGAAGATAACAAAATCGTTGGTTTTGATATTGATGTAGCAACTGAAGTTTGTAAGCGCATGGGTGTTGAACTTGAATTACAGCCAATTGACTGGAATGCGAAAGAAATGGAACTTAACAGCGGTAACATTGACTGTATCTGGAATGGAATGTCGATTGACGCATCCAGACAGGAAAAGATGAACCTTTCTGAGCCATATCTGCGAAATGAAATGATATTCGTGGTAGCAGCAGATTCCGGTATTGAAACATTTGCAGACCTTGCTGACAAGGCAGTAGCGGTACAGAACGGCTCTACGGCGCAGACAATTTTAGAAAATTCTGATGTATACGATACATTGAAGGAAGCTACCAGTTTTGATGACAACGTAACTGCATTCTTAACATTAGAAGCAGGCGGCTGCCAGGCTGTATTCTTAGATTCTGTCGTGGCGGAATATTATATCACAGAAAATGATAAGGATTTTGTGATTCTGGAGGAAAACTTACAAGAAGAAGAATATGCCATCGGCTTCCGTAAGGCTGACCAGAAGTTAAGAGACGAAGTTCAGAAAATTTTATCCGAAATGAAGAAGGATGGTACTCTTGGCGAGATTTCTGCCAAGTGGTTCGGTTCCGACATTACAATTGTTGAGTAAGGAGTATACTCGTGGATTTAGCAAAATTACTGCCGATTCTTTTTGAGGGCTTAGAAGTTACATTACAAATTTTTGCACTTACCTTGATACTTTCAATTCCGCTTGGTGTGATTGTGGCGCTGCTTAAGATGAGTAAAATTAAAATCGTTTCATGGGTTACCGGCGTGTATATTCTAATCATGCGCGGGACGCCGTTGATGCTGCAAATTTTATTTATCTATTTTGCACCGTATTTCCTGTTCAGGGCACAAACACCGGATCGTTTTAATGCGGTAATTATTGCGTTTGCTATTAACTATGCGGCTTACTTTGCGGAAATTTTCCGAGGCGGCATCCAGTCGATGCCAATCGGACAATATGAGGCGGCTGATGCGTTAGGATATACAAAGGCGCAAACTTTCCTGAGAATTATTTTGCCGCAGGTGGTAAAACGTGTGCTTCCGTCGGTGGCCAATGAAGTCATCACGCTAATTAAGGATACATCTCTTGCACAGGTTATTGCGGTTACGGAATTATTCGCGCTGGCAAATAAGCAGGCGACCGGCACAAGTTCGGTTATCCCGCTTTTTGTTGCAGGTGTGTTTTATTTCGTGCTCAACTGGATTTTAACCAAGCTGTTTGATTACATAGAAAAGAAGCTCGATTATTACAAATAGGCAGGGGGATGAAGAAGTATGGCAATTTTAGAAGTACGCAACTTAAAAAAGAGTTTTGGCGACACGACGGTCATTTCCGATATTTCCTTTGACGTGAACGCGGGTGAAGTGGTTGCCATTATCGGCCCGTCCGGCAGCGGTAAATCGACGCTTTTACGCTGTATCAACCAGTTAGAAAAGGTGAATGGCGGTACGATTAAAATATGCGGTAATGACATGATTGTGTCGGCAGCAAGTGAAAAGGTAAAATATGCAAACAAGAATATTTTGCGCAAAATTCGCCTCGATATCGGTCTTGTGTTTCAAAATTTTAATCTCTTTCCGCACTACAGCGTGCTGAAAAATATTATGGAGCCTCCGATGCTTGTGATGAAAAAGAGTAAGGAAGAGGTGCAGCAGATTGCGATGGAGCTTCTTGAAAAGATGGGATTGGAAGGGAAGGAAAATGCTTATCCTTGTGAGCTTTCCGGCGGACAGCAACAGCGTGTGTCAATTGCGCGTGCGCTAGCATTGAATCCGCAGATTCTATTTTTCGACGAGCCAACTTCTGCGCTTGATCCAGAATTGACCGGAGAAATCCTAAAGGTTATGAAGCAGCTTGCGGAAGAGAAAATGACGATGGTAGTAGTGACCCACGAGATGGAGTTTGCCAGAGATGTGGCGGATCGCGTCATATTCATGGATGGCGGTGTCATTGTTGAAGAGGGGGCACCGGAAGAAGTATTTGGTAATCCAAAGAATGAGAGAACAAAGGTGTTCTTAAAGCGATATACAGAAAGATAATAAAAATGCCGGGCAATGCGCCCGGCATTTTTTATAAATCTTACGCGACTGTCTGTAAACGGAATTTCTCGGCAATCATGGCGATAAATTCTCCGTTTGTCGGTTTCCCTTTCATATTGCTGATAGTAGTGCCGAATAAATCGTCCTGCAGTTCAATGCTGCCGCGATTCCACGCGGTTTCAATTGCATGGCGGATGGCACGCTCTACACGGGAAGGGGTTGTCCCATAGCATTTCGCAATATCCGGATAAAGTTCCTTGGTGATGGAGCGCAGAATGGAGGCATTCTGCATCGCAAGCTCAATCGCCTTTTTTATGTACTCATATCCTTTAATATGTGCTGGGATGCCTAACTGATGCAAATAGTTGCTCAGCATCATCTCATAAGATTTATTATCATTTGTGATAGCAGTTGCAGCCTCGTAGCCGGTAGTCGCTTGAATATTTGTAGCTAGAGTCGGTTGCAAGAGAGCGGATGAGTCACCGTTGACAAAAAAGATAACCGGCTGTCCACCCTGCTTTAAAAGCTGCTCGATTTCCTGCATAGTAACAGTTTGTGTTTGAAAATTCATATTTATTCTCTCCTCCAACAATTCTTTGTGGGGCTTACTGTATCATCAAAAGTGTAACTAAAGTGTTACTATATTTGGAGAAGAAAATCGAGAAAAGTAGGAAAAACTTTTATTTTTCGAAAGAATGAAAATTTTTTTAACAAAATATGGGTGAATATATTACTTTGCGCAAAGTTTTGCAGTTGTTGCCTCAGCCCAGGAGTATTCAAACATGTATTCCTGACGAAATGCGGCAATTGCGTACGGTTTTCCAGCTAAAAAGTCGTAATAATCACAAGTAATGGCGGAAGAATGAACGTGACATAAACCACGATTACTATCGAAAATATGTGATATACCGGCATCATTCAGTACAATTCTTAAACTCATAACCGCTTTTCGGTATAGTGCTTTCACACGCTCATCATACGGCTTCTCCGGCCACAGCACATCGATGGCCTCCTCCATAGTTACGTCACCACCCTGACGGTCAATGCACAGAGCAAAGAGTTCTTTTGATTTTGCATTCGGAAAATGCAATACATGATCTTCATAGAATACATCAAATCGACCAAAGGTGTGAATAAACGGTTTTACCGCTAAACGAGCGGCAAGAAGTTCGGCACGATCAATTGCATCCACAATATCATCTGATTGAAAAGGTTTCCTGATATAATAATCTGCTTTTATGCGAAATGCATCCAGACAACGATCCTCCCTAACAGTTACAAAAATAATTACAATTCCCGGAGAGGTTTTACGCAGTAGTTTTGCTAAATTAAGTCCATCAAGAATCGGCATTTCGATGTCAAGGAAAGCAAAATCGACCGAATGCGTACGGGTATATGCCAGCGCCTCCAACGAATCTGTAAAAGCACCGTCAATAGATATTTTATTTGATTTGCAGCAAGTATCGTAAAGAAGCTGAAGAGAAAAAGGATTATCATCGACTAAAATTGTTTTAAGCATTAAAAACTCCATATGATTCGTTTATTCTTTATGCTTTGGCGTGTGATTGCAAAAAGCTTTTTTACTATTCAATAACAAACATTAGCGGAAAAGTCAATAGTTTTCTCGTGTCGAATAATGTCATTTTATGTCGATAGAAAAATGGCTAGAAATAGCGATTTATTAGAGTTGGTAGTTGGATTTTATGTGTTACAATGTTATAATTCATAAAACTATATGTTTTAATGCGGTAAAAGGAAGAAGTATGTAGAGAAAAGGAGATATGCATGATAAGAGATATGACGGCACAGACAGTATGTGGATGGAGAAAATCATAATATGCTTGTGCAAATCATTAGGGACAAATATGTTGATGGGAAGACTGAGGACAGCCACTATGATGATTAAGGATATCGAGGAGCAGATTTGTAAAGAGGAGGATCAAAAGGAAATTTTAGAGCGGGAACTTTTGCTGGCGCAGGATGCTAACCGTGCGAAGAGCACTTTTTTGTCGAATATCTCACATGACATTCGCACACCGCTCAATGCCATTCTCGGGTTGGTTAATTTGGCCAGGCAAGAAGAACTTACCGATAAAATGAGTGAGTATTTGGATCAAATTCAACTTTCGGGAAGATATCTTCTGTCGCTGTGCAATGAGATTATTGAAATGTCACAAATAGAAAGCGGAAAATCCACATTATCGGAACAAAATTTTTCTATGGATATATTTCTGCAAAGTATTTGCCGATTGCTTCAGACGGAACTTGCGAGAAAGGGTCACACATTGCAGTTTTCCGGCAAAGGACTTTCCAACGTGCATGTGCTCGGAGACGAGAGGCAACTGGGGAAAGTGTTGTTAAACGTGTTGGAAAATGCCATCAAGTATACGCCGGATGGTGGTAAGATTCGGTTCGATGCTTATGAAAAGAATTCTATAATCAGTGGCGAGATATATTTTGAATTTCTGATTGAAGACGAAGGCATTGGTATGGATGAAGAATGCCTAAGGAAAATATTTATTCCATTTGAACGCGGTAAGGAAACAAGAGACATTCCGGGAAGCGGACTTGGGATGTCGATTGTTAAAGGAATCGTGGAACAGATGAATGGAACTATTGAAGTGGAAAGCCGTCCGGGTGAGGGTACTCAGGTAAAAATTGCGTTGCACCTAAGGAAAGCGATGGAACCGGAGTACACTGCAGAGAATAAAAATGAAACTTACTCGAAATTTATTGCTGAGGGAAAGAAAAAGAACCTTCATGAAATTGCAGGAGCAGACAAGAAAATTCTCCTGGTAGAGGACAACCTGTTGAATCGCAAAATTGCTGAAGAGTTAATCGGAACATGCGGTGCTAAAGTTACGACAGCGGAAAGTGGCGAGCAGGCTTTAGAAATATTACAATCAAAACGGGCACAAAAAGAACGATTTGACCTGATCTTTATGGATGTGCAGCTCTCAGGTCAAGATGGTTATGAGATAACGCGTATCATCCGCAAAATGGAAGCGGATGACTCGGCGGAACTTCGCGGAGAAATAACGCCGATTATTGCCGTAACCGCCAATGCATTTCCAAAAGATATGTACCGGGCGATGGCGGCAGGTATGAACGATTATCTTGTAAAACCGATTGAAATAGAGGCGCTTACGGCAATACTGGTAAAATGGCTGGATCTTTAAGGAACGGAGGAGAATGTTATGGATTTTGATACATTTTGTAATCAGTTGAGGATAGAAAAAGACAAGGTTCTCCCGCGTTTTTTGAATCGGGAAGACATGTATATCAAATATTGTAACTTATTTCTGGAAGATGCAACATTTGCAGGGATACAGAGTGTGATGGAGCAATATATTGCAGGAAAAACAGAACCGACCGAGGTGCTTGTGGAGAAGTTGAGACGTCTTTTCCATACTTTAAAAGGCGTTGTGGGTTCACTCGGTTTTATGCAGTTGTTCACCTTGGCGGATGATGTAGTAAAACTTATGTGCGCCGACGGAAGTGCAGAAGAAAAACTTTCACAGGTCGGCGCACTATATGCTGAAATAGAAAAAGAATATCGGAGAATCTGTCTCCTTATAAATTTAAACCAGGGCTCCGCGGATGATACGACCGGTTAATTCGTATCCCGGCTGCTTACGCGACAGCACGGATAAACCGCAGGCATTTGCCTCGTCGGTGTCGATATGAACCGCATCCAAATACGATGAACTGACTCTTGCTACGACGTCACCGAAAATAGCCTGGCGTTCGTCGGATTCGAGCAATACATTTACAATTTCGCCGTCCGTAAGCTGCATGTCGCGGGCGGTTTCCGGTGTCAGATGAACATGACGCTTCGAGACAATGACACCGTGGTCAAGTGCAACCATACCTGCCGTACCTTTTAATATGCAACCCGGGGTATCAGCTAAAACACCCGATTCGCGAATGACTGCATCGATACCCAAGGTAAACGAATCGGTCATACTGATTTCAACTTGAGATTCCTTGCGGAATGGACCGATAATCGCAAACCTTCCGAAGGAATTTTTTGGTCCAATCACTTCCACGAACTCTTCACATACAAACTGTCCCGGTTGGAACAAATCTTTTTTTTTCGTCATCTCCTCTTTACCGAAAAGAGTGATAAAATCTTCTTTACTTAAATGAGCATGTCTGGCGGAAATTTCCACTTTTACTGTGCTTAAATGATCTTGCATAGACACCTCCGTCATAAATTTGTGAAATATCCAGTGTATTATAACGTAAATGCAGAAAAAAAACAAATCTTTTGCAAAAATTTCTCAAATTTTTCACACATTTTGCTAATTTTTTGGTATGATAGAAGTCAAAGAAAAGAGCCGATTACCGGTAGAGGGGAGGTAAACGTGAAAGAAACCGCGGTTTATTCTACGCAACCGAAAAAATATCGTCACGAGTATAAGCATGTTATCACATATGCGGACTATCTGGCGCTGCGGGCGAGACTGAGTGCCGTAGCGAAGCGTGATAAGAATGCAGGGGCGGACGGTATCTATCGGATACGGAGCCTGTATTTTGATAACGTCTACGACAAAGCGCTGAAAGAAAAGTTGGATGGTATCAATCACCGTGAAAAGTTTCGCATTCGTTTTTACAATGATGATTTATCTTTCATACGTCTGGAAAAAAAATCCAAGGTAAACGGCTTATGCGGCAAAGTCAGCACAAAAATCACAAAAGAGGAGTGTGAGAAGCTTTTAAACGGTGACATGGAGTGGATGCTACAGCGAAATGACGGTCTGCTGACAGAGTTTTATTCAAAGATCCAATATCAGGAGTTAAGACCGAAGACGGTTGTTGAGTATTTAAGAGAGCCATTCGTTTTCGAACCGGGCAATGTGAGAGTTACCCTTGACAGCGAGATTCGCACGGGACTTCATGAGGAACGTTTCTTAGACCCTGACATGGCGACGATGTCAACCGGCAATGAAATCGTACTGGAAGTAAAGTATGACGAATTTTTACCGGAAGTCATTCGCAACATCGTGCAGGTGGAGAGGGCAAGAACGTCCGCATACTCCAAATATGCGGTGGCCCGTATTTACGGATAAAAAAGTATTAGGGAAGGAATTACAATTATGATTTTAGCAACCACAAATTTCACAGACATTTTTAAGTCAAACTTTTTGGAGCAGTCAAGCTCCGTCGCTTACGGCGATTTAATTATCGCAATGGCACTGGCCATTGTCATCGGTCTTTTAATCCGCTATGTGTACAAGTTCACATATGCAGGCGTTATGTATTCATCCAGCTTTGGGCTATCTCTTGTAGCGCTGACGATGATTGCAACGTTCGTGATTCTTGCGGTAACATCGAACATTGTGCTCTCTCTTGGTATGGTAGGTGCATTATCCATCGTCAGATTTCGTTCTGCAATTAAAGAGCCGATTGAAATTGCTTATTTATTTTGGGCAATCGCTTCCGGTATTGTCATCGGTGCCGGCCTGATTTTCTTAGCAGTTCTTGGTTGCATCTTTATTGCAGTTGTACTGATTATCTTCTCCTGCTTAAAGGGCAAGGGACAGGTTCCTTATATCTTTGTTGTGCACTGCGCAAATGCAGCAGCAGAGGAAAAAGTAATGAAAGCGATTGGGGAAAGTGTAGCAAAGAAGGTAGTTAAGTCCAAATCCGTTTCCAAAATGGGCATTGAGCTTACCTTAGAGGTTCGCCTCAAAGCAGATGCAACCGAATTCGTGAACAAAATCGCTGATATGGATGATGTTGCAAACGCAGTATTAGTATCTTACAACGGGGAATACATGTCGTAAGATGAGTGGCGCAGCCCCAGTGACAATATAGGCAAAATATAAGCCGGATGGGTTTTTACCATCCGGCTTATTGTTTCTCAGCAAAAGCTTATTTATCTTTTGTTTTCTTTAAAGATGCGAAAAGGCCTTTTTTCTTTTCCGGCGCCTGATACACAGGACCGCGAATTCTCTTTGCTGCGGTAATGTAGATACCGCTTACGGTAGCCTTAACTTCTTGCTTCGGCAGAAGTGTACGGAAAACCTTGTCGTCACAAATAAAGTTCATCGGCTTTGGTCCAACCTTCGCTTTTACGATTGGCATCTTAAAGCCGCGTGCGTACTTCGGTGTGCTCTCGTAAACAATTTTCGGCAGGCCGGCATCCTTTAACTTCATCATTTTCTTATCAATGATAAACATAGACATGGTCTGAGCCATCGCATCCATCGTTTTCTGCTGTTCGGCCTGTTTTTTCTCCGCCCGCTTACCAAGTATGTAAAGTACCACGATAGCAATCAGCATAATAGCAATCAGGATACCTGCAATAATCAGGAATACCTTAATGCCGAGAAAATGAATAACCAGAAAAGCTGCTACACATAACAATGCGATGAGCAAAATTGCAATCCAATTCATGAGCGATTCCTCCTATGAAATTTTAACTAGGCATATTCTAGCATTGAATGAGGGAAAAAACAATCATTTTTTGATTCTTATTTTTGTGGGAATAAAAGATCATAGGTATTTTGGATGGTTTCCTGCATCTTTGCGCCCAAATGACGTTTTTCCTCTTTCTCTAATTCCTGCATGTAAACCGGTTGGCCGAAGTCAACAATGATATGGCCCGGACGGACGCGCGGGAACTGATTTTCAAAAATATCTCCTGTGCCGACGAATGTGACAGGAACAATCGGTGCGCCGGACTTCTCAGCCAGCTTCATCGTACCTTCCTTAAACGGCAACATGCGGTCGGTGCGGGAACGAGTGCCCTCCGGGAATACAAAAATGGAAATACCATTCTTTAAACGCTTGATGCCTTCTAAAATCGTCTTCAAACCTTCTTTGAGATTGTCGCGGTCAAGGAACAGGCAGTTTACGAAATACATCCACCAGCTTAAGAACGGGACGTGTTGCACTTCTTTTTTTGCGATAAATCCGGTAATGCCCGGCACGAGCGTATAACCGATGATAATGTCAAAAAATCCGCGATGATTTGCCACATACACAATCGCTTTATCCTTTGGCACATGCTCCAAACCGTGTACCGTTAGCTTTACACCGGCGAGCTTGATAATCAGTCGAAAAATGAAAGCGACAATTGCCTGTGCAAAACGGCTACGTGTCTCCAATCCTTTCAGCTTGCCGACAATCCACAAGATGAGATAGAGCGGAAGGCTGAATACGAGAAAGAAGATGACAATCATCAAGATAATAACTATGAATCGTAACATATTCAATGATTCCTCCAAAATCCTGCAGGTAAAATCCTGCGCGTTGCCAAAGGATTGGCAAAAGATAGTATATCAAAAGCAAAAAGGTGTGTCAAGGAAGCGAAGCCCTGTGCGGCCGGCACGGAGTTATAAAATTTGTCTAAAATAAAATTTTGCCGGACGCAATTTATTGATAATTGTGGAAATCTGTGTTAGAATTTTTAGATAGTGATAGGATATCGGAGGGAAATAGATAAAACGGAGGTTTTTATGGATACAAAGACACAAGACAAGGTAAGTATCTACATTTTTTTAGTAGGTCTGATCTTTTTGGTTATGAAATTAACGATACCGATGGACTTCGGTTATCCGACGTATAATTCCAACGGCTCGGTCATTCCGGCGACACAGTTATACACACTGAATACGCACTACGGCGCGACTGCTACCTACCTCGGCATGACGTACGGCGAGTTGGGAGAAGAAATGAGGGCATATGTTGATTCCGGTAAGCTGACGATGGACGGTGTGCGTTGGGATACCCGCATGGATTTATTTAATGACTTTATCGGTCTTGCATTGATGGCATACGCCTGCTTCCGTTTGAAGAAGCGCAGAGGCACATTTTTCACGCTTGGTTATGTGAGCGCGGTTGCGGCGATTGTGATGAAGGCAGTGATTTGTCTGGCGCCTTATGTGCTTAGCGGCGAACGGCTGATGTGGGTGGCATTCTTTATCGGTATTGCGAACTTCTTTATGAAAGTGAGCGTTTCCTATTTCTTTGTGGCGGGTTTATGCCAGTGCCTTGACCGCGTAAATTATCGTCAGGATCGCAGAATTCTGCTCTTGGTGTGGTTTTTGATGTTTGTCGTGCAGGCGATTGTCGGCATAACGACATGGGTTTTGGTCGGCGGCGTGACGATGGCGTATAACATAATTCTTTTCTTCTTAACCGCATGGTTTGTATGGAAGGTTGTGCAGATGTCTGAGTTTGCGGTGCGCAATGAAGTGGCACAGCAGTCGTTGCTGGAAATTTATCACAACAGTGACCGCTATATCCGCAAGATGAATTACAAAGAACAAAAGAGGCTCCGCAAGGCAGCGAACGCGGAAATCCGCGAACGAAGAAGAAAGATTGAAGAGGCTAAGAGACGATGAAATATATAAAATGGATCGTGCCAGGACTTTTACTGGCGTTTGTCGTGCTCCCGTTTTTGAGGGTCGGCGGCGATTATCCGGGCCTTGCGTGGGATGAGGTAAGATATGATGAATTTGTCGGTTATGTGGAAGGAGAGATTCTGTATACCGACATTTGGTCCAGATTTTCTTTTCACATTTTAGGGACGCAGATCCGTCCGCAGTTTATCCTAAATGCAGTCGGATGTTTCCTATTAGCGCTGGTTGCCGGCAAGTGTGAGCCGTTCGCTGCCAACTTTAAAAAAATGAAGGTTGCAGCGCTTGTTGCGGCAGTTTTATGTTTGGCATTGCCTTTTTTGCCGTATCTCTTAAAAGCAAAGATGCTGTTCTTTGCTACCTACATTTGTTTTATCACGCAGGCCGTGGCAAAAATCGTGCTCTTGCGAGCACTGGCTGCCGGTATGCAAAAGCAGGTGGATGATTACGTTTATATGGAGGTCGGCAAAGATTTGCGCTTCGGGGCGGAGACATTCGGTTTCTTCTTTGTGGCCGAAGTGATTACCTCATTTCTTATGTCGTTCTCGTGGTTTGAGATTATGTGGTACATATACTTAATCGGCGAGATGGCGGCAGTTGTTTATGTTTGTGTCCGATTGATTCACTACACGAAAAAGCTGAATCTGTTGGCAACAAACAATTAAGCTTGTTTATTCTCTGCAGATACGTCTGCAGATCAAATAAATAGCGAGGCGCCTTGAAGTAAAAACCACACGGGTTTTGAAAGCTGCTCTACGGCGCAGGTAAGAGGAGTCCTCCTAAAAGAAAGGAAAACTGTACGAAAGGTACAGAGGATAATTTATGGCAAGAAGTCTTACATTATTGACCGACTTGTACGAATTAACAATGATGCAGGGTTATTACAATAACCAGGCGAACGAGAAAGTGGTTTTTGATATGTTCTATCGGAAAAACCCGTGCGACAGCGGCTACGCGATTGCCTGCGGTCTGGAACAGGTTATCGAGTATATTAAAAACCTGAAGTTTTCTTACGAAGATGTCGAGTATTTAAGAAGTCTCGGTATTTTTAAAGAAGAATTTTTAAAATATCTCTCATCCTTCCATTTCACAGGCGATATCTACGCGATTCCGGAAGGTACGGTTGTATTTCCGAAAGAGCCGCTTTTAAAGATTGTGGCACCGATTATGGAAGCACAGCTAATAGAGACCGCTATTTTGAATATTGTAAACCATCAAAGCTTAATTGCGACGAAAGCCAGCCGCGTAGTATATGCTGCGCAGGGCGACGGCATTATGGAGTTTGGTTTACGCCGTGCGCAGGGACCGGATGCCGGTATTTACGGCGCCAGAGCAGCGATGATCGGCGGTTGTATCGGCACGTCCAACGTGTTGGCCGGCCGTATGTTTGACGTACCGGTAAAGGGCACACATGCACATAGCTGGATTATGAGTTTTGAAGATGAATACACCGCATTTAAGACCTATGCGAACATGTATCCGAACGCCTGCATTTTGTTGGTAGATACTTACGATACCTTAAAGTCGGGTGTGCCGAACGCGATTCGCGTGTTCAGCGAGATGCGGGAAGCCGGCATCGAACTTAAAAATTACGGTATCCGCTTAGACAGCGGTGACCTTGCATACTTATCCAAGATGGCAAGAAAGATGCTCGATGAAGCCGGATTTACCGATTGTGTGATTTCCGCATCGTCAGACTTAGATGAATACCTGATTGACAGCTTAAAGACACAGGGCGCAAAGATTACTTCCTGGGGCGTGGGTACGAACCTGATTACTTCCAAGGATTGCCCTGCTTTCGGCGGTGTTTACAAGCTGGCGGCGATTTATGACCGGGGCAGCGGCAAGTTCCAGCCGAAGATTAAGCTGTCTGAAAACACGGACAAGATTACGAACCCGGGCGATAAGACCGTTTTCCGTATTTATGATAAGGCGACCGGCAAAATTAACGCCGACTTGATTGCGCTTGCGCATGAAACATATGATGCAGCCAACTCGCTGATGCTCTTTGACCCGGTCGATACCTGGAAAAAGACATTCCTCGAAGAAAACACTTACGAGGTAAGAGAACTGCTGGTGCCGATTTTCAAGGACGGTATCTGCGTATATCAGTCGCCATCTGTTATGGAAATCCGTGCGTACTGCGAAAAAGAATTGAACACACTTTGGGATGAAACGAGACGTCTTGTAAATCCGCACAGAGTGCACATCGATTTATCAAATGAACTTTATCACCTAAAGAAGCAGATTCTTGACAACCACAGAAAATATCAGGGACAGTAGCATTTTGCCTCTGTTATTACGAAAATGCTGCAGGAAAGCCGCGAAAATACGAGATTAAAGTCTTGCGGGAAAAAAAGATGTGTTGTATAATAATTAATGACCGCGTCAAAATGCACAAGTAAAACAGGACGCGCAATTAAGGAGGAAAATCTACTATGGTAAAAGCAATTGTCGGCGCCAACTGGGGCGACGAGGGCAAAGGTAAGATTACAGATATGTTAGCTGAGGAGTCCGATATTATTATCCGATTCCAGGGCGGTAGCAATGCAGGCCACACAATTATCAACGAATACGGTAAATTTGCATTACACTTATTGCCATCCGGTGTGTTCTACGATCACACCACATGTATTATCGGTAACGGTGTAGCACTCAACATTCCTTGGCTTGTAAAGGAAGTAAAGGAAATTGTGGATAAGGGTGTTCCGCAGCCGCGCATTTTAGTTTCTGACAGAGCTCAGATTGTTATGCCATATCATATTTTATTTGACGCGTACGAAGAAGAACGTTTGGGTGGTAACTCCTTCGGTTCTACGAAGTCCGGTATCGCACCGTTCTACTCCGATAAGTACGCAAAGATTGGTTTCCAAGTTTCTGAATTGTTTGATGATGAAACATTGCAGGAAAAGGTTAAGAGAGTTTGTGAGCAGAAGAATGTTATCTTAGAGCATTTATATCATAAGCCGTTGATCGTAGAAGAAGAACTTTTGGCAACATTAAGAGAATACCGCGATATGGTTGCTCCTTATGTTTGCGATGTGGTTACATACCTGCGTGATGCATTAAAGGATGGCAAGCGTCTCTTATTAGAGGGTCAGCTTGGTTCCTTAAAGGATCCGGATTTCGGAATCTATCCGATGGTAACATCTTCTCATACGATTGCCGCATACGGCGCCATTGGCTGTGGTATCCCACCGTACGAAATCAAGGACATCGTTACTGTTGTAAAGGCCTACTCCAGTGCAGTAGGTGCAGGTGAGTTTGTTAGCGAAATCTTCGGTGAGGAAGCTGATGAATTGAGAAGACGCGGCGGTGATGGCGGTGAGTTCGGTGCAACGACCGGCAGACCGAGACGTATGGGCTGGTTCGACGCAGTAGCTTCCCGTTACGGCTGTAAGATTCAGGGTGCGACGGAAGTTGCATTAACCGTACTTGACGTACTCGGTTATCTTGATGAGATTCCGGTTTGTGTCGGCTATGAAATCGACGGCAAAGTAACCAGAGATTTCCCGGCAACGGTACAGTTGAAGAAAGCTAAACCGGTATATGTAAAGCTTCCGGGTTGGAAGCAGGAAATCCGCGGTATTAAGAATTATGACGAGTTGCCTGAGAACTGTAAGAAATACATCGAATTCATCGAGAAGGAACTTGAAGTACCGATTACCTTAGTAAGTAATGGACCGAGAAGAGATGAAATCATCCGAAGAAAGTAATTAGTAAAGAGATTGGATGGAGCTGTGTACTGCAGCTCCATTTCAAATAAAACACACAATATGAGGCAGGCCCTCATAATGAGAGAGGTGTTATTTTGAAAACATTAAAAAGAGTCGGTTGCCTTTCTATGGTAACCGGAATGCTGATTTTGACCGCAGGCTGTGGTGAGAAAGATCATAAAGATATTGAATGGGTCATGCCGAGTACGACCGCCCAGGAGAACACTGCGGATGAGCAGGGCGACAAAGAACTTACCGTGGAGGGAGCCAAGGCTCTTATGGAGAGTGAGTTTGCAGGAAGTACGGCTGAATTTGTGGAAGAAGTCACTGTGGAAGATGAGAAGGCATATCGATTTATCGTATCCACAGACAAGACTGAGTATGTTTCGTCAGTAGAGTGGATAAACGATTATATGACAGTTTCAGCAAACGGCGGAAAGATTCTGCAAAGGATGATTACCGATGAAAAAGCAGAAGCGATTTTGACGGACGCTTTTGAAGGAGCGTATACATCATTCACAAAAACCGGCAACAACGTGGAAATTGACGGATTTCAGCATACCGAGTATACCGCAGTCGGTATGACAGAAAAAATATATATTAATGCGACTACCGGTGCACAGGTGTTAAAGGGAAATTACGATGCATCCGCGCCGAATGGAAATCTCGAATATGTAGTCGAAGAAAAACATAATCACTAGAAAGGAAGAATAAGCATGACATTACTTGAAACATGGAGAGAGAGCGCATATCAAGCGCAGAGAACCCAGCGAGAAAGCGACATGTTCTGGGCAAACTATTTTAACATTGAAAAAGGAATTTATGAACAAATTTTAGCAAATCCGGACGAAGTAGTAACCGGCACCGTAAAAGAACTGGCAGAGAAGTTTGGTACAGAGCTGTTAATCATGGTCGGTTTCCTGGACGGTATCAACGATAGCTTAATTACACCAAATCCAATTGAAGAGATGGATGAAAACACACAGGTTCAGCTCGGTTACGACAAAGAGTTACTGTACAAGAACATGGTGGAAGCAAAAGCTGAGTGGTTATACGAGTTAGAACAGTGGGATGCACTGATTGATGAAGACAGAAGAAAGGTGTTGTATAAAGAGCAGAAGAGCTCACACACAATTATAAAGGACAAAAAAATCGGGCGGAATGATCCGTGTCCTTGCGGTTCGGGGAAAAAGTATAAAAAATGTTGCGGTAAATAATAAATTTTTCGATAAGGGGTAGCCTTCGGGCTACTCCTTTTTGCATTTTTGCATACGAGGGGAAAACCTCGTATACGATACAGAGGATAAAGCGATGAGAAGAATAATTATATGTGATGATAATGAAGCGGACCGGAAGCATATACGTGAGGTTTGTGAGAAATATTTTGCCAGTATTTATGAGCAAATAGAGATTAAAGAATTTAAAAGTGGGCAGGAGCTACTGCGTCAACCAATGGAGGCAACCGTAATCTTTCTCGATATTGAGATGAAGAAAATGACCGGCATTGATGTGAAGAATATTTTAGGTGCGCGTGCCAATGAGGTGCCGATTGTATTTTTGACAAACTATAAAGAATACATGAGCAGAGCATTCGGCAAAAATGTGTACGGCTACATGGATAAGCCGGCGGATGCGCAGCAAATTTATAAAATTCTGACACAGATTTTGGATGAGGAAAGAGATTCAGAACGTATTACAGTTAAGAAGCTGGACGGAGATTGTCTGACGATTCCGACGGACCGCATTTACTACATAGAAGGAAAGCGAAGATATTCCATTGTTTATACGGCCGAGGGAAGTTACATGATGCGAAAACCATTACGCGAATGGATAGAAGAGTTGCCACCGGATGAATGGGCGCAGGCACAAAAGTCGTATCTCGTGAATCTGCGCGAAATTACAGGCACACACGGCGAAATCCAGTTGCGGTGTGGCAAGATAATCCCAATCGGTGGAATATACCGCAAGGAATTTTTTGAGAAATATGACCGGTATGCTGATAAGCGCTGGAGATTTCAATAAAAATAAGATTACAAAAGAAAAAGGAGAATTGATAAATGAAATATGTACTTGGATTGATTGAGGGTATTGACATGTTGAAATGCCTGTTAATAGCCACGTCATTTGGTCGATGCAGATATAAGGAGAAATTTGAAGATAAGAAGAAGCTGATATTATACTGGGTAATGTATGTAGCGGTAATTAGTGCATGGTATGTGCTTATTGATATTTCTGTAATAGTGACAATTATAGAATACGTTTTGGGTGCCGCATTTTTTATAAAGATATTGCAAGGAAATAAATTGCCGGTGTTGGGTTGGTACTTACTATCTAATATCACGGTTGGCGTAGTGGGAGGAATTGTATCATTAATTTTGATATTCTTTAAGAAATATGAAATAGTGGTTAATAGACCTCTACCATTTTTAGTATTTGAAGTGATATTGTTAGTTCTATTTTGGTGTATCACAAAATTGTATGTCAAATACGCAAATATGCCGACAACTGGAAAAAGGGAGAATATTGTAATTGTATTAATTGGATTGACAGTATTTACTGCTGATGCAGTGTTAGTTGGAGAGTGTGTAGCTTTAGCACCGATGAAAGGTGTTGCAAAAACAAGCATGTTTATTCTTGCCATATGTGCAGGCATTGCAATTCTTGTTATGGGTTTTGCTGCGATTGTAATTTTACGCTATGGAGAGAAGAATCGTAAGAAAGTGGAGTTAGGTAAAGAATATTTGCAGCTTCAACACGAATATTACACAAAATCGTTAGAAAAGGATGAAAAGCTAAGAGCGTTCCGCCATGATTTTAATCATCATATTCGGGTGCTTGACGGCATGGCAGAATCAGGGAATATGGAGGAAGTAAAAGAATATATTAAACAGATTACCAAGGAACAAGTCAGTCCAATTAGAGAGATACATAGCGGACATATTACAGCAGACGCAATATTTAATGACTATGCAGCGAAATGTGCAGAGAATAACATACAATTTCAGGTGTGGGGACACTTCCCGATAGAGTTTGCAATATCATCCTATGATTTGTGTACGATATTGGCAAATGCAATGATGAATGCCTTCGAAGCAGGGATGGCAATAAATCAGTATAATGAAGATATAAACGAAAAATTGTTAATGCCGAAGATACTTGTGCAAATACGTACGATGGAAAAGCAGGTTCATATACAGATTGCCAACACAACATTAACTCAGAAGGAAAAGAAATACTACAGTAATCGGGATGGAATGCATGGATTCGGACTACAAAACATAAAGGCGGCGGTCGAGAAGAACAGCGGTTATATGAATACGAGAATGGAGGAGAATAAATTTATAATTTCCATCATATTTTAAGGAGCTTCGGCTCCTTATTTTTTTATAAAAACCCATTTGGGAGCGCTTTTTGGCATTTGGGAGCAAATTCTTTGACTCTTCTTTTTCCTGAATTTAAAGTGATTTCATAAGCTTATAGAAAAAACGATGAATGCGCAGGAATCAGAAGGGAGAGAACATGCCAGTATTTTGCTCACTTCTGGATTTATCTAATCTGGTAAAATTCTTTTTAGGACTTTGGTAAAAGTCACATTAAATCATTTAGAATAATATCAGATGGACGAAATCGTCGGCAGTCATCCGGCTGCCGTCGTTTTCGTAAAAAATGTGCACAGCAACCATCCATTGGAATGTGCATAACACGAAACACTTATGAGAGGAGAATTAACATATTGAAATCACATACAAGAATGGGCAAAGAAATGTTTGACAAAGCGATGCAGAAGAGGCCGCCGGAAGAAAGAAAATTTATGCAGACGACACGATTAGTTTGGCAGACGCGAAGATTGCGCAATCACACCATATCCAGTCAGGGAAGAAGGGAGATTAGCAAGGTTAGGTCCGACGTACTGGAGAGAATCTTTGTCCTGTTTGTAGAATATCCGGACAAAACGGATGAAGAATTGGCGGAGTTACTTTTAGCAGAAGAAATAGAAAAAGATTGCTGATGAATATTTGCATATGCCGGCATTCCTTAAATCTGAGTCGGCATTTCAGAATTTGAAAAAACTAAGTTCGTTGAAAGGAACTTTTGATTATAAAGATATAAATGATATTTTCGGATTATGAATGGAAAGAGAATTCGCGGAAGTTCATAAGATGCGTCTGAAAATCACACAGGCATGGACGGAGAAATCGACACCTCCAATTATTACATAGAAAACAATTCAATGGGCAGGCCCGGATAGTCTTGTTTATAGAATACTAGTAAATAACGGGTGCCATTAAGTCAAAAAAGATAGAAGAAAATCTGGGGGAGATTCCATTGTTTAGCGGCGGACATAAGTTCGCCGTTTTTCTTGTGATTTAAGAAATACAAAATTGATTGACAAGATAAGAGAATGACGATATAATCCACATACAAAAAGAGAACAACAACAAATGAAAAGCAACAATGTGTTACATAAAATACATATGTTGCAATTTTTAGAAATGATATTGAAGAAAAATCAGAAAATACGTATAATGAAAGGAGAAAAATTACATACGGGGAAGAAAGATATCGTCACAAAAAGATACATGCAGGATAACGCTATTTTTGCGGATGTGTTCAATTATCTGCTTTATGGCGGGATACAAATGATAAAGTCTGAGCAATTGAAAGAATTGGACACTACGGTTGCGGGGAATGTGCTTGGAAGCAGTGAAACCGATGAGGCGGATGTAGTGAAGAATAAGCAGAGGAATCGAGCGGAGATTTTGACGAAGAAGGTAAGAGATAACTTCAAGAGTCTTATTACTATGGCGGATGACGAGCGGGTATATCTATTGCTTGGAATCGAGAACCAGTCAGAGACACATTATGCGATGCCGATTCGGAATATGATGTACGATGCCATGGAATATTCCAGACAGGTAGAAGAAATCGTGAACCGTCATCGGGGAAAAGATGAGCATGGGAATAACCGCGGCGAATTTTTGAGTGGTTTTCACAAAGAAGATAAGCTGATACCGGTCATCACGATTGTCGTGAGCTTTACGCCGGAAAAATGGGACGGGCCGCTCACATTGCATGAAATGTTGACTGTGCAGGATGAAGCTACCCTCGCAAATGTAGATGATTACAGACTCCGTTTAATATCTCCATATGATTTAACCGATGAAGAACTGGATAAGTTTCATACGAATTTGCGGGAAGTGTTGTCGTATATCAAGTATTCAAAAGACAAGACAAAGTTGTGTGAGTTGGTAAACCGCAACAAGAATTTTCAGGAGCTGGATCGAGATGCTGCGATGGTAATTAACTACTGCACCGGATCAGAGATAGAGATTGATGAAGGAGAGGAGAAGATTAATATGTGTAAAGCGCATGAGGATATTAAAAGAGAAGGTTTTGAAGAAGGAAGAGAAGCGGGAAGAGCTGAGATGTGTAAAGCGCATGAGGATATTAAGAGAGAAGGCTTTGAAGAAGGAAGATATCAAAAATTGATTGAGCAGACAAGAAAAAAGAAGGTAAAAGGAATCACAGCACATGATGCGGCAGAGGCTTTGGAAGAATTAGAAGCTACTGTTATCAAAATTTATACGTTGCTAGATGAATATCCTGATAAAGCAGATACTGAGCTGGTTGTGCTTATGTACTGAAAGAAATGAACACAAACATGTATTTTTTCTGATTTTTTTTCGAAAAATGCAAGATTCCTATATTCAATTTGTAGATTACGTGTTATAATTCATTTGATGACAATTTTTCCAGGAGGAATAAGATATGGAATTTGATAAGGTTTTTGAGAAAGTTAAGGAAATCATCGTAGAGCAGCTCGGTAAGGATGAGGACGAAGTTACATTACAGACCAGCGTTAAGGATGATTTGGACGCAGACTCCTTAGATTTATATCAGATTATCACAGAAATTGAAGATGAATTCGGTGTTCAGTTTGATGACCCGGAAGCAATCGAAACGGTTGAAGATGTGGTAAAATTTGTACATGAAAATGCATAAGTAAAACGAGCGGTATCCGGCGAGCGTCGGACACCGCTTATTTTTCACAAAATAATAGCTTGTTGGAGGATTTTATGAAGAGAAAGGCACCACTTATAAATGATTTTCCGCATATGATTTACGGGGGCGATTATAATCCGGACCAGTGGCAGGACTATCCGGATATTTTAGCCGAGGACAAGCGTTTAATGATGCTTGCGGGCATTAATAGTGCGAGCGTGGGTATTTTTGCGTGGATGGCGCTCGAGCCGCAGGAAGATGTGTATACGTTTGATTGGCTGGATGAGACGATGGACCGCATTGCGTCTTTCGGTGGAAAGGTGATTTTGGCGACACCGAGCGGCGCACGTCCGGCGTGGATGGATAAGCGCTATCCGGAGGTGTTGCGTGTGAACCGTGACCGCACGAAGAATCTTCACGGCGAACGTCACAACCATTGTTACACATCCCCATATTACAGAAAAAAAGTTTATGAGATGAATACGATGTTAGCGAAGCGCTATAAGGACCATCCGGCGCTCGGTATGTGGCATATTTCGAATGAATACGGTGGCGAGTGTCACTGTGAGCTTTGTCAGCAGGCATTCCGCGATTGGCTGCGTGAGAAGTATCATAATGATATCCATGAGCTAAATCGTCAATGGTGGACTGGCTTCTGGAGCAGAACATTTAATGATTTTGATGAGATTGAATCCCCGTCTCCGATTGGTGAGACTGCGATTCATGGGCTCAATATTGACTGGATGCGCTTCGTTACGCACCAGACAACAAATTTCATGGAGAATGAAATCGCAGCCGTGAAGGCGATTACACCGGATGTGCCGGTAACAACTAACTTGATGGGATTATATCCGGGCTTTAATCCGTGGTATCTGTCCAAGAAGATTGATGTAGTTTCCTGGGACAATTATCCGGAATGGCACAAGGTCGATGATAAAGATGGTAAGCTGGCGTCCGATATCGCATTTGTGCATGATATGAATCGTTGCCTGAAACAACAGCCATTCCTTTTGATGGAGAGCACGCCAAGTCTTGTAAATTGGCGCCGCATCAATAAACTGAAGCGCCCGGGCATGAATATTACCGCATCCTTGCAGGCTGTGGCGCACGGCTCGGATTCCGTGCAGTACTTCCAGTGGAGAAAAGGACGCGGTGCGTTCGAAAAATTCCACGGCGCAGTTGTGGACCACGAGGGTACGGAGAACACACGTGTGTTCAAGGAATGTGCACAACTTGGCAACATATTGAAGAACATGGACTCTGTGCCGGGTACGATGGTGCCGGTAGAAGCGGCTGTCATCTGCGACTGGGACAATCGCTGGGCCATCAACGACATGCAGGGGTTGACTGATAAGAAGAATTACGACCTTACGTGCAAGGACCATTATTATGCACTGTGGAAGCAGAATATTGCAGTCGACGTTATCGACAGCGAGCAGGATTTCACGCCGTATAAGCTGCTGATTGCGCCGATGCTTTACATGATTAAGCCGGGCGTGGCAGAGCGTTTGAAGAAGTTTGTGGCCGACGGCGGCACGCTGGTGACAACGTATGTGACCGGCTATGTCAATGAAAATGACCGCTGCTTCTTAGGCGGCTTCCCGGGCGACGGTTTGAAGGAGCTTGTCGGCATTTGGGCTGAGGAAATTGACGGCCTGTGGGAAGGCGAAAGCAACACGATGAAGACAGTGGTTGGCGAATTCTACGAGAAAGAAATCGAGTATAAGGTATTTGATTTGTGTGAATTAGTACATCCACAGGGCGATTGTCAGGTGCTTGCAACTTATGGCGAAGATTTTTATGCCGGCATGCCGGTATTGACAAAAAATAATTATGGTGCAGGTGCCTCTTACCACATGGCAGCTCGTACCGATGCGGATATGCTGGGTGATTTTTATAAAAAACTGGCAGTTGAATTACAGTTAGTAACACCGCAGAACATGATCAGCATCAAAGATGAAGACGGCAAGGATGTGTGTGGTGTCAGCATCCGTGAGCGTGCATGCGACGAAATTACGATTTTATTCTTGCTCAATTTCACAGGCAAGAACGTGACGGTCGAGCACGGCGTACTCGGCAAGATTGCGCTTGAGCCGTTTGGCAGCGCAGTTTTTGAGATGAAGAATAACATTTAACATTTGGGAGGAATCTATGAGTATTCTGAATGTGGAGCATTTAAGCCACGGATTCGGTGACAGAGCGATTTTCACGGATGTATCTTTTCGATTGTTGAAAGGGGAACATATCGGATTCGTTGGTGCCAACGGAGAAGGAAAATCTACCTTTATGAGCATCATTACAAATAAGCTGATGCCGGATGAGGGCACGATTAGTTGGTCAAAAAATGTGCAGGTCGGCTACCTTGACCAGCATGCGGTACTGGAAAAAGGCATGACCGTACGCGATGCCTTAAAAGCCGCTTTTTTGCCGCTTTTTGAGATGGAAGAGAAGATGAATACAATATGCGACGAGATGGCGGAAGCCGACCCGGAGCAGCTCGAGGCGATGATGGAAGAGATGGGCGTGATTCAAGAGCTTCTGATGTCACATGATTTCTACATGATTGACGCGAAAGTGGAGGAAGTGGCACGCGCGCTAGGACTGACCGATATCGGGCTTGAAAGCGACGTCAGCGAACTTTCCGGCGGACAGAGAACGAAGGTGTTGCTGGCAAAATTGCTTTTGCAGAAGCCGGACATCTTACTGCTTGATGAACCGACCAACTATTTGGATGTGCAACATATTGAGTGGCTGAAGCGTTATTTGCAGGAATATGAGAATGCATTTATTTTGATTTCACACGATATTCCGTTTTTAAACAGCGTGGTAAACTTGATTTATCATATGGAAAATCAGAAGTTGAACCGCTATGTCGGCGATTATGATAAGTTTCAGGAAGTTTACGCCGTGAAGAAGGCGCAGCAGGAGGCGGCCTACAATCGCCAACAGCAGGAAATTTCCGAACTGAAGGATTTTGTGGCACGCAATAAGGCACGAGTGGCGACGAGAAACATGGCGATGTCCCGGCAGAAAAAACTCGATAAGATGGAACTAATCGAGAAGACAGTGGAAAAGCCAAAGCCGGAGTTCCACTTTCAAGAGGCGAGAGTGCCGGGCAGATACATTTTCCAAACAAAGGATTTTGTTATTGGCTACGATGAGCCGCTGTCGGCTCCGCTTAATCTTTCGATGGAACGCGGCGAAAAGGTCGTGCTTTACGGTGCAAACGGTATTGGGAAAACAACGTTGCTTAAGAGTATTTTGGGTCTGATTCCAGCTTTAAGCGGCAGCGTAGAACTTGGCGATTATCTGGAAATAGGTTATTTTGAGCAGGAAATGGCACCGGGTAACCGCAACACATGTATTGAGGAAATTTGGGAAGAATTTCCGGCTTACACGCAGTATCAGGTGCGCTCCGCACTGGCAAAATGCGGTCTGACGACGAAACATATTGAAAGTCAGGTGCAGGTGCTTTCCGGTGGCGAACAGGCGAAAGTAAGACTTTGCAAATTAATCAATCGTCCATCTAACATTTTGTTGCTCGACGAGCCGACAAACCATCTGGACGTGGATGCGAAAGATGAGCTTAAGCGTGCGTTGAAAGAATACAAGGGTAGCATCTTGCTGATTTGTCACGAGCCGGAGTTTTACGAAGGGTTGGCAACGAGAGTCATCGACTGCAGCCAGTGGTCATTAAAAAAATAAACAAGAAAACAGGATGAGGGTAAACCTATGGAAAAGAAAACATGTCCTGTATACAAAAAGTGCGGAGGCTGCCAGCTTCTGCACTTGTCGTATCAAGAACAGCTTGCAAAAAAGCAAAAAGAAATGAGTAAACTGCTTTCTGGTTTCGGAAAGGTTGAGAAGATCATCGGTATGGAGAATCCGTATTATTACCGCAATAAGATACATTCGGCCTTTTCTGTCGATCGTAAAGGCAAGGTAGTCAACGGAATTTACGAGGAAAACAGTCATAAAGTGGTGCCGGTATCGGCATGTCTTTTGGAAAACCAGGTAGGCAGCACGATTGTCAGCACGATTGGTGAATTAATCAAGTCCTTTAAAATGAAGGTGTACAATGAAGACAGCGGGTACGGGCTGATTCGGCATGTGATGGTGCGCACCGGATATCATTCGGGTGAGGTGATGGTTGTGATTATTACCGCCTCGCCGATTTTTCCGTCGAAGCGCAATTTTGTGGACGCACTTTTAAAGAAACATCCGGAAATTACGACGGTTATCCACAATGTAAATGAGCGCCACACAAGCATGGTCCTCGGCAAGACGAATCATGTGCTGTATGGTAAAGGCTATATTACCGACACATTATGTGGAATGAAATTCCGTATTTCGCCGAATTCCTTTTATCAGGTAAATCCGCTGCAGACGGAAGTGTTGTACGGAAAAGTTATGGAATTTGCGAAATTTTCCGGTAAGGAAATTGTGCTGGATGCATACGCGGGCACCGGCACTATCGGTATGATTGCCTCACAGTATGTGGAGCGCGTCATCAGTGTAGAATTAAATAGCGAAGCTGTCCGCGACGCTATCGCCAATGCAAAAGAAAATCAAATCCGCAACATTTCATTTTATAAGCAGGACGCGGGTGTTTTCATGACGATGCTCGCTGAAAAAGGCGAGAAGGTGGACGTGGTGATTACCGACCCACCGCGCAGCGGCTGCAGCCGAGAATTTTTAGATTCGTTGTTCCGCCTTGCACCGAAGAAGGTTGTGTATGTTTCCTGCGGACCGGACACGCTGGCGCGAGATTTGGCGATTTTTAAGAAGAACGGTTATAAGGTAAAAATAATTCAGCCGGTTGACATGTTCTGCCACACAAATCATGTGGAGAATATAGTGCTGCTGACTCGATAACGTAACGTGTGATTACTTGAAAACAGTTAATTTTAACCCAAGTGTGCGCTGTAATTTTAAAAGAGTAGCGAGATTCGGTGCTGTTTGGAAGTATTCTATTCTTGCTACCGATGATTGGGGAATGCCACAAAGTACAAGTGTATGAAAATAAATAGAATAAATGCAACATAATGCATGAAAATGCTTTTAAAAACTGTGTTATCAAAATGTTTACACGGATTTTCCGATTGTTGCTTTATTGCCGGAGACGAACAGATTACAATGAGTATGCGTAACAAATGATTGAAAGGAAAAACGTATGGATTTCAATGTATTAAAACAAAATCTAGAAAATCTCGGCTACAAGGTGTCATGCTTTGACCGTGCAAAAGAAGCGGCAGAATATCTGAATACTCAGATTGACCAAAGGAGTGTTGGTTTTGGCGGGTCTGTTACGCTCGAACAGATGGGATTGTATGAAAAACTTGTGTCACATAATGAGGTTTATTGGCATTGGCGTATTCCAGAGGGAAAAACGGACAAGGATATGCGTTTGGAAGCAAATGCTGCTGACATCTATATTTCTTCTGTTAACGGTATTGCCGAAACCGGCGAGATTATCAATATTGACGGAAACTGCAATCGCGTCGCTGCGATTTTTTACGGACATGAGAAGGTGTATCTCATTATTGGAGAAAATAAGATTGCAAAAGATTACGACAGTGCACTTTACCGTGCGCGGAATATCGCCGCACCGCTGAATGCAAAAAGGCTCGGTATGAAGACTCCGTGCGCAGCTGAGGGAAAACAGTGCTATAATTGCAGCAGTCCGCAACGGATTTGCCGTGGATTATCCGTGCTATGGGAAAAACCCTCTTCTTGCATGTTTGAAATTGTATTGATTCATGAGGAATTAGGATATTAAGTGATATTATAATGATTAAAAAATGGGAGGATACCATCATGATTTCATTCGAAAGTGACTACATAGCAGGTGCTCATCCGAAAGTTTTGCAGCGTTTGTTGGAGACAAATATGGAACCATTATCCGGTTATGGGAATGATATATATTGCGCGAGTGCACAGAAAAAAATCAGAGCAGCGTGCGCTTGCCCGACTGCCGAGGTGTATTTTCTTGCCGGTGGCACGCAGACAAATGCAGTGGTAATTTCATCCATGCTTCAGAGCTATGAGGGGGCAATCGCCGCGAAAACCGGACATGTGAGTACGCATGAGGCAGGTGCGATTGAACATACAGGACATAAGGTGCTGGCACTTGCGCAGAAAGACGGCAAGATTGTACCGGCAGTTTTAAGGCAATATTTGAAAACATTTTATGCGGACGAAAACCGCGATCACATGGTCTTCCCGGGTATGGTGTATATTTCACACCCGACTGAGTACGGAACGTTGTACAGCAAAAATGAGCTGACCGAGATTTCGCAGATTTGTGCAGAGTATGAGATTCCGCTTTTCTTAGACGGCGCGCGCCTCGGATATGGGCTGATGAGCCGACAGACGGATGTCACACTTGCGGATATTGCTGCATTGTGTGACGTGTTCTACATCGGCGGTACGAAGGTGGGAGCGTTGTGCGGCGAAGCAGTCGTATTTACAAAAAATAATACACCGAAACATTTTATGACGACAATAAAACAGAATGGGGCATTGCTCGCCAAAGGGCGTGTGTTGGGTATACAATTTGACGCATTGTTTACAGACAATCTTTATTTTAAAATTAGTCAACATGCTGTCGAGATGGCAGAGAAGTTAAAGTCGATTTTTAAAGAAAAAGGTTATCATTTTTACTTGGAATCGCCGACAAACCAGCAATTTATAATCTTGGAAAATCGAGAAATGGAATACTTAAAGACGCAAGTTGCTTTCAGTTTTTGGGAGAAACTTGACGATATGCATACGGTGGTGCGTTTTGCGACAAGTTGGTCAACAACGGAAGAAGATTTAGAACATTTAAAAGAAATTCTTTCGTTGTGCTAAAATAAAAAAAGCCGGATATTCTATTGCTATAACAAAAATTACAATATGTGATGGGTTAAAATTTAAATCAGAAATTGACGATTCTTGTTATAAATTGTATAATTAGGGTATAAAATAAAAGTCCAGCGGTAAGATGTCAAGTGAAATAAAATAAAAATTCTTTTTATTTTTGATATATTTCACGAAAACAAAAAACATCCACCTAAGCCCTGTCGACCAAATTTTCAAAAAATGAGCAGGGCGT
>SVEO01000012.1 GCA_015057275.1 Lachnospiraceae bacterium | reverse complement strand
TCCGTCTTCCGACGCTGCTTATTTTTCATAAGCTTTTTTAGAAATCTTCAGGGATGGTTTACTGTTCAGTTTTCAAGGTTCTGTCTAAGTTCATCTCTGATGAACTTTTTTCGTTCTTGACGAACTCATGCTGTCCGTTTTGCGACAGCTTGTTCATTCTACTAAATGAGAACAACTTTGTCAAGCTTTTTTTAAGGATTTTTAAGCTTTTTTGACTTATTTCCTTTCAAAGAAATGCCGTTCTGTCTAGCATAAGAACTAACGGAGAAAGAGGGATTTGAACCCTCGCGCCGCTATTAACGACCTACTCCCTTTCCAGGGGAGCCCCTTCAACCACTTGGGTATTTCTCCAAATCATCATTAATATAATCTATTTAATTATGAGCGGAGAAGGTGGGATTCGAACCCACGGTCCCTTTCGGAATCACCGGTTTTCAAGACCGGCTCCTTAAACCACTCGGACACCTCTCCGTGCGCCGTGCGACTTCATCACCGCAGTGCAAGAAAAATTCTAACAGAAACACTTCTAAATGTCAACAATAATTTTCTTTTTTTTGCAATTTATTTTATCATCATTTTGCACATTTATAAGTCTTCACTCTTATGACTTTTAAAGCCTTCACCGAAGATTTCCGTGGCAGAGGTTATAATCATAAACGCGGTGTCGTCGATTTGATTAACAATTTCACGGATACCCGGAAGTCGCTGTTGTCTAACTGCACAAAAGATAATTTTCGCATCTTTTCGGTCGTAGGTTCTGCTACCATTTAAATATGTCACACCTATATCTTCTGCATGCAATCTTTTTGTTATTTCATCCGGCTGCTTACTGACAATATAAACGAGTTTTGCACCATCAGGGCCGTAAAGTACGTAATTCAATGCTACACTGGATACGAATAAAGCTACTGCTGCATACAAAGCAATTTCGATATTACCAAATACAATAACCGAGAATGCGACAATAACCATATCAAGCATCATAAAAATCTGCCCTGTCTTTATGTGACGTTTTTTCATTTTAATAATTCGAACAATAATATCGCTTCCGCCAGTCGTTGCACCCGCACGAAATACATAGCCAATGCCAGCTGCAGCACTGATTCCTCCGATAAACGCAGCAAGCAGCGGATCTTCTGTTAGCGGATCGAAGTTTGCCAAAATATCTGTAAATACAGTAAACAAACTGATTGCCAAAGCCGTTGACCCAATAAATTTAAAACCGAAAAAGTACGCACCAAGCAACATGATTGGGATGTTTAAAACAAAATATAGGGTACCAACCGGAATTCCGGATATGTGATTTATTAAAATCGAAATGCCACTGAGCCCTCCGGCAACTAATTGGTTTGGTTGCAGAAACAAACTAACTCCAACTGCATACAACAATGTTCCTATCAACAAATATATTGTATTGCGAATGAACTTTTTTGCTTTATTCATGTTTGTATCCTTCCTCTTATTATATTCTTCTTAACATAACATGTGTTAAATCCACATAGAAAATGCAGCGGGCAACGGGTATTTTTTCTCTATTTCATTAAGAGATGCAAATATAAGATTGCTGCCAAAGCATTGCTGTAGCCGTTCATACACTTTGGAATCCCAAGTGAGTCCTCTCAAGGTTATGCAAGTCATGTGCCACTCAATATGGCTAAAAATGTGCTTATCCGTACCAGTCTGCTGCGATATCACATCTTGTGCAAAGATTCTTCTTATCATCTCATTCCCCGGTTCTCCGACAATGTATTTTTCGTCGATGTTTGGCAATTCCCACAATCCTGCCAATAACCCTTCATCTGCTCTCTTGTGAAGTAGAAGTTCGCCGTTCTCATTAAATATTCGAAAAATTGTTTTGTCAACAATTTTTCTTTGCTTTTTTGTAGCTTTTACCGGATATTTCGAGGTAGTGTCATGCTTTCTAGCAAGACACGTACCATATATCGGGCAGTCCTCGCAGAGCGGCTTGCCATTTGGAATGCAGACAGTCGCGCCGAGTTCCATCAGCGCCTGATTGAAATCGCCGGCTCTGTCTTTTGGCATATGCTCCTTTAGAAGAGAGAAGAAGTATTTTTTAGTGGAATCTTTCAAAATATCTCCGTCATATTCTAAGTTTCGCGCCAGCACTCGCAGGACGTTACCGTCAACTGCCGGCACTGCATTACCGTAGGCAATCGAAGATATTGCGCCAGCCGTGTACGAACCGATACCTTTGAGTTCCAAAAGGACTTCGTACTTTTGCGGGATTTCGCCGTAATAATCGGTCACAATCTGCTGCGCTGCAAGCTGCATATTGCGGACACGATTGTAATAGCCGAGTCCTTCCCACAATTTCAGCAGCTGCTGCTCCGGTGCGTCTGCCAATGCTTGTACGTCGGGCAGTTCTGCCAAAAAGCGGTCATAGTAAGGTTTAACAGCTTCAACCCGCGTCTGCTGCAGCATAATCTCGGACACCCAAACATGGTATGGTGTCGGATCCTCACGCCATGGTAGGATGCGTCGATTCCGGTCAAACCAGAAAAGCAACGCGTCCCTGTATTCTTTCCATTCTTCTTCTGTAAATGTATTTGTTACATTCTCTTTCACATGAACCTCTTATTTTATAATCTGTTGCATACTTTAGATGCCGAGCATATTGTGAAATTCGGTCTCTGTAAGCACTTTAACACCCAAATTTGCAGCCTTCGTCAACTTTGAGCCTGCTTTTTCTCCGGCAACAAGATAGTCTGTATTTTTTGAAATAGCACTCAATACGGTGCCACCATTTTCTTCAATCAATTTTTTTGCGTCATTTCGCGTCATTGCCGTAAGCGTGCCGGTAAGAACAAAGGATAATCCATCAAGTTTACCCCCCTTCTGCTCTCTTCCGTATGTTGCAGAAGTCATCGTCGCACCGACATTTTTTAACTCAGCAAGCAATTTAAGATTCTCTTCCTTATTAAAGTATTCCACAATCGCCTTCGCTGTAATGTCACCGATACCCTCAAGCATAATCAGTTCTTCTTCGGTGGCATGTGTGATTGCCTCCATATCCGGATAAGTGTTTTCCAAAATCTTTCCAACATGGTTGCCACATCCCTGAATGCCGAAGCTTGTGATTACACGGTGCAACGGCTGTTCTTTACAACGCTCAATAGCTGCAAGCAGCTTGTCGATTGCTTTTTCACCAAGACCAGGCAATTCAATCATCTGACTTCTGTACTGTGATAGCTTGTAGATATCCGGCAATTCATTCAAAAAGCCTTGTTGAATGAATGTATTTACAACTGCCGGTCCCATCCCCATGATGTCTAGCACATCGCGGCTCGCTACAAACTGAAAATAACGGTTTTTTTGTGCAGGACAGTTCATATTCGGGCAATATGCCACCTCAATTTCATCTTTGATGATAGTTACTGCTTTTGCACCACAGGATGGACAAGTTGTAATTTCAAATGGCTGCATCTCCGGTCTTCTTTTCTCAATATGCACGCGAAGCACCTGCGGAATAATTTCTGCCGCCTTACTAACATCGATTTCATCGCCGATTGCAATGCCACCGAGTGCCTTCATGTGTCCAGGATTGTGCAGTGTCGCGTAGCGGACAATGGAACCTCCAAGTTCAACCGGTTCAAATTCAACCTTTGGTGTCAATACACCGGTTCTGCCAGTTTGTACGATAACCTGAGTAACCTTTGTTGTCTTTTCTTCTGATTTATATTTGTAAGCAATGCCCCAGCGTGGGAATTTTGTTGTCACACCGATGCGGTTTTGCTCAGCAATACTATTGACCTTAACAACCGCACCGTCCGTCCAGTATGGGTAACTTACTCTTTCTGCACCGATTGTTTCAATCGCTTCCCAAATTTCCTCAAGGTTGTCGCAGGCAAAATGCGGAACGGTAATAAATCCAAGCTTTTCTAAAAACTTTAAGTCGGTCAACTGGTCTCTGCCCGGGCGAATTTCATCCGCAAGTTCACCAAAACCTTCGGCATGCAATACAGAAAACGCGATACCGGTCAGGCCTCTTTTTTCAACCAAATCCGGGTCAAGCACACGTAACGTGCCGGCCGCCGCATTTCGTGGGTTTGCATATAAAACCTCGTCGTTTTCTTCACGTTCTTTATTGACACGCTCAAAATCTTCATTATACATCACGACTTCCGCGCGGACGCGAAGCACATGTGACAGCGGAAGCGGCGCTAATTTTGCTAATTCCGTTTGATTTAAGTCCATCGGGATTCCTTTTACCCGACGCAAATTTTCCGTGACATCCTCTCCAATCCAGCCATCCCCGCGCGTAGAACCCTGAACAAATTTACCGTTCACATATTCCAAAGCAACCGACAATCCGTCAATTTTTGCTTCTACATCATATTTTTTGCTTATTTTGTCAGCATCATTCGTAAGCGGATAATTATTGTACCACTTTTCCACTTCCTCAAAACTGAATTTGTCGTCCAGCGACTGCATCTGCTCCGGATGCGGAACTTTTCCAAGCGTATTCTTAGATGCAGTTCCGCTAACATGCTTCGTGGGCGAATCGTCACGCACCCACTCCGGATGCTCGGCCTCAATCTTCTTTATTTTTTGCATCAATTCATCATAAACTTCGTCCGGTACGAGTGGCGAATCAAGGTCATGATAGTAATGCCCGTAGCGGTTGCCCAGGTCATACCATTCGTATAACTGTTCTTGCGTTACCTGTTCCATATGTGCACCATCCTTCACATTTTGCTAGATACTTTATCTTTTATTATACCATAGCTTCCACATAATTACCACCATATTCTAAAAGGGCATGACCATCGTCATACCCTTCCCAATCTCTCTATTCTAATCTACTTATTCAGTAGCATATCCTTCCAATTTTCCGGAAATCCCATAGTACTAGTTTGTACTCTTTCATATTTATCAAAGAGCATGTCTATCTTGTCCACAAATAAATTCCAATGCGTATCATTCTTCAACAAATGCTTCATACATAAGAGCACACCATATATTCTGTTATTACCTATTCCTGCTTGTGTATACTCCTTATACAGCATAGGTGTTTTTGACATTTTTGCATTATACAAACGTCCATAATGTGCACAAATATTTCTTACATAGGATATACTCTCTAACCAGCTTTCAATATATGTATAGCCTACACCAAATGTTTTAGCAACTGCCTTTTTGTCCTTGTTATGCATATTCTTATAAAATTTAGATAATGTACCAAAACTGAACACTTCAACCAACGCATATATAGGAAGATTGCCACCTTCATAATTCTCTCTAAAATTACGCACAAATGGTGCTTTAGAATTTCTTCTGATTTCTTCCTCAATATCAGACAAAAATTCCTTATGATATTCTTCGTCTGCAAAATTCTTTGCATCCAAATATCCTAATACCCCATATTGGTCAGCAAAATAATTCGCCAATCTACATCTTACATTTATTTCAATCTGCTCAATCTCAGGAAATATAATCTGTCTAAAGTTTGCGTTGAACAAATACAAATCAACCAGTTCCTTAAATGTCGTCTTATTATTATAATGCCCATTCTTCGGTTTCAAGTTAAGACTATATGCCTTCACCAAACGAAAATATGAAATATCATTAAGTATTTTCTTTGCATACTCCTCATCCTCGACAATCAACCCGATACTTTTCAGATTCTCTACTTGTTCATCAACTGTCATAGGAGACTGATGCTGCTTTAATTCTCCCATACAATATTCTCCTTAAATTAAAAGACCCAACGTGGTCCGCATCGTTGAGAGGCGTGTTGGGTTCTGTTGGTAATATTATATGCAATTACCGGCAAAATTGCAATACCATTTTCGATTTTTCAAAATATTTTTTATTTTGGAGCATAATTTTTGAGAATTTTCTTCGGAAGTTATAGTTTTTCATTAATTTCCGTAGAAATCATGAGTTTACAAGGGTTTGCGGCATCAATCAACTTGTAGGTGTTTATTTCGTGTTATCAACAATTAAAAGCATCTTTTCCGCCCATAAGGGAATTTTCAAGGGAAAGAAATTCAATGCTAAGGTTGTCGTAAACGAACTGTTGCAATGTGAATTTACAAACGAATTGAGGAATTATCGTGAAGATATTCAAACTCTTTGCAATCACATTGCAGACAAAAACCAGACTAATTTTCTTTGCTATCGCATCCGCCTATAATTTACTATTAGGTTTATATTTAAAAGATTTCCTTGTTTTATCTCAAACGCTTACAGTATTCTATTTGCTGTCAGTTTTACCGTGTTTGTTTTTAGCGGTTGAGATAAAAACAAAAGCAATGAGAATAGCGTTTTATATATCGCTGATACTCATTACTTGTATGAATATTGCCTATGCAATTTATTGCCGTAGAGTATTTCCCATTTTAGTAATAATATCACTTGGTATTGTCTTTATGTATTTTATCGCTTTCGCCGATAATACGGGTAAAAATAAACTGCTGACGAAAATATATGTTTTAGTAGTATCAGCACTTATAATCGCTTTGCTTTTATCAGCATATATTTTCGTCTACAAACAGGATGATGTTTCTCTTACCAACGGTCAGGCAACCTTGTGGGATACAGGCACCGTCAAACTTGCTGACGAAATTTGTGCCGATTGTGAAACCGATGAAGAAAAGGTGAAAGCTATACATAATTGGATGATTCATAATTTTGAGTATGACTATGAATGTGAACTCATTGTTCAATACTTCAATGTTCGCAAAACCTTAAGCACACGAAAAGGAATCTGTTATGATTTTTCCCACCTCTTCGCCGCACTCTGTCGCAGTCAAAATATTCCTTGTTATGTAATTGACGGCACACCATATAATCCGGCAATGGCTTGTCACACTTGGAACCGAGTTTACTTTGATGGCTCTTGGTGGAATGTGGATGTTACCTTTGATGGTGTTCAAATTCAAAATAAAAATAAAATTTACGGTTTTAGCGAAATAGAAAATTTTGATTTGAAGGATAAAAAATACTTAATTAGACGCATATATTGATTAGTCAATTTAAATTAAATAACAATGGAGCATCGCTTTATCAATGCGGTGCTCCATTGTTATTACTTGTGTAATTTAAATTTTAAAAGAGAAAAAAATTGCAAAAATAATGTTAATCAATGCAATAATTATATTTACTACCATCCATGCTTTTTCACGGTCATTGTGAGCTATAATCGACCACGCAACAGCATTGATTGCCAACGCCGCCATAACCAATACTACAGTAATAGCGTATTCACTAAAAGCAGTAAAACCAAGTATCAGCATTACTGCAAAAATTATGGATAATGTAATGGGCGTGGTTTCGTAAATATAACATCTTTTTCTTGCCATAGAATCAATCATAAAGCATATGAATACCACAATCGGTGTGGTATTTAATGCAAAAATTATTCCAAGTGCAACACCATCCCATATTTTTGTGTCAAAAACAGGATTGTTTAAAATCGCAACACCAGCAATGCAAGATATAGCCAACAGCGACAATATATACACCATATGCCTTTTAGGTATCTTAAATAATATAACAGAACATACAACCAGTAACAAAAGCTCCATTATAATTAGTGGAATTACCCACCAATATGTAAAATCCTTACCGTTTTGCATTTCATTGCACAATACACATGTTCTTATCTTTTCTCCTAAAGACCATGCAGAACTTGGTTTAGTTGTTTCCCATTCACTCCAATTGTGGTCCATCTCTTTTGTTTCAACTAAAACAACTGTCTGGCATTTGTTACAAACGGTCTTGATTTCCACCGCCTTTGAACAGGATGGGATTTCTGAGAAGTATTGACTCTTATCAGTATGCTCTGTGCAAACAGGGTTAAACATCAAGTGGTATTTTGCATTTGAAAAGATATTGAGTAACGGGTTTCCGCCCGATATCGCGGAAATTTTCAGATAATAAGTTCCTGTTGGCAAACCCGAATGTCCAAACTCATTTTTGTCCTTTTCAATATACCCTTCGCTTAAAACGGTGGTTTTATCGACATCGTAGATTACCGCATACCAATGGTTAGAATACTCATCTGCCTCGTGGGTAAAGTTAAACTTGATATCGCCATCGGATAAAAGCGTGATCTTGTAAAAATCAACATCATTAGTGCTATATAAATTACCTGTTACCTTTGTAAGCAGTGGTATTTCGGTAGCCTTATCTATTTTATTGTTGTTTTCTTTCTCCCTTTTTTCTGCTATTGTCGGCTCTTTGTATAGCGGAATATTATTGGTATCAATTTCTTTAAATTCTAAGTATTCGGTATATTCCCTTTGACATTTTTGGCATTTATAAACGACCGTTCCATTCTCTGTGTAGTTGGACTCGGTTCTTTTGTTTTCGACAAGTTCGCAGTCGACAGGAGCACCTGAAACACTTTGATAAATCGGTTTATTGTTTTCTTGGTGTGGTCGTATTACTCCCCAATGGAAAACCATTAAAGTCACCGACAAAATAGCAAGCACTAAGGAAATCCAAAACATCGGATGTTCAAAGGTGTATTTCCAAAAGCCTTCATCATTTCGAATTGCGGAAATAATAATTATTGAAACCACCAAAATTACTATTGCCAGAATAACAATCCAATTGAAGTTTTGCACCCTTAATGAGTATTCTTCTACTCCACATTCTTCGCAGGAATAATGATTATATCCGTTTTCCCAAAATGAAGATGGTTTAAATGATATTGTTTTAAAGGTGTGTTCATCGTTTGTAGGTATATTTTCCTTTACAACCGCGTCGCAATTTTTACACTCTTTTAACAACACGCCTTCGGTAGTACAGGTGGGTTCTTTTTCTTTTGTTTCTATGTATTCGTGTGCCACCACAGAAATAGCTTCTATCTTTATATCCTTGCACATTTTACAGGTGTATTCTTTTATGCCTTCTTTAGTACAGGTAGGTTCTTGATATTTTGACTCTGAATACTCGTGTTCGATAACCGCAATAGGTTCTTCATACTTTTCATCACAATAACGGCACTTATATCTAAGTGTTCCCTGCTCTATACATGTGGGATTATTAATAACCGAATCCTTATAACTATGGGTATGGTTGTTTGCAAAAATATTTCTTGTAACAACAAAATAGGTCAAAATCAAAAGAATTGTTAATGTAGTACCGACAACGGCAAAGAGCCAATTTTTGATTTTTGCCCATTTTAGTAGCTTTAATTTTTGGGGAACATCTTTAAAATCACTTATAAAATAAAGACAGTTTACACTGTTAGAAAAGTGTTTGTGTTTTAGTAGAATCATATTCCAAAAATTCCACATAAAAAATCCAAGTGCTCCTATTATAGGGATGCCTATTAAGACAAATTTGAGCATTCTGCCACCCCCCTTTTTACCTATATTTTCTCCAATTAAATATGTTTATCTTTCGACCTTCTTCATAAATTTCGAGTCCACCTTCATAGGTAGCCTCTTTTGCTAAAAGGTCTGATTTTTCACTACACTCATTCTTTTTTAAATCCGAATCCTTAAAGCCTGATAAACGAGAAAAAGCTTCTGCCGCGGATTTAAAATTTGCAGAAGTTGTCGCCTTGTTCATCATATCGACCGCGTTATCATAATCAACTTGTCTTTTTGATTCGGTTATGCCATCCCTCACATTTGAAAATAGTGTTTTAAATTCTGCGGTTTGTGAATAGGCGTTATAATCGGTTAATATTTTTTCTAAATACTGTAACCTCATTGAATGAATTTCAATATTTATAGCAAAATTATACTTTTTGGTTGCTTCTTCAAGGTCCTCTTTGGTTTTGATTGCCTTCTGTTGCTTTAAGGCATCCTCTAAAACGGGTTTGATCTTCGAAATAAGAGCCTTTGCCTCGTTGCTTAAAGCACTATTTTCAAGGCTTACTATTTGCCTTAGTATTGCGATTTTTCGGTCTAAATCGGGCTCATCCTCTGCCCTCTTTATTTCCCTTTTAATATCCTCTACCTGTCGCTCTGCGGTCAACTTTTCAATAAACTTTAAGCAAAGCTCATAGTGGTCCTTTGCATCGGCAAATTTTACTATTTTAGAGAATAGGTCAGCGGCCTTTTTGTAGTCCTCAATACTGTTTGCGTTTGTGAGAATTTTCTTTGCATCAAAATAGATTTGCTTACTCTTGCAAAGCTCTATCTCGCGAAGGCAAGCACTAGCGCATTCGCTTGAGTCCAAAAATTTAACAGTTTTCTTGAACAGTTGCTCGGATAGGGTAAATTCATAGACTGCATCGCTCCATTTTTCCGCCGATGCATATTCTTCGGCAACTTTAAAGTGCCCTTTTGCCTCTTCGTATATTTTTTCATTTAGAAGAGTTTTTTCGGCTTTGAACTTACAATCACTATGCTTTTGACGGGCATCCTTATATTCCAAAACCTTTAAATACTCTTCACAAGCAGCAAAAAACTCCTTTGAAGTTACAGCATTTTCATAAAGATTTTCTGCAACCTCGTAAATGCATCTTTCCTCAGACTTTTGATCTATTTTTTCTCCACAGGCCCAACAAACCTTTGTTTCTCCATAATTATATGTCGAGTCGCAGTTCTGACAAAGCCAAAAAACTTCCATTTTTCTTACCACCGTTATTTTTCTGTTATATACTGTTTTCTTAGAGCAACATCAATGTTCAGTGCCATTTTTGAACCGTCATCGTATTCAAATTTAACCTTACCGTTTGGTAAAACTTCAAAGGATACCGCATCCTCGGGGAATCTGGCACCTTTAACAAATCCGTTAATTTGTTCCTGCTTTTGCTCTACTATCTTTTCTTCCCTAGTGTTCAAAGGTTCTTCTTTTTCAGTCGGCTTTAAGGTAATCTGCTTTAAATATTCCAAAACCTCTGCCATCGACGGACGGTTTTCGGGCTTCTTATCAATCATTTTAAGAAGTATAGCATTTAACCATTCGGGTATTTTGTTTGACAAGGTTATCGGTAAATCCTCTAACACCGCATGATGAAGATATGGACCTTTTTGAGGCTTAGAGTACGTAATATTTTCTCCTGACCAATAGTAATGAAAAACGATTGCTGTCGCAAAAACATCGTTTTTTACCGTAACCGAATTATTAGGATAATAGCCTCTCCTCATTTTGTAGGACATAAGTTCGGGGCTCCAATATCTATCGGTGCCGAAAATTTCTTCAGGAGTCGGAACATCACTTTCTAATATTGCCGAGTCAAAGTCAATAAGCGAGCATGTGCTTTTGTTTGAAGAGGTAAGTGTAACCGGCATATTTTCAGGCTTAATATCGCAGTGAATAATGCCCTTTTCGTGCAAAAGCCTTAGACAGTTTGATGCCGTTTTTAAAATCAAGAGCTTTTCCTCATCGCTCGACCTAACAATATCATCTATTGTCCTATTTTCAATTTTTCTCCAAGGAGTTGCTTGATAGTATGAATTTTCAAACAGGAAGAAATCGGTCGGTGCGACAAAATTACCGCCGCCTAATGCCGCAATCATAGAGTTTATGGTCTTTCTGTGGTTTTCAAACTTATTGCACAGACCTGCCCTACGCGAATATTCTGCAAAAGCGTTTATTTTTATTCTTTCTGAAGGAAAGGTCGGGTCATTAAACTTTTTTAAGAAATAGGTTTTACCATCCTTGCTTGCCTTATAAAAAACGGCACTCGAGGTTGACATTGGGTTGTCATTCAAAAGCTCATATTGACCGATTTTTTTCATATTATCTCACTTCTGCCTTTCTAAACAAAATGCTTCCCGAAATTTTTGACCCTGAAAGATGTTTTTCATATTCTTTGTTATAACTGTTTATCAGTTTTTTTCTCTCATTAATCAAGAATTCAAGGTTATATTTTGCTTTTTTATAATCTTCCATATGCGGAAGCTCTGCTTGACTTTCTTCATCAAAAATATAATTCCAACAGTCATCCTTATAAAACAGTTCTTTTGCCATCTCGATTGAGAATATTATAAGTTTTTTCCTGCATGCAGAATTTTTACTTTTTTGGATATAATCTTCGGTTGTTCGAAGCTTTATTTCTTCTGCTCTTTCAAATAGGCTTATAAGTTTATTCGCATATTCTTTCAGCTCATATTGTTTTTTAGAAAGGAAAAACGGTATCTTTGAAGCCTTTTTAAGCACCGAGAACCGAGTAGCTATATCCTCCTCAAAAAACCTTTTGATTTCCTCGTTTTCATGACTGAAATATTTATCAACCGTTTCTTTACTTTGTTTGAACGCTCCCAAAATACTCTTTTTAAATTCAATATTTTTTAAAAGATTTTGTGCTAGTATCTGAAGGTCATCGAGTTCATCGATGTCATCCGTCATCTTTTTCAAATAAGAAAGTGCTTTTTTTATATCACGCGAGCATTCTTCCAGCTTGCTTTCAATTGCATAATACTCTTTAACGGTATCGATTAGTTCGCTCGGAAACCTAATCTCGCCGAATTCCTTACAAAGCAGTTTAGAAAACTCTAAATAGCCTGCCCTTAATTCAGTTTCCTTTCGGGCAATTTCCGAGAGATCTTCTTTTAGGGCATTCTCTATTCGGTTGTTTTCTTTTCCGATTTCACTGCTTACAGCATCTAAATTAGTTAAAATTTTAAATAGCGGCTCATTATCAAGTACACTTTCATTATCAAGACTTTCTATATAGCCCAAAATTTTCTTCTTTATAACCTTGACAATTTGTTCTTCGTTTTTGGACAACTTAATTTTCGCCTCGTTTAAATTTTCTTCGGCTTGCCTGCTTTTTATGGTAAGTTCTTTGTTAGGTTTAAGATATAAGGATATAAGCTCTCTGTTATATCTTTTTCTGAAATCATCCTTAATTTCCTCATCCGAAGAATAGCCAAGAATTGCTCCTGCTATACTGCAGTCATCCCTTTTGGTAAATCCGATATCATCAAGCTTTTGTGCTATTTCTTCTGAAAGCTTATGGGATTTTTCAGGGCAAACATTATCAAAATTGCCTATCCACTCAATCAGATACCTCTCCTGCTCAAAGGGTTTTATAGGGTCTGTAAAACCATCTGATGTAGCCATGAGAATACCCTTTTTAGATAGTGTGTAGCACGAAAACGAAAGCTTAAATTCGCTATCGGCAGAAACGCAGTTACTAACACTGCAATCCCCTGCCGAGCCTATATTGTTATCACTATCCTCTATCGATAACTGATGTAGTCCGTTTACATCCCACCACAACGCCCTTGAATCTCCTGCACTTATAACAATAGCCTTGTTTTCCTCTTCATAGGTTTTGTAAACGACCGCCGTAAAAGTAGTTGGCAAAAGCTTAAAGCTTTTGCCACGTACTGTAAGGGTTAGATTCTTTTTTTGAACATAATGAGTCAAACCATTCTGAATTGTTTTACCCAATTCGACAATGGTTTTTTGAAGATTTTTCTTATCAAAAAAAGAATCAATTAGTCTTACATAGTTTTTTAATAGGAATTCTTCAGCAATTTTTGAAGTTTCTCTCGAACCTAGGTAAGCCGAGGTGTAGGTCTCGCCTGAAAGGATATGCTCCTCCTGTCCCGTTGCGCCCGTGCCGTCGCAGATAATCATAACGCCATTTTTGTTTACGGTGGGAGCATCCTCGCCTCTGCCTATTTCTCGCTTTCCAAATTTAGGGCTGTTAACCGAAAACTCAATCTTCATAAAAACTCCTTCTTAATTCCAAAAAGAAATTAAGCTAATGTTTCACTTAACATTTTTAGTATTCTGGTTGTTGAAATATCGCTTCCGCCTTGATTCGGGTTGATATATGAGATTTGGCAGTTATCAAAGTCGTTATCTGCAACATAATCCCACGGATAAACCCCTTTTGGCACGAATACGCCAAGGCGTTTAGCCACATTGTCGGTTGTTATCTGAATTTTACCATCAAGGGATTTCTGTTGTCCCCATAAGTTAACTAAATCGTAGTAATCCTTGGGCATACCCTGCGGATAAAACTCATCTATGCCATCCTTTGATTTTTCAAGCTTGTGTGCAGGGGCATCAGTAAAGAGCAAAATAATGTGCCTTCTTCTAATATTAGGGTCTAATGTCTGACACCAGTCGCTCTTCATAGCAAGTGCTAACGCCTCTAATGAATTTTCGGGGATATCTCCGCCGCCCTTTGCTGTTAATGAGTTTACAAAGGAATAAAACTGCTCTGTTTCGGTGGGAAGATTAAAGAATTTTGATACTTGGAAAGCCAAAGGTCCATCACAGTAAGCATCGCGGAAGCCAATAACCTTAATTCTCAAACGCTTAATATCGCGTTGGTAATTTTTAAGCATAATTTCTTGTAAATCCGAATGCAGTTGTCTGGCGGTTTCCTTAACCTTATTGATAATAGGTGTCATACTCGAAGTTAAATCAATGCAATATACTATGTCGGCGTATGTATCCATTACATCCAAGGATTCATTTCCGCCAAAACCAAATTCATTACTCATTAAATTTTCCTCCTACAAAAATTACTGTCCGCTACCGGTGTTTTTAGCTTCAACACTGCTAATACTTCCGTTAATTTCGCCTTCTGCGCCACAATGAGCACATTTTGCCGCCTTTACACCTCCGCCGATATGACAGGTATAACCGCCACATCCGCAATTAATAAACTCTCTATTGCCACAGTGTGGGCATTTGTATTGAGGTCCGATTCTTGTCGAGGTATAATCAATTTCCATTCCAACGCCGCCGACATTTTCGCCGCTTGGAATCTCTTTTAATCCATATGTCAATACCCACCTGTCATCCGCTGCAAAATCGTGTCTTATGTAGAAATCCTGATTTGTATTAACACATTTTGCTTTTAAAAAGAACAATGTTTTCATTTTTTTAGCCCCCAAAAATATATTTTAACAATTATAGCACATTTTAGAATATTTTTCCACACTGATTATTTATTTTTTGTTGGGATGTGTAGCATATCATAATAGCCTTTAATTTTAGGCAAAAATCTTTTAAATGCGTCTTGTTTTAAGGCTTCGGGAATTCCGTAATATGCTTCTGCAATAGCACCCGCTATTGCAGCTTGGGTATCTCCGTCTCCACCAAGGGAAATTGCATTTCTTATTGCATCCTCAAAATCAGTAGATTCAAAAAAACACTGAATTGCTTGTGGAACGCTGCCTTGACAGGTTACGTCAAATTCATAAGTTGGACGAATTTCATCAAGTGTAAAATCGAGCGTATAATAATTCTTTTCTATGTAGTCTTTGATTTCAGGCTTTGATTTTCCAATTCTCGCAAGATAAATTGCCGCCGCAACCGCCTGAGCACCCTTTACACCCTCCGGATGATTATGTGTTACTTCCGCACTCCATTTTGCGAGTTTCTCGGCTTCTTCAAGACTTTTTGCCACCCAAGCCACAGGTGATACCCGCATTGCCGAGCCGTTACCAAAGCTGTTATATGCACCCATAAAATCACTTTTAATCCATCTAAAAAAGTGATACCCATATCCGGCGGATGGAAACTCTCTGCCGATTTTACGCATATAATAAATAACCCATGATTTAAAATCTTCTTCATCGTTTAAATCGGCTTTTGCACAGGCACAACCTACAGCAATGGTCATCATGCTGTCATCGGTCAGTCGGCTTTCTTCGGTAAAAAGTTTGAAATTTTTCGTCTTGTCCGACTCAAACTCATATATAGAGCCTACAATATCTCCTATAATCGCACCGAGCATATCTTATCACTCCACCAAATTATCCTCTAACACAAGCACGTTTATCTGCTTTGTATCGAAAGTTCCTGCATCTATAGCAATTATACCATTTCCATAAAAGATTTCATAGTTATTTTCATCTCGGCTCTTATCGAACTTGCTTGCATAAAACGTCGGTACGTGCCCGCAAACGAGAGTTTTATCTGCAATGGGTTTTAAACCATCATACTTTTCTATCCATTTTATCCATCTAGCCTGTTCCCAATCGCTATCGGTTGCCTTTTTTAGTTCGTCGACAGTTTTTACATTTTCAGGCAACCAACCGTGAACAAAGACATAATTCTCCGTTGCAAAATAATTTACCGTTTCATCAATAAAATCACAAACTCTGTCAACCATTCGTGTCTTGCCCGAAAAATCTATGGTATCATCTATGGGATCAATAGAATATTTTCCAAAAAAATCGGTCAATGTCTGCATAGTGCCGTTAATATAGTTGTGCGGAAGAACCTTGCCTGTTTGCAAAAGCTTAAGCAAAAGATCTTCGTGATTTCCTCTTAATAAAACCTTGTGCTTTAATCTTTCAAAAAATTTCAGCACATCAAAATTTTCTCTTCCCCTATCAAAATAATCTCCGCAACAAATCAGTAAATGCTCAGGGTTATCGTTATCAAATCCCACATTATTAAGCGCATCTTTAAGCAGAGTGTAGTGCCCGTGAATATCCGAAACAACAAACAATTTCTTTTTGTTCTTCATTTTACCATTCCCTTAATTTTTCATAATTTATCCGATCCGCAACCACCGAGATTAAAACTGCACTATTCATAAAGTTATAAAAATCCAATAACCAATTCTGTTCAGTTGAAAGCATATATGGGTTTTTATGATTATGCTCTTGTCCACAATATTCGGGGAAAATAATGCTTGAAGTCCTATCAAACTTCATACCAAACGGCTTAGCCAATTTCTGCATAAGTTCATAATACATATCCGCATTTTCTTTTTCACTACCAAAATAAAAAGCTTCCAGCATTTCGCCTGTCTCATAACTTTTATTCTTATAAGCATCACTAAAGCGAAGTGTACCATTTTCAAGAGTTTCAATTGATATATTTATTCCATAACTACAATTACAATATTTTGAATTAAAGCGAAGAATAAGTCCTCTAATTTCATCGTAGTTGACTGTTAAAGTCGCCTTTAAATTATCAAGAAAAACCTCTACATCAAATTCTTTAGCCTGTTGCTCATCTTTAAGAACATCACAAGGCTCAATGTAACGACGACGACCAAAAGGTTCTTCTTTAAAATATTCGTAGTACAAATCAGCATTCGCAGTTAAAATAACTTCTTGAATGAAGTACAAGATAGTTTTAGCATCCTTAAACTCAGTAAAAAGTTTATTATCCTGTAAATTTGATTCACCCCATAAAACTTCTAAAACCTTTTGAAGTCTACTATTGTCAATTCGCATAGAAAGACATTGGACCGCACACCCATTGTCGTGTACGATATAGCAATCATTTATTTTATAAACACTTAATTTTAAATCTCTTTCCCGTAAAAATTTAGGAATTGTAATGCGTAAAACATTGTCTTCAAAGTTTGTGCTAATATTGTCAAAAAACTGTTTTATCAGTTCTTCGGGTTCGGCAAATTTAGCCGCCGGTTTCCAATCCCTTATTCTAACAGCTTCATTAGATTTCTTTTTAAGATAAGCGCAAACCTCATCAATTTTAGCTATTGTGTAATCAAATATATTTTTATCGGTTTCTTGTAAGAGAGCAAACACAGTATTCACATCAGAAACAGTACGGAGTGTACGTTTAGACTTTTCATTTATTTGCAACATAGCACAAACAAAAACTACATCAGCTGATAATATATCCGCACCACGCGCTAAAGCAACACATTCACAAGCTTTTAAATCAAATTCCTTTTCATCAATGTTCATTTTGGAATTAATTGATAAAGCCAATCTTAAATATCCCGCCATTTTTATTTCTTTTTCGAAAATATATCTTAATCTTTCTTCTTCAAAACGGGGATACGCTAAATAATAACTATCTAAACCGTTATATTTCGTTTTGCAAAAATCGGCAATTGCAACCACAATATGCGAAGCGGTAAGGTATTCACCGCCGAATTCAGTCATAACATCTTCAGCATCTTCTAAAATTGCTTTAAGCAATAAAGTTTGTACCATAAAACCACCTCTTAACTATTTAATATTTCAATTGCCTTGTCTACAGAAGCATCATCTAAACCCTTTGAATAACCCGACGTCTTTACAAAGTGTTCTCTTATTATTTCCGAATCTAAAAACCTATCATCAAATACAACGAAATTAGAAACTTGTGGGTTGGTTTTAAGCCACTCGGCGATTTCGTCTTCGCGACAGGAATTTAAAATTGGCGTTTTACCAAAAATATGTAAACCATACTGTTCAAAAATATTGTTAATTTCTATTCCTATATTATCACAATTTTGAGGTTCTTCATCCCAATGCTCACGCCAAGAAGTTGACAAGACGATTTTAGCATCGGTTGCATCTGTTATTTGTTTTAATAAAACCATTTTGGAAGGGTCTATTATCAAACCAAACTCTGCACAACTGCGAACATATTTTTCGGTATTTAATACGCCGTCAAAGTCAATAAATATCACTTTCATAAAACAAACACCTGCTAAATTACTTTCCCACTTTGAAATTATAAACCGGCTTAATTACCTTTACGATATCTACAGTCGGTGATATAAACGAAACAATTTCGTCCATCGGTTTATATGCCATTGGAGATTCATCAAGTGTCGAGCGCTTTACCGATGTTGAATAAATTCCTTCCATTTCTTTTTCGAATTCTTCAACCGTAAACAACGATTGCACCGTTTGTCTGCTGTAAAGCCTGCCAGCACCATGAGGAGCAGAATAATTCCAATCGGGATTACCCTTGCCTACGGCAATCAAACAACCTTCACGCATATTCATTGGAATTATAACTTGTTCCCCTTTATGAGCCGAGATCGAACCTTTTCTAATTATACCATAATCATCAATATAGTTATGTATCGTATCAAAAGACACTGCATTATTAATTCCTATATGCTTCAATATACTATTTGCAATAGCTTGTCTATTAAGCTTGGCAAATTCCTGACACACCTTAATATCGTGCATATAGTTTTCTTTCTCAATTCCCCAAAGATAACATTGATGCGTCGGTATTTTGGTAAGAGAATAAAACTCCTCAGAAATCTGCTTTAATGTATCTGGTAATTCAGAGACTTTCCCTTCGGCTACTAATTTCTTATGTATTTCATTCTTTTGTGATTCTGCAGAGCTTTTGCACATCTCGATTGCTCGCTTCTGATATATAGTAGCAACCTGTTGCCCTAAATTTCGAGAACCTGTATGAATTACAAGATAGTATTCACCATTATCATCTATATCAATTTCGATAAAATGATTACCTCCGCCAAGCGTACCTAAAGAACAGTATAATTTATCTAGATTTTGGAGTTTATTAAAGCAACGCAAATTCTTTATCAAATCGGTTTCTTTATAGTGTTTATGGACATTAGAACCTGCAGGAATATTATTTCGAATAAAATTATCCAACTCCACTAAATCAAGGTTTTGTTTACCGAGCTTAACGGTTAACATTCCGCAACCAATATCAACACCTATTACATTGGGAATAATTTTACCATTAGAAGTGCTTGTAAAACCCACAACGCATCCTTTTCCATAATGCACATCGGGCATAATTCTGATTTTTGCATTCTCAAACGGTGCAAGCTTAATCAACTCATAAATTTGATTAATTGCTTCAGGCTCAATATTCTCAGTAAAAATTTTTAAATCATAATTCATATCTTATCACCACTGAGTCGACAGTCTCCATAAAATTGATAACCTATACTGTAAAGCTTAAATGGCATTGTAAAATTACCGTTAGAATCAATATACGTATACAGTGATAATGATTCATAATCTTCGGCTCCAAAGCCAAATGAGTCCATCCAATATCTTCCATCAGGTCTTATCGTCCATATCATCAAAAATTTATTATCATCAATCTTTTCAAATATAGCTTCATACTTTACAATAGGTTCTATAGTTCTTCTTCCCAATTCTTCGTTAAGTTTATCGTCGTACTCAAAGCCCGGAAAATCCAATATATTTCCATCCTTGTCAACGATTTGCTTCTTTATGTTCTTTTCCTCATTTGTGAAAATAACGGTATAATCCACCTTAAATATATATTCAGAATGTGGCTTACCAACAAAGTGTTTATTTAAATACACTTTACTATTGCTGTCTACTTTATCAAACATAAAATCATCGCTTTAATTATAACTTATTTTCTACTCTAGTGCAATCTTATTCAGAGCATACGACATAATCACATATCTACGAAAAAGGGTTCTTTTGTTTTTTCTCCCTTATTTATCTTATCGTGAGTTGCCATAGGATGTTCATTTTCCAGGTATTTATAAACGAATATTTCATCATTATAGGGGATAGAATTGATACCCAGTTCTTTAGCCGAGAGTTTATTGTGCGATAATTCGCTACACTTATAAGCCATTTCAAAATGTGTTTTTGAGGTTGGCCTATTTAGTCGTTTTACATATGCCTCCCCTTGGGTCAGATTTTCAAGAGTGTTAATAGAGAGAACGGGGATTTCCATAATGGTTCTCTTGTCTGGAGATAGTGCTGCATCCAATGTTTTTATACGTCTTGTTCCACATTTTTCGGAAAATTCCCGTTTTGTTCTGTGGCTTTGTGAGCCCAAAAATATCTCTACATTGCAATTTGCTTTTATAGTTCCTGCATCGGCGATTCCATAATTGCCTTCTATTTGCTCATAAGATTGAACATACAATTGAAAAACAATGCGTCTTGAAAGACTTGTCGAAATTTTATTTGTAAAGCCATTAATTACTGGAATATTTGCAAACTCATCAAGAATAAAAAACATTTCTCTATTTAATTTGCCGCCGTTTGCCTCGGCTTTCATTAACATTTCTTTATATACCCAGTCAATAAACAGGCCTGCGATAAAATAATCACTTTTCTCATAGTCTCTAGTAATAAGAAATATTGCAAACGGCTGTTCGTCGCAATTACTTAGATCAATATTATTATCATTAGCTAACGAGTATATTTTAGGATTGAACCACTCTTGCATTATGTTGTCAAAGACCCCTAAATAGCTTCTGGTTGTAGTCGGGGCGTTCTCAAAAAATCCACGCATATGCCTTATAGAATCGTCTGTGATTTTTTTGTGCCAAAGTTTAGTTGTTTTAAGCAATGGCGTGTTATTCATTCCGGTTAACACATTTTCACGCAGAATTTCATAATAGCGCTGCATATTCATAAAATTCATATTCTTTCGTTCAAAACCACTGCGGCTATCCAAAGCATCTTCAAGCATTAAATAGATCATACCCCTTAATATTTCAAGAGCGCCTTGTTGCCAACCAGGATCCTTTGAATTTTGAACTGCAGTGGAACCCAAAGAGGCAACCAATTGATTAATTAAATCAGAAGTATGACTTTCAATTTCACTTTTTTTGTGAGCCACAGCAAAATCCGCATGCTCCTCATTAGAATACGCCTTGCCGTCAAAACTCCAAAAGCAACCTGCTTTTTCGTATGTGCTACTATTATCCTCAAGAATATATTTTGACAGACCTCTCAATGAACTATGATATTTTAGCCTTTCTTCAATACTGTTCATTTCCATCCAACCATCGTAAATTTCAAGTAGTGGATTCCACATATTTGAATACTGAGTATCCTTGAAATTAAGCGCAAAGATTTTATATCCTCTTTTTTTAAGTATTTCTGTAGCATTTTCAGAAATTTCTCCTTTAGGATCTGCAATCATAAAACAAGGCTTATTTTTCTTTGCTGATAAAGAATATACCGAATCCATAACATGTCCCCAAGTTTTTCCTACTTGGGTAGTACCAACCACCAAAGTGTGGGCAGTCTCTTGAAAAGTAACGGATAATTCATTGTATTTATCACGATTCATCGAATAGAGCATACCCCAAATTTCATGATCTTCAAGTTCTTTGTAACGAACAGTTTTTAAGTTATACTCATTTGAGTAGTCGTCCAAATTAAGAATATCATTGTTTGGAAAAAAACGTTTCGTATACTCTCTTTCACAGTTTTTACTTAATGATTTTACATTAAAAAGCGCATTCATTTTTTCTCACCCTAAATCCAATATGGTTTTCTTTATTATTCATCAGCAGATATACATTACGCCATGTTTTTTCATTAAAATTTAAAATTAATTCTGCTTTGTTTTGATATGATAATTCGTTTGATATCAACACGTTAGCCAATTCGTTGTTAATAAGTGGATCCTTCTTAGGAGCAATAATATTGACATTTAATAATTTTACTAATTGCCAATATTCTAAAATTTTAATATCATTTACTTCTTCTATTTGACCTTGTTTATTCTATAAATTTTCTACACGCATCAAAATGCATCCCTGAGCAATTATTCTCTCTAGCAATAACAGCATCTTATTATCTTTTATAATAACTCCACCAGTTCGAAATCTAAATCTATAATTTCCTTTTGTAAATCCACAATCGTACACTTTATCCACCTCCAAATATATTCTCCAACATTACTGGATAAAATTATACCATAACACATAATATTTTTCATCCATATCTCTCTATAAAATCCAAGGCAGATCCAACGACCTGCCTTGTAGAACACAATACCAATATTAATCCAACATTCCCATTATCTGCCTATACTCTTTTCTCTCCCTTGTCTCCCCATAAAACTCATCCTCCGTCTCAAAGTCCGAAAGCAATTCTTTCTTTAGTTCAATACAAGGCTTAGCCTCCCACTTTCTATCGTATGGATGACAACTAAACAAAATACACTTACTGTACGCCTTTTTCGGCAATTTATCATGTATAATTGCACAGTCTGCAGCCTTTTCCATATACTTAAAACCGTCTTCTATTCTTCCCGCTTTCAATGACACCTCTGCCATACCCTGATAGTTACGCATTTTTCGACTAAGTGCTATAGGCATATCATCATTTTCATAGATTGCATCATATATGGCATTGCTTTTTTGAAACAGCTCAATCTGTTCATCGGTACTATACTGGTCATAAATCTTTCGAATACTTAACCAAAACTCATATGCAAGGTCAATGCACATATGCTGCACATGCTCCAATCGTTCTTTTCCCGTCAACATATCTCGTAACACATCCTGCCTCGTATCATAATAATGAGGCAACGCTTCTGCTATTTCTACAGCTTTATCTATTTGACCATTGTTACGATATGCATACACTAAATTTCTTCTAACAAATCCTCTGACTTCTTCATTGTGGCAATTATTCATTACATACGCACCAACCTCAATAGCTTTCAAAGGCTCTTTTCTTTGAAATGCATATACATACCAACTCATCAACTTAAAGTTTCCCGGATACATCTTCAATCCTTTATCAACACAATCCTGCAGCTTTTCTACAGCATAGTGCGCATCATATTGCATACATTCAAGAATAATCTTTTCAACTTCTTCATCCTGTCTGTTTTGACTTATGCCAAGCAATTCATCCGTTGATACATTGAAAAAACCTGCTATTATTGGTAACATCGATATGTCCGGATACCCTTCGCTTCGCTCCCATCGACTAACTGCCTGAAATGTCACACCAAGTCTCTCTGCTAAAGTTTCCTGTGATATTTCCTTTTCTTTTCTGAATTTTCTTATATTTTCACCTATTAATATACTCATAAAAATATCCTCCATTTAAAAACTGTATTATTGTACTTTCGATATCGATACCACAATAATACAGTTCAAAGCACTATCAATCCATAACATATTCGTTGAATAATTCTCAACGAATTATTGAATTATTTCTAGTCAAACCATATATTTAGGTGATTATCCGGGTCTTTCAAATCACTCTTGACAAAGCCTGTCTTTTTCCAAAATTTTTCACTTTCTTCTACCGAAGTTAAATATATTTTCGGACAGCCCATCGTCTTAAGTTTCTTAACAATTTCCTCAACACAACTCTTTCCAATATTTTTTTGTCGCCACTGAGGAGCAACATAAAACTCCATAATATACCCATATCCCGGTGGAATAACATTTCTAATCCCACCATCTACACAATAGAATGTAAAGCCCACTGCTTCACTTTCACTCCATATAATTTCAAAAAATATATTATCATTTGTTTCTGATATTCTAAGACGACACTCTAATTCTTCTCTTAGTTCATCACTTGTAGAACTTTCTCTTATCTCATGCATATATGTTAGCCACATAGGTAAAAGAATTTCTATATGCATTTGCTCGTTCCTTGCTGTAACTATTTCAATTTCTCTATTCATATTTGCCTCCAATAAAAAAACATGTCTTCAAAGCTGAAAACATGTTATATTTATCACGGCTATACAATTATCATCCTATAAACGAAACATAATGGTATGTATATGATATGTGCTCTCAACTTTAACTATTAAATTGCTCATATCATTCACCTACCTTTCAATGAAGTTATTATACAACTCATAATATAAATATGTCAAACAAAATATTCTAATTAGATTTGCCATCCATAATGCCAAAGCAGATTACAAGGTGGTAATAAAGCGTCGTTTTCCCATTTTTCACTCTCGTGACGACACTTTTACAACACTTTCCAATTTTACAACTAAATTTACACATCAAAAAGACTTCCCGAGAAACTTGTACCGACCCCCCCCCAAAAAAAGTTAGACCAAAAATCTAACGATTGGGAGGTCGGTACATCAACTTAAGAAAGCCTTAATTTTACCCCTATGAACTCGCGTCTTAGTGTCTTGACCTTACGGTCAATCCACACGCAGACATTCGCTGAATGTCTGCTATAAGATAACAAAAGACCCATATCTTCATGCAAGCATGAGATGTGGATTGAATAACACTACTTACAGCAATAGCATCCAGACTACGTCTGTCTGCATGCGCTATCGCGCAGTATAATAAATTAAAATAAAGCTCTCGGAACCACAAGTGTTTCCGAGAGCTTATATTTTAATTTATTGCATTGCTTTATTTAGTTCGCAATTACTCGATGATTGTAGCAACCTTACCGGAACCAACTGTTCTACCACCTTCACGGATAGCGAAGCCTAAGCCCTGCTCCATAGCGATTGGGTGAATTAATTCAACAGTCATTTCTACGTTATCACCAGGCATGCACATTTCTGTACCTTCTGGTAAGTTACAAACACCTGTTACGTCTGTTGTTCTGAAGTAGAACTGTGGACGATAGTTGTTGAAGAATGGTGTATGACGACCACCTTCATCCTTTGTTAATACGTAAACCTGAGCTGTAAACTTCTTGTGGCACTTTACAGAGCCTGGCTTACAAAGAACCTGTCCACGTACGATTTCTGTTCTCTGAACACCACGAAGAAGAGCACCGATGTTATCACCAGCACAAGCTTCGTCAAGGAGCTTACGGAACATTTCGATACCTGTTACAACAACCTTACGTGTTTCTTCAGATACACCAACGATTTCAACTTCTTCAGATACATGTAATGTACCACGTTCTACTCTACCAGTAGCAACAGTACCACGACCTGTGATGGAGAATACGTCTTCTACAGGCATAAGGAAAGGCTTGTCTGTTTCTCTAACTGGGTCTGGAACGTACTCATCAACTGCAGCCATTAACTCAAGAATCTTGTCGCCCCATTCGCTTGTTGGGTCTTCAAGAGCCATAAGAGCGGAACCCTGAATGATTGGAGTGTCATCGCCAGGGAATTCATACTCGTTTAATAACTCTCTGATATCCATGTCAACTAACTCTAATAATTCTTCGTCGTCAACCATATCACACTTGTTCATGAATACTACGATGTAAGGTACGCCTACCTGACGGGATAATAAGATGTGCTCCTTTGTCTGAGCCATAACACCGTCAGTAGCAGCTACTACTAAGATAGCGCCGTCCATCTGAGCAGCACCAGTGATCATGTTCTTAACGTAGTCAGCATGTCCTGGGCAGTCAACGTGTGCATAGTGTCTGTTTTCTGTTTCGTATTCAACGTGAGCTGTAGAGATTGTGATACCTCTTTCTCTCTCTTCTGGAGCCTTGTCGATGTTCTCGAAGGCAACAGCTTCACCAGTACCTAATCTCTCGTGAAGAGTCTTGGTGATAGCAGCTGTTAAAGTTGTCTTACCGTGGTCAACGTGACCGATTGTACCGATATTACAATGCGGTTTGTTTCTTTCAAACTTAGCTTTTGCCATTGTTGAAAATCCTCCTTAAAAAAATAACTTTTTCTTGTTGCCCGCTGGGTGTAAGCCCTAACCGGGCACTACATAGGCTGAAACCATTATATTGTAAAATACCAACAATTTCAAGTCCCATTTTAAATTTATTTATACACTTGCACGGAAATTTCCTCCATGCAAGTGTATGGATTAGTAAAATCCTTATTTCTTATGTGTGCTGATAATCTTTTCCTGAATGCTCTTTGGAACCTGTTCATACTTTTCGAAGAACATGGAATAGTTACCACGACCCTGTGTCTTGGAACGAAGGTCTGTGGAGTAACCGAACATCTCAGACAATGGTACGAAACCGCGGATTAATCTACCACCACCGAGATCGTCCATACCGTCGATACGTCCGCGACGAGCATTTAAGTCACCGATAACATCACCCATGTAATCTTCCGGAACTGTTACTTCTACCTTCATGATTGGCTCTAAGAGTACCGGATTACCCTTCTGCATAGCTTCCTTGAATGCCATGGAACCGGCAATGTGGAATGCCATTTCGGAAGAGTCGACTTCATGGTAGGAACCATCCCATACGTTAGCCTTAACACCAAGCACAGGGAATCCTGCAAGCACACCAGCCTTGGTAGCTTCTTCGATACCTTCACCAACTGCAGGGATGTATTCCTTTGGAATCGCACCACCGACAACGGTAGACATGAATTCGAATGTCTTTTCGCCATTCGGATCCATTGGCTCGAACTTAACCTTACAGTGACCGTACTGACCACGACCACCGGACTGCTTAGCGTACTTAGAATCTACATCAACAGGCTTTGTGAATGTTTCCTTGTAAGCAACCTGAGGAGCACCTACATTAGCTTCTACCTTAAATTCACGCAATAATCTGTCTACGATAATTTCAAGGTGTAACTCACCCATACCTGCGATGATTGTCTGACCAGTTTCCTGATCTGTATGAGCGCGGAATGTCGGGTCTTCTTCTGCAAGCTTTGCAAGAGCTTCACCCATCTTACCCTGACCAGCCTTTGTCTTTGGCTCAATTGCGAGCTCAATAACTGGTTCTGGGAATTCCATAGACTCTAAGATAACCGGATGCTGTTCGTCACAAATGGTATCACCTGTTGATGTCAGCTTAAAGCCAACAGCTGCTGCGATATCACCGGAGTAAACCTTATCCAATTCTTCTCTCTTGTTTGCATGCATCTGAAGAATACGACCTACACGTTCTTTCTTACCCTTGGTAGCATTTAAAACATAAGAACCGGAGTTCAATGTACCAGAATATACACGGAAGTAAGCAAGCTTACCTACGAATGGGTCTGTCATAATCTTGAATGCTAATGCTGCGAATGGTTCGTCATCCGAAGAATGTCTAACAACTTCATTACCATCCATATCTGTACCCTTAATTGCTTCAATATCAACTGGGGATGGCATGAACTCGATTACGGCATCAAGTAACTTCTGTACGCCCTTATTTCTGTAAGCTGTACCACAACATACAGGAATTGCCTGACAAGTACATGTTCCTTTTCTTAAAGCAGCCTTTAATTCTTCTACCGATGGTTCTTCACCTTCTAAATACATCATCATTAAGTCGTCATCTAATTCACAGATTTTTTCAACTAATTCCTGATGGTAGATTTCTGCTTCCTCTGCCATATCGCCTAAATCGTCTGTAACTGTGATATCATCGCCCTTATCATCATTGTAGATGTAAGCCTTCATTTCGAACAAGTCAATGATACCCTTGAATTCATCTTCCTTACCGATTGGTAACTGAAGACAAATTGCATTTTTTCCTAATCTTGTACGGATCTGATCTACAGCTCCGTAGAAATTTGCACCTAAAATGTCCATCTTGTTGATGAAGGCCATTCTTGGTACGTTGTATGTGTCAGCCTGACGCCATACGTTTTCTGACTGTGGTTCTACACCACCCTTAGCACAGAAAACACCTACTGCGCCGTCTAATACACGAAGTGAACGCTCTACTTCAACTGTGAAGTCTACGTGTCCCGGAGTATCAATGATGTTGATACGATGTTCCAAAGCGCCTGGTTTGGTCTTTGTTTCTTCCTGTAATGTCCAGTGACAGGTAGTAGCGGCAGAAGTAATTGTGATACCTCTTTCCTGCTCCTGTTCCATCCAGTCCATAGTAGCAGTACCTTCATGAGTATCACCAATTTTGTAGTTAACACCGGTATAGTAAAGAATACGTTCTGTTGTTGTAGTCTTACCAGCATCAATATGAGCCATAATACCGATATTTCTGGTTCTCTCTAATGGATATTCTCTTCCAGCCAAGGTTTTGTCCTCCTAAATTCTGTCTGGCAGCGGCTTTATGCCGCAAGTTTTGCATTTTTCTATCCGACAAAGGATTAGAAACGATAGTGAGCAAATGCTTTGTTTGCTTCAGCCATCTTATGCATATCTTCTTTTCTTCTTACAGATGCGCCTGTATTGTTTGCTGCATCCATAATTTCGTTTGCCAACTTCTCTTCCATGGTCTTTTCGCCTCTCTTACGGGAGAACATTGTTAACCATCTAAGAGCTAAAGCCTGTCTTCTATCAGCCTTTACTTCGATTGGCACCTGATATGTTGCACCACCGATACGACGAGCCTTAACTTCGAGAACTGGCATTACATTATTCATAGCCTCTTCGAAAACTTCTAAAGCTTCCTTACCGGTCTTAGCTGCAACTCTATCGAAAGCTCCGTATACAACCTTCTGAGCTACGCCCTTCTTACCATCTAACATGATGTTGTTAACAAGCTTTGTAACTAACTTGCTGTTGTATAATGGATCTGCTAATACATCTCTCTTCTGAGTCTTTCCTTTACGTGGCACGGTACTTCCCTCCTTAATTAATATTTGCTTCAGATTTTTCTGAAACATGGATTAAATCAACGGTACTCACATAGATTGTGTTCATGCACGGATTCATATGTCCAAAAACAATATTTTAATTCCGGGCATTTGCTTTTTTATTCAACCTGTGAAATTTTACTTCTTAGCGTCCTTAGGTCTCTTTGCACCATACTTGGAACGAGCCTGACGTCTCTTTGCAACACCTGCTGTATCAAGTGTACCTCTAACGATGTGGTATCTTGTACCTGGCAAGTCTTTTACTCTACCGCCACGGATTAAAACAACGCTATGCTCCTGAAGGTTGTGACCTTCGCCTGGGATGTAGCTTGTTACTTCGATACCGTTAGAAAGACGTACTCTGGCAATCTTTCTAAGAGCAGAGTTCGGCTTCTTAGGAGTAGTCGTCTTAACGGAAGTACAAACACCTCTCTTCTGCGGAGAAGCAGTATTTAAAGATCTCTTCTTTAAAGAATTGTAGCTCTTTAATAATGCCGGTGCTGTAGACTTCTTTTCTGTTGTCTGTCTACCCTTTCTAACTAACTGGTTAAATGTAGGCATTCCTTTTCACCTCCTGAAATTAAAATATTGTTTTTGGTAACATAATCTTACCCGATGCGACCTTTTTGACCGCATACGGAAAGATTATAATCATTCTTTTTGTGCTTGTCAAGGCAAATTTCAGACTTTTTCGGCTTTTTTCCTTGCGTTTTATTTGCCCCTGCGACTATTTCTGCCGGCCATAGGCCTGCCTGCGCACAGAGAACACGATACGCTTCGCAAATCGCGCCCTGATTAGCGGTCGTCAAATGGTCATTCGTGCAAGCACGATGTCCATTTTCCTCGTCGCCATAACAAAAAGAGGATAGCGAAATCGCTATCCTCCCATAAATGAATCAATATATAATGTTTACTTTTGAAAAGAAAGTACTATACGTTCCATACTGTGCTGCAATGCGGGCATTCAATGTGTCGCCAAGATTTGTCGCGTCTACGGTATAGGTTGCAAACACCGTTGCAGTTTCTACTTCATAATATTTAATCGTAAGCTCATCGCCGGAACGCGTAATAGAAACCGTCCATATTTCTCCAGCCTCGACCGCATCATAGTTCAAGGTAGAGAGCGTTCCGCTGACTGTTACATCGCCCCAAACTTCACCATAGGAGCCTGCGTTGACCCATTTGTTGTTTTCGTCATGGAGCTGTACAACAAATATATTCTGTGTGCTTGCACTATCAACGGTAATCGTATACCTCCATGTTCCGTCACCTTCCATAACCTTTTCTTCCGACACCGTTCCGTCAGCCCATGTCCACCAACCGGTGCCGGTGAGGGTCTCAGTAGCTTCCTCGAACGTCACATCATATGTTCCATACTGTGCCGCGACACGAACATTCAATGTATCTTCAAGGTCGGTTGCGTCTACGGTATAGGTTGCAAACACTGTTTCCGTGTCTACTTCATAATATTGAATTATAAGCTCGTTGCCGGAACGAGCAATACGTACATTCCATGTTTCCCCAGCCTCGACTTCATCATAGTTTAGGGTAGAAAGCGTACCATCCGCTGTTACGTCGCCCCAAACTTCACCATAGGAACCTGCATTGACCCATTTGTTATTTGCATCGTAGAGCTGTACAACAAATATGTTCTGTGCACTTGCACTATCAACGGTGAATGTATACATCCATACTCCGTCACCTTCCATTACCTTTTCTTCGGACACCGTTCCGTCAGCCCATGTCCACCAGCCGGTACCGGTAAGGGTTTCGGTTGTATCAGTATCTGTTTCCGGTGTACTCGGTGTGTCAGGCTCCACTGGAGTCTCCGGCTCTACCGGAGTCTCTGGTTCCTCCGACTGTGCATTTTCATAAACTTTGATATCATCGACAGAGTAAGTACCTGCACCACGGCCTCTGAGCAACTGAATACCGCCAAGTTCTCCGTTGCCATTGATTGCAACTGTACCGTTATAGTATTCGGTAGTTCCATTAGAAATTACCACATCTGCTGTTCCATTGTCTGTATCAACATCCGCTTTGATTGTTACCCATGTTCCGGCCGGGATGATTACTGTGTTGCTTTCATCATCATTAATAATCCATTCTTTGGTGTCAGTACCTGTTGTGTACTGCTTGCCGCCTAACTTCAAAATATATCCGCTGGAAACAGGATTATTTCCTGTATAACCACTTGCGTCTGTTCCTAAAATCGCAAGAACACTGACAGAACGTTCATTTACATTACCTGCTGTCATCTGCACATCTAATTCTACTGTGTACTGACCGGAAATGTTAGCTTCTGTTGGGAACAGATTGTATGCAGTACGGTTACCGGAATCAGAACCGGATGCATAGTTCAAATAATAGCCATGCTCATCTTCATACTGAATGGAAAGAGCACCGGATGCATTCGGAGAAATCCAATCAGACTTGTTCGCATCGTCGAAGCCTTCGTAGTAAATGTAACCGGAATCATCCGTTACAGCTGCAGGCTTCGCAACTAATTCGATATTGCTGATGGTGCCGGCCATACCGCCATCCCACCAGGAACCCCAACCTAAGTTGAAATCTGTCGCCTGAGAATTTAAGTAAGCAAGTACAGAAGCTAAGGAATCTACTGCGTTCACACCAACTGTTGCACCTGTATTAACGGAAGTAAAATCATATACTTTCACGCCATCAGCATATACTGCATAACCACTCGGTAAGATTGCAATTTCCATGGATACCGTCTTATTTGCACCAATATAGTCAATACCTGCAACCCAGTTTATATTGTCTACGTTTGCATCGAAGTATCCACCAAGTGCATTGTATCCAAGGTAAGAACCGCCTGTAAAGTACAGACCACCCTTAGCGCCTGCATTGAAAGAAAGGATATTGCTTAAGAAAGCGTATGCTCCTGTTCTTTCAACATCAAATTTAATACCAATACCGTTGTGGAGCTGTAAACCAGCTGTCACTGCGTTATGGAAGTAGTTCGGGAGTAAATATGTTCCCTGAGCTGCTGTCGATAAATCATATATTGTATCGTCAGACCAGATTACAAAATCTTCTGTTGCACCAATATTGGATTTTGCAAATACCTTAACATCCCAAGGGACATCTACACTACCTGCCTCATTTGTAATCGTAGCTGTTAATGTAACAACTGTATCCTCTGCCGGAACGGTTACCACACCATCCGCGGAAATCACCGCTTCGTTGGAGCTGGACCATGTAATGGCAGCACCATAGGAGGTAGATGGCATTGTCAAATCGGTACCATCGATTGTCTGATACGGAAGAGAAACTGCTTCCTCTGCCATTTCTAAAGCAAGCGCAGGATCAAGTCTGTAGCCCCACACTGCAGTCTCATTTCTTGTACCTACAACAGTAAATGTCATAGTTTTGGTGGTCTTTTCTTCCATATTCTGTTCAAGAAGAACACCCTTATAAGTTTCGCCGCCCATTACCATGGTAACATATGGAGAATCTGCAGTCATTGTCCATGTACCTGTCTGGTCGCCGCTAATGCTACCATCTTCATTTAAAGAAATGAAAATTGGCTCTACATACTCAAGTCTTGCGTAGTCTGTACCGTTTTGTACTAATACCTCGTATGCACCTACAATATCTTCTGTCGCATAGCCTGTTTCGGAGATTGTCTCCCCTGCATATTCGAACGGTGCTGTTACTAACCAGCCGTCTTCATTCGTAAATACCTGATGTACTTTTACAATATGTCCTTCTGTTCCATCATTTGATCTTGTATGGTAAACAATGTACATCTTTCCATCATCATCAAGTAATGCAGAGTTGTGACCCTGTGCTACCTGTGCGTACTGCTGATAACTCCACTTATAATAGGACATCAGACGCATACCAAGACTACTGTTTGTATTATTCTGATAAGATGTATAGCTTGCGTAGTTACCGCTTTCATCTACATATGGTCCTGTAATTGTTTCCGAACGATATACTCTCATATTGTAACCGCCGTTTGCCGTCAAACCGCCATAGGTTACAAATAAGTAGTAATAGCCATCCTTATATTCAATATACGGAGCTTCACCAGAAGAATGCTGTCCGTTCGCAATCTTAATTCCCTGATATGGATCACTCACATTATTAACTAATTCATATGTATAATCATAATCTCTAAGACCAGTCTCGTTGTCGAGCTTGATCATGTAAATACCGCCGAACCAGGAACCATATGTCATCCAAAGGTTACCTTCTTCATCGTATGTTACCCCAGGGTCAATACAGTTTGTCTGATATGTTGAATTACCGTTACGATTCTGAGCATAACGTGCAGCCGGTGTAGTTTCACCTGTTACTCTGGTATAGTCAAAGGTAACCCTGCCATCATGCATACCCGACTGGATTACTGTACCTACATATGTCCAGTCACCATCCAACGAATCTGCTGTCAACAAACAGATACCGGAATACCAGTTGTCCCCGTTGATACTCATATACATGCAGTACTTGCCCATCTCTTCATTATAAATAACGTCCGGAGCCCAGCAGTTGCCGCTTACATTATAAGACGCATTTCCCTGTGTACCACCATTCGCAGACCAAGCTGCATCTGCAGCGAACAAATTTTTGTAGTCTGTGTTGATGTTGTTGGTAAATGAATACCAATTCATCAAGTCGTCAGAATACGCCCATGCTCTATGAGAACCAAAGATGTAGTAACGTCCTGTTTCTTCATCCTTAATGATACTCGGATCATGAACAGATACTCTCGTAAAAGTAACCTCGTCATTCTCATACACATAGGAAACTTTTGTTTTAACATCAGCTTCCGTTCCATCTAAAGAAATCGTCTTTGCAAGACTTGTCGTTCTTGTTCCACCCGCAGCTTCTACTTCTTCCGTTGGAATAAAGTTGATTGCTGCTGCACCGACAATGGCTACTGCCATAAGTAAACCGGAAACTGCTTTCTTCTTTCCTTTTAATAAGATTACCGCAACACCACAGCCGATTGCAAGAATAACTAATCCTGTAGCTACAATGTCGCCTGTAGAAACAGAAGGTCCCTCTGTTTCTTCGTCCTTATCATTCTTATCATCCGAATCATCCGAGCCTGCAGAACCTGCTATCTCGGCAACAACAGCTTCTACCTCTACCTGTGTTGTTTCGCCGCTTGCAAGGGAATCGATGGTTACAGTATCACTGTAGCCTTCTGCAAGTATCGTTCCCTCCGGAAGTATAAGAACAATCTCTACATCTGATATTGCAAATGCGCCCTGATTTTCAATATCAAATGTCACGCTAATCGTATCGCCTGTTACATACTCTTCTTTGTCAGTATCCATCGTGATTATTACGTTATCCGCTGTAGTCTTCGTAACCGGATCTGCGAATACCGGAATCACCATGCTGCATGCCAACAAAACTACAGCTAAAAGCGATGCGATTGCTTTTTTTGAAAATGCCTTCATTTTCCTTTTCCTCCTTTATTAATTATGCGAAGACAGTCCTGCCCGCGCAGAAAGTCCCATCTTCATAATAGTATTTTCAGTATAACAGAATTTCTTAAAGGAAGCAAGTAAAACCGACTAATCTTTGCGATTATTCGCAAAAGAACGGTGTCGCAAACGCAACACCGTCCATTGTGTAATTATTATTCCTCTGTGATTTCGTCAGTTTCTTCTTCGTAGCTTTCTGCCTCTTCATAGCTTTCTGCTTCGCCTAAGATATCGTCGATTTCATTTTCAGAAATTTCATTAGTTTCCACAGCCTCTACTGCAGCTTCCACCTCCACCAGAGCTTCTTCCTGCGGAGCTTCAATTACAATGCTATCCGTGTTCAGCTTTACAGAACGGTATTTCTTCATACCTGTTCCGGCCGGAATCAGTTTACCGATAATAACGTTTTCCTTAAGACCGATGAGTGGGTCAACCTTACCATTAATCGCAGCTTCGGTTAATACCTTTGTTGTTTCCTGGAAGGAAGCCGCGGATAAGAAGGAGTTTGTTGCAAGAGATGCCTTGGTAATACCAAGCATTACCTGCTTACCTTCCGCCGGTTTTAAGCCTTCTGCAATCAGGCGCTCATTTGTCTCATTGAAATCAAGCACGTCAACGGATGCACCCGGAAGGAAGTTACTGTCGCCAGGAGCGTCAACCTTAACCTTCTTTAACATCTGACGAACAATCACTTCAATATGCTTATCGTTGATTTCTACACCCTGCAAGCGGTATACTCTCTGAACTTCACGAATCATGTAATCCTGCACAGCACGTACACCCTTGATCTTTAACAGATCATGCGGATTAATACTACCCTCGGTCAGCTCGTCGCCGGCTTCAAGCATAGCGCCATCCTGAATCTTGATTCTGGAACCGTAAGGAATGAGGTACGCCTTTGACTCACCGGTTTCCGGATTGGTAATCACGATTTCGCGTTTCTTCTTTGTATCTCTGATTTCCGCCTTACCTGCAAACTCGGAAATGATTGCAAGACCCTTTGGCTTACGTGCTTCAAATAATTCCTCGACACGTGGAAGACCCTGTGTGATATCATCGCCAGCAACACCGCCGGTATGGAATGTTCTCATCGTAAGCTGTGTACCAGGCTCACCGATAGACTGAGCAGCGATGATACCAACTGCTTCACCCACCTGAACTGCCTGTCCGGTCGCCATGTTCGCACCGTAACACTTTGCACACACACCAATGTGTGACTTACAGGAGAGCATAGTACGAATCTTCACAGATTCTACCCCTGTCTTTGCAACCTTAGCTGCGCGCTTCGGTGTAATCATATGGTTTGCCTTAACGATGACTTCACCGTTGTTATCGCAGATATCTTCCGCAGCTACACGGCCAGTCATTCTTTCCTCAAGGCTCTCAATTACTTCGTTACCATCCTTAACAGCCTGAATTTCCATGTATGGAATTTCCTTACCTTCGCTACAGTCAACTTCACGGATAATCAAATCCTGAGATACGTCTACCAGACGTCTTGTCAGGTAACCGGAGTCGGCCGTACGAAGAGCCGTATCGGACAGACCCTTTCTTGCACCGTGAGCGGAGATGAAGTATTCCAATACGTCAAGACCTTCACGGAAGTTTGACTTAATCGGCAATTCGATGGTTCTACCTGTTGTATCAGCCATCAAACCACGCATACCTGCAAGCTGTTTAATCTGCTTGTCAGAACCACGGGCACCGGAGTCAGCCATCATAAAGATGTTGTTATATTTATCAAGACCTGTCAGAAGGGCTTCAGTGATTTCATCATCGGCTGCCTTCCAAACGCTGATAACCTCATTGTATCTTTCTTCCTCAGTAACAAAACCGCGACGGAAGTTCTTGGAAATCTGTTCTACAGTAGCTTCTGCATCTTTAATAATCTGCTTCTTCTTTGCCGGAACGGTCATATCGGAGATGGATACGGTCATTGCTGCTCTTGTGGAGTACTTATAACCCATCGCCTTGATATCATCCAATACTTCTGCCGTTCTGGTTGCACCGTGTGTATTGATAACCTTTTCAAGAATCTTCTTTAATTGCTTCTTGCCTACATGGAAATCTACTTCAGGCTTCAGATAATCTTCATCATTTACTCTGTCAACGAAGCCTAAATCCTGCGGAAGGATTTCGTTGAAGATTAAGCGTCCGAGTGTTGTCTGAATCACGCCTGTTACTTCCTTGCCTTCCGGAGTTACAGCGTTTACCTTCACGCTAATCTTTGCGTGGAGAGAAATTACGCCGTTTTCGTATGCAAGGATTGCTTCGTTCTTGCTCTTGAAGAACTTGCCGGTACCGTAGGTGCGGTCCGCTTCTCTTTCCTGAGTTAAGTAGTAGATACCTAATACCATATCCTGGGAAGGAACTGCTACCGGCGCACCGTCAGACGGCTTTAACAAGTTATTCGGAGACAGCAAAAGGAAGCGGCACTCTGCCTGTGCTTCTACGGACAGCGGTAAATGCACCGCCATCTGGTCACCGTCGAAGTCGGCGTTGAACGCGGTACATACGAGCGGATGAAGCTTAATCGCCTTACCTTCTACCAGTGTCGGCTCGAACGCCTGCACACCAAGTCTGTGCAGTGTCGGCGCACGGTTCAACATAACCGGATGCTCGCGGATAACATCTTCGAGCACATCCCAAACCTCTGTCTGGAGTCTCTCGACCATCTTCTTGGCAGCCTTAATGTTGTGTGCAGTACCGTTTGCAACAAGCTCCTTCATAACGAAAGGCTTGAATAATTCGATTGCCATTTCCTTTGGCAGACCGCACTGATAAATCTTCAGTTCCGGTCCAACAACGATAACGGAACGGCCGGAGTAGTCAACTCGCTTACCTAACAGGTTCTGACGGAAACGTCCCTGCTTACCCTTTAACATATCGGATAAGGACTTTAACGCTCTGTTACCAGGACCGGTTACCGGGCGGCCTCTTCTGCCGTTATCAATCAATGCGTCAACCGCTTCCTGCAGCATTCTCTTTTCGTTGCGGACAATGATTTCCGGAGCTCCCAGCTCTAAAAGTCTCTGCAGACGGTTGTTACGGTTGATAATTCTGCGGTATAAGTCATTCAAGTCAGAGGTTGCGAAACGTCCGCCGTCAAGCTGTACCATCGGACGTAAATCCGGCGGAATAACCGGGATGACATTTAATATCATCCATTCCGGACGGTTGCCGGATGTGCGGAATGCTTCTACAACTTCTAATCTCTTCACAATCTTTGTGCGCTTCTGGCCGGTTGATTCTTTTAATTCAACCTTTAATTCTTCTGCTTCCTTCTCAAGATCTACTGCTGCCAGTAATTCCTGGATGGATTCTGCACCCATGCCTGCGCGGAAAGAACCGTAGCCCCATGTCTTAATCGCGTCTCTGTATTCTGCTTCGGATAAAACTCTCTTGTATTCGAGCGTGGTCTGACCCGGATCTAATACAATATAAGAGGCGAAATATAATACTTTTTCCAATACTCTTGGAGATAAATCAAGAATCAATCCCATTCTGGAAGGAATTCCCTTGAAATACCAGATGTGGGATACAGGAGCCGCCAATTCGATACGACCCATACGCTCTCTACGAACGCTGGACTTCGTTACTTCAACGCCGCAACGGTCACATACAACACCTTTATAACGGATTTTCTTGTACTTACCGCAGTGACACTCCCAGTCCTTGCTCGGTCCGAAAATCTTCTCACAGAACAACCCTTCCTTTTCCGGCTTTAAGGTTCTGTAATTGATAGTTTCCGGCTTTTTTACCTCACCGTCATCCGGATTTGTCATGTTCGGTCGAACGGACCAAGAACGAATCTTTTCCGGTGAAGCAAGGCCAATTTTAATTTTATCAAAGGTTAATGCCTGGTTTGCATCATTCATTACTTCTGACATTTTGGCTCTCCCTTCTGTTATTCGGCATCGTAATCATCGTAGCTGTCTTCATAATCACTACTGCCCATATCGTTATCTTCTTCTACAGCAACTAATTCTTCGCCTTCGAATGCCTGCTTTTGATAACCGTAAGCGCCGAAATCTTCTTCCTGACGATTATAGTGTTTGTTGTCATTCAAAATGGAGTTGAAATCGGTGTCGCCGTAATCAATACTTTCTTTCAGCTCTACTTCGGTATCATCCTCAGCAAGCACCTTGACATCGAGCGCAAGAGACTGTAACTCCTTGAGCAATACCTTGAAGGATTCCGGGATACCCGGCTCAGGAATGTTTTCGCCCTTGATAATGGCTTCGTATGTCTTCACACGGCCAACAACGTCGTCGGACTTAACCGTAAGGATTTCCTGCAATGTGTAGGAAGCACCATATGCCTCCAATGCCCAAACTTCCATTTCACCGAATCTCTGTCCACCGAACTGTGCTTTACCACCGAGTGGCTGCTGGGTTACTAAGGAATATGGACCTGTGGAACGTGCATGAATCTTATCATCAACTAAGTGATGCAGCTTCAAATAATGCATATGACCGATGGTTACCGGGCTGTCGAAATATTCACCGGTTCTACCGTCGCGGAGACGAACCTTACCGTCTCTGGAAATCGGTACACCCTTCCACTCGTTTCTGTGTTCTAAGTTTTCTTCCAGATATGCCATGATTTCCGGATTTACCGTACCTTCGTACTTCGTCTTGAAATCTTCCCACTCGCTATTTACGTAATCATTTGCCATATCGAGAGTATCCATAATATCATACTCGTTTGCACCATCGAATACCGGTGTGGAAATGTTGAAGCCAAGCGCTTTAGCAGCAAGTGACAGGTGAATTTCCAATACCTGTCCGATATTCATACGGGATGGTACGCCCAGAGGGTTGAGTACGATGTCAAGAGGACGTCCGTTTGGTAAGAACGGCATATCTTCTACCGGGAGAATACGGGAAACAACACCCTTGTTACCGTGACGACCGGCCATCTTATCGCCGACAGAAATTTTTCTCTTCTGAGCAATGTAGATACGTACGGTCTCGGTTACACCAGGAGACATTTCGTCGCCGTTTTCTCTCTTAAATACCTTTGCATCAACAACAATACCATATTCGCCGTGAGGAACCTTAAGGGAAGTATCTCTTACTTCTCTTGCCTTCTCACCGAAAATTGCACGAAGAAGTCTTTCTTCTGCGGTCAGCTCGGTTTCGCCCTTCGGGGTAACTTTACCGACGAGAATATCACCGGCATGCACTTCCGCGCCGATTCGGATGATACCTCTTTCGTCAAGATCCTTCAATGCATCGTCACCAACGCTAGGAACATCGCGGGTAATTTCTTCCGGTCCGAGCTTAGTGTCTCTTGCTTCTGCTTCGTATTCTTCAATATGGATAGATGTATAAACATCATCCTGAACTAATCTTTCACTTAATAAGACAGCATCCTCGTAGTTGTAACCTTCCCATGTCATGAAGCCAATGAGCGGATTTTTACCTAATGCGATTTCGCCGTCGCAAGTGGATGCGCCGTCTGCGATTACCTGACCTGCCTCTACATGCTCGCCCTTGAACACAATCGGCTTCTGATTGTAACAGTTAGACTGGTTACTTCTGGAGAACTTAATCAACTGATAAGTCTCTGTAGAACCGTCGTCATCATAACGCAATGTAATCTGTTTCGATGTGGAGTAAAGTACGGTACCTGCCCGCTTTGCTACGACACAAACGCCGGAGTCAACTGCTGCCTTTGCTTCCATACCTGTACCGACAACCGGAGCTTCGGTAATCATAAGCGGAACTGCCTGACGCTGCATGTTAGAGCCCATCAGCGCACGGTTCGCGTCGTCGTTCTCAAGGAAAGGAATCATCGATGTTGCAACCGAGAATACCATCTTCGGAGATACGTCCATCAAGTCAACTTTACGCTTCTGGAACTCGGATGTTTCCTCTCTGTAACGTCCGGAAACGTTATCTTTTACGAAACAACCGTTCTCATCGAGCGGCTCATTCGCCTGTGCCACTACGTAGTTGTCTTCCTCGTCTGCTGTCAAGTAAACAACTTCGTCCGTAACCACCGGATTCATCGGATCGTCCTTATTTACCTTACGGTAAGGAGCTTCCACGAATCCGTATTCATTAATTCTTGCATAACATGCAAGGGAGTTAATCAAACCGATGTTTGGACCTTCAGGAGTCTCGATCGGACACATTCTGCCGTAGTGGGTGTAGTGTACGTCTCGAACTTCGAATCCGGCACGGTCACGGCTCAAACCGCCAGGACCTAATGCGGATAAACGTCTCTTGTGAGTCAACTCACCAAGTGGGTTGTTCTGGTCCATGAACTGGGACAGCTGGGAGCTTCCGAAGAACTCCTTCACTGCTGCGGTAACCGGCTTAATGTTAATCAAAGACTGCGGCGTTACGTTCGCGATGTCCTGGGTAGTCATACGCTCACGAACAACACGTTCCATACGGGACAAACCGATACGGTACTGGTTCTGCAAGAGTTCGCCGACCGCTCTGATTCTACGGTTACCTAAATGGTCGATATCGTCACGGTTTCCGATGCCATGCTCTAAATGCAGGCAGTAGTTAATAGATGCGATAATATCTTCCTTTGTAATATGCTTTGGAATTAATTCGGTCACGTTTCTCTTGATTGCGTCCTTTAATTCCTCTTCTGTTTCATTCTCTGCTAAAATCTGAGCAAGTACCGGATAGAATACGTTCTCACGGATACCAAGCTCCTTGCAGTCGAAATCAACATAATGATGAATATCAACCATCATGTTGGAAATAATCTTGACATTTCTTTCTTCCGTTGCAACCCAAACAAACGGTACAGCGGCGTTTTGGATTTCAATCGCCTGCTCTTCGGTTAAGGTTGTACCTGCACTTGCTAAGATTTCGCCTGTGCTCTGGTCGATAACATCCTCAGCAAGGGTCTTACCCTTTAAGCGGTGCTTGAAGGATAATTTCTTATTAAACTTATAACGGCCAACCTTTGCAAGGTCGTATCTTCTCGGGTCGAAGAACATGCTTGCAAGTAAGCTCTCAGCGCTTTCTACGCTTGCCGGTTCACCCGGACGAATCTTGCTGTATAATTCAAGCAAGCCGCCTGCGTAATTACGCATTCTGTCAGGTTCTTTTGCGAAGCTGGCAATTAACTTCGGTTCTTCACCAAACAAATCGATAATCTCAGCATCGGAGCCGATACCGAGCGCACGGATAAATACCGTTACCGGCACTTTTCTTGTACGGTCTACACGTACATAGAAAATGTCGTTGGAGTCAGTTTCGTACTCTAACCACGCACCTCTGTTCGGGATGACGGTGGACGAATACAGCTTCTTACCGAGCTTATCGTGTGCTATATCATAGTAAATACCAGGAGAACGTACTAACTGGCTAACGATAACTCGTTCCGCACCGTTAATTACGAACGTACCGGTGTCTGTCATAATAGGCAGATCGCCCATAAAGATATCGTGTTCAGACATTTCGTCAGTTTCTTTGTTGCGAAGTCTTACTTTCACTTTCAGCGGAGCCGCGTAAGTAGCATCTCTTTCCTTACATTCCTCGATATTATACTTAATATCGCCCTCCCCTGTGCAAAGCTGGAAGCTTACAAATTCCAGACTAAGGTGCTCATTATAATCTTCGATTGGAGAGATATCTCTAAAAGCTTCAGCAAGTCCTTCGTTGATAAACCACTCGTAGGAATCCTTCTGGATTTCAATGAAATTCGGCATATCGAGAACTTCTTTTCTTTTAGAATAACTCATACGGATGCTTTTTCCTGCTTTCACCGGATGCATTCTATTTTTCTCCATGTGACATTTCACCCCTGTTTCCATATTTTGCGCTCATTCTCTGTAGTGCTAGTTTCAAAAGTGCCTATTTTAGGGCATAATGAGACTATTCTCCATAATGGTGCATTTTACAGACTAACACAAGCTTTTCGTTCTGTCAACAACATTTTTGGAAATTATTCACATTTTTTTATCAAAATCTCATGTTTTTCATCTTTTGGATGAATTCTTTGTTGTCCTTTGTCCGATAAAACAGGTTCATTACTGATTCCAGCATCTCTTCCTGGCGTAGATTGTTTGATGCTTTGCGCATGATGTCAGAAACTTCTTTCTCCTCGCGAGTCAAAAGCAGGTCTTCGCGGCGGGTACCGGACTTTAAAATGTCGATGGCAGGAAATACTCTGCGCTCGCTAAGCTTACGGTCAAGCACGAGTTCCATGTTGCCGGTGCCTTTGAATTCCTCAAATACAACATCGTCCATACGACTGCCGGTTTCTACCAGTGCGGTTGCAAGAATGGTCAGGCTGCCGCCCTCACGCATATTTCTGGCTGCGCCGAAAAATTTCTTCGGCATGTGCAGAGCCGCCGGATCGAGACCGCCGGAAAGTGTGCGGCCGCTTGACGAAACAGTGAGATTGTAGGCTCTCGCCAGACGGGTAATGGAATCAAGCAAAATCATTACGTCCTGCTTATGCTCCACCAGACGCTTGGCACGCTCAATTACCATTTCGGACACGCGCTTGTGATGCTCCGGCAGTTCATCAAAAGTTGAATAAATGACTTCTACATTATCGCCTTCAATTGCTTCTTTTATATCAGTTACTTCTTCCGGGCGCTCGTCGATCAGCAAAATAATGAGGTGCGTTTCCGGATGATTGAAGGTAATGGACTTGGCAATTTCTTTCAGCAGCGTTGTTTTGCCGGCCTTCGGCGGTGCCACAATCATGCCGCGCTGCCCCTTTCCGATCGGGGAAACAAGGTCAACGATACGCATCGCCATGTTGTGACTTTCGCTTTCCAGGTGCAAACGCTGGTTCGGGAAAACCGGAGTTAAATCTTCAAAATTTCCACGCTTCATTGCCTCATCCAATGTAAAACCATTTACTTTTTCCAGATATGCCAGTGCGCCGAATCGTTCCCCTTCTCTGCGCACGCGCAGCTTGCCGGTAAGGAAATCACCGGTTTTTAAATTGAACTTGCGAATCTGTGACGGTGCCACATACACATCCTCGTCACCCGGCAGGAAATTTTCACTGCGGATAAAACCAAAACCGTCCGGCATAATCTCCAAAATTCCGTGCGCGGATTCGTCGCTCTCGTAGGAAAATCCTTCCCGTTCTGTCGGCTCCTCTGTTGTTTCCTGTGAAACATTCTCCGTAGCTGCTTCCGCTGCCACCGGTTCCGCCGCAGCCTTTTCTTCTTGTTTTTGCTGCAAACCACAGATTTTCTCAATCAGCTCATCTTTCTTCAGCCCACTGTAATGAATTTTGTTCTGGCGCGCAATCAATTGCAACTGGCGCAGTGGTAATGTCATTAATTTTTCTCTCATCGTTTTCTACTCCTTCCTTCGATGCCCAATCATTTTCCTGTCATGAAATGTGTTGAATTTTCTTTTTTTCTATATTATACTTGTAATATAAATATTTAATGGAGGTTAGTGTGAAAAATCACACTGATGTGCTGATTTTTCACACGGCTTTTTGTGCCGAAGCGTCACAAAGAAGCCCTGATGCTACAAAGAAATCGCATCCGCGAATTTCTTTGAGCGTTCCTCAGCGTAAACGCTTCGGAATGGAGGTTACCATGTCGATTGATGTTACTACGATATACAAATTGACTTCTTTATATATGTTGAGTAACGTGGATTTTCCGTTATCCGCGTCGCATATGATTGAATTTTTTACCGACGGCGGATATACGAATTATTTTTCCGCACAGGTTGTGATTAATGAATTAGTGGAATCAAAATTGATTCGTGGGGAAGTTGTTTCCCACACAACATATTATGAATTGACGGATTCGGGCCGCGCCACACTGCAGGTCTGCGTCAAGGACATTCCCACAGCGATTCGCGCCGAAGCCGATGCTTATCTTGCTAAGAATCGCTTCCGGTTCTGCAATGAATCCGGCATTCTCGCCACTTATTATCAAAACGGTGAGGATTATGTCGTTCATCTGCAAATCCGTGAGGGCGATTTGATGTTACTTGAAATGAATTTAAATGTTTCCTCCAAAGAGGAGGCTTCTTATATGTGCGACCACTGGCAGGAAAAATGTACCGACCTGTATGCACACATGATGCGTTCGCTGTTGTCCTAAGGGCAACAGCGTTTTTTATTATTCACTTTGCGTTGCTGCCTCTTCCGCGTCGACCGGCACAATTGCTTCTTCAATGTACGCCCATATTTCCTCGCGTCCCTGCTTTGTAATCGCCGAGTATGGGAAAATCAGCGTTCCTTTTGGTGCCTGCAAGCCTTCGCGCAGAATTTTCAACTGTTTCTGTATCTGGCTGCGATTGATTTTGTCGAGCTTTGTTGCAATAATGACCGGCTCATATCCATTATAAGTGATCCACTCGTACATGTTGCGATCATTGGCCGACGGCTCGTGACGGATATCGAGAAGCAGGAACACTTTTTTTAATTGCTTTGAAGTGCGCAGATATTTTTCAATCATCTTGCCCCATTTTTCTTTTATCGTTTGCGAAACTTTCGCATAGCCGTAGCCCGGCAAATCCACAAAATACAGTTCTTTGTTAACCTGATAAAAATTAATCGTCTGCGTTTTGCCCGGCTGCGAAGATGTACGCGCGAGCGACTTGCGATTTAACAAGCCATTAATCAACGAGGACTTGCCCACATTTGACTTGCCGGCAAAAGCGATTTCCGGCAATGTGTTCTGCGGCAATGTGCTCGTAATTCCGCACACAGTTTCTAAAATTGCTTCTTTGATTACCATTTGGTCTTGTAACCTCCTGTTCTTTCTTCCGCATTTGGCAACACTTTCTCACGGCTTTTTCCTTACTCTGCGAAAGCGTTCTCCAAAACTTCCTGCATACTACCGACAAATGTTATCGTCAGATGCTCGCAAATTTTTTCGTTAAGTTCTGCCACATCCGGCTCGTTTTCCTGCGGCACAAGCACCAAACCAATGCCCGCTGCTTTGGCCGCCAAAAGCTTTTCCTTTACACCACCGATTGGCAGCACTCTGCCACGCAGTGTAATCTCTCCGGTCATTGCCAAATTGGCTCTGATTTTCTTCTCTGTCGCCGCGGATAAAATCGCGGTTGCCATTGTGATGCCCGCACTCGGACCATCTTTCGGCACAGCACCTTCCGGCACGTGCAAATGCAAATCATGCGTTTCAAAATAATCGTCCGGCACGCCGAACTCCCCGGCAATACTGCGTACATAGGAAAGTGCTGTCTTGGCTGACTCCTGCATCACATCACCAAGCTGACCGGTCAGTAATAGCTTCCCTTTGCCCGGCATACTCGCCACTTCAATCTGCAGCGTGTCGCCGCCGGCAGCCGTCCAAGCCAGTCCGCGTACAATACCAACTGCATCATCAGCATTTCTCTGTTCACGGTAAACTTTACGCTTGCCGAGATAATGCGCGATATCCTCCACCCTAAGGACTGCCGACGTACCGGTATTTTCTTTAGCTAATTTCTCGTAAACCTTTTTGCGGCAGAGGGCAGCGATATTTCGCTCGAGCTGTCGCACACCGGCTTCCTTCGTGTAATAACGAATCAATTCATAAATTGCATCATCCGCGAGGTCAAATTCACTCTTCTTTAATCCGCAATTTTTTCTATGCTTATCCACAAAATACTGTTTTGCAATGTGGAATTTTTCATATTCCGTATAACCGGACAACTGGATGATTTCCATGCGGTCTAAAAGTGGTCGCGGAATCGTGTCCGTGGTGTTAGCCGTGCAAATGAACAACACCTCCGATAAATCGAGCGGCACTTCCAAATAATGGTCACGGAAGGCTTTGTTCTGCTCACCGTCAAGCACTTCCAGCAATGCACTCGCAGGGTCACCGCGAAAATCGTTGCCGAGCTTGTCGATTTCATCGAGCAGCATCAGTGGATTTTTCGTGCCAGCCTGCTTCATGGCTGCCGCAATTCGTCCCGGCATCGAGCCGAGATATGTTCGTCTGTGCCCGCGAATTTCCGCTTCATCGCGCACACCACCCAAACAAAGACGCACATACTTGCGTCCAAGTGACTCTGCTACCGACTTGGCAATCGACGTCTTTCCGGTACCCGGGGGCCCAACCAGACATAAGATAGACCCCATCTCCTTCTTCGTGTGCTTGCGCACCGCCAGATATTCCAAGATGCGTTCCTTGACCTTTTCCATGCCATAATGGTCGCGTTCCAAAATATGCTTCGTGCGACGAATGTCGTTTAATTCTTTACTTCGCAAATCCCACGGAAATTCGAGCAACGTCTCAATATAGGTGCGGACGACCGAATTTTCAGCCGAATTCCCCATCAATAATTTAAATTTTCGAATTTCCTTGCGCAGCTTTTCTTTAATTTCCTCCGGTGCAGCAAGACTTTCTGTCTTTTCCAAAAACTCGTCCGCATCGGAAACGCTGTTATCCTCACCAAGTTCGCCTCGAATAACCTTCATCTGTTCGCGCAAAACGAACTCTTTTTGGTTCTTGTCGATGCGAATCTTCGTTTCATCCATAATTTGTTTCTTTATGCGACTAATCTCCAACTCCGCAGCCAGACATTCCAACACATACTGATAACGTGCGTTAAGGCTTGTAAGTTCCAAATACTGCTGGCGTTTTTCGATTGTAATCGGCAGGTTTGCGATAATCTGATTCAACAGCTTCGGTAACTCCGGCGTGCTTAAGCAACGCTTGAATGCCACCTTATTTCCGCTGTTCATCTCGGAAGCATATAACACCGCTTGTTCTCTGACAATTCGATTCATCGCCTCAGTGCGGTATGCGTCCCCATCCGCAGGCTCGTCTGCCTGCTCGGAAACTTCCGCCACAAGATAATTCTCCTGCTCAAACGCCTGATATACGTCTGCTGCTTTCACGCCCTGTGCCACCACACGATGCACTCCGTTCTGCATGCGCATCATCTGTTTCATACGACAAATCGTGCCAACGCCGCGTACCGCCAAAACATCATCCCCTGCCGGTTCTTTACGCAGAACCACAAAAACCAGTTGATTCGTGCGCATCGCTTTTTCCAAGCCCGCTATTAAGTTTTTCTCTTCTACATCAAAATGTGCCGCCGTCCCCGGCAGAACCACATAGTCCCTACAGGGAATCATCGGCATTTGAACCAATTCACGAACCATTTTATGCTCTTTTCTTACGCTTCGAATTATCATCGGCGTATTCGACAATCGGTGCCGCGCCGTTCTCAACAACTTCCTTTGTAATAGTACAGGAAACCGCTGTCTCGTCGCTCGGCAGCTCAAACATCACGTCCATCATCGCTTTTTCAATCACGGAACGCAAACCACGCGCGCCGGTCTTTCTCTTTAAGGAAAGCTCTGCAATCGCCGCAACTGCCTCGTCGGTAAATTTCAACTCAATATCATCTAACTCAAACATCTTCTCGTATTGCTTGATAATCGCATTTTTCGGCTCAGTAAGAATTCTTACCAGCATCTCTTTATCAAGTGATTTCAATGAAACAACAACCGGTACACGGCCGATAAATTCCGGAATCAAGCCAAACTTCGTCAAGTCCTGCGGCATCACTTCCTCAAACAGCCGGTCGATGTTATCACCGCGCTTATCTATCGGATTTGCGCCGAAACCGATAGAAGATTTTTCGGTACGGCTTTCGATAATCTTTTCCAAACCATCAAACGCACCTCCGCAAATAAACAGAATGTTTGTCGTGTCAATCTGAATCAATTCCTGATGCGGGTGTTTTCTGCCGCCCTGTGGTGGCACGCTGGCAACCGTACCCTCTAAAATTTTCAACAATGCCTGCTGCACGCCCTCGCCGGAAACATCACGGGTGATTGAAACATTCTCGGATTTCTTTGTAATTTTGTCAACCTCATCGATATAGATAATGCCAACTTGGGCACGTTCCACATCGTAGTCCGCCGCCTGAATCAGCTTTAACAAGATATTTTCCACGTCCTCGCCCACATAGCCGGCCTCAGTCAGCGCTGTAGCATCGGCAATCGCAAACGGTACGTTCAACTGCTTCGCCAGCGTCTGTGCAAGGAATGTTTTGCCACAGCCGGTCGGGCCAAGCATCAATATATTGCTCTTTTGAAGCTCCACATCCAAATCGTTTGGAGCCAAAATTCTCTTATAATGGTTGTAAACAGCCACAGACAGTACTTTTTTCGCCTCATCCTGACCGATGACATATTCATCGAGGAATGCCTTCATTTCCTTCGGCTTTAACAGATTGATTTCAAAGCTTTCCTCTTCTTCGTATTCTTCCAATTCTTCATCTATGATATCGCTGCAAAGTGCAACGCAACCGTCACAAATAAACATGTCGTCTGGACCGGCAATCAGTTTTCTTACCTGTTCCTGACTCTTGCCGCAAAATGAACAACGGCAAATTCTGCTTCTCGTGCCATCCATCTTTCCTGCCATAATTTCCTCCCAAATGAAATAACTTCGAAAGGCGGCGCAGTGATTCTGCCCCGCCTTCTGTTCTGTACTTATACGCCCTTGTGGTTCTCGATGACGTGGTCAATCAAGCCATACTCTAAGGCTTCTGTTGCAGTCTTCCAATTGTCTCTTTCGGTATCCGCCTGGATTACTTCAAAAGGCTTTCCTGTGTTTGCTGCTAAAATTTCGTTCAACTTTTTCTTTGTCTTTAAGATGTGCTCCGCAGCAATTTGAATCTCGGTCGCCTGACCTTTTGCTCCTCCGAGCGGCTGATGAATCATAATCTCCGCATTCGGGAGTGCAAAACGCTTGCCTTTGGCACCACCTGCTAGCAGGAACGCGCCCATGCTGGCAGCCATACCAATACAAATCGTGGAAACATCGCACTTAATGTACTGCATGGTATCATAGATTGCCATGCCGGCTGTTACGGAACCTCCCGGACTGTTGATATACAAATGTACATCCTTAGACGGGTCTTCCGATTCCAAAAACAGTAACTGTGCAACAATTGTGCTTGCAGTCGCATCATTTACCTCTTCGCCGAGGAAGATGATTCTTTCCTTTAATAATCTGGAATAAATATCATAACTGCGCTCGCCTCTGCTTGTCTGTTCAATGACATAAGGTACTAAAGCCATTTAAATCTTCCTTTCTTTTTGCCCGAATCTGGAAACAATTATTTTACGACAACATTTGCCATAACAACCTCAACGGCCTTCTGTACGGCAATATCTTCCTTCATCTGAGCAATTCCTTCTTCACCCATATAACCCTTAACAGTTTCAAGTTCCATCTTGTACATGGATGCCATCTTTTCTAACTCTGCATCAACTTCCGCATCCGCAACTTCGATTGCTTCTGCTTTAGCAATCGCTTCTAATACTAATCTGGACTGGATTCTCTTTTCAGCCTGTGGCTTTACCTGCTCCATCAACATAGCCTGATTCAAGCCGGTAAACTGCATGTACTGTTCCATGGAGAGACCCTGCTGCTGTAAGTTTGCTGCAAAATCCTCTATCATACGCTGCTGCTGAGCTTCAATCATCTTCTCCGGAATATCCATCTGTGCGTTCGCGATTACTTTTTCGATGGCTTCGTCTTCCATCGCGTTCTTCGCATCTTTTTCCTTCTTTTCTGCTAAGCCCTTTGCTAAGTCAGCCTTGTATTCTTCTAAGGTATCAAATTCGGATACGTCCTGTGCGAAATCGTCATCCACTTCCGGTAATTCCTCAGCCTTGATTGCCTTAACCTTAACTTCGAATACTGCCGGCTTGCCTGCGAGGTCTGCCGCCTGATACTGTTCCGGGAAAGTAACGTTAACCTTAACATCATCACCGATGTTGTGGCCGATTAACTGATCTTCAAATGTGTCAATGAAGGAGTGGGAACCGATGGTCAACGGATAATCTGTGCCCTTGCCGCCCTCGAATGCAACACCGTCAACAAAGCCTTCGAAATCGATAGTAACTGTGTCACCGCTTTCTACTGCTCTGTCCTCAACAGTAATAGTTCTTGCATTCTGCTTACGAACCTTCTCTAATTCTGCTGCTACTTCTTCGTCAGAAACTTCTACTTCCGCCTTTACAACTTCGATGCCTTTATAATCACCTAAAGTTACTTCCGGCTTTACTGCTACTTCTGCTGTGAAAATAAAGCTCTTGCCCTTTTCTACCTGTACAACATCAATTTCCGGCTGGGAAACAATTTCCAAACCGCATTCTGCTGCTGCATCTGCGTATGCACCCGGGATGCAAGAATTTACAGCTTCTTCATAAAAGATAGCCGGTCCATACATCTTTTCAATCATCTGACGTGGAACTTTGCCCTTGCGGAAGCCCTGCACGGAGATGGAACCTCTCTGCTTTAAATATGCAGCCTGCAATGCCTTTTCAAATTCTTCTGCGCTTACTTCGATGGTAAGCTTAGCCATGTTCTTCTCAAGCTTTTCTACCTGTACGCTCATGTCGTCCTCCTAATTGCTCTGCTCTTTTGCGATAGTTTCGCGTCAGCAGAATTTCTAATTTCGTTTCAAATTGATTTTTCTTTATGAAATGCGTATTTTACTACACAATTACGGCGATTATAACACACTCTTTTGCCCTTGTCATCTACTTTTTCTTAAATTTTTTCTGCCAAATATGACACCGTTTCCTCATTTGCATTGTAATCTTTACGGTACCGCACTTGCTCGTATTCAGAGACAAGTTTCTCTGCCGTCTGTGCGCTGCGCCCCGCGCCCTTTAAGTGCAAGGCCTGATTCAGCAGCTCTTTCGGTGTTGCGGATTCGTTGACTCTCATGCCGGCACGCTCCCAGGCATCCCGCTTCTTCCAATAAAGGAAACGTACTTTTTCATTATTTGTCATCTTGTTAAATTTTTTCCAACGGCGTACGTTTTTTTTCTTTTTCTGTTGTTTCCCCCGTTTGAGCGTTTCATCTTTATAATTTGTGATGTTCTGCAATGTGCTCGCATGGCTCTTGGTAAGTGAGAACAGGCGCGCGATGAAATCGACACCTCCGGCTAGCACACTCAAAAAGACGTGTCCCGCTTTGCGAAAAAAAGCCAGCGTACGCTCTTTTATTCGCTCCCAACGTTGCAAGCGCAGCACCTCGATTACTACAAGCAGCAAACCAATATTGCGGGCGATGTTCCAACCCTCTCTGCCCATGCTTTCTAACGGCGACGCCATAAACTTCATGTGTGAGCTAAGAAGAATCGCCAGCCAGATTCCCAGACGCACGGCAAAGTACGGCATCTTCATCGAAAACAAACATTTTTTAATGATTTCTTTCCATTTTATCATATTCATACTCTATACCTGTACTACCCTCACGGTATTGCCTAGTTGCTGCAGACGCTCGATACGATTCTCGATCCCTTCGTCCACATATGAAGTCAGTAGGTATACCTCTGCACAACGGATGGATTTGTACAAATCCATATCAATGACGGAGACAAACGAATTACCAAAGTACGACTGCACTTTGGCTAATTCCTTTAACAGCTCGGTATAATGCACAAATCCGGTACCGAGCGGCACGTTCGAGTAATAGTCACCGGTTTCTGTGCGACAATTTGCCCCAAAACCGAAGCGATTCCCCTCGCGAAATGCTTTTGTAAAAGCGTGCGAAACGTAATTTAAAGCCCGCTCCATGCGCTCGCGAAATTCATTTAAATCCAAGCCGTCCGCTGGCTCAAAATTTACATAAATTTTGACCTGCCGCCCCATCAGATATTCCGGTTCATTTACCATCAACTGACCGTATTTAGCCGTAGCCTTAAAATTGACTGCGCCAAGCGCATCTGTCGTACGATATTCGCGTACGCCGGCAAAGGCAAATCGGTCAGCGATTATCGGCAGCTTCGATGCGGCATTATATTGTAAATAACGGTGAAATGTCTCTTCTTCCTGCAAGCTCAGTTCGCGCGGATATATATAAAGCTCAGCTTCGCTCTGCAAAAACATATCGTAATCGGCGAACATCATCTTCGCGGATTCTAAACGGTAATATCCTCGCTTTTCTGCTTTGCATGGGTGTTTTCTTCGGATGGTCGTAAATGGCATGACAACCGGAAATCGGCTGACAAAATGTTGCATTACTTCATTGCGCTCCTCGCATCCTTCCATGCGGATTTTCGATGTTACATACGATTCCACATCGACCCGCAGCATCGGAAAAAATGCGTGGTTTGTCACTTCTTCAATCATTTCCAGTGATTCTCCCTCAAATACACCGACTTCCGAAAAATAACGCTTGTATTCGAGCTTTTTGATACCCAATGCACGCAACACCTCATAGAGTAACGTAATCCCCACTAAAATAAGCAGAAGCGCCGCTCCTTCAAGCAAGAGAACGACCAAAATTTTAATAATATCTTCCATTTTATATTCTATTCCGTTGGAACGGAAACTCTTCCCAAGATTTCTTCGATGATTTCCTGCTCACGATTCTGTTTCATACGCTCACTGTTTTTCAAAATCAGGCGGTGCGCCAGTACCGGCACCGCCGCTTCCTTCACATCGTCCGGCAGCACATAATCTCGCTCGTCAAAGGCTGCTAATACCTGTGCCATGCGCACAAGTCCCAACGCACCACGCTGGCTGATACCCAAAAGCACGCCGGAGTGACTGCGTGTTTCCTCCACTATTTCGGCCACATAATGTAAAATATCTTCGTGTACCTCCGTCTCTCTGATTAATTTTTTCGCCGTGAACACTTCGCTTATGTCGACCACTTTTTCTACCGCATCAAGCACGGGCTTCCCACCACCGAGATGTGTCTGCAAAATCTGTACCATCGAATCATGCTTTGGATACGCCATCCCCAGCTTCACAAGAAAACGGTCAATTTGCGCTTCCGGCAACGGGAATACACCCTGATTATCGACCGGATTCTGCGTTGCCAGCACGATAAACACATCATCCAGTGAATAGGTTGTACCATCCACGGTCACCTGTTTTTCTTCCATGCATTCCAAGAGACCTGCCTGTGTTTTCGGCGTCGCACGGTTGATTTCATCCGCCACAAGTACGTTTGTGAACACTGGTCCACGCAGAAATTGAAATTCCGATGTTTTCATATTAAAGTAATTGATTCCGGTCATGTCTGCCGGCAGTAAATCCGGTGTCATCTGAATGCGGGAAAAATTGCCGCCAATGGTACGACCAACCGCCTTGGCAAGCATCGTCTTACCGCTTCCCGGCACATCTTCCAGAAGCACATGCCCATCAGCGAACAATGCCGCCACTACAAATTTTACGGTTTGCTCCTGACCGATAATTACTTTATTAATTTCCTGCTGCATTCTGACAGCCATATTTTTAATTTCCGCTCTCGTCATATTAGTAATAGATTGCATCGCAAACGCGCTGCGCTTCCTCCCCACTTACTAAAATTTTCACCAGTTCTAGTCCCAAATCGATAGCCGCTCCCATGCCCTTAGCAGTGGTAATAAGGCCGTCGGTCACTACCTTCTCGCCGGTGTACTCCGCGCCAATCAACGCATTCTCAAAGCCCGGATAACAGGTCGCTTTCTTGCCCGTGAGTAAACCATTCTGTCCAAGCACGCTCGGTGCCGCGCAAATTGCTGCGATTCGCTTACCGGCTGCTGCATGCTTTTTTAGCATTTCTATCAGCAATGCACAGTTACTGAGATTCGTTGTTCCCGGCATACCGCCCGGCAGGAATAACAAATCCGCATCCGCAACATCCACATCCTCAATTTGCTCGTCTGCCACAATTGTCACGTTGTGCGAACTTACCACTTCCTTGCGTCCCATCACGGAAACGAGTACAGTCTCCACCTTCGCACGCTGCAGGCAGTCCGTCACCGCCAGTAATTCAACTTCTTCCATTCCATCCGCTAAAAATGCATATATTTTCATATTTTCCTCCATTCCGAAGCGTTTACGCTGAAACGCCATTCCGAAGCATTAACTCGGCCTCTGTCCATATAAATTTAGAATAACATGAATGACGGGGAAATGTCAACGTAGAGCGAGCAAGGGAAAAGGAAGCACGAATGATATCCTTCCTTTGCGGATTTTATAAACTTGATAAATCTTGTTTCAAATTCAACAAAAATGTAGTATAATAGTTATCAACAAAAATCAGAATCCGGGGAGAATTTATGGAGATTGAAAGAAAGTTTTTAATTAAATCGTTGCCGGAGAATTTAGAGAATTATCCTTCGTCGCATTTGCAACAGGGGTATTTATCGACAGGGCCGGTGGTGCGTGTGCGCAAGGATGATGATACCTACACGCTGACATATAAGGGCGGCGGTATGATGATGCGCGAGGAATATAATCTTCCACTAAACAAGCAAAGCTACGAGCATCTGCTGGCGAAAGCGGATGGTAATATTATTACAAAGCGCCGCTATCGCATTCCATTCGACGAGCGACACACAATTGAACTCGATATTTTTGAGGGCCGTTTTGAAGGTCTTGTGCTGGCAGAGGTAGAATTTGAAACAAAAGAAGAGGCAGAAAATTTCCTGCCTCCGGATTGGTTTGGTGAAGATGTCACCTACGACCGCTGCTACCATAATAGCTTTTTAAGCAGGCTCCCGTAGAGCCTGCTTTTTAATATCCGATTTCTTTAAAATAAATGGATTCCCACTCTTCTTCCGTCACGTTACCGTAGTTTTCCTCGGTAATACCGTACTTGCCGGCAAGATCGGCGCCGAGATTGTTTGTAAAGTAGTCGTACCATTCGCTGTCTTCCGGTTCGGTCCATTCACCGGCAGAAGAATCGATGGCACCTTCGCGTACTTCTTCCGGCGCGCTGAGGTCCTCCTTTACTTCGTAAGAAGTAAAAATAATGGTCGCCTCAAATCCGTCAACCGCGATTTCTTCGGTCGTACCGTCGCCCTCTTCAGCCTTCATCTCGTCCCAGATTGCTTGATAAAGTTCAGCAAAAGAAATGCTGATTTCTGCCGGTTGGCCGCTTTTCTCGTAAATTGCATAAGAAATTTCGACCGTCTTATCTGTAAGGTAAGCTTCCTCGCCTTCTTCAAACACCGCTTCCATGTCAAATAGCGCGAGCATTTTCAGCGCAACGTCTGCAGGGACATCTGCCGTGCACACATAAGCATGCTTTTTATTGACACGTTTTGTCTTTTCTGAGAGTGTCCAATCCATATTTAATTCATGAATTGCGGCAAGCAGCTTTTGTTCTGCCGCCACAACATCTGCATCTGCCTCTTCCGGTGTGGAATAGTACCATGTTTCATCGTCGGTGGTACTGTAATTTTTCCAACTGCCGTCAACTTTCTCGGTGTAGCTTTTGACTGTCGTTTCCGTCGTCTCCGCGTCCTCGTCATTTACCTGCGAAGTGTTCTTCTGCGTCAGCTCCATGTAAATGTCTTCATCTTTGATTTTAAGATTGCCATCGAGAGTACTTTCACTCTTTGCAGTTTCTCCATCGTATGTGACACTAAGTTCCATCGCCAAGTTCCAGTCCTGCTCCGAGGCAGCAAGCGAATCAAGCTGGTCGGCGGCCTTTTTCAGCACATCCTCGGCCTTGACATTTTTCACGGTCTTTGTATACGTGTTGTAAAAATGCAGCCCTAATGCTACAAATGCCAGGAGGAGGGCAAAAAGCCCCACTCCCAGCGTTATTTTAAATAATTTTTTCTGCAGTTTTTTATCCTTCATTGATTAAAATTCAAACTTTCTTGCAAAATATTCTTTCAAATCAGCGATAGCGATTCTTTCCTGTGCCATCGTGTCACGGTCACGTACGGTCACGCAACCGTCTGTTTCAGATTCGAAATCGTATGTGATGCAGAATGGTGTACCGATTTCATCCTGTCTGCGGTATCTCTTACCAATGTTACCTCTATCGTCGAATTCACAGTTGTATGTCTTAGAAAGCTCCGCAAAAATCTTTTCTGCGCCTTCGTTTAGCTTCTTAGATAATGGTAAAACACCAATCTTTACCGGTGCAAGTGCCGGATGGAAATGAAGCACAGTTCTAACATCTCCGCCTTCTAATTCTTCTTCGTCGTAAGCGCTGCAAAGGAATGCAAGTGTGACACGGTCAGCACCTAAGGATGGCTCAACAACGTAAGGAACATACTTTGTTCTCTTTTCATCATCAAAGTAGCTCATATCTTCACCGGAAAGATTCTGATGCTGTGTTAAGTCATAATCCGTTCTGTCCGCAATTCCCCACAGTTCGCCCCAACCGAACGGGAAGAGGAACTGAATATCGGTTGTTGCCTTAGAATAGAAGCAAAGTTCTTCCGGAGAGTGGTCGTGATAACGCATCTCCTCTTCCTTGATACCCAGGCTCTTTAACCAGTTAATGCAAAAATCTTTCCAGTATGCAAACCATTCAAGGTCGGTATCCGGTTCACAGAAGAATTCTAATTCCATCTGCTCGAACTCTCTGGTACGGAAGGTAAAATTACCTGGTGTAATTTCATTACGGAAGGACTTACCAATCTGACCGATTCCGAACGGAATCTTCTTTCTGGATGTTCTTTGTACATTCTTGAAGTTTACAAAAATACCCTGAGCGGTTTCCGGACGAAGATATACGGTGTTCTTCGCATCCTCGGTTACGCCCTGGAAAGTCTTGAACATTAAGTTAAACTGACGGATATCGGTAAAATTGTGCTTACCGCAAGATGGACAAGGAATCTGATGTTCTTCAATGAAGTTCTTCATCTTTTCGTTATCCCAACCGTCAATGGATTCATCGCAGGCAATGCCGTTTTCCTTCATATAATCCTCGATGATGTTATCTGCACGAAATCTTTCGTGACATTCCTTACAATCCATCAGCGGGTCAGCGAATCCACCAAGATGTCCGGAAGCTACCCATGTCTGCGGATTCATAAGAATCGCACAGTCAACACCTACGTTGTATGGATTTTCCTGAATGAACTTTGACCACCAAGCCTTCTTTACGTTGTTTTTGAGTTCCACACCGAGATTACCGTAATCCCATGTGTTTGCCAAGCCGCCGTAAATCTCGGAACCCGGATATACAAATCCTCTCGCCTTTGCTAATGCTACAATTTTGTCCATTGTCTTTTCCATGATATAATATCCTTTCCTTATAAAAAGTTCTTTTTATTCTTCTGTTGCATCTGTTGCCTGCTCTGCAATCGATACAAACATTGCGTTTTGTTCTCCTGCGGTAGTGTGCACCCAGTCCTCCGCTGCCGTCACGGTTGCGCCGTAACACAACATATTATAATCCGTTGCGAAATCAATCTCGAGATTTGTAATTACCATGCGCACATTTTCATCCGTTACAAGTTCGTCCGGCAGATACGCAGTATCGTTGCTCTCGTTACTGTAAACTTCCTCAAATACATACTCTGCTTCCTGCGCCTTCGCTACAGTATCAAAGAAGAAATATGCCTTCTCATCCGGCAACGTGTATTCATTATAATATGTGATAAAGCTGTCAATCGAATCAAATGCGAATGAAACGGTTATCACATCAGATTTCAGCTCGTAAGTCACAAGCTCCATCGTGCTGCCCTCGTGGTTCTGCACAAAATCTGCAATCTCTGCGTCAATCGAAGTTTTCAGCTCTTCTAAATCATAGTAGTCTGCTGCAAAGTCCTCGCGGAACGTCCATGTAACGCTATTGCCCTTCGTCAGATAAATAAAATGGTTACTGACGCCTTTCTCGGCATTCTCGCCGGCGATATCGGAATTTTCACCGCTCACATTGGAATTTCCCCCGGTCATCGGAGTTTCGTTTTGCTTATCCTCCTTATCGAATACTTTCAACAGCAAAAGAATAATCAGCAGCACGGCTAAAATCACACCGAGAACACCGGTAATTATGTATTTTTTATCTTGATATGCACTTTTTCTTCTGTACTTTTTTCTACGTTTTTCCATAGTCTACCCTTCTTATATTTACTACTCTTCGCAATTAAGCTTAGAAAAACATTGTAACCGCTAACTTATATTTTTGCAATGGAAAAATACATTTCCAACGATTTAAATTTACGATCGATGACTTTTTCGATGTGTTGATCGAGAATTTTGCGCATTTCGGTCTCCACTTCCGGCGTAACAACAAAATTGTAAAGCTTCTCAATCGGTGCGCGAATGACGTAATCAAGCGCATACACGGTGGACGGATGTCTGTCTTCTCCGTCAGGGTTCGGGTATTCACCGTTGATGGTAAGCATTTTTAATTCAAAGATGCAACGCACAAGCGAATTCGGCAGCGCCGGTTTTAACAATGCACGGAATGTCTGATATAATAAGTTAAGCGTGTCCTTGCCGTCGACAAATTCGCGTCCGTAGTAGTCAGCCCATTCAAGGAAATAAAAACCGTAATATGCAACTTCTAAATCCTCGGACATTTCCTCAAAAAAATTCTCAATATCGACTTGACGCACGCGGTAATAGTCGCGCCCTTCCATCACTGTGAAAGTGCCAAAAGAAAACGGTCGTGTCCCCGCAAGAAACGGGCTGTTCGGCCGTCTCGCTCCGCGAGCAAAAGCGGTAATCTTCCCACGCTCCTTTGTCAATATTACGATTCTTTTATCAAAATCACCCACGGGCGTAGCCTGAATAACCATACCCTTGACCTGTAATGTATCAAACATGCAACTCACTTTCTATTCTGCGTCGTGATATCCAAAATTCTTTAACTGGATGTCGTTGTCGCGCCACTCCTTGCGCACCTTAACAAATAATTTCAGATTTACCTGCATTTCCAGCATCTTTTCAATTTCGTAGCGGGCTGCGCTGCCAATTTTTTTCAGCATGCTGCCCTGCTTCCCTATGATAATTCCCTTGTGGGAATCACGCTCGCAAATGATGGAAGCCTCCAAATCCCACATGCTTCCGTCTTTACGCTCTTTCATCTTTTCCACAGTAACGGCAATGCCATGCGGAATTTCGTCCTTCAATAGCTTTAACGCCTTTTCGCGAATCAGCTCAGCGGCAATCTGGCGCATCGGCTGGTCGGTTACCGTATCTTCATCATAATACATCGGCCCGTACGGCAAATAACGGTACAACACGTCCATCAAATGATCCGTATTGTTGCCGTTTGCCGCAGACACCGGTATGATTTCATCAAAATCGTGCAGTTCACTATATGCTTTAACCGCCAAAATGAGTTCTTCCTTTGTCACAGTGTCGACCTTGTTCATTACAAGGATAACCGGAGGTTTTGCGGCTTGAATCGTCGCTAAAATCTGACGCTCGCCGGCACCGATAAAGGTCGTCGGCTCTACCAGCCACAAAATAACGTCTGCCTCGTTCATCGTACGATTTGCCGCATCAACCATGTAATTGCCCAATTTATTCTTGGCCTTGTGGATGCCCGGCGTGTCCAAAAAGATAATCTGTCCGCGCTCATCCGTGTAAACTGTCTGAATACGGTTTCTTGTCGTTTGCGGTTTGCTGCTTGTGATGGCAATTTTCTGCCCGATCAAACGGTTCATCAGCGTCGATTTTCCGACATTCGGACGACCAACTAACGCTGCAAAACCGGATTTTTTCTGTAATTCTCCCATGGAGTTTTCCTCTCTTATGTTAATGATTGAACAGCGGCAGCTTCTCTTTGAGAATGCCGTCCGATTCCTGAATTTTCCCCTCGTTACCGATGACGCAGACATAATCCTGCTCCAGTGCCGATGCAACTAAATCCGCCAAACCACGCAACGTTTCAACAGTTGTCGTCAAAACCTCGGTACGCGTCTTCTGTAAATCTTCATAGGTAATGCCCATGAAATAGCAATTTAAGCTACGCACGCCCTTGCCGGACGGAGTCAGCGGAGTGTCCATGTCACTAATGGTACCGATAATGTATTTTAACATATCGCGGTCATCGCATGCAAAGCTACGCATGAATTCCGGTGTTTTCTTAAATACTTCATACGTTCTTTTAAGATGCGGGTCGCGGTACGAGGTAAACGTGCAATTACCATTGCGCGCAAAGCTTGCCGAGCAGCCATATGCGCCGCCCTTGACACGAATCTCAGTCCACAAATATTCGTAATTCATAATCGTAGAGAGTACCTGCAACGCGCCATGGTACTGAAAGCCCGCCTTGCGGAAATTTCCCGCCTGTGCTGCATATTGTACCTGCGCAGAAGTCTTAAATCCTTCGTTTTTGCGGTGCAAGCAAAACGCAATCTGTTTTTCCCCCATACGTTCATTCGGAAGCTGCACAAGGAATCCCGGTAAAACTTTTTCAAATATTTCGTAGCCTTCGCTGTTGCCAGTGTAGCCCACTACAATGCCCGGCTGCACAAACAACCGTTTTGAAATATTTTGCAAGCCCGCAATTAACTCGCTCTTTCTTGTTTCAAACTCATCTTCCATCTGCTCTAACCAGTGGTAGTAAGCTATGCCGTGGGTGGCATCCTTGATGGCCACAGCTGTCGAATAGTAAGACATCGCGCGTAGTGCCGCCGCACTGCTGCCCGAGGAGTTTAAACTCATCGCCAGACGCGATTTTGTCTCGCGCAAGATCTCTAACAAGCGCCTTTCGTCTGTGAAATCCGTATGCATCAGCAGCTCATCTGCCAATTCCATTGCAAATTGTGTCTTGTCGTAAAGAATTTTCCCTTTTAAATCAAAGCGTACCTCAGGGATATCCTCAATCTGCGCATTCTGCTTTTCGTAGACAATGAAATCTGCATCCAAACCGCCGGTATGAATATTCAGCAGGTTATTAATTTCGGTATAAGTGTATTTTTCGGTATTCATATAACCGATCGTTCGTTTTAACAGTCCCAAATACGGCAGTTCTTCCATCGATAATCCGCTCGCATCAAAGGAAATATTAAAATATGCAATCTTGTTTGTAAAAATATTTGTGTGCAACACCTTTGCACCAAAAATCTCTTTTTCCTCGTAGATTACCGGTTCCGGTGTCTTCTTAATATCCTCAAGCTGAATCATTGGAATCGCTTCTAATTCTTCCTTCGTAGACGGAGCTTCCTGGTGTGCGCGCAATGCATGCGTATCAGCAACAAGCTTCTCTACTTCTGTCACACTCAATGACTGTTTGTAATCAGCTAACTTCTGTGCTAATTGCTCATCTTTCTTTGTGGTCATACCCTTCTTCGGTACTGCCACCACGACACTGGTATGCGGGTTGCCGAGCAGATATGTTTTGACAAGATTTTCATAGTAATCGGTATTCAGCATATCTTTTAAGAAAGCAATCGTCTCGTCGGATTTCAAGTGGATAAACGGCTTGTTGTCGTCGTAAAGCCAGCTATCAAACATCTGCAAACCGAACATTAAGCCCTTCGGGAAGCGGCCAAAATCAGCCTCGCGATACTGAAATTCTATAGAATTTAAGCCACCGCGCAACGTATCTTTATCGAAACCTTCACTGACAATTTTCTCCAATGTGTCAGTAATAATGCGCACGAATGTTTCTTTCTGCTCGTCTTCCGCATTCTTGGCAGTGATAGAAAACACAGGCTGCAAGATACCATTTTCATAGCCTCCGTACACATCTTTACCGATGCCTGCCTCTAATAACGCCTGTTTTAACGGCGCACCCGGCATCGAAATCAGCGCATGGCTCAACACCTGAAAAGCGATATACAACTTCTCGTCGGTGCTCTCGCCAACCACCACGTTCCAGGATAAATAGGTGTTTTCACGCTCTGACTCACTTTCAGAAATCGGATAAGCCACTGTTTCCACCTTCATTTCTTCAAATGCCGGCTGCAACAAAATGCGAGAATCAATTTCGATTTTATTAAACTTGGAAAGGTATGCTTCATGCATCCAAGTCAGCTTTTCCTCCATATCCATGTCACCGTACAAATAAATGTAACTGTTCGACGGATGATAATAGCGGCTATGGAAATCAAGAAAATCCTTGTAAGTAAGCTCTGTAATATGATCCGGGTCGCCGCCGGATTCAAATCCATACGGGCTGTCCGGGAAGAGTGAGTGCTGAATTTCACGCTCCAGCACACCCTCCGGCGAGGAAAATGCGCCCTTCATCTCATTGTAAACAACACCGTTATAGGTCAGTGGTGCGTCTACATCCTCGATGGCGTAGCTCCATCCTTCCTGACGGAAGATTTCTTCTTTCTTATATATATTCGGGAAAAATACCGCGTCCATATAGACGTGCATCAGGTTCTGAAAGTCCTTGTCGTTGCAGCTTGCAACCGGGTACACGGTCTTATCCGGGTATGTCATCGCATTTAAAAATGTGTTGAGTGAGCCTTTCGCCAGTTCAACAAACGGGTCTTTTGCCGGGAATTCTCTAGAACCGCAAAGCACTGAATGCTCCAAAATATGCGGCAAACCGGTATCGTCCTGGGGTGGGGTGCGGAAGCCAATGGTAAATACTTTATTGGCATCATCGTTCGCCATCAGCACGATTTTAGCGCCGGACTGTATGTGTTCTAATAAATAACCGTCGGAATCAAGCTCCTGAATTTCTTCACAGAAAGTCAGCCGATACTCTTTCGGAATGGTAATATTTTTCTTCATAGATATACTACTCCAATCTAAGCATATTTTACTTTAACATCATAGCATTTTGCACTTTTTACTTCAAGGGGTTTTCAAATATTTTATATTTCTTTCGATTGCCTATTTTGAAAATCCGTATTATAATAGGGGAAATGCCCGGCGTTGACTTGCCCGGTGCAAAAGAATATGATGCAACTTACTACGCAGAAATGAGGTTTATTTATGAATTATCTACGTCCTTATACCGTCGATTGGAATAATCCGGAATCCGACAGTCTCCACTTAGAGTACAGCTATGACAAAGAGACATGGTATGCTTTGAATGGTAACAACGGTATTGTTTTTCCAACGAACGGCTCCAGACAAATGAACAACCCCTTTTTTATAACCAAGGAAGATGGAAGTATCTACCTCTACGCATCTGACCGCTTAAACCCTGCACAGATGTTTACGTTTACTACAAAAGATTTTATTACATATGAAGATGAGCAGTATGTGGATGCTGCCGCATGTCCGGTCGCTCCTGCTGATGTGGTAGTAGAGATTTCCGATGATGTGCTGACTGCTTTGCAGGCTATATACGGCAAACCGGAACCGGTCGTTGTTTCCACTGTAGAAACTGTTCATGTGACGGCGGCTGCCAGTGAGGATGTTGCGTTGCCTAAAACTGTGTCCGTTACTTATTCGAATGGTGCAGTAGAGCCCTTAAAGGTTACCTGGGAAGATGAAATTCCTACTACTGCTGGCACTTACGAAGTGACCGGCTATGTAACCGAGCATTTATTTACTACTCCGCTTATTTACCACAGAGCAGACCCATTTATTTACCGCCATACGGATGGAAGCTATTATTTTACTGCTTCCCACACCGATCCTGAGCACAATTTAAACGGTAAATATCAATACCGCGAAATTGTTTTAAGAAAAGCCGCCACATTAGATGGCTTGGCAGACCTCGGTGGTAATTATACGGAGCGCGTGGTTTTCTGCCGCGAACCGCTGCCGGGTGATTTAAGTCCGCACATTTGGGCTCCGGAAATCCATTACATCGATGGTAAGTTTTACATATACTTTACCACTTCGATTGATCCTATGAACCTATGGTCCATTCGCCCGCACTGTTTGATGTGCGAAGGCGACCCAATGGTGGATGAATGGGTAAATATGGGACCGATTGCAACGACTACAAATGATTCCATTGCCTTTACCGATTTTTCTCTTGACCATACAGTATTGCAGCATAAGGGCGAACTTTTCTTGTTCTGGGCAGAAAAACACCCGGTTGATTCCGATATCTACGCTGCTAAGATGGTAAATCCGTGGACGATTGATTCTTCCCGCGTAGCTAAGCTGGTAAGCCCGGATTATAATTGGGAGCGCCATGGTTTCCCGGTATGTGAGGGCCCGGGATTTTTGCACCGTAACGGCAGATTATTTATGACTTATTCGGCTAGCGGCACAGATGCGCTGTACTGCTTAGGCCTCTTAACGATTGATGAAAATGCTGATTTGCTTGAACCGTCCAACTGGACAAAGAGTCCATGTCCGGTATTCATTAGCTGCGCAGCCAATGGCCAGTTCGGCCCAGGTCACAACAGCTTTACAACTGACGAGGAAGGTCACGATATCTTTGTGTTCCATTCCCGCCAGGAAGAGCGTTACCTTGTGGACGCAAATTATCAACCGCTGTATGACGCCGGCAGAAATGCATGCTTAACAAGACTGCACTGGAATCCGGACGGCACACCGAACTTCTCCGTACCGGCACCGGTAGGTGATAAGAAAGATATTAAGATTCCGGTGAAGGCTGTGGTTACGATTAAGTAATGAATAAAATATGGAGTTAATAGTCGCCGCCACCCCTCAAAGGGGTGGCTCGACTCGCTGGGTATAACCCCTTGACACCGGACAGCGTCTCAAGGCGCCCAGACTTTCTCTTCGTTCAAGTCACTATTGCACTTGACGCGTTGCTTA